>NZ_JBFAXA010000014.1:130599-172432 GCF_040689265.1 Streptomyces sp. NPDC052012
ACGGCTTTCGCGGCGGGCCAGGAAATCCAGCCCGTCCGGCGTTTGAGGACGAGGCCCGTCCAGGGCCGAAGCGGGGTCTGGGGGCGCAGCCCCCAGGGACGCTCACCACAACCCCGGCGGGCTGCACACACCGGCGCCGACAAGCGACCCATGGCCGACGCGCCGCAGGCATTTGGCACTCCGCTTGACCGAGTGCTAATCCCGGTCATAGTCTCGGCTCTGGCACTCCCCACTGGAGAGTGCCAACTACGCGACGGGCAGGTCCGGCACCCGCGACGACGGATCGACCTGGTCGCCACCTCAGACAGTTAACCCCGTGAGATCTCCGAAGGGGGAGGTCGGATCGTGACGACCGCCAGCTCCAAGGTTGCCATCAAGCCGCTCGAGGACCGCATCGTGGTCCAGCCGCTGGACGCCGAACAGACCACGGCCTCGGGCCTGGTCATTCCGGACACCGCCAAGGAGAAGCCCCAGGAGGGCGTCGTCCTGGCCGTGGGCCCGGGCCGCATCGAGGACGGCAAGCGCGTCGAGCTCGACGTCAAGGTCGGCGACGTCGTTCTCTACAGCAAGTACGGCGGCACCGAGGTGAAGTACAACAACGAGGAGTACCTCGTCCTCTCGGCCCGCGACGTGCTCGCGATCGTCGAGAAGTAAGACACCTCGTACCACCTCGAAGCATCTTTGCTCGAACTGCGCCCCTGGCCCCCGCATCCCATAAGAAGCCGGGCGCCCGGGGCGCAGTGATGTCACCCAGAATTCCGAGAGGGCTCCCGCTGCCATGGCGAAGATCCTGAAGTTCGACGAGGACGCCCGTCGCGCCCTCGAGCGCGGCGTCAACAAGCTTGCCGACACGGTGAAGGTGACGATCGGCCCCAAGGGCCGCAACGTCGTCATCGACAAGAAGTTCGGCGCCCCCACCATCACCAACGACGGTGTCACGATCGCCCGCGAGGTCGAGATCGAGGACCCGTACGAGAACCTCGGCGCGCAGCTGGTGAAGGAGGTGGCGACCAAGACCAACGACATCGCGGGTGACGGTACGACCACCGCCACCGTGCTGGCCCAGGCCCTGGTCCGCGAGGGTCTGAAGAACGTCGCCGCCGGTGCCTCCCCGGCCGCCCTGAAGAAGGGCATCGACGCCGCCGTCGCGGCCGTCTCCGAGGACCTGCTCGCCTCGGCCCGCCCGATCGACGAGAAGTCCGACATCGCCGCCGTCGCCGCGCTGTCCGCCCAGGACCAGCAGGTCGGCGAGCTCATCGCCGAGGCGATGGACAAGGTCGGCAAGGACGGTGTCATCACCGTCGAGGAGTCCAACACCTTCGGTCTGGAGCTGGACTTCACCGAGGGCATGGCCTTCGACAAGGGCTACCTGTCGCCGTACTTCGTGACGGACCAGGAGCGCATGGAGGCCGTCCTGGAGGACCCGTACATCCTCATCAACCAGGGCAAGATCTCCTCCATCGCGGACCTGCTGCCGCTGCTGGAGAAGATCATCCAGTCCAACTCCTCCAAGCCGCTGCTGATCATCGCCGAGGACGTCGAGGGCGAGGCCCTGTCGACCCTGGTGGTCAACAAGATCCGCGGCACCTTCAACGCCGTCGCCGTCAAGGCCCCCGGCTTCGGTGACCGCCGCAAGGCGATGCTGCAGGACATGGCCGTCCTCACCGGCGCCACGGTCATCTCCGAGGAGGTCGGTCTCAAGCTCGACCAGGTCGGCCTGGACGTGCTCGGCTCCGCCCGCCGCGTCACCGTCACCAAGGACGACACCACGATCGTCGACGGTGCGGGCAAGAAGGAGGACGTCGAGGGTCGCGTCGCCCAGATCAAGGCGGAGATCGAGACCACCGACTCCGACTGGGACCGCGAGAAGCTCCAGGAGCGCCTCGCGAAGCTGGCCGGCGGCGTGTGCGTCATCCGCGTGGGTGCCGCCACCGAGGTCGAGCTGAAGGAGCGCAAGCACCGTCTGGAGGACGCCATCTCCGCGACCCGCGCCGCGGTCGAGGAGGGCATCGTCTCCGGTGGTGGCTCCGCGCTGGTCCACGCCGTCAAGGTCCTCGAGGGCAACCTCGACAAGACCGGCGACGAGGCCACCGGTGTCTCCGTGGTCCGCAAGGCCGCCGTCGAGCCGCTGCGCTGGATCGCCGAGAACGCCGGCCTCGAGGGCTACGTCATCGTCTCCAAGGTCGCCGAGCTCGAGAAGGGCAGCGGCTACAACGCCGCCACCGGCGAGTACGGCGACCTGATCAAGGCCGGCGTCATCGACCCGGTCAAGGTCACCCGCTCCGCCCTGGAGAACGCCGCCTCCATCGCCTCCCTGCTGCTCACGACCGAGACCCTGGTCGTCGAGAAGAAGGAAGAGGAAGAGCCGGCCGCCGCGGGCCACGGCCACGGCCACGCCCACTGAGCGACACGCTCGTAGAAGGCCCGGCACCCCTCGGGGGTGCCGGGCCTTCGCCGTACCCGTTCGCGGAACCGCGCCACGGCCGACGGGGTCTTCCCACGCAGCAGTCGGAGCAGGAGGGGGAAGATCCGGATGAACCAGGTGCTCTACGGGGAACGGTCCCGGAACCCGCTGGCGCGAACCGTGGAACTCACCGAGGGCGGCCTCCGCAGAGGACTCTGGACCACCCCGCTGGACGAGCTGAACCTCGGCGCCATGGCCGAGGCCTTTCTGCGGGGGAGCTGGCTCGGCGGCGGTGGCAGCGAACGCCCCCTGTCGTCCCTGCCGCAGGACCGCGGAGTCGTGCCGGTCACCCGTGCGACCGGCACCACCACCCCGCTGAAGACACGTCAGGCCGCGGAATTCGCCCGCGCGCTGGGCGAACTGGCGGTGCGCAGGTGTGGCGGACCGGACCAGGTGTACGCCCTCGCCGCGCGGGCGCGGGCCGAGGGCGTACCGCTGTGGATCGCCCGACGGTACGCGCCGGGGCCCGCCGGCCCCGTGACCGTCGCCGTGGACCGGCGCTCGGTACGCGTGGACGTCTGGGGCCCGCACGCTCCCGCCGTACGGCTCAGGGCACCGCACGGCTACCTCGCCGACTCCGGCGAGCGGGCGCACGGCCTGGTCCTGACCGTCGGTGACGTCACCGCCCGGCTCGAACTGCGCAGGAAGCTCCGCAAGTCCAAGAGCAGGGTCGAGATCCATCTGCCCGACCGGCAGTGGACCCTGCGCCGGGAGAACGCGGTGAGCTCGTCGCTGCTGCGCGACGGCACCCGGATCGCACTCCTCACCCGCCCACCGCGTGGCGCGTCCCCCGCGCCCGGCACCGTGCTGCTCCCGCTCGCCGACGTGCACCACGACAGCCCCGACCCGCTCGACGCCGTCATGGCCCACGCGGTCGCGGTGTCCTTCGGCCTCGGCGACACCACGGGCGGGGCCAGGTTCCGCGCTGTGAGCTCCCGCCGGGACACCGAAGAGGACATCTGGGACCACCCCTGGTTCAGCAACCTCGGCAGGGACCGTCACGACAACGAACCCGGCGGCGGCGACGGCTGGGGCCGCGACGGCGGCGACGGTGGCGACGGCGGGGGAGGCGGCGGCGACGGCGGTGGTGGTGACGGGGGCGGAGGCGGAGGCGGCGAATAGCCGAGCCGAGGAACGGGGTCGCGCCGAGCCCGGTCCGGCGGGCCCCCGGGACGTACGGCGTTCGGGCCCACCTCGGGCGGAGTCAGTCCCGTTCCGGCGTCCGCCACCCCCGCCCGCCACTGCTGAGGATCGGACCAGCGCTCACGGGGAGCGGGGGCAGCCGGTTTCGGGGCAGCGGGCACCAGGCACCTCAGGGAGACGGCGGCGGACGCGGGGAAACCCACGCCGCGGCGTTCCGGGCCTCCCCTGACGACAGGCCCAGAATCCTGGTCGTCGCCTCTGACAACGGACGCGCCGTACCGGCGGGGATCACATCTCCGTCGGCTCCAGGGCCCCCAGTTGTGCCATCAGGCCCAGGCGGTCGTACTGCCACCAGCCCTCGGCGATCCTGCCGTTGCCGTCGAAACGGAAGATGGTCGTGCCGGTCATGGAGACCTTCCTGCCGGTGGCCGGGATGCCCAGGAACTCGCCCTTGTGCGTCGCCTCCCAGGACCACCGTGTGCACACCCGGTCACCCTGAGCGATCTGGTCCTCGATCCGGAGGGTGAAGTCGAAGCCGCTGCGCCACACGTCCATCTCGCGCCGGAAGTGGTCCAGGCCGATGAGATCCTGCTCGTTGGCGGGATCATGATCGTGGTAGTGCTCCGCGACCAGGCCCGCCATCGGCGACAGATCGCCCTTGCCGGCCAGCACCTCGAAGAACCGCCGCGCGGAGTCCGCGTTCAACTGAGCGTCCCGCACCACGTCCAGGTCCGTGAACGTCGGCGTCTCCTCACAGAGCTCCACCATCTCCCGGAAGATCAGATCCGTCTCCGGCAGCCCCGAATTGCGCATCGCCTCCTCGTACGACGGAAACTCCACGATCTCGACGACGTGCGCCGCGTCCGAGTGGTCCCTGCCGACCACCGCGTGCGTCGCCGTCCGTTTCCCCTTGGTCTGCTCGACCCACTTGTCCAGGAGCCGGTCCATCTCCTCGAACCGACTCGTCCTGCAGTCGATGAGCTGTACGAAGGTCATGCCGCCAACCTCCGGCCCCCCTGGGTCCGGATACTGTCAGCACCCATCCTCCCACCGGGTCGCCGACCCCACAGCTCGCCGAGGCGGAGCGGGACGGGGACGGGCACCGGTCCGCTACTGCGGCCCGTACTTGCGGCCGGTCCGTGAGGAGATGCCGCCCAGCATGCCCCGCGGCACCAGCTTCGCCGCTCCCATGAGCGTCTTGTAGCGCGGGTCAGGGATAGACACCGTCTTGCCGCGGGCCAGATCGGCCAGGGCCGCCGTCGCCACCTTGTCCGCGTCCAGCCACATCCACTTCGGGATGTTGTCCGTGCCCATCCCGGCCCGGTCGTGGAACTCGGTGCGCACGAACCCCGGGCACAGCGCCATCAGCCGTACTCCGCTGTCCGCCAGGTCCTTCGCCGCCCCCTGGGTGAACTGCACGACCCACGCCTTGGACGCCCCGTACGTCCCGCGGGGTACGAACGCCGCCACCGAGGCCACGTTCACGACACCCCCGCGACCGCGCTCCCGCATCGCCTCCGCCGCTGCCGAGGTCAGCCGCAGCACCGCCTCGCAGTGCACCTTGAGCATTCTCAGCTCGTCGGCCATGGGCACGTCCAGATAGCGTCCCTTGTTCCCGAAACCGGCGTTGTTGATCAGCAGGTCGACAGGATTCTTCCGGTCGCGGAGCCGGTCGGCCACCGCCTCGATGCCGGTGTCCTCCGCGAGGTCGGCGGTCAGCACCTCCGCCTCGATCCCGTGCCGGTCGTGCAGCTCGGTCGCCTGCTCCCGCAGCCGGACCGTGTCGCGGGCCACCAGCACCAGGTCATGTCCGTCGGCCGCCAGCCGCCGCGCGAACGCGGCACCGATCCCCGCCGTCGATCCCGTAATCAGAGCCGTTGTCATGGCGCAAGAGTAGGTCCCCGGAGCGGAGTGGTCCGCTCACGCCGCCGCCTGTGCCGGGGTGCACCGGAGCCCGCCCGGCTCAGTCCGCCTCCTCTCCGTGCTCCTGCCGGCCCCCGTGCCCCGCGTGATCCGGCGGACCGCCGGCCGACCGGCCCTTCTCGACCACCACGAACTGGCCCATCATTCCCTCGTCTTCGTGGTACAGCAGATGGCAGTGATACATGTACGGCGTGTCCGGGTCGGCCGGGCCGGTGAAACGAAGCGCCAGCTTCATCGTGGTGCCGTGCGGGACGAACACCGTGTCCTTCGGCCCGCGCAGAGCCGGCGGCGGAGCCTTCCCGTTCACCTCCATCACGCGGAACTGCACATCGTGCACATGGAAGTTGTGCGGCATGCCGTTCGAGTTGCGTATCGTCCACACCTCCGTGGCCCCGCGGGTGACGGTCTCGTCGACGCGCCCCATGTCCATCTCCCGGCCGTTGATCCCGGACAGCTTCAGATCGAAGTGCCTCCCGCGCACGGCCTGTTCACCGTCGGGCAGCTGCGAGGCAACCAGCGCGGCGGGGACCTCCGGGGACGACCGCAGCCGCTCGGCCGCCCGCAACTCCAGTACGTCGAAGGTGTCGTCGCCCCCGCCGAACCGCCGCTGCCACGCGCCCCCGTAGTTCTCCTGCGGGAAGCTGCGGAGCATCACCCGCTCACCCGGTTCCATGCGCACGACGATCTCGGCGCGTTCACCCGGCGACAGCTGTATCCGCTCCATGACGGCGGGCCGCTCCAGCAGGCCGCCGTCCGTGGCTATCAGGGAGAAGCCGCGGTCGTCGGGGAACCCGAAGGCGTAGGTGCGGGCGGTGGACGCGTTGAGCAGCCGCAGCCGTATCAGCTCGTCGTGGATCTGCCGGTAAGGGCGCAGGGTGCCGTTGACCATGGTCTCGTCGCCGAGGAAACCCACGTTCTGCATCAGCCCGCGGTCGCCCGCCAGCCGCGGGCCGTCGAAGCGGACGTCCTGCACGACGACCGGCAGATCGTCGACGCCGTACCGCTTCGGCAGCGGCAGGCGCGCCGACTTGTCGTCGTCGAGGAGGAACAGACCCGCCAGCCCGCGCCGGACGTGGTCCTCGGTCCTGCCGTGCGGATGCGGGTGGTACCAGAGCGTCGCCGCCGGCTGGTCCACCGTCCACCGCGGACTCCATGTGGCTCCCGGGTCGATCATCTGGTGCGGGCCGCCGTCCATGCGTGCCGGCAGATGCATGCCGTGCCAGTGGACCGAGGACGCCTCGTCCAGACCGTTGTCGACCCGCACCCGTACCTTCTCGCCGCGTTTCGCGCGCAGCGTCGGGCCGAGATAGGAGCCGTTGAAGCCCCAGGTCGGCGTCTTCACCCCGTCCCGGAACTCCGTCTCACCCGCCTGCATCCGCAGGTCGAAGACCCGGGTGCCGTCCTTCTCGACGGCCGACTCGGCCAGGGGCGGTATCGCCAGGGCGTTGTCGAACGGCGCCTTGCCTGCCGTGTTCACCTTCGCGTCGGTCCACAGCCAGGCGAACAGGGCGCCCACGGCCACGGCCACCGTGGTCACCAGTGAGCCCAGCACGATGACAAGGCGCTTCCAGCGGAAGGCGCGGCGCGGTACACCGGGCGGATCTCCCCCGTCCGGTGCCGCGTGGTGCGACGTGTGGCGAGTCATGCTTCGAGCCTCGTGGATCATGACCCGCCGGTCATCGGGGAACTGCCCCGACCCGCCCCTGAGCCAACCCCCGCGGGACGCCGGGGGTTTCCCCCTAGGAGCCGTGCGGCACTTGGCCGAGGGCCGCGATGTCCCTCCCCGAGGCTCGACTCGGACTCAGAACGGACGATTGGTCAGTTCTGCTTCGCCTCCCCGTACTTCTCCATCCATGTCCGTGCCGCGGCCAGCGACTCCGGGTGCAGTGCCTCGCCCGCCGCCAGCAGGCGAGGCAGCAGCGTGCGCTCCGTCGTCATGGCCCGGAACTGCAGGGCGACCGTCACCTCGTGATCGGGCCGGTGCAGGACCCGCACCTCGTCACCCGCCCGTATCTCACCGGGCCGGATCACCCTCAGGTACGCGCCCGGCGCTCCCCGCTGCGTGAAGCGCTTCACCCAGCCCTTCTCTCCGATGTGGCCCTGGAAGGTCAGGCAGGGGATGCGGCCGCTGGTGATCTCCAGTACGACCTCGGGGCCGATACCCCAGCGTTCACCGATCCGGGCGCCGGACACGTCGATCCCCTCCGTGGTGAGGTTCTCGCCGAACGCGCCGTTCGCCAGCGGGCGGCCCAGCTCGCGCTCCCACACGTCCAGGTCCTCGCGGGCCACGGCGTAGACGGCCTGCTCGTCGCCTCCGTGATGCCGCGTGTCGCACACCGCGTCACCGGCCAGCCCGCCGGCGCCCGCCCCCTTCGCTCCCGGCGCCGCCACCCGCACCGGCCCCTCCACGGGCCGCTTGTCGATTCCGGTCAGGCCCTCCGGCTGGTCGGTGTACGGCACGGCCTTCGGGCGCCCGAGGTTCACAGAGAGAAGCTTCATGGGCCGCACGGTAAGCGACGGCGGTCAAAGCGTCGACGCATTATTCGGCGTCGCATCAAAGGACCCCTTATCCTTGAGGGGTGATCGAAGCCCGTCATCTCCGTGTGCTGCGTGCTGTGGCCGCCACCGGCTCCTTCTCCGCCGCGGCCCGCGAACTGGGCTGCACCCAGCCCGCCGTCAGCCAGCAGATGAAGGCGCTCGAAGGGTCCGTCGGCACGCCTCTGCTCATCCGCAGCGGCCGCGAGATGCGTCTGACCCAGGCCGGTGAGGCGCTGGTGCGGCACGCCGCCGGGATCCTCGCCGGACTCACCGCCGCCGAGGAGGAGGTGGCCGCCATCGCCGGGCTGCGGGCGGGACGGGTCCGGCTGGTCTCGTTCCCGAGCGGCAGTTCCACGCTCGTGCCGACGGCCCTGGCGGCCCTGCGCGACGCGCACCCCGGCACCCGCGTGTCCCTGGAGGAGGCCGAGCCGCCCCGTTCCGTGGAGATGCTGCGCGAGGGGGACTGCGACGTGGCCCTCGCCTTCCGTTACGAGGGAGCGGCCGGCGCCGAGGAGTGGGACGACCTGGTGGTGCGCCCGCTGCTCACGGACCGGCTCGTCGGGCTCGTGCCCGAACGGCACCCGCTGGCCCGCGCCCGGTCGGTCGCGATCGGTGAGCTCGCCGAGGAGCCCTGGATCGCGGGCTGTCCGCGCTGCCGGGGGCAGTTGGTCGAGGTGTGCGAGTCGGCCGGTTTCACGCCACGCATCGATTTCGCGACCGACGACTATCCCGCGGTGGCCGGCCTGGTCGGCGCCGGCCTCGGTGTCGCCGTACTGCCGCAGCTCGCGATCGAGTCCGTGCGGCCCAGGGGGGTGCGCACCGTCTCCCTGGAGCCCGCCGTGCGGCGGGAGATCGTCGCGCTGACTCTCCCCGACCTCGCCCAGGTGCCGGCGGTCACGGCGACGCTGGACCAACTGGCGCGGGCGGCCACCCGGTAGCGGGGTCCGGCACCGGCGGCCGTGTCGCGGCGTGGAACGGGTGCCGTGTCGCGGCGTGGGGCGGGTGACCTCCCACGATCACCTCCCGTCCCAGCCCCTTGTGACCACCTCCGGCGAAAAAACAAGGGCACGCGTGCGTGCCCGATGTGCAGAAACGTTCCTTCAGGTGTTCGAAGCCGCGTGCTCGCCGGCTGTCGACGCCGATGCCGACACCAGCCGGTTCCGCGCCCGGCCCATCAGCTCTTCGCGCTCGTCCTCGGTCAGGCCGCCCCACACGCCGTACGGCTCGCGCACCGCCAGTGCGTGGGCGGCGCACTCGGCGCGTACCGGGCACCTCATGCAGACCTCTTTGGCCGAGTTCTCGCGAGCACTTCGAGCCGCACCACGCTCGCCCTCCGGGTGGAAGAAGAGCGAGCTGTCCACCCCGCGGCACGCAGCCAGGAGCTGCCAGTCCCACAGGTCCGCGTTCGGTCCGGGAAGGCGGGAGAAATCTGCCATTGCGTGACCCCTTGTAGCCGTTCTGGGCGGATCCGGTGTCCACGACCGTACAACTACGATCCAAGGAGATGAAAATATGACTCATTGCGAATCTAGCTCCAGACACTGGCAAACGGGAAGAAAAGGGTCTGAATGGGGCATGGGTTGTGATGAAAGGTTGAGGGTCTGCCGCGCGTATCTGCACCGTGTCCGCCTCCTCACGTAGAGTGCCGAAGATGGCAGACGGCCCCGTAACTCTTTCGAGTGACCGTCGTTGAGAGTGCGAGGCGGTTGAAGGAACAAGCGCTCGGGCAGGCGTCCGAGACGGTCGACCGCACAGGTGACGATTTCGTACCAGCCTGGAGGCTCAAGGTGACGCGCATCAGCTGCGGAGGGCGGCCATGACTTCCGTCCTCGTCTGCGACGACTCCCCGCTTGCCCGAGAGGCGCTCCGCCGCGCGGTCGCGACCGTGCCCGGCGTCGAGCGCGTGACGACGGCTGCCAACGGCGAGGAAGTCCTCCGCCGCTGGGGCGCCGACCGCTCGGACCTGATTCTGATGGACGTACGCATGCCCGGTCTGGGCGGCGTGGAGACCGTCCGGCGGCTGCTGTCCGCTGACCCCGGCGCCCGCATCATCATGCTGACCGTCGCCGAGGACCTCGACGGCGTGGCCCTCGCGGTGGCCGCCGGCGCCCGCGGCTATCTGCACAAGGACGCCTCCCGCGCGGAGCTGCGCGCCACGGTGACACAGGCTCTCGCCGACCCGACCTGGCGGCTCGCCCCGCGTCGGCTGCGCTCCGCCGAGATGGGCGCCGCGCCGACGCTCACCGCGCGTGAGATCCAGGTGCTCGAAGGGATGAGTCACGGCCGCTCCAACGCGGAGATCGGCCGTGAGCTGTTCCTCTCCGAGGACACCGTCAAGACGCACGCCAGGCGGCTGTTCAAGAAGCTCGGCGCGTCGGACCGGGCGCACGCGGTGGCGCTCGGATTCCGGTGGGGTCTCGTGCGCTAGGGCCTGTCCTTCGGATCGGACCGGCCGCGGCGCGTGCCGCGGAGCGGCTGCCCGTGAGGCGGCTCCCGGCGAGCGGGGGCATGTGGATGCCCCCGCCCGGGCGGTACGCGTGCGTGGCGCCGCCGAGGACGGGCGGCGCCTTCGGTGACGGCTTCCGGCCGCACGTGGTCTCGCCGCCCGGTTTCTCGCGGCACGCGCGTATGCGGTGCACGGTCTCGTCGTACGAGCCCTGGCCGGAGGCGATGCCGTGCGAGCCCCGGACCGGCACGGTGTCGCCGTACCGGTCGCGGCCGTGCGTGATCCCGTCGTGGGCGTCCCGGCAGCGCGAGGTCTCGCCGTACGTGCCGTGCGAGCGAGGGCCGCGCCCCGGCCGGACGCGTACCCGGACCCGCGGACCCCGATCCATCCGAACGACAGGTCCGATGACCGGCCGCGCGCTGTGCGCGGAGGGCGCCGAAAGCCCCGCCCACCAGGGCTTCGGCGGTGGTCGCCGGATGCCCGCTGCTCGTTTCGCCGCGGATGCCGCATCCTTGAGGTGTGGAGTTCCTCGGGGACGAGTCGGTCGAGCGGAAGGGGAGGGCGCAGGGGATGAGTTCCGGCGCACCTGCTCATAACGCTTCGGTGCACAACAAGGGACGCGGTGCCGCGGACCCCGTGTCCGCAGGGCACCATGGACCGATGCGCGACGACGAGGCGGGCACTGCCCAAGGGGCGATCGGCGCGCTCGTCCACCGCGCCGTCGACGGGGACGAGCAGGCCACGCACGATCTGCTCGCTCATGTCCACCCCCTGGCGCTGCGCTACTGCCGCACCCGGCTGTCCCGGCTTCCCGGTGACGCCCGGCACTTCGTCGAGGACCTCGCCCAGGAGGTCTGCGTGGCGGTGCTGCTCGCTCTGCCCCGCTACCGGGACACCGGGCGCCCCTTCGAGGCGTTCGTCTTCGCCATCGCCGCCCACAAGGTCGCCGACCTGCAGCGCGCGGCGATGCGGCACCCGGGCTCCACGGCCGTGCCGTCCGACGAGATGCCCGAGCGCCCCGACGACTCCCTCGGCCCTGAGGAGCGCGCCCTGCTGAGCAGCGACGCCGAATGGGCCAAGAAACTCCTCGCCAACCTGCCCGAGAACCAGCGCGAGCTGCTCCTGCTGCGCATCGCGGTCGGCCTCACGGCGGAGGAGACTGGACAGATGTTGGGAATGTCACCCGGCGCCGTCCGGGTGGCGCAGCACCGGGCGCTGAGCCGGCTGCGGGCCCTGGCGGAGCAGTAACCGCCGCTGCCTCACCGCGTCTTGGACACCCTGCGTTCGGCGAATGAACCGGCGCACGACCGTTTCCGTACGAATCTACGAAGCCCGGAGCCGTGCGAAACCGTGGAATGAGACACCCACGCTTCCCGTTAGCATGGACATCCGCACCGATCAAGGCCATTTGGGGAAGGTGTCATGACTGCAAACGTCGACGGAGTGCCCGGAAAATTCGCGACACTCGGGCTGACCTACGACGACGTGCTGCTGCTGCCGGGCGCATCCGAGGTGCTCCCCAACGCGGTCGACACCTCGTCCCGCATCTCCCGCAATGTCCGGGTCAACATCCCGCTCCTGTCCGCCGCCATGGACAAGGTCACCGAGTCGCGCATGGCGATCGCGATGGCCCGTCTGGGCGGCGTCGGTGTCCTGCACCGCAACCTGTCCGTCGAGGACCAGGTCAACCAGGTCGACCTCGTGAAGCGGTCCGAGTCGGGCATGGTCACCGACCCCATCACCGTGCACCCGGAGGCCACGCTCGCCGAGGCCGACGCGCTGTGCGCCAAGTTCCGGATCAGCGGTGTCCCGGTCACCGACCCGGCCGGCAAGCTGCTCGGCATTGTGACCAACCGCGACATGGCCTTCGAGAGCGACCGCAGCCGCCAGGTGCGCGAGGTCATGACCCCGATGCCGCTGGTCACCGGCAAGGTCGGCATCTCCGGTGTGGACGCCATGGAACTCCTGCGCCGGCACAAGATCGAGAAGCTGCCGCTGGTCGACGACGAGGGTGTCCTCAAGGGCCTGATCACGGTCAAGGACTTCGTCAAGGCGGAGAAGTACCCGAACGCCGCCAAGGACGCCGAGGGCCGCCTGCTCGTCGGCGCCGCCGTGGGTGCCAGCCCCGAGGCCCTGGAGCGCGCCCAGGCGCTCGCCGAGGCCGGTGTGGACTTCCTGGTGGTCGACACCTCGCACGGCCACAACAGCAACGCCCTCAGCTGGATGTCGAAGATCAAGTCGAGCGTTTCCGTCGACGTGATCGGCGGCAACGTCGCCACGCGCGACGGTGCGCAGGCGCTGATCGACGCCGGTGTCGACGGCATCAAGGTGGGCGTGGGCCCGGGCTCGATCTGCACCACGCGCGTGGTGGCCGGCATCGGTGTCCCGCAGGTCACCGCGATCTACGAGGCCTCCCTCGCCGCCCGCCCGGCGGGTATCCCGCTGATCGGCGACGGTGGTCTGCAGTACTCCGGCGACATCGGCAAGGCGCTCGCCGCCGGTGCCGACACGGTCATGCTGGGCAGCCTGCTCGCGGGCTGCGAGGAGTCGCCCGGCGAGCTGCTCTTCATCAACGGCAAGCAGTTCAAGTCGTACCGCGGCATGGGCTCGCTCGGCGCCATGCAGTCGCGCGGCCAGGGCAGGTCGTACTCCAAGGACCGCTACTTCCAGGCCGAGGTCGCCTCCGACGACAAGCTCGTGCCCGAGGGCGTCGAGGGCCAGGTGCCCTACCGCGGCCCGCTGGCCAACGTGCTGCACCAGCTCGTCGGCGGTCTCCGCCAGACCATGGGCTACGTGGGCGCCGCCACCATCGAGGAGATGGAGTCCAAGGGCCGCTTCGTGCGGATCACCTCGGCGGGCCTGAAGGAGAGCCACCCGCACGACATCCAGATGACGGTCGAGGCGCCGAACTACAGCAGCAAGTGACACGCACGTACGAGCAGCGAGTGACACGCACGCGCGCGTGAGGCGTACGACAGGGGCGGCCCCGGAGCACCGGGGCCGCC
This sequence comes from Streptomyces sp. NPDC052012, assembly GCF_040689265.1. Taxonomy (NCBI): domain Bacteria; kingdom Bacillati; phylum Actinomycetota; class Actinomycetes; order Kitasatosporales; family Streptomycetaceae; genus Streptomyces; species Streptomyces sp. NPDC052012. The sequence goes on from NZ_JBFAXA010000014.1 coordinate 144,119, forward strand.
CCTGTCGTACCCGTCGGGGATACTGGAAGGCGCTGCAACGCATCAGGGAAAGGCCACAGACGTGACTGAGATCGAGATCGGGCGCGGCAAGCGCGGCCGCCGGGCGTACGCCTTCGACGACATCGCCGTCGTCCCCAGCCGCCGTACGCGGGACCCGAAGGAGGTCTCGATCGCCTGGCAGATCGACGCCTACCGCTTCGAGCTGCCCTTCCTGGCCGCCCCCATGGACTCGGTCGTCTCGCCGGCCACCGCCATCCGCATCGGCGAGCTCGGCGGCCTCGGCGTGCTGAACCTCGAGGGCCTGTGGACGCGGTACGAGGACCCGCAGCCGCTGCTCGACGAGATCGCCGAGCTGCCCGTGGAGGCGGCCACCCGCCGCCTCCAGGAGATCTACGCCGCGCCGATCAAGGAGGAGCTGATCGGGCAGCGCATCAAGGAGGTGCGCGACTCCGGCGTGGTCACCGCCGCCGCGCTCTCCCCGCAGCGCACCGCACAGTTCTCCAAGGCCGTGGTCGACGCGGGCGTGGACATCTTCGTCATCCGCGGTACGACGGTCTCGGCTGAGCACGTCTCCGGCTCGCACGAGCCGCTGAACCTGAAGCAGTTCATCTACGAGCTCGACGTGCCGGTGATCGTCGGCGGCTGCGCCACCTACACCGCGGCCCTGCACCTGATGCGCACCGGCGCGGCCGGCGTCCTCGTCGGCTTCGGCGGCGGCGCCGCGCACACCACGCGCAACGTGCTCGGCATCCAGGTCCCGATGGCCACCGCCGTGGCCGACGTGGCCGCGGCCCGGCGTGACTACATGGACGAGTCCGGCGGCCGGTACGTGCATGTGATCGCGGACGGCGGCGTGGGCTGGTCCGGCGACCTGCCCAAGGCGATCGCCTGCGGTGCCGACGCGGTGATGATGGGCTCCCCGCTCGCCCGCGCGACCGACGGTCCGGGCAAGGGGCACCACTGGGGCATGGAGGCCGTCAACGAGGAGCTTCCGCGCGGCAAGAAGGTCGACCTCGGCACGGTCGGCACGCTGGAGGAGATCCTCACGGGCCCGTCCCACACCCCGGACGGTTCGATGAACCTCTTCGGCGCTCTGCGCCGCGCGATGGCCACGACCGGCTACAGCGAGCTGAAGGAGTTCCAGCGCGTCGAGGTCACGGTGGCGGACTCGCAGCATCGGCGATAGTCCCCGCGAGACATCAAGGGCCGGTCACCCGACGGGGTGACCGGCCCTTTCGCGTGTCCGGGCGGCGGGTGGGGGCGCTCGTGGCGGCGTGTCCGGGTGGGCGGGTGCCCGGGTGGAGTGTGAGGGCGCTGATGGCGGCGTGTCCCGGTTACGGGACGGGGCGCTCATGGCAGCCGGGGGCGCGCCATGGGCCGTCGCGCACGCCCACCGGGTGCTGGCGCACCCGTACCTCCCCGCGCGCTCTCCTACAACCGATACGCCGCCCCTGTGGGCGTGGCCCCGCGCGTGTCGAGCAGGAGCTGCGCCTTCACCGACAGGCCCTGGAGGTCGTAGGTGCGGTGCTGCTGGAGCAGGATCGTCAGGTCGGCCTCGGCGGCGGCCTCGTAGAGGGAGTCGGCGCGGGGCAGGGGACGGTCGAGGACGCTCCAGGACGGGACGTGCGGGTCGTGGTAGCTCACGGAGGCACCGAGTTCCATCAGCCGGACCGCGATCTCCTGGGCGGGACTGCCCTGCTGGTCGGCGAGGTCCGGCTTGTACGTGACACCGAGGAGCAGGACGCGTGCGCCCCGTGCCGACTTGCCGTGCTCGTTGAGGAGCGCGGCGGCTCGCTGCACGACGTAGCGTGGCATGCGGCTGTTGACCTCCTGGGCCAGTTCCGCCATGCGCAGCGTGCGCCCGGCGTGGGCGGTCAGGTCCTGCGGGACGGCATGGCCGCCGACGCCGGGGCCGGGACGGAACGCCTGGTAGCCGAACGGTTTCGTCTCCGCACAGCGGATGACGTCCCACAGATCGACGCCCATCTCGTGGCAGAGGACGGCCATCTCGTTGACGAGCGCGATGTTCACGTGCCGGAAGTTCGTCTCCAGGACCTGGACGGTCTCCGCTTCCCGGGGTCCACGCGCGCGTACCACCTTGTCGGTGAGCCGTCCGTAGAAGGCCGCGGCCGACTCGGTGCAGGCGGGTGTGAGGCCGCCGATGACCTTCGGCGTGTTGGCGGGGGTGAAGTCGCGGTTGCCGGGGTCGACGCGGCTGGGGGAGTAGGCGAGGTGGAAATCGCGTCCCGCGCGGAGACCGGATTCCGACTCGAGCAGGCGCCGGAGGACCCCCTCCGTCGTGCCGGGCGGCACGGGGGACTCCAGGATCACCGTGGTGTGGGGGCGCAGCCGCGCGGCGAGGGTGCGGGCGGCGGTCTCCACCTGCCCCAGATCCAGTCCGCCGTCCGCGGCGCGCGGGGTCGGCGCGCAGATGACCGCGGTGCGCACGCGCCCGAGCTCCGCCGGGTTCGCGGTGACGCGGAATCCCTGCGCGAGCATGCGGCGCACCTCGGCGGGGCTGAGGGAGCCTGCCTCGGGGCCGGTCCGGTAGCCGATGGTCGGCATGCCGGAGGCGACGGCGGCCTGGGCCAGGGGCAGGCCGTACGGGCCGAGTCCGATGACGGCGAGATCTGCGGGCATGGCGTGGGCCGTCCTTCCCAGTAGCCGAAGTGGGACAGGTGCGCAAGCCCTGTGGACAGAACGAGCGAGCGCAATGTCAGACTAGGAGTAAATATGACCGATTTGCGGGATTGATCGGCCGAGTTTTGGTGAGTCGTTCCGCGCGGTTGTCCACAGGCTGGGGGGTGCGTGGTGGCTGAAGTCGGGCAAGCCGGTCAGAATTTGGGCATGAGGGAGGGGAACCGGGCTTCGCCCGACGGGTGCGGCCGACGCGACCGATGAGCGGGAGGCAGCGGTGAGGACAGCGACACTGGGGCCGGCGCAGCGCGCCGAGTCACTCGCAGCCATGGCCGAGCGCGAGCTGGACGTGCTGGTGGTGGGCGGCGGCGTCGTCGGCGCGGGCACCGCGCTCGACGCCGTGACGCGCGGTCTGTCCACGGGATTGGTCGAGGCGCGTGATTGGGCCTCGGGCACCTCCAGCCGGTCCAGCAAGCTGATACACGGCGGCCTGCGCTATCTGGAGATGCTGGACTTCGGGCTCGTGCGGGAGGCGCTGAAGGAACGCGGCCTGCTGCTGGAGCGGCTCGCTCCGCATCTGGTGAAGCCGGTGCCGTTCCTCTATCCGCTCCAGCACAAGGGCTGGGAGCGGCTGTACGCCGGTTCGGGCGTCGCGCTCTACGACGCCATGTCCATGGCCCGCGGACACGGCCGGGGCCTGCCCCTGCACCGCCACCTGAGCCGACGTCACGCCCTGCGGGTGGCCCCGTGCTTGAAGAGGGACGCGCTGGTCGGAGCCTTGCAGTACTACGACGCACAGATGGACGACGCCCGCTTCGTGGCGACCCTGGTGCGCACCGCCGCGGCATACGGTGCGAACGTCGCCAACCGCGCGCGCGTGACCGGATTCCTGCGCGAGGGCGAGCGGGTCGTCGGTGCCCGGGTGCAGGACGTGGAAGGGGGCGGCGAGTACGAGGTCCGCGCCAAGCAGGTCGTCAACGCCACGGGTGTGTGGACCGACGACACCCAGGCGATGGTCGGCGAGCGCGGCCAGTTCCACGTCCGGGCCTCCAAGGGCATCCACCTCGTCGTCCCCAAGGACCGCATCCACTCCACGACCGGCCTCATCCTGCGCACCGAGAAGTCCGTGCTGTTCGTCATCCCCTGGGGCCGGCACTGGATCGTCGGGACCACGGACACCGACTGGGACCTCGACAAGGCCCACCCGGCCGCGTCCAGCGCGGACATCGACTATCTGCTGGAACACGTCAACTCGGTGCTCGCGGTCCCGCTCACACGGGACGACGTGGAGGGCGTCTACGCCGGTCTGCGGCCACTGCTCGCCGGCGAGTCCGACGCCACCAGCAAGCTGTCGCGCGAGCACACCGTGGCGCATCCGGTGCCCGGGCTCGTCGTGGTCGCCGGCGGCAAGTACACGACCTACCGCGTCATGGCCAAGGACGCGGTGGACGCGGCCGTCCACGGGCTCGACGTGCGCGTCGCCGACTGCGTCACCGAGGACACCCCGCTGGTGGGGGCCGAGGGATACCGGGCCCTGTGGAACGCGCGTGCGCGGATCGCCGCCCGCACCGGACTGCACCCGGTGCGCGTGGAGCACCTGCTGAACCGGTACGGGGCGATGGCCGAGGAGGTCCTGGACCTCATCGCGGCGGACCCCTCCCTGGGTGAGCCGCTGCAGGCGGCCGACGACTATCTGCGCGCCGAGATCACCTACGCCGCCTCCCACGAAGGGGCGCGGCATCTGGACGACGCCCTGACCCGGCGCACCCGCATCTCGATCGAGACATTCGACCGGGGCACGCGCAGCGCCCGGGAGGCCGCGGAACTGATGGCGCCGGTGCTGGGCTGGGACAAGGACCAGATCGAGCGCGAGGTGCAGCACTACGAGAAGCGGGTGGAGGCCGAGCGCGAGTCCCAGCGCCAGCCGGACGACCTGACGGCGGACGCGGCACGGCTGGGGGCGCCGGACATCGTGCCGCTGTGATCCGTCGCCGTGGACGAAGCGACGCCGACGCCGTTGACGGAACGCCGCCGCTGCTGCTGACGGAAGGCCGCGGCCCGCTGACGGAGCACCCGCGCCGTTGATGTCGACGACGTCGCCCGACCCCGCCCGCTCATTCACTCGAACGAGTGTCGCGAACCGGGATCTTCGTTCGGAACCCGGCCGTTCTACGAGGTGCGAGGGCAGAACTCGGCCGCGAGCACCGCGGGTTCGAGACCGGGATCGGCTATCGCGTCCGTGTTCACCCGGAAGGTGAGGACACGCCGGCCGTCGACGGTGGCTGCGGTGCGCACGTAGCTGCCGGAGATGTGCCCGTTGTGCCCCCACACGGTGGTGCCGCACGGAAGTCTCACGGGATACAGACCCAGGCCGTACGAGCCGTGTGCGGTACGGGTGTCGAGCATCTCGCGCAGCATGCGCGGGTGCAGCAGCTCACCGCCGAGCAGTCCCGCGTAGAAGCGGTCCAGATCGGCGAGCGTGGTCACCAGCTCGCCCGCGGCGCCGGCCACCCGCGGATCGAGTTCGGTGACGTCTTCGCCGTCGGTGGTGTAGGCGCGGCCGTGCGGTGAGGGCAGGGAGGTCTCGGAGCCGGGGAAGGAGGTGCCCGTCAGTCGGAGCGGAGCGATGATGCGCTGCTCGGCCTCGGCGGCGTAGGAGCGGCCGGTGACCTGTTCGACGACCAGGCCGAGCAGGACGTAGTTGGTGTTCGAGTAGGAGAAGCGGCCTCGGTCGGCCGGAGGGTGGGTGAGTGCGATGCGCAGGGCCTGAAGAGGCGTCACGGCGACGGTGCCGTGGGTCCGGGCGGTGAAGTCGTGCAGGCCGCTGGTGTGCGCGAGCAGGGAACGCAGGGTCAGCGCGCGGCCGTCGTTCCCCGCTCCCCTCACCAGCCCCGGCAGATGATCCTCCACGGTGTCCGACAGCGACAGGCGCTGCTCTTCGGCCAGTTGCAGCACCACCGTCGCGATGAACGTCTTCGTGATGCTGCCGGCGCGGAAGTGGTCGGCGCGTGCCATGCCCCGGCCGGCGTGGGCATAGCGCGAGCCGGTCTCCTCCCGGGCCAGCAGGGCCGCTCCCGGTGCCCCGCCTCGTGTGACCAGCAGGGGCAGGAGCGCGTCCGTGGGGGAGGCCGAAGGGGCCGAGGAGGCCGTCGGGGTGAGTGCGAGCAGAGCCAGGGACACAGGGACGGCCAGTAGTGTCCGAAGCGGCGGCATCCCGGTTCCTCCCTTGTCGGAGGCCCATCATGCAGGGCGGGAAAACGCGCCCATCACCCGGGTTCCCGGTGCGTGCGGGCCGCGCCGGCGCCTGAGGCACCCTGGGCGTCGGCCACTTGCCGGGTGAGAGACAATGAAGGCTCTGTCAGGGCGGGTTGCATGAGGGGACGCATGTCGGAGGCGGAGCGGGCGGGGACATCCCGTCAGGACGAGAGCGCACGTCTCCTCGCCGGGCGGTACCGGCTGGGAGAAGTGCTCGGCCGCGGCGGCATGGGGACGGTGTGGCGAGCCGAGGACGAGACCCTGGGGCGGACGGTCGCCGTCAAGGAACTCCGGTTCCCGGCGAACATCGACGAGGACGAGAAACGGCGGCTCATCACGCGAACGCTGCGTGAGGCCAAGGCGATCGCCCGGATCCGCAACAACAGCGCCGTGACCGTCTTCGACGTGGTCCAGGAGGACGACCGGCCCTGGATCGTGATGGAGCTCGTCGAGGGCAAGTCGCTCGCCGAGGTCATCCGGGAGGACGGCCTGCTCGAGCCCAGGCGTGCCGCGGAGGTCGGGCTCGCCGTGCTCGACGTGCTGCGGTCCGCTCACCGGCAGGGCATCCTGCACCGTGACGTGAAACCGTCGAACGTGCTCATCGCCGAGGACGGCCGGGTCGTGCTCACCGACTTCGGCATCGCCCAGGTCGAGGGCGACCCGTCCATCACCTCGACCGGAATGCTCGTCGGCGCGCCCTCCTACATCTCCCCGGAGCGGGCCCGCGGACACAAGCCGGGTCCGGCGGCCGACCTGTGGTCGCTCGGCGGGCTGCTGTACGCGGCGGTGGAGGGATCGCCGCCGTACGACAAGGGGTCCGCGATCGCCACGCTCACGGCGGTGATGACCGAGCCGCTCGAGGAACCGAAGAACGCGGGACCGCTCAGGGACGTCATCCACGGGCTGCTCAACAAGGACCCCGACCAGCGGCTCGATGACGCCGGTGCGCGGGCAATGCTGAACGCGGTCATCCACGCGCCCGAGCCCGAGGAGGCCGAGCAGGAGCCGGCGGACGCGACGAAGGTCGTTCCGCTGCCGGAGCAGCCCGGTGAGCGGGCCCGGTCCGGTGGCAAGCGGGGCGAGGAGGCCGGGGAGCGGCTGCGGGGCGCGCTGCGTTCCGTGCGCAAGGCGGCTGCCGTGGCCGCGGGGACCGCCGGTGCCGGGGCGGCGGCCGGCGCCAAGTCGGGTGGAACTACCGCGACTTCCGGCTCGGGCGGTGCCACCGCGACCTCCGGCTCGGGCGGGTCCGCCGGGTCCGCCGAGGGTGCGGGAGCGGCGGCGGAGGCGGGAGCGGGCACGTCGGGTGCGGGGGCCGGTGCCGCATCGTCCCCGGCGCGCACCGCGTCCACGGGCGCGGCTGCGCAGTCCGACGAGGCGTCGGGCTCCGGGGACGAGGCCGGGGCGCAGGAGGGTTCGCAGAAGACGAAGCCGGCGGCCGGGGGCGCGAGTTCGGGGTGGCCGGTGATGACGCCGCCGGATCTGCCGGCCCGGCCCGCGCCCAGGGCGTCGCTCACCGATGTGGTGCCGCGGCGGACGCTGGTCGCCATCGCGGTGATCGTGGTGCTCGCCGTCCTCGGGCTGGTGATCGGCATCGCGCTCGGCGGAGACGACGAAGGCGGCAAGGCCGCGAAGGGCGGCGCCGGTGTGACGGCCGGGGCGTCCTCCAGTGCCGAGACCAAGGGGGACGAGAAGGACGGCACCCGTACGGACGGTTCCGCCACCGAATCGGCGGGAGCGGCGGCGGGAGCCGGTTCGGCGGAGAGCGACGCGGGATCCGGGCACGGTGGGTCGGACGACGCGGCCGGGGACGGCGGCGGCTCGGCGGACGACACGTACAAGGGCGGCCAGGGGTACTCGATCGGGCTGCCCGAGGGGTGGAAGTTCCAGTCGACGGGGTCGGCGGGAGACCGCTTCACGGGGCCTGACGGGCAGAAGCTGCTGGTCGCCTGGACGTCCACGCCGAAGGACGACCCGGTGGCGGACTGGAAGAACCAGGAACGCTACATGGTGCGTTCGCAGTACAAGAAGATCCGCATCGAGGAGGTGGGCTACCGGGGGTGGAAGGCGGCCGACTGGGAGTTCACCTATGTGGAGGGCGGGACGAAGTGGCGGACCGTCGACCGGGGGTTCGTCGTCGACGACCGGCTCGGGTACGCGCTGATGTACACGGCGAAGGCCGCCGCGTGGGGTGACGAGGAGCGCAGGGAGACCTGGCGGACGCTGACGCGCTCCTTCGAGCCCAAGTCCTGAGCCGGTCCCGGGCATGAGCCGCCCCCGGTTTGGGGAGTGAGATGTGGCAATCCCCTCTTTGCGGGTTGCCTCGGGCACGTATCGTGAGTGCTTGCGGACCGTACGCAGCCGGAACGGGTCGCGAGGCGAACGGAATTGACCGACCGTACTGCCGGGGGAGGCAACGTGGACGACTATGCGGGACGGGTTCTCGCCGACCGCTACCGCCTGCCGCTGCCGCCCTCCGACGAGTACGAACTCACCGAGACTCGCGCCTTCGACACGTACAGCGGGCAGGAAGTCCTGGTCAGGCAGGTGCCGTTGCCGGAGGTCGTCGAGGCCGAGGTGCTCGACGCAGAGGGTCTGCCGGACGGCTTCACCGCGCGGGACGGCAGCGCACGGCGTGGTTCCGGGCGGGCGCCCGCGCGGGCGGGTACGCGGCGGCCCACGGATCCGGTCGTGCGGCGGGCGGTGGAGGCCGCGCAGGCGGCGGCCGCCATCCCGGACCACCCACGGCTCGACCAGGTGTTCGACGTGTTCGCGGAGGGCGGTTCGCTGTGGGTCGTCAGTGAGCTGGTGGCCGCGCGTCCGCTGGCCGCGCTGCTCGCCGAGAAGCCGCTGACGCCGTACCGGGCGGCGGAGGTGGCCTCCGACGTGCTGATGGCGCTGCGGGTGCTGCACTCCCACGGCTGGGTGCACCGGAACATCACCGCGCGCACGGTCCTGGTCTGCGACGACGGCCGGGTGATGCTCACCGGCTTGGCGGTCGGTGCGGCCGAGGAAGCGCTGTGCGGGTACGACCCGGTGCCGGCTCCGGACTCCGAGACGCCGAAGGAGGGGGAGGCCGGGACATCCGGGCCGGTGCCGCCCCCCGCAGTGCCGGATGCGGAACGCACGGCGGCCTGGCCGCCCGGAGCCGCCGCCGGCCCGGTGCCGGCACCGGGGCCCAGGACCGACCCCGACGCCATGCGCCGGGCCGCGATCGAGGCGCGAGCCGGGCGGCTGCCCGGAGCCGGCGCCGACACACCGGGCGGTGTCCCCGCCGCCACGGCTCCCCGGGCCCTCGGCAGTGCCGGGGACGTCAGGGCGGCCCGCGCGGGCGCCATCGCCGCGTACCGGGCGGGAGCGCGTGCCGCGGCGCGGGTGCAGGAGGCGCAGCAGAGCGGCCGGACGGCCGCCGCCCTGCCCGGTGCCCGGACGGCACCGGAGGGCGGCCAGGCTCCGCCGCCCGCCGGACCCCACACCAACGGCTCCGCTCAGCCGCCGTACACCGCCGGGCCTGGGCGACACGCGGGCCCGGGCGGTCAGGGAGCGCCGAACGGCGCGGGCACGCAGCCCGGTGCGCTGCCGCCGGGCCAGATCGCCGATCCCTACGGCGTCGCCGCCACCGGCTGGCACGGAGCCACGCCCCGCACCGGCACCACCCCACCAGCCGACGGCACCGGCGCGCAGGGACGCACCGCGCTCCCGCCCGCCGGCACCCGCACCACCCCGGCCGCCCCCACGCCCAGCACCACCCCGCCGACGCCCGCGCGGTGGGACGAGCTGGCGGCGCAGACGCCCGTGCCGCGCGGACCCACCAGCGCGTTGGCCGCCGAGCGGGCCCGGCAGGCGCGGATGGCCGTCGTCGGACCGGTGACGGAGCGGTGGGCGCCCGAGCAGGCCGGGCCCGTGCACGAGAACTGGCAGCTGGCCGCGCCGATCGGTCCCGCCACCGACCTCTGGGCGCTGGGGGCGCTGCTGTTCCGGGCCGTGCAGGGGCATGCTCCGTACCCGGAGGAGTCCACGGCCGAGCTGGTGCAGATGGTGTGTGCCGAGCCGCCCGCGTTCGCCGAGGAGTGCGGGCCGCTCCGGCCGGTCGTGGAGTCGCTGCTGCGGCAGGACCCCACGGAGCGGCCGGACATAGAGGAGCTGCGCGGCTGGCTGCGCTCCCTGGTGCGGTCGGCGCCCGAGCCCGAGGCCGGCCTGCACGTCATCACGGCCCCGCCGCTGGAGGGCAGCCGGCTGCCGGTGGTGCGCCGCCGGGGCGAGCTGGTGCGCAGACGGCGCGCGGCACTGCCGGCCCACCACGGCCGGCACAAGCGGGCCAAACAGAGCGCCCGTTCCCCGCGCCGGCTCGGTCGCACTCTGCTCCTGCTGGTGCTGCTCGTGATGGCCGCCGCCATCGCGTACGCCATGCTGTTCATGCCGAAGGCCGGTGAGGAGACCACGGGCGCCGGTGCGACCGGCGAGGTCAGCCAGGCGCCGCCGTCGCGGGACACGGGCGGCGCGCCGGGCGGGGACGACGAGGCCGCGCCCGAGCCCAAGGACAGCCCGGAGAAGAGCCCCGAGGAGTCGGCCGGCTCCACCGAGACCCAGACCACCGGTCCCGAGGCCGCCGAGGGCTTCACGCTGCGCAAGGATCCCGAGGGGTTCCAGATCGCCGTCGCCGAGGACTGGCAGCGCACCGGGAAGAACGGCAGCGGCCAGATCGTCTACTCCCGCGGTGACTTCGAGCTGATCGTGGTGCCGGGCCGGGACAGCGCCGAGCGGTACGGCAGCGACCCCATGGCGTATCAGCGGGAGGACGAGCGTGAGCTCCAGCCGTACCGCGACTCCAGTTGGGCCACCTCCACCGGGCTGAAGACCATCGAGGTGGGCGGGCGCACCATGGCGGAGGGGCAGTTCACCTGGACCGGCGGCGACGGGGGCGAGTTGTATGTCCGCAATCTCGCGGCGCTGATCGACGGCCGCTACCACGTGGTGCAGGTCCGCGGACCGGAGGGCGAGCGGGACGAGGTGACCCGGCTGTACGAACAGGCAGCGGCCACCTACCGGTTCACCGGCTGACGGGGAGCTGACCGCGAGCCGACCGAAAACTGACGGAGAGCCGACGGAGAGCTGACCCCGACCCGACTGAGAACGGACGGAGAGCTGACCCCGAGCCGACCGGGAACGGACGGGGAGCCGACCGAGAACTGACGGAGAACGTACGCATCCCTACCCCCTGTGGTTGCCTGGCGCCCCGGACAGCGACAACCATCACAGTGCGGTCTCCTTGGCACCCCGCCCGTTCCCAGGATGGGGGTCGGTCCTTACCCTGACCCTGTCAAGACCATTGCGGGGCAACGTGAATCAGATGCAGGGCTCGCTCGTCGCGGGCCGCTACCGGCTCGGAGAGTCCATCGGCAGCGGTGGCATGGGCCGGGTGTGGCGTGCGCACGACGAGGTGCTGCACCGGTCCGTCGCCATCAAGGAGTTGACCGCCGCACTCTACGTCTCCGACAGCGAACAGGCGATGCTGCTCGCGCGGACCCGCGCCGAGGCACGCGCGGCGGCGCGGATCAACCACTCCGCGGTCGTCACGGTGCACGACGTGCTGGAGCACGACGGCCGGCCGTGGATCGTGATGGAGCTGGTCGAGGGCCGTTCGCTGGCCGACGCGGTCAAGGAGGAGGGCCGCGTCGAGCCCCGCGAGGCCGCGCGTGTCGGCATGTGGGTGCTACGCGCGTTGCGCGCCGCCCACACGGCAGGTGTCCTGCACCGCGACGTCAAGCCCGGCAACGTTCTCCTCGGCCGTGACGGGCGGGTGCTGCTCACCGACTTCGGCATCGCGCAGATCGACGGCGACACCGCCATCACCCGGACCGGAGAGGTCGTCGGCTCGGTCGACTACCTCGCGCCCGAGCGGGTGCGCGGCCACGACCCGGGTCCGGCCTCCGACCTGTGGGCGCTCGGCGCCACCCTGTACACGGCGGTGGAGGGCAGATCGCCGTTCCGCCGCACCTCACCGCTGACCACCATGCAGGCGGTCGTCGAGGAGGAGGCCACCGAGCCGCGGCACGCCGGACCGCTCGCCCCGGTCATCGGCGCCCTGCTGAGCAAGGATCCGGCCGACCGCCCCGACGCCGCGGCGGCCGAGCAGATGCTCGCGGAGGCGGCGGAGGGGCGCCGGCCCGACTCGGCGCAGCTGTACGTGCCGACCCGGGCCGCCGGCGCGCACGTACCGCTGCCGGACGAGACCCGGCCGGACGGTGCCGGGTCCCGCTTCCCGCACGCGACCGGACCGAGCGGGCCGACCGGTCAGACCGGTCAGACCGGACCGACCGCCGTTCAGCCGCCGCACGCGACCGGACGGACGGCCGCGCAGCCGCCGTACGCGCCCGCGGGCGCAGCCGTCACGCCCACCGGAACCGTTGCCACCGGGCCCGGATCCGCCGCCGGGCCCGCCCGGCGCAAGCGCCGGCGCCTGATCGCGCTGGTGGTCGCCCTCGCCGCGGTCATCGGCGGCGGTACCGCGGTGGTGCTCCAGCAGTGGGACCAGTCCAGGGGCGACGGCGGTACGGCGGCCCCCTCCGAGACGCCGCGTCCCAGCGCCTCGAACAGCGACGGGGCCGGGTCCACCGCTGGCCTCCCGGCGGGCTGGGTACGGCGCACCGACCCGCTCGGCTTCAGCATCGCCCTGCCCGGCGAGGACTGGCAGCGCACCTACGACGAAGAGACCGGCCAGGTCGACTACACGCCCGACCGCGGCAAGCACTCCATCCGGATCGCCATGGACGACTCCCCCGACTTCGACGATCCCTTCGAGCACCTGAGCGACCTGGACTGGCAGATAGGGCAGCGGCTCGTCGACTACCGGCGGGTCAAGCTGCAGCGCGACCTCTACCGCGACCGCCCGAGCGCACGCCTGGAGTACACCTGGACGGCGCTCGCCAAGGACACGGACTTCCCGGGGCCGTACCGGGCCGTCGACCAGATGTACATCTCGCGCGAAGGGGTCGAGTACGCGCTCCTCATGACCGCCCCCGCCGACGACTGGGCGACGACCAGCGAGCAGTTCGAGACGGTGCTCAAGGGCTGGCGCGAGCCGTAACACCCGCACACCGGCCGCCGCTTGGCTGAATCGGCGTACCGGAGGGAACACATCCGGTGGGGCATGATGGGCCCCATGGGGACCGAGGGGCAGTCCGGCAACGGGTCCGCGCGGGACAACAACGCCCGTGTCATCGCAGGCCGTTACCGTCTGGAGTCGAGACTCGGCCGCGGTGGCATGGGCGTGGTGTGGCGGGCGACGGACCAACTGCTCGGGCGCGGCGTGGCCGTCAAGGAACTGCCCGTCGACGAGACCCTCTCCGCGGAGGACGCCCGCCGGCAGCGCGAGCGCACGCTGCGCGAGGCCCGGGCGCTCGCCCAGCTGAGTCATCCGCACATCATCGTGGTCCACGACGTCGTGGAGGACGACGAACGCCCCTATATCGTCCTGGAGTTGATCGACGGCTGCTCCCTCGCGGACCGTGTCGCCGGCCGGGGCGCGGTCGACGCCGACGAGGCCGCGCGCATCGGCATCGAGCTGCTCGGGGCGTTACGGGCCGCCCACGCCGCCGGGGTACTGCACCGCGACCTCAAGCCCGCCAACGTCCTGCTGGAGAACGGCACGGACCGGGTCGTCCTCACCGACTTCGGCATCGCCCAGGTCGCGGGCGCCACCACGCTCACCGAGTCCGGCTCCTTCGTCGGCTCGCCCGAGTACACCGCCCCCGAGCGGATGTCCGGCACCAGAACCGGGCCCGAGTCGGATCTGTGGTCCCTGGGCGCGCTGCTGTGCACGGCCCTCAGCGGCGAATCGCCCTTTCGGCGCGACTCGATCGGGGGCGTTCTGCACGCCGTGGTCGTCGACGAGATCCGGCCGCCCGCGCAGGCCGGGCCGATCCTGCCCGTCGTACGCGGCCTGCTGGAGCGTGACCCCGACCGGCGGCTGGACGCGGACAGCGCCGAGCTGATGCTGCGGGCGTTCCGCGAGACGGGCCGTACGCCGGAGGTGCCGCCGCTGAGATACCCGCCGGCGGATCGGGGCCGGCCCCGGCTGCGGCGCACGGCATGGCGGGAACCGGGCAGCGCGCACCCGCCCGAGGCACCCGGCACGTCGGCCGACGAGCGCCCGGAGACCCGGCCGCCCACCCGAAGCGTGCTGGTGGCCGCGCTGGCCGTCGCCGCGATGGCGGGAGCGGGCGTGTCCGCGGCGGCGCTGCTGATGGACCGTGAGGGCGGCGGGGGCGGCACGCCGAGCAGTACGGCACCTCAGACGCCCCCGAGCTCCTCCGACTCCGCGTCACCCACCGCTCCTCGGGCGTCCACCGCTCCTCGGGCGTCCACCGCTCCTCGGACGTCCACCGCTCCTCGGACGTCCCCCTCCGCCCCCAGTCCGCATAAATGGGAGATAAGCCCCAGTGAGAGTCACGGGTCTGTGACCGGTTCGGGTTCGTAGTGGATCCATGGCCGCCCCGCGCGATATGGATGAACCATGAGCAACAACGGGGGAGCCCGCCACGGGGCCGACGAGCCGACGAGTTTTGGTCTGCAACCGCCGAACCCCGGCCCGCCCGGGGCCGTGCCGCACCCAGGCAATCCGTACGCCGCACCGACGCAGGTGGTGCCCCAGCAGGCCCCCGACGGCCCCCAGCGGCAGGCACAGCACGCCCAGCCCCAGCCCCCGCAGCCCCACCCGTCCCCCGAGCCCGGCACCGGACGCCTCGTCGCGGGCCGCTACCGGCTGCTCGCCAAGCTCGGGCACGGCGGCATGGGCACGGTGTGGCGGGCCAAGGACGAGACGGTGGACCGCGAGGTCGCCGTCAAGGAGCCCCGCGTACCCGAGCACCTTCCCGAGCGTGAACGGGCCAACGCGTTCGAGCGGATGCGCCGCGAGGCCCGCGCCGCGGCCCGGCTCGACCACCCGGCGGTGGTGGACGTCCATGACGTGGCCGTCGTGGACGGTCAGCCGTGGATCGTGATGGAGCTGGTCAACGGCCGTTCGCTCGGCGCCGTCCTCCAGGAGGAGGGCACGCTCTCCGCACGCGAGGCGGCCCGTGTCGGCCTGGAAGTGCTCGGCGCGCTGGAGGCGGCCCACGCGGCGGGCGTCCTGCACCGGGACGTGAAGCCGGACAACGTTCTGCTCGGCCGGTACGACCGTGTCGTGCTGACCGACTTCGGCATCGCCCAGATCGAGGGCGAGACCAATCTGACCGACACCGGCGGGTTCGTCGGTTCGCCCGAGTACATCGCCCCGGAGCGCGTGCTCGGCCAGCGCCCCGGCCCCGCCTCCGACCTGTGGTCGCTCGGAGTGGTGCTGTACGCGGCGACGGAGGGCGTCTCGCCGTTCCGCCGCAGCAACACCCCCGCCACGCTGCAGTCCGTCCTCAACGCCACGCCCGCGCCGCCCGCTTCCGTGCAGGGACCGCTGGCCGAGGTCATCACCGCACTGCTGCAGAAGGACCCGGCGCGCCGTCCGAACGCCGCCCAGGTCCGCACCCTGCTGGAGGCCGCCGCCAACCCGCCCGCGCCGCAGCCGACGCAGGTCGTCCAGGTGCCCGTCCCCGGCTCCGGGGGCAAGGGCATCCGGATCGGCCGCAAGACGCTGATCGGGCTGGGCGCCGCGGTCGTCGCGGCCGCGGTGGCGGTGTATCTGGTGCTCGCCGATCCGTTCGCGGGGCCGCTGCCGGACGGCTGGGAGACCCACGACGAGAAGGCCGTCGGCGCGACCCTGGCGGTGCCGAAGGGGTACAAGCGGTCCGTGCCCGAGGAGACCGACCAGAGCCACTGGGTGAGATACACCGATCTGAGCGGCGCCATCTCCATCGGTCTGACCCTTGAGAAGCAGGCCGAGGACACCGGCAACATCGCGGGCTCCGCCGACGCCGAGATGTACGAGGACGACGCCGACTTCAAGGACGGCGCCTACAACTACGGCATCCCCGACGACCCGAGCACCAGGACGAGCCCCAGACCGAACCTGACCTACAAGGGCAAGAAAGCGGCCGAGAACACCGTCGTCTACACGACCGACGACAGCCAGAACCCGCTTCCCCGCGAGCTGAGGATCTTCTACTACAAGACCTCCAAGGGCGACATGTACAAGCTCACCATCGGCTACCCCGGCAAGGGCGACTTCACGGAGCGGGGCCGCGAGGTGGCGAAGACGGCGATCGCGAATCTGGACGTCAACAAGCTCTGAGCGCTCGGCAACGCCCTGATCAGGGGCTTTGTTGCCAGCGTTCACTGGCGGCGTGTGTGAGCGGTCGGTGAATCTGTTACCGACGGGTACACAAAGTGTTCGCCCGGGCATACCCTGCGGCTCATGACGGACGCGCAGACCCGGGAATCGACCGGCACCAACCCCCTCGCCCCCGCCCCGGCGGGCGCCCGCACCGCCGCCGACGTGGTCACGCCCGAGCTGATAGCCCAGCTCACCAAGGGCATCGTCGGGTCCGGCCGGACGGCCAATCACACCCCGTTCACGGGCGAGAAGCTGGCCGACCTGCCGGAGTCGACGCCTCAGGACGTGGAGAAGGCCTTCGCCGCGGCCCGCGCCGCCCAGTCCGTCTGGGCGCAGACCCCGGTGCGGCAGCGCGCCGCCGTCCTGCTCCGCTTCCACGACATCCTGCTGGAGCGCCAGGCCGAGGTCCTCGACCTGGTTCAGCTGGAGACCGGCAAGGCCCGGCTGCACGCCCACGAGGAGGTGCAGGCCGTCGCCGTCGCCGCCCGTCACTACGGCCGCCGCGCCGCCGCGTACCTCAGGCCCAAGCGGCACACGGGCGCCATCCCGACCCTGACGAAGGTCACCGAACTGCGCCATCCGCGCGGCGTCGTGGGCCAGATCGCACCCTGGAACTACCCTCTCGAACTCTCCGTCGGCGACGCGCTCCCCGCCTTCGTCGCGGGCAACGCGGTCGTGATGAAGCCCGACACCGAGACCTGCCTCACCGCGCTGTGGGCCCGCGACCTGCTGATCGAGGCCGGGCTGCCCGCCGACGTCTTCCAGGTCGTCCTCGGCGAGGGCCCGGTCGTCGGACCCGAGGTCGTCAAGCACGCCGACTACGTCTCCTTCACCGGCTCCACCGCCACCGGCCGCCAGGTCGCGCAGGGCGCCGCCGCCCGCCTGGTCGGCTTCTCCCTCGAACTCGGCGGCAAGAACGCCATGCTGGTCCTCGAGGACGCCGACCTCGACAAGGCCGCCGCGGGCGCCGTCCGCGCCTGCTTCTCCTCCGCGGGCCAGCTGTGCATCTCCATCGAGCGGCTCTACGTCCACGAGTCGATCGCCGACGCCTTCCTGGAGCGCTTCGTCGCCCGCACCGAGGCGCTGCGCCTCGGCACCTCCCTCGCCTACGGCGCCGACATGGGCTCCCTGGTCGGCGAACGCCAACTCACCGCCGTCACCCGGCACGTGGAGGACGCGGTCGCCAAGGGCGCCAAGGTGCTCGCGGGCGGCAAGGCCCGCCCGGACGTCGGCCCGTACTTCTACGAGCCGACCATCCTCGACGGCGTCGAGGCCCCCATGGCCGTCTGCACCGAGGAGACCTTCGGCCCGGTCGTGTCGATCTACCGTTTCAAGGACGACGACGACGCGATCGAGCGCGCCAACTCCACCTCGTACGGCCTGAACTCCTCGGTGTGGACGAAGAACGCCCGGCGTGGCCGCGAGATCGCCGCCCGCCTGCGCACCGGCACGGTCAACATCAACGAGGGCTACGCGCCCGCCTACGGCAGCGTCCAGTCCCCGATGGGCGGCATGAAGGACTCGGGCCTCGGCCGCCGCCACGGCGCGGAGGGGATCCTGAAGTACACCGAGGCCCAGACGGTCGCCCACCAGCGTCTGCTGCCGATGGCCCCTTCGCTGGGCATGGACGACGAGAAGTACGCGGCGTTCATGAGCCGCAGCCTGAGGGCGATGAAGGCACTCCGGTTCAGGTGAGGCGCTCTTAGGCGCGCGGGGCCGCATCGGCATGCGGCCGGCGCCGCGTGGGCGCGAGAACCACGCACGACCCGCACGTGAAACTCAAAGAGGAGACACCCGTGCCTCAAGACGCTTACGACTATGACGTCATCGTCGTCGGCTCAGGCTTCGGCGGCTCGGTCTCAGCACTCCGGCTGACCGAGAAGGGCTACACGGTCGGCGTCCTGGAGGCCGGCCGCCGCTGGACCCGTGAGTCCCTGCCCAAGAACTCCTGGGACATCAAGAACTACCTCTGGGCCCCGAAGCTGGGCATGTACGGCATCCAGCGCATCCATCTGCTGGGCAACGTCATGGTCCTGGCCGGCGCGGGCGTCGGCGGAGGTTCCCTCAACTACGCCAACACCCTGTACGTGCCGCCCAAGCCGTTCTTCGAGGACCCCCAGTGGGGTGACATCACCGACTGGCAGGAGGAGCTGAAGCCGTACTACGACCAGGCGCGGCGCATGCTCGGCGTACGGCTCAACCCGACGATGACCCCCTCGGACGTCCATCTGAAGGCGGCGGCCGAGCGGATGGGCTGCGGCGACACCTTCCACATGGCCCCCGTCGGCGTCTTCTTCGGCGACGGCAAGGACGCCGACGGCAAGGTGAAGGCCGAGCCCGGTCAGGAGGTGCCGGACCCGTACTTCGGCGGGGTCGGGCCGTCGCGGCGGGCCTGTGCCGAGTGCGGCGAGTGCATGACCGGCTGCCGGCACGGCGCCAAGAACACCCTCAACGAGAACTATCTGCACCTCGCCGAGAAGGCGGGCGCGGTCGTCCACCCCATGACGACGGTCGTGTCGGTGACGGAGGACTCACAAGGGGGCTTCGCGGTCGCCACCCTGCCCACCGACAACCGCCGCAAGGGCAAGGGCCGTGTCTTCCGGGCCCGCCGGGTCGTGCTGGCCGCCGGCACGTACGGCACCCAGACCCTCCTGCACCGCATGAAGGCCAACGGGCAGCTGCCGCATCTGTCGGACAAGCTGGGTGAGCTGACCCGCACCAACTCCGAGGCGCTGGTCGGCGCCCAGACCGACGACCGCCGCTACCGCAAGATCACCGGGGCGCCGAAGGTGGACTTCACCCGCGGTGTGGCCATCACGTCCTCGATCCACCCCGACGCCAACACCCACATCGAGCCGGTCCGCTACGGCCGCGGCTCCAACTCGATGGGCGGCCTGTCCATCCTCCAGGTCCCCTACGCGGCAAGCGGTTCGGGCGCGGCCCGGGTCCTCGGCTGGCTGGGCAACGTGGCCCGGCATCCCTGGCTGCTGCTGCGGTCGCTGTCCAACCGGCGCTGGTCGGAGCGGACCATCATCGGCCTGGTGATGCAGTCCCTGGACAACTCCCTGACGACGTACCTCAAGCCCTCCGGGGTGGGCCGCGGACTGCTCACGGCCCGGCAGGGTCACGGGGCCCCCAACCCCAAGCAGATCAAGGCGGCCACGGACGGCGCCTCCGCCCTCGCGGCCGAGATCAACGGCTTCGCGGGCTCCAACGTCGGCGAGCTGACCGGCATGCCGCTCACCGCGCACTTCCTCGGCGGCTGTCCCATCGGCGCCGACAGCGACACCGGCGTGATCGATCCGTACCACCGGCTGTACGGCCACCCCGGGATCTCCGTCGTGGACGGGGCGGCCGTCTCGGCGAACCTCGGCGTGAACCCGTCCCTGACCATCACGGCACAGGCCGAGCGTGCGATGTCGTACTGGCCCAACAAGGGCGAGGCCGACCCGCGGCCGGAGCAGGGTGAGGGCTACCGGCGCCTCCAGCCGGTCGAGCCGAAGTCCCCGGTGGTCCCGGCGGACGCGTTCGGCGCGCTGAAGCTGCCGTTCCTGGGGATGCCCGCGGTGCCGCCGAAGAAGTAGCGGTCACGAGCACGAACGAACGAAAAGTGAGGACCTGCGCCCCCCTCCGAGCGCAGGTCCTCACCTTTGTCCTGGTGGTGCGGGCGTCCTTACGCCTCGGCACCGGCCTTGCGGCGGCGCACCACGAACACGGTCCCGGCACCGGCGACGACGGCGAGACCACCGACGAGGCCGACCATCGGGACGGCGGAGCTGGAGCCGGTCTCGGCGAGGCTGCCGGTGACCTTCGGCGTGTTGCTGCTCGGCTTCTCGTCCGTGACGGGCGCCTTGCCGCCTTCCTGCGGCTTGGTGCCCTCGGTGTTCGTGCCCGCGGCCACGATCTGGAAGCGGTACGAGACGTCACCGAAGCCGGTGCACTCGGCGTCGGCGTCGCCGTAGATCGTCGCGCCGAAGGAGAAGGCGGCGCCGACGGGGGCGGACGACGTCACGTTGAGGCGCATCGGGATGTCGACCTCGTAGCCGGGCTCGAGCTCGGTGGTGTAGCCGATGTACCCCACCGCGTAGCCGCCCTCGTTGAGGTCGAACCACACCTTGTCGTTCGGGTCCCAGGCCTGGACCTGGACCTGCTTCTCGGTGAACAGCTCGTCCCACTCCGCGTCGGCGGACGCACCGGCGAAGAAGTCCAGGTTGTCCAGGGTGGAGTCGGAGTTGTTCGCGACGTTCAGCGAGAACTTGTGCCAGCCGCTGCCCTTCGCGATCTTGCCGGGCAGGCCGGAGATGCTGACGTCGACCTTGCTGTCCTCGCACGCGGACGGCTCGGGGTCCGGCGACTCCGACTCCTCCGGCGCGGACGTGCTCGGCGCGGGGCTGGTCACGGAGGAGCTCGGGGACGGGGCCGCGTCGCTCGGGGAGGAGCTGGGCGACTCGGTGTCCTCGGGCTTGGTGGTGTCCTCCGGCTTGGTGGTGTCCTCGGGTTCGGTGGTGTCCGTGGAGTCGGTTGACTCGCTCTCGGACGGTGACGGTGACGTCTCGGTCGTCTGCTCGTCGGTCCCGCCGTCGGCGGTCGACTCGCTTGCGCTGACGGCGGGAGCTGGCTCGGTCGCGTACGCGGCCGGCGCCGCGAGGAGGGCAACCGGGGCTATCACTGCCGTTGCGGCCGCTGCTGCCATGGCGCGGCGAAGCTTCA
This sequence comes from Streptomyces sp. NPDC052012, assembly GCF_040689265.1. NCBI lineage: Bacteria > Bacillati > Actinomycetota > Actinomycetes > Kitasatosporales > Streptomycetaceae > Streptomyces > Streptomyces sp. NPDC052012. The sequence continues at coordinate 164,982 of NZ_JBFAXA010000014.1, forward strand.
TGAAGACCTCGGGATGTCCGGTGCGCCGCGGTTTGCGGCGCGTGTTGGGGGAGGCCTTCCGCGTGTGGGGCGCGGGTGGGGCCCGTGGTTCCGGTGGTTTGATCGTCGAGTTGTGTGAATGGTTGTTCGGTAACTCACGGAATTCTTATGTGAGGTGGATCACCGGGTTCGAGTGATCAACGCGGGCGTACGCTCGCGGACGACATCCCCTACAGAAAGCCGTTGCTGTGGCCGAGCAGTCGCCCGAGGAACCCAGACCGGAGTCGTCCGCGATACCCGACGACGTATGGGAGAAGTTCGTCCAGGACAGCGAGCGCGACATCCGGGCCTCCGCGCCCAAGGAGCCGTCCGCGAGGGCCCGGATGGTGACCGAGCGGCTGCGGGCGATGGACGAGGCACAGGCAAGGGCCGGTGGCGGGCCGGGGAGCGGCGGGCGCGGCTGGGGCAGGAAGAAGGCACCCGCCAGGCCCGCGGCACCGGAGGGCTGGCGCACCGGGCCCGCCTGGCAGGAGATGAACGGGGCCCGGGTCACGCGCCGGCGCAGGATCTGGAGCGTCGTCGGTGTGCTGCTCGCCGCCGCGCTGGCCGTGGTCGCCCTGAACCCCTCGGCCACGCTGTCCCACCTGCCCGGCGGACTCGGCGACCACTTCGGCGGCACGTCCGACGAGGCCGATGCCACGACCCCGCTCGCTCCGGAGACCGCCCGGCCCACCGGCGCACCCTCCGCCGTCCCCGAGGGCGTACCCACGCGCGAGCGGCCGTTCGCCGGATCGCCCGCCGCCCGCTGGGAGTCGGGAGCGGACGCCATCCGGCTGCCCGAGGCGAAGGCGACGGGCGGGATCCCGGCCGCGCGGATCCAGCAGGCCCTGCGGCAGACGAAGGAGTTCCTGGTCGCCGCCAACCTCGATCCCGAGGTGCTGAAGGGCGGCGAGCCGAAGAAGGCGCTGGCCCTGGTGGACCCGCTGGAGAAGAAGTACCTCTCCCAGCTGCGCGACGCGCTGCGCAAGCCTTCCGTGAAGAACGACCCGGTGTGGACCTTCACCCGCTTCGACCCCGAAGAGGTCGACCTGGTGGACGACGTGCGCGTGCGCGGCCACATCACCGTGGAGCCCGGGGGCGGAGACGCGGGGAAGGCCGTGATCAAGGCCGACTACACCTTCGTCTACGCGGCGACCCGCGTCGGCGGCGGTGACGAGGTGGCCCGCACCATCGTGCGCCGGGTGGTCGAGGCGGACGTCCTGGACCTCACCGAGTACCAGGGGACCGAGGGACACCTGTGGATCTCCGACGTCCGGGGCGAGATATCCAACGACGACTGCCGGGACGGCGACGGGGTGATCCGTCCCCAGTTCCTCACCGATCAGGAGGCCGGCCCCGACGCGAGCGGCGAGCCGAGCGATCCGTACGACCGCAGCGGGGACGTGCCCGAGGCCGACGCCGCCGGGTGCGGGGTCGTCAGCCGCACCTGAGCCCGACGGCGACGGGGCGACAGCCGCGGGTGCGGGCAGGCGAAGGGCCCCGCGGGGCGGAGCCGCGGGGCCCTTCCTTCGTCAGCACCGGCGTCAGGGCAGCACCGGTGCCTGGGGGAGCGGCGCCGGGGGGTAGCGCCGCTGGTCTGGAGCTCTGGCAGTCGCTGCCGGTCCGTCCGCCGGTCCGCTCCTCCGGTCCGCGTTCCGGTGCGTCTGCGCAGGGCAATGCAGTTGTCTGCGGGGGGACTTGGGCTCGTACGCATCGTGCTCGATGGGTGCGGCCTCCGCAACCGTTCGACCCGGACGGGGGACATTCCCGCCGGTCGGCCCCGGGCGTCCCCGGAGCCGACCGTTCTCTTGGGTGACCGGGCTGCTGTCCCCTGCCGTCCGGTCACTTCCCGGAGCGAGGTCCCACGACGCACGGCACGATCCGCACGTCTCATCGCTCCGGCGAGCCACGCGTGGTTCTTTCGGGCCCGCCCCTGGCTGGCACGGACACCGGTACCAACGAAGCGGTTCGGCCGCCGGTCACGCGCCGTACGGGTGAGAAGGATGCGTACGTCTGTGCCCGGAACGTGGATTCAGGCCCGTCCAGACCCGCCCAGATCAGTCCAGATCAGGCCAGATTTGTTTAGATCCTTCAGATCTTTCCGCGGCACAGCTCCAGCAGGGTCATCGCGAGGGCCGTGCCCGGCTTGCCCAGCGCGTCCCTGTAGTGGGCGAGGATCTCCATCTCGCGGGACAGGTTCACGCGCCGGCCGCCGGAGGCGATGCGTTCCTTCTGGATCACGGCGGAGACGGCCATCCGTTCCTGGATCAGGCCGATGATCCTGTCGTCGAGCGCGTCGATGCGCTCACGCGCGCCGGTGATCACGCCGGCGGCCGCGGGGGTGCGGGCGCCGGTCTTCTCGGTGGCGGCCTCGGGGGTGGTCTCGGCGACGTTCTTCTCGGTGGCGGTGGCGGTGGCGGTCATGTCGGGGCTCCTCGCTGGTGTGGGGTCGCCCCGGAGCGGCAAGGTCCGGATACGCCAGGCGCCCCGGGCCTTGTCGGCCCGGGGCGCCTGGGAAGTCGCTTGTCAGTTGCTCAAGCAGCACGACCATGGCAGCCGGCGGGCCGGGTGCCATAGGTAAAGACGAAGGTCGGGTGCGTGAGCATGGGAGCCAGTATGCCGTGCGAACCAGGGGTGTCCAAGCCGGGCCGCATGCTGAGACGGGGCGGCTTCGGCGGCGGCGGAGGGTATTCGCGGCCACCCCGGTAGAATCGGGAGGCACAAGACCCCCGCCCCACCGCCGGAAGGCACCCCGTGTCATCAGCGACTCCCGCTGCCAACGCGCCCGACACCGTCCTGGTCGTCGACTTCGGCGCACAGTACGCCCAGCTCATCGCCCGTCGCGTCCGCGAGGCGCGGGTCTACAGCGAGATCGTGCCGAGCACCATGCCGGTCGAGGAGATCCTCGCCAAGAACCCCGCGGCGATCATCCTGTCCGGCGGCCCCTCGTCCGTGTACGAGGAGGGTGCCCCCCGCCTCGACCGCCGGATCTTCGAGGCCGGTGTCCCCGTCTTCGGCATGTGTTACGGCTTCCAGCTCATGGCCCAGACCCTGGGTGGCACGGTCGACAACACCGGCGCCCGCGAGTACGGCCGTACGGATCTGCACGTCTCCAAGACGTCCTCCACCCTCTTCGAGGGCACGCCGGAGGAGCAGGCCGTGTGGATGTCGCACGGCGACGCCTGCTCCGCCGCCCCCGAGGGCTTCGCCGTCACCGCCTCCACGGACGTCGTGCCGGTCGCCGCCTTCGAGAACGACGAGAAGAAGCTCTACGGCGTCCAGTACCACCCCGAGGTGATGCACTCCACGCACGGGCAGCAGGTGCTGGAGCACTTCCTGTACCGGGGCGCGGGCCTGTCCCCGAACTGGACCACGGGCAACGTGATCGAGGAGCAGGTCGAGGCGATCCGCGAGCTGGTCGGCGACAAGCGCGCCATCTGCGGTCTGTCCGGCGGTGTCGACTCCGCCGTCGCCGCGGCGCTCGTCCAGAAGGCCATCGGCTCCCAGCTGACCTGCGTCTACGTCGACCACGGCCTGATGCGCAAGGGCGAGACCGAGCAGGTCGAGAAGGACTTCGTGGCCGCGACCGGCGTCCAGCTGAAGGTCGTGGACGCCGAGGAGCGGTTCCTGAAGGCGCTGGCCGGGGTGTCCGACCCCGAGGAGAAGCGGAAGATCATCGGCCGCGAGTTCATCCGCGTCTTCGAGCAGGCCCAGGCCGAGATCATCGCCGACGAGGGTCCCGCGGTGGAGTTCCTGGTCCAGGGCACGCTCTACCCGGACGTCGTCGAGTCCGGCGGCGGCACCGGCACCGCGAACATCAAGTCGCACCACAACGTCGGCGGTCTTCCCGAGGACCTCGAGTTCAAGCTGATCGAGCCGCTGCGCAAGCTGTTCAAGGACGAGGTCCGGATGGTCGGCCAGGAGCTCGGCCTGCCCGACGAGATCGTCCACCGCCAGCCCTTCCCCGGCCCCGGCCTCGGCATCCGGATCGTCGGCGAGGTCACCAAGGAGCGGCTCGACCTGCTCCGGGAGGCCGACGCGATCGCCCGCGAGGAGCTGACCGCGGCCGGCCTCGACCGGGACATCTGGCAGTGCCCGGTGGTCCTGCTCGCGGACGTCAGGTCGGTCGGTGTCCAGGGCGACGGCCGGACGTACGGTCACCCGATCGTCCTGCGCCCGGTCTCCAGCGAGGACGCCATGACCGCCGACTGGTCTCGGCTGCCGTACGAGGTCCTCGCGAAGATCTCGACGCGGATCACGAACGAGGTGCGGGACGTCAACCGGGTCGTGCTCGACGTGACGTCGAAGCCGCCGGGGACGATCGAGTGGGAGTGAGTCCCCTGGTTCTTCAGGGTTCTCGGGCTCCCTCCGGGATCAGGTCCGTTTGAGCGTGCGCACCGGCGCTCCGGGCTTCCAGACCTGGACGACCAGGTACTTGTCGTCCTCGACGTAGGTCCGCACGACCTCCGTCAGCTCGGTGCGGAAGAGGTGGAACGGCTCCGGCGGTTCCACCTCTTTCGTGTATCTGCTGCGGGTCTCCGCGTCCTCGACCTCGATCGCCCGGCCGCTGATCCGGACGTCGCCGCCGTCCATGGCGGTGCCCGGTCCGGGGTTCGCCTGAAGCGCGAAGCGCGGGTCGCGGCGCAGGTCGAGCGCCTTGCGCGAGTCCGGCATCATGCCGAGCCACAGCTCGCCGTTCAGGAAGCGCACCTCCAGGCCGGTGGTGCGGGGCGAGCCGTCCTTGCGGAGCGTCGCGAGGACGTGGTGGGTATGGGCGCCGAAGCGCTTCTCGACGGTCCGCGCGAGATCCGGCTCGGCGGTGACGAAAGCCTCCCAGTTCGTGTTCATAGGGGGAGTGTTCCGCGAATACCGGACATCTCCTGTCGGGTAAGCGGAGTGTTGTGCCGCGTCTTTACGGAACCGATCTGTCGTACCGGGCTTCCCGACGGTAACTTCCGCCCCATACGCAAACCCCCCGCGGGAGGACTTATGCACGGGCCCGGGCCCACCCCGCCCCCGCCGCTGCCCACCGACAAGCTGCGCTTCGCCATGCCGCCGATGCACGAGTCGGTCGAGGACGAGCGCCGGCACCGCAAGGAGCGGCTCGCGGGCGCGCTGCGGCTGTTCGGACGGCTCGGCTTCGAGGACGGTGTCTCGGGGCACATCACCGCACGCGACCCCGAATACACCGACTGCTTCTGGGTCAATCCCTTCGGCATGCCCTTCCGGCACGTCACCGTGAGCGACCTGGTGCTCGCCAACCGGGACGGCCAGGTCGTCGAGGGCGCCTACCACGTCAATCAGGCCGCGTTCACCGTGCACGCCCAGGTGCACACCGCCCGGCCCGACGTCGTCGCCGTCGCCCACTGCCACTCGGTGCACGGGCGTGCCCTCGCCGCACTGGGTGAGCTGCTGGACCCGATCACACAGGAGAGCTGCGCCTTCTACGAGGACCACGCGCTGTACGACGCCTACAGCGGCGTCACCGTGGACGCGGAGGAGGGCAGGCGCATCGCCGCGGTGCTCGGCACGCACAAGGCGCTGGTGCTGCGCAATCACGGGCTGCTCACGGTGGGGGATTCGGTCGATGCGGCGGCGTGGTGGTTCGTGTCGATGGAGCGGTCGTGCCGGGTGCAGCTCGCCGCGAAGGCGGCGGGGCGGCCGGTGCTGATCGATCACCGGCAGGCGGTGGCCACGCGGGAGCAGCTGGGCGGGGATCTCGTGGCGTGGATCAATTATCAGCCGATGTGGCAGGAGATCAGTCGGAGTGAGCCTGAGCTGCTGGGGTGAGCTGGGGTGAGCTGGGGTGAGCTGGGGTGTGGGTCAACGTGGCGTTTCGGGGTTCACTCTCGCTGACCCGGGGCGGCCGGTGAGTGAGGCGTGGGTTAGGGCACAATTCGCTGTCGTCGTCGGCGAGTTGTGGAAGGCGGGCATCGGGCGTGGCGGTGCGGGAGGCGAGACGGGGCGGCGTGGGCGCGAGTGCCGGTGCGGCGGCAGGCGGCGTCGGCGGTGACGGTGGCGGTAGCGGCGACGGGGCGCACGCGGGTGGCTGCACCTGCGGGGACTGTCCGCACGGGGTGCGGGAAGGGCATCGGCGCGCGGTCGCCGCGTTTCTTCGCAAGCGGGACGAGTTCGCGGCCGGGCAGGGGCTGCCGGCCGCCGTCGCGCACTCGGCGTCCGCCTCACGGCAGTGGGTGTCGGAGGAACTGACGCAGGCCGCCGAAGTCGTCGCCGAACGCGGTCGCGCGGAGGGTGCGGCATGGCTGGCCCGGCTGTGGCGGCGGACAGCCGTGACGGTGTGGGCGGCGGTCGTGCTGCTGCTTCTGGGGCAGGCGCTCACGGCGATCGGTGCGGGCTGGAGCGATGCGCGCACCGCCGGGCTGCTGGCGGCGCTGGTGGTGGCCGGGGCGTTGACGGCGGCGTCGTGGTTCCACCGGGCGCGGGGCGGTGTGCTGGCGCCGGTGATCGGGGAGGACAACCGGCTCTCCACGTCGCGGGCGGTGGCCGCGGGCTGGGTGCTGTTCCTTGTGTTCGCGGTGCTCGTGCTGGTGGGGCGGCTGGCGGCGGCCTCGGGGCACGCCGAGCGTGATGCGCTGATCGCCGGGCTCGAACTCGGCCGGGGGGTCGGTGTCGTGACCGTGCTCGCGGTGGTGTGCGGGATCGCGGTGCTGGTGCGGCGGGTCGTCGGGGTGCGGGTGCAGGGGCAACGGCTGCAGAAGGTGCGCGCCGAACGGCCCCGTGCGGCGGATCTGCTGACCGACGACGACGGGCGGGGGAGCTTCGCGGACATCCAGTACGTGGTGATCAGCGGGGTGGCGCTGGTGTTCGCGGCGGTGCGGTTGGCACGGCGGCCGGATCAGTTGCCGGATCTGCCGTGGGGGCTGGCGGTGGTGGTGCTGGTGTCTGCGGCGACGTATCTCGCGGGGAAGTACGCCGAGGGTGGGCGGCCGGTGATTCTGTCGGTGGTGCGGGCTCGGGAGGCGGGGGATCTGGACGGGCCGATCCGGACCGGGGACGACATCGAGATCCGGGGGGTGGGGTTCGTGCCGGCGGGGGCGCGGGGCGCCGATCGGTTGTCGCGGATGGTCGTGCGGGTGGGGGCGGTGAACGTTCATGTGCCGCTGGTGCCGGTGAGGGGTGGCTTCGACAACCCGACGGACGCGTTGCTGACGGTGCAGGTGCCGGTGGAGGTGGAGCCGGGGCGGGTGGACGTGCAGGTGGTGACGGCGGCGGGGGTGGAGACGAACCGGTATGCGATCGACGTGACGGAGTAGCGGGTGCGGCGCGGGTGCGGGTGCGGTGGGGGTGCGCGTTGGATGCCTGCGGCGCCGCTGCGGCTTCGGTGGGGGTGTGCGTAGCGCCTACGGGGGGTGGGTGGGGCGGGGCCGGGGCGGGGGGGGGGCGGCGGCGGCCGGGGGGGCCGGGGGCCGCGG
>NZ_JBFAXA010000015.1:0-13245 GCF_040689265.1 Streptomyces sp. NPDC052012
CTCGGTCTGGCGCGGAATCGGTCGACTCGAGAAGCGGGGGTGTTGACGCGCCAGCCGCTGCGGGCGGACACCACCGCCCCGTCCCCTCCCCGCCGCGGGCGTCCGCGCCGCGCCCCCGGTCCGCTGTGTTTGCGCGTCGTGCGCGGCTGCGGGTCGGCGTTCTAGCCCTGGCTGCGGGCAGTCGTGCCGCTGGGGCGATGGGGGAGGGTGGGCGCAGCGGCACCCCGCCGGCGCGGGCGAGCGACACAGGCCCCCGCCCAGCCCCGACGTCGGTGACAGGTGCAACGTTGCTGGTCACCAGGTTCAGGTACCCCTGGTGAACCGCACCGTGTCGGTGGTTACAGGCGGCCCAGCACCTGGGTCAGGAGGGAGCCCATCCTGGTGGCGCTGTCGCGGCCTGCCTGGAGGACCTCCTCGTGGTTCAGGGGCTCGCCCGTCATGCCGGCGGCCAGGTTGGTGACCAGGGAGATGCCCAGGACCTCCGCGCCCGCCTCACGCGCGGCGATGGCCTCCAGGACCGTCGACATGCCGACCAGGTCCGCGCCGATGACGCGGGCCATGCGGATCTCGGCCGGCGTCTCGTAGTGCGGGCCGGGGAACTGGGCGTAGACGCCCTCCTCCAGCGTGGGGTCGACCTCCTTGCACAGGGCGCGCAGGCGCGGGGAGTAGAGGTCGGTCAGGTCGACGAAGTTGGCGCCGACGATGGGGGAGGTGGCGGTGAGGTTGATGTGGTCGCTGATCAGGACCGGCTGGCCGGGGCGCATGCCCTCGCGCAGGCCGCCGCAGCCGTTGGTCAGGACGATCGTCTTCGCGCCGGCGGCGACGGCGGTGCGGACGCCGTGGGCGACGGCGGCGACACCGCGGCCCTCGTAGAAGTGCGTGCGGCCCAGGAAGACCAGGGCACGCTTCGCGCCGATGCGGTACGAGCGGACCCTGCCACCGTGGCCCTCGACCGCGGGCGGCGGGAAGCCGGGCAGCTCGGTGACCTGGAGGTCGGCCTCGGGCTCGCCCAGTGCGTCCACCGCCGGCGCCCAGCCGGAGCCCATCACGAGGGCGACGTCGTGGGTCTCGGCGCCCGTGAGTTCACGCAGGCGCGCTGCGGCGGCGTCGGCTGCGGCGTACGGGTCGCCCTGGAGGTCGTCCGGAAGAAGAGAAGCGTTCACGCGAATGAGAGTAACCCGTCTTCGCCTACGCGCGTAGATGTCGGAGGTGATGGGTTGGCGTTCGTTGTCTTGTCGTTTTCGACGAAAACGCGGTCAGCAGGGGCGCTTGCGGAGCTCCATCACGTAGTCGTGCGGGGCGCCCGCCGACTCCGCCGCGTCGGCGATCTCGCCCAGGTAGCGCGCCGAGGGGAGGCCGCCCTCGTAGGAGTTGAGGACGTACGTCCAGGCGGTCTCCTCGCCGTCCAGGGTGTGGATCCGGACCCGGGTGCGGCGGTAGATCTGCAGGCCCACGCCCTCCCAGCGGTCCAGGGAGTCCTCATCCATCGGCGCGATGTCGTAGAGCGCGACGAAGACCTGGGCCAGCGGATCCTCGACGAGCGTCGCCAGTGCGCCGTCCCAGCCCATGTGCTCGCCCCCGAAGGTCAGCCGCCACCCGTTCAGCCAGCCGGTGGCGCGCAGCGGCGAGTGCGGTGCGCGGCGGGACATCAGCCGGGCGTCGAGGTTGCCGGCGTAGGCGGCATAGAGCGACATGGGGGAAGGGTACGGCAGCCGCCCCGCGGGCCACTCCGGTAACAGGGGGGCCACGGGTCGGGCCCCGGGGCGGTCGCACGGTGAAGTGTGCGGGACAATGGAGTACGTGACTCGGATCGTGATCATCGGTGGCGGACCCGGCGGATACGAAGCGGCGCTGGTCGCCGCGCAGCTCGGCGCGGAGGTGACCGTCGTCGACGCCGACGGTCTGGGCGGGGCGTCGGTGCTCACCGACTGCGTGCCGTCCAAGACTCTGATCGCCACGGCCGAGGTGATGACCACCTTCGACTCCTCCTACGAGGAGCTGGGCATCATCGTCGCCGACGACACCCCGCACATCGAGCAGGCCGCCCGCGTGGTCGGTGTGGACCTCGGCAAGGTCAACCGGCGTGTGAAGCGGCTGGCACTGGCCCAGTCGCACGACATCACCGCGTCCGTGACGCGGGCCGGGGCACGGGTCATGCGCGGGCGGGGCCGTCTGGAGGGCATGCAGGCGCTCGACGGGTCGCGCAAGGTCGTCGTGCGCGCCGCCGACGGCAGCGAGGAGACGCTCGTCGCCGACGCGGTGCTCATCGCGACCGGCGGGCATCCGCGGGAACTGCCGGACGCCCGGCCCGACGGCGAGCGCATTCTCAACTGGACCCAGGTGTACGACCTGACCGAGCTCCCCGAGGAACTCATCGTGGTCGGCTCCGGTGTGACCGGCGCCGAGTTCGCCGGCGCCTACCAGGCCCTCGGCTCCAAGGTCACCCTCGTGTCGTCGCGTGACCGGGTGCTGCCGGGCGAGGACCCGGACGCCGCCGCCGTCCTCGAGGACGTCTTCCGCCGGCGCGGCATGAACGTCATGGCCCGCTCCCGCGCCCAGTCCGCCAAGCGGGTCGGGGACCGGGTGGAGGTCACGCTCGCCGACGGGCGGGTCATCACCGGCTCGCACTGCCTGATGGCCGTCGGCGCCATCCCCAACTCCGCCGGCATGGGCCTGGAGGAGGCGGGGGTGAAGCTGCGCGAGTCGGGCCACATCTGGACCGACAAGGTCTCCCGCACGACCGCTCCCGGCGTCTACGCCGCCGGCGACGTCACCGGCGTCTTCGCGCTCGCGTCCGTGGCCGCGATGCAGGGACGTATCGCCATGTACCACTTCCTCGGCGACGCGGTGGCCCCGCTGAACCTCAAGACGGTCTCCTCCAACGTCTTCACCGACCCGGAGATCGCCACCGTCGGCTACACCCAGGCCGACGTCGACGCCGGCAAGATCGACGCACGGGTCGTGAAGCTGCCGCTGCTGCGCAACCCGCGCGCCAAGATGCAGGGCATCCGCGACGGCTTCGTCAAGATCTTCTGCCGCCCCGGCACGGGCATCGTCGTCGGCGGAGTGGTCGTGGCCCCCCGCGCCTCGGAACTGATCCACCCCATCTCGATCGCGGTCGACAACAATCTGACGGTCGAGCAGATCGCGAACGCCTTCACCGTGTACCCGTCCCTGTCCGGCTCGATCGCCGAGGTGGCACGGCAGTTGCACACCCGCAAGACGGGCGCGGAGGCGTAAACCCAGACAGGGTGCCGCCCTTATACCACTTGGTCTCACCCGCTGCGAACAACTTCTGCTATTCAGCGCAAACTGCTGAAAGCAGACGGTCGCTGGCATTACTGTCAGTTTCGTGTTCGCTGCAGAACGTCGCCAATTGATCCTCGAAATGGTGCGAGCGAACGGGGCAGTGTCGCTCCGTGAGCTCGCCCGCGTCGTCCAGACCTCCGAAGTGACCGTACGGCGGGACGTGCGCGCGCTGGAGGCAGAAGGACTCCTCGACCGCCGGCACGGCGGTGCGGTACTGCCGGGCGGATTCACGCGAGAATCCGGCTTTCCGCAGAAGTCCCATCTCGCGACCGCCGAGAAGACCGCCATCGCCGACCTCGCCGCGAACTTCGTGGAAGAGGGCGAGGCCATCGTGGTCGGCGCGGGCACGACCACCCAGGAACTGGCCCGCCGTCTGGCCCGGGTCCCCGGCCTGACGGTCGTCACCAACTCCCTGCTGGTGGCCCAGGCGTTGGCCCACGCCAACCGGGTGGAGGTCGTGATGACCGGCGGCACGCTCCGCGGGTCGAACTACGCGCTGGTGGGCAGCGGAGCCGAACAGTCCCTCCAGGGCCTGCGCGTCTCCCGCGCCTTCCTCTCGGGCAGCGGTCTGACGGCCGAGCGGGGCCTTTCGACCTCCAACATGCTCTCCGCGAGCGTGGACAGGGCGCTGGTGCAGGCCGCCTCGGAGGTGGTGGTCCTGGCGGACCACACGAAGCTGGGCACGGACACCATGTTCCAGACGGTGCCGACGGACCTCATCACCCGGCTGGTCACCGACGAGCCTCCGGCCCACGACGACCGAGCGGCCACCGAGTTGCAGGCGCTGGCCGACCAGGGCGTACAGATCGCGGTGGCGCCGGGGGGTGCGACGAACTCGGGGGGGGAGAGCCCTCCGTCCCGCCCACAACGCCGTGACGTCCCCCTACCGGGCCCGCGCCGGCAGGGCCCTGGCGGCCTGCGATCGGCGGTGACCCTGACGGAGCCCCAGGGCAACGAACGCGCGAGGGTCGCGGACCTACGCAGGCGCTAGGTTGGCGGGCCGGACGTTGAGCTGACCGGCGTCGCGTACTGACCGGCGTTGCGGCTGGCCGGGGCTGGATTGCGCAGCCCGGCGCCAACGGGTGCCGTCCGCGCCCCCCCGTGCCGCCCCAGCGGCACGACTGCCCGCGGGATGGACGGCATCGGCCGCCCGCTGCGTCCGCAGCTACGCAGATAGCCGCCCGCGGCGGGTCACCCGCGACGGAGGGTGGGCGTGTCGCGGACGCCCGCGGCGGGGAGGGGACGGGGCGGTGGTGTCTGCCCGCAGCGGCTGGCGCGTCCGCGCCAGTGCCCCTTCGAGCGACCGATTTCGCGCCAGACCGAGGACGGACACCACCGCCCCGGCCCCGACTCACCCACCGGCCGTAGGCGCTACACAAGCCCCCACCGAAGCCGCGGTGGCGCCGCAGGCATAAGACGCGCACCCCCACCGGAGCCGCAGGCGCCCCGCTCCCCGCGGAGCGCCCGTGCCCAGCCTCTCAGTCCTTTCAGTCCTTGATCTCGCAGATCGGCGCGCCCGACGTCACCGACGCGCCCACCACCGCGCTCAGCCCCTTGATCGTGCCGGACTTGTGCGCGTTCAGCGGCTGCTCCATCTTCATCGCCTCCAGGACGACGACCAGGTCACCTTCCTTGACCTCCTGGCCCTCCTCCACGGCGATCTTGACGATGGTCCCCTGCATCGGCGACGCCAGCGTGTCACCCGACGCGACCGGACCGGACTTCTTCGCCGCCCGCCGCTTCGGCTTCGCACCGGCCGCCAGCCCCGTACGCGCCAGCGACATCCCCAGCGACGCCGGCAGCGAGACCTCCAGCCGCTTGCCGCCGACCTCGACGACGACCGTCTCCCGGCCCGCCTCGTCCTCCGCATCCGCGGCATCCGCCGGCGCAGCGAACGGCTTGATCTCGTTGACGAACTCCGTCTCGATCCACCGCGTGTGCACCGTGAACGGATCCGTGGACCCCGTCAGCTCCGGCGCGAACGCCGGGTCGGTCACCACCGCGCGGTGGAACGGGATCGCGGTCGCCATGCCCTCGACCTGGAACTCCGCCAGCGCACGCGCCGCGCGCTCCAGCGCCTCCTTACGCGTACGCCCCGTCACGATCAGCTTCGCCAGCAGCGAGTCCCACGCCGGCCCGATCACCGACCCCGACTCCACACCGGCGTCCAGCCGCACACCCGGCCCCGACGGCGGGTCGAACTTCGTCACCGTCCCCGGCGCCGGCAGGAAGTTGCGCCCCGGGTCCTCACCGTTGATGCGGAACTCGAACGAGTGCCCCCGCAGCACCGGGTCGTCGTAACCCAGCTCCTCACCGTCGGCGATGCGGAACATCTCCCGCACCAGGTCGATCCCCGCGACCTCCTCGGTCACCGGGTGCTCCACCTGCAGACGCGTGTTGACCTCCAGGAAGGAGATCGTGCCGTCCGCGCCCACCAGGAACTCCACGGTGCCGGCACCGACGTACCCGGCCTCCTTCAGGATCGCCTTCGACGCCCGGTACAGCTCGGCCACCTGCGCCTCGGAGAGGAACGGCGCCGGCGCCTCCTCGACCAGCTTCTGGTGCCGCCGCTGCAGCGAGCAGTCACGCGTGGAGACCACGACCACGTTGCCGTACTTGTCCGCCAGGCACTGCGTCTCCACGTGCCGCGGCTTGTCCAGGTAGCGCTCGACGAAGCACTCACCGCGCCCGAACGCGGCCACCGCCTCACGCACCGCCGAGTCGTACAGCTCGGGCACTTCCTCCAGCGTCCGCGCGACCTTCAGACCACGGCCGCCACCACCGAACGCGGCCTTGATCGCGATGGGCAGCCCGTGCTCCTCGGCGAAGGCCACGACCTCCTCCGCGCCGGACACCGGGTCCGGCGTACCGGCCACCAGCGGGGCGCCCGCACGCTGCGCGATGTGCCGCGCGGCGACCTTGTCACCCAGGTCGCGGATGGCCTGCGGCGGCGGGCCGATCCAGATGAGGCCGGCGTCCAGCACGGCCTGCGCGAACTCCGCGTTCTCGGACAGGAACCCGTAGCCGGGGTGGATCGCGTCCGCGCCCGACTCGCGCGCCGCCTTCAGCACCTTCTCGATGTCGAGGTAGCTGGTCCCGGGTGTGTCACCGCCCAGGGCGAACGCCTCATCCGCGGCGCGGACATGCAGAGCGTCCCGGTCCGGGTCGGCGTAGACGGCAACGCTCGCGATTCCGGCGTCCCGGCAGGCCCGGGCCACGCGGACAGCGATTTCGCCACGGTTGGCGATGAGCACCTTGCGCACGATTGAGGCTCCCTCCTTGAAACAAGCCGAGTTTAGGGACTGCCGACACGGCACTTCGACCCGTCCCCAATGGTGAGCTTGCCCACACGGAGCGTGATTCGAGGCTCGCTCGACCCGCGAAATCCCTTGTCGCACCACGGGTACGCAGGACTCCCTCGGCAAACCCTAGCGGCCCCGTGTGGTCAAGGTCTCTGTGAGAGCGTGCTGCGGCCCACTTCGTTTCTTTGTGGAGTCCCTACGAATGGCCCAATGATTCTTTGCCCCCGCAGGAACCCTTGTCCCCAGGTTTACCCGTTAGTAGCGTTCGCGTCGGCCCGAACATACTCGGGGTAACCACAGTCGTGCTCGGAAGTGGGTGGGGACCGGTGGTGCGCAGACCGGTGGCGTGGATCGTGGCGATTGTGCTCTTCGCCGAGGCGCTCGGTATCGCCGCCGTGAACTGGTTCCTCGGGGTCGTCGTCGACCGGCAGGACATGTCGCTGGCCGGCCTGGACCCGGACGTGATGTCGGTGTCCTCGAAGATCGGCGGGATCGTCTTCGGGCTCTACTTCGCGCTGTGCGGCCTGGTGGCCCTGCTGGTCGCCGTGCGCGACCGCGCGCCCGCCGGGCTGGGCCGGGTGCTGCTGATCAGCGCGGCGGTGGTGCACGCCCTGCTGGGGGCGTTCGCGTGGGGGCTGACGGGCCCGGCGGCGTTCCTGTTCATGGTGGTCGTCCTCGCGCTCATCGTGCTGCTGCTGATGACGTACGACCGCCCCGACGAGCCCACCGAGCCGGCCGACGCCGCCCCCGAGGGCGACACCGGCGGCGACGGGTCCCCCCTCACGCCTCCCGCGGCGCCCACAACTGGGTGATGCCGACGCCCAGCTCGGCCAGCAGCTTGCGCACCAGCGGCAGGCTGATGCCGATGACGTTGCCGTGGTCGCCGTCGATGCCGTCGATGAACGGGGCCGAGCGGCCGTCCAGGGTGAACGCCCCCGCGACGTGCAGCGGCTCGCCCGAGGCGACGTAGGCGGCGATCTCCTCGTCCGTGGGGTCGCCGAAGCGGACCACGGTGGAGGCCGTCGCGGAGGCGTACCGGCCGCTGAGGGTGTCGTAGATGCAGTGGCCGGTCTGGAGGACCCCGGCGCGGCCCCGCATGGACTTCCAGCGCGCGGTGGCCTCCTCGGCGTCGGCGGGCTTGCCGAGGGCCTGGCCGTCCAGTTCCAGCACCGAGTCGCAGCCGATCACGAGCGCGCCCTTGACCTCGGGCTTGGCGGCGACGACGGAGGCCTTGGCCTCGGCGAGGGCGAGGGCCAGTTCGGCCGGGGTGGGCGCGGTGACGGCGTCCTCGTCGACCCCGCTGACGATCACCTCGGGGTCGAGTCCGGCCTGGCGGAGCAGTCCGAGCCGGGCGGGGGACTGGGAGGCGAGCACGAGTCGGCGGCGCGGCTGATCTGTCATGCGGTCAGCGTATCGGCGCCGCCCGGAGGTCTCACCCGGATGCCCCGCCTGGACGCCCTCGCCCGGATGCCCCGCGGGGACGCCTCACCGCACGCCGATCACGAGCATCGCGAGGACCATGGCCAGCGCCATGAGAACGCCCAGCCGCCGCAGCATCTCCTGCGTGTCCCGCAGTTCTTCGGGCGGCTCGTTCTCGGGGTCGGACCACAGCATGCCACCAGCGTGGGGCTTTGGCCGTACGGGGCGCCTGAGTAGGCGTACTCAAATCGGCGCCCCGTGTTGTTCTGCTGTGCGCGGTTCCCCGCGCCCCTGAGGATCCTGCAGCTAGCTCGGCCAGTAAGTGCGCGTCCATGACGCCGGGCCCGGGTGCGGCACGTGGCTCGCCGCGATGCGGGAGGGGTCGGACCACGCGTCGCGGGGGGTGGGTGCGCCGGACGGCTCGGTGGCGGCCGCCGCGGCGCGGGCCCTCACCACCGCCAGGGCGGCGGCGAGTTCCTCCGGGGTCGGGTTGCCCCGTACGACCTTGATCGTCACAGCGGCTCCTTACAGGGGGATGTTGCCGTGCTTCTTCGGGGGCAGGGATTCCCGCTTGGTGCGCAGCTGACGCAGGCCGCGGACGATGTGGCGGCGGGTGTCGGACGGCATGATCACCGCGTCGACGTAGCCGCGTTCGGCCGCGATGTAGGGGTTGAGGAGGGTGTCCTCGTACTCCTGCATCAGCCGGGCACGGGCGGCCTCGGGGTCGTCCGATTCGGCGATGGTGCGGCGGTGCAGGATGTTGACCGCGCCCTGCGCGCCCATGACGGCGATCTGGGCGGTGGGCCAGGCCAGGTTGAGGTCGGCGCCGAGGTGCTTGGAGCCCATGACGTCGTAGGCGCCGCCGAACGCCTTGCGGGTGATGACGGTGATCAGCGGGACGGTGGCCTCGGCGTAGGCGTAGATCAGCTTGGCGCCGCGGCGGATGATGCCGTCGTGTTCCTGGTCGACGCCGGGCAGGAAGCCGGGGACGTCGACGAAGGTGAGCACGGGGATGTTGAAGGCGTCGCAGGTGCGCACGAAGCGGGCGGCCTTCTCGCTCGCCTGGATGTCCAGGCAGCCGGCGAACTGCATGGGCTGGTTGGCGACGATGCCGACGGGTGCGCCCTCGACGCGGCCGAAGCCGGTGAGGATGTTCGGCGCGAACAGCGGCTGGGTCTCGAAGAACTCGGCGTCGTCGAGGACGTGCTCGATGACGGTGTGCATGTCGTAGGGCTGGTTCGCCGAGTCCGGGACCAGGACGTCGAGCTCGCGGTCCTCGTCGGTGATCGTGAGGTCGGCTTCCTCGGGGAAGACCGGGGGCTCGGAGAGGTTGTTGGAGGGGAGGTAGCTCAGCAGCTGCTTGACGTACTCGATGGCGTCCTTCTCGTCGCCGGCCATGTGGTGGGCGACGCCGGAAGCGGTGTTGTGCGTGCGGGCGCCGCCGAGTTCCTCGAAGCCGACGTCCTCGCCGGTGACGGTCTTGATGACGTCGGGGCCGGTGATGAACATGTGGCTGGTCTGGTCGACCATGATCGTGAAGTCGGTGATGGCGGGCGAGTAGACCGCGCCGCCCGCGCACGGGCCGACCACCAGGGAGATCTGGGGGATGACGCCGGAGGCGTGGGTGTTGCGGCGGAAGATCTCGCCGTAGGCGCCGAGGGAGGCCACGCCTTCCTGGATGCGGGCGCCGCCGGAGTCGTTGATGCCGATGACCGGGCAGCCCGTCTTCAGCGCGAAGTCCATGACCTTCACGATCTTCTGGCCGTAGACCTCGCCGAGGGCTCCGCCGAAGACGGTGAAGTCCTGGGAGAAGACGGCGACGGGGCGGCCGTCGACGGTGCCGTATCCGGTGACGACGCCGTCGCCGTAGGGGCGGTTGGCGTCGAGGCCGAAGTTGGTGGAGCGGTGCCGGGCGAACTCGTCCAGTTCGACGAAGGAACCCTCGTCGAGCAGGAGGTCGATCCGCTCACGGGCCGTCAGCTTGCCCTTGGCATGCTGCTTCTCGACGGCGCGTGCGGAGCCGGCGTGCGTCGCCTCTTCGATACGACGCTTCAGATCCGCGAGCTTGCCCGCGGTCGTGTGGATGTCAGGCTGCTGCTCTTCCGGCTCGGACATCGGGATGCGGCTCCCTGCCTGCTCAAAAGGGGGGACGGTTACTCATCCGTAGCGTAGTGGGGTGCCTTGGCATCGGCAGTGCGGTGTTTGCCACACCTATCGTGGCTTGCATGACGCCGCGAGATGCATCAGAGAACGACCGCGATCACAGCAGCAGCCGGTGGTCCGACCTGGAACGGCCGCCGCTCAACGCCGCCGCCCTGCGGCGGGGCCTCGTCCGGGAGGGGGGCCTGTGGTCGGACGTGGACGTCGTGCAGCGCACCGGGTCGACGAACTCCGACCTGGTGGACCGGGCCGCGGCGGGTACGGCGGGTGAAGGGGCCGTGCTGGTCGCGGAGGAGCAGACCGCCGGGCGGGGGCGGCTGGACCGCCAGTGGAGCGCGCCGGCGCGGTCGGGGCTGTTCTTCTCCGTGCTGCTGAAGCCCGTGGAGGTGCCGGTGGCGCGCTGGGGGTGGCTGCCGTTGCTGACCGGGGTGGCGGTGGCGGCGGGTCTGGCACGGGCGGCGGGTGTCGATACGGCGCTGAAGTGGCCGAACGACCTGCTGGTGAAGGTCGGGGGCGAGGAGCGCAAGGCGGGCGGCATCCTGCTGGAGCGCGCGGGCGACGGCGGTGTGGTCATCGGGGTCGGTATCAACGTCACGCTGCGGGCGCAGGAGCTGCCGGTGCCGACCGCGGGATCGCTGGCGCTGGCCGGGGCGGTGAGCACGGACCGGGACACGCTGCTGCGGGGGGTGCTGCGGTCGCTGGAGGACTGGTACGGGCGGTGGCGTACGGCGGGGGGCGACGCGGGGCTGTGCGGTCTGCAGGAGGCGTACGCCGCGGGGTGCGCGACGCTGGGGCGGACGGTGCGGGCGGAGCTGCCGGGGGACCGGGCCGTGGTGGGCGAGGCGGTGGCCGTGGACGGCGACGGGCGGCTGGTGCTGGCCACGGGGGAGGGGGTGCGGGAGCCGGTGGGCGCGGGAGACATCGTCCACTTGCGCCCCGCGGAGTGAGCCGGGGCGCGGCGGCACGCCGCCGGGGCGGGCCGGCGGCATCCGCTGCCGCCCGCGCGAACGCCGCCGGGCACACGCCCCTCACCTCACCCCTCGGCTCGACCGAACGGAGTGAGCTGGCGCACACCTGCCGTAGAGTTGTGGCCGGTCGATACATGGCCATGGCAGATCGGAAGGGCAGCAACGCGTGACCGTCGACGACTCGGGTTCCGGCACGGACGCGCAGGGCGCCGACACCGGTGAGGATCCGCTCGCTCTGCGTCTCGAACAGCTCATTCTGGGCGCCGAGCGCCGTTACACCCCCTTTCAGGCGGCCCGCAGTGCCGGCGTCACCATGGAGCTGGCGACCCGCTTCTGGCGGGCGATGGGTTTCGCCGACGTCGGGCAGGCCAAGGCGCTCACGGAAGCGGATGTGCTGGCGCTGCGGCGTCTCGCCGGTCTGGTGGAGGCCGGGCTGCTGAGCGAGGCCATGGCGGTGCAGGTGGCGCGGTCCACCGGGCAGACCACGGCGCGGCTCGCGGAGTGGCAGATCGACTCCTTCCTGGAGGGGCTGACTGAGCCGCCCGAGCCGGGGATGACCCGTACCGAGGTGACGTATCCGATCGTCGAGCTGCTGCTGCCCGAGCTGGAGGAGTTCCTCGTGTACGTGTGGCGGCGGCAGCTCGCCGCCTCTGCCGGGCGCGTGGTGCAGGGCGCCGACGACGAGGAGATGGTGGACCGGCGGCTGGCGGTCGCCTTCGCCGATCTGGTGGGGTTCACGCGGCTCACCCGGCGCATGGAGGAGGAGGAGCTCGGCGAGCTCGTCGAGGCCTTCGAGACCACCGCCGCCGATCTCGTCGCGGCGCGGGGAGGCCGGCTGATCAAGACGCTGGGCGACGAGGTGCTGTACGCCGCCGACGACGCGGGGACGGCCGCGGAGATCGCCCTGCGGCTGATCGAGACCATGGCGAACGACGAGACCATGCCGGAGCTGCGCGTCGGCATGGCGTTCGGCACGGTGACCACCCGGATGGGTGATGTGTTCGGTACGACGGTGAATCTGGCCTCGCGGCTCACCTCCATAGCGCCCCGGGACGCCGTGCTGGTGGACACCGCGTTCGCCGAGGAGCTGATCCGCACCGGGGACGCCCCCGCTTCCGAGGCCGCCGCGGCGGAGGCTGCCGCCGCCGCGGAGAAGGAGGGAGAGGAGCCGCCGACGTACCGGTTCGCCCTGCAGCCGATGTGGCAGCGGCCGGTGCGTGGGCTGGGGGTCGTGGAGCCCTGGCTGCTGACGCGGCGGGACTCGTCTCCCTAGCGGGCCGGCACGCCGTTCTCAGCCGCCCAGGCCGAGGCCGCTCACGCACACGCCGAGGATCGGTACGCACAGGCCCGGGTTGTCGTCGTCGTCCGGTGCGTCGTCGTGCTCGGGCGGGGCGGGCTGCGGTGGTGTCGAAGAGCGCTGCGGTGGGGCGGGGTGCTCCGGTGCCGGTGGGCGGTCCTGTGCTGGTGGGGGCGTCCGGGGTGCCGGGGGTGGGGGCGGTGGTGTGGTCGGGCGGGGGGTTGCGGATCCGGCGGGCGTCCCGGATGCCTGCGGTTCCGTCGTGCCCTGCGCGACCGGGGTGGGGTCCTGGGATCCCAGGGGTGTGGGGGAGGTCGGGCTCGGGCTCGGGTTCGGTCTCGCGGGCTGCTGGGTGGGCCTGTCGGGGGTGGTGGCGGTGGGGGCGGGGCTGGGTGTCACGGCGGGGGTGACGGGCGCGGCGCCTATGGCGGTGTCCGCCGGGCCGGGGGCCGAGGCCAGGCGTACGACACTCATCGCACCCGCGGCCAGGGCCAGGCCGCCGGCGGCCAGCAGGACCTTGTGATGGCGGGGCTTGCGGTGGCGGCCCCGGACGCGGGTGGTGAAGCCGGTGCGCACGGGCGGCTCCGGGGCGGTGGCCGCGGATCGCTCCGGGGGCGGGCCCGCGGATGGTTCCGGCGTGGTGGCCGCGGATGGTTCCGGGGTGGTGCCCGCGGATGGTTTCGGGGTCGTGCGCGCGGGCGGCTCCGGGGCGGTGGCCGCGGATCGCTCCGGGGGCGGGCCCGCGGATGGTTCCGGCGTGGTGGCCGCGGATGGTTCCGGGGTGGTGCCC
>NZ_JBFAXA010000015.1:13344-13543 GCF_040689265.1 Streptomyces sp. NPDC052012
AGCGGATGGTTTCGGGGTCGTGCGCGCGGGCGGCTCCGGGGCGGTGGCCGCGGATTGCTCCGGGTTCGGGCCCGTAGATGGTTCCGGCGTGGTGGCCGCGGATCGCTCCGGGTTCGGGCCCGTAGATGGTTCCGGCGTGGTGGCCGCGGATCGCTCCGGGTTCGGGCCCGTAGATGGTTCCGGCGTGGTGGCCGCGGAT
>NZ_JBFAXA010000015.1:13643-172374 GCF_040689265.1 Streptomyces sp. NPDC052012
GCTCCGGGTTCGGGCCCGTAGATGGTTCCGGCGTGGTGGCCGCGGATCGCTCCGGGTTCGGGCCCGTAGATGGTTCCGGCGTGGTGGCCGCGGATGGCTCCAGGGCGGTGGCCGTGGACGGCTCCGGGGTGGTGCGCGTCGGTGACTGCTGGGTGGTGCGCTGTGGTGTGTCGGTCGTCATCGCGATCCCTCCCCCTGCGAACGCGCCCCCGAATGCGCCCGCGGTGCTGGGCACGTTAGGCGCTTGCCGGGCGGGTGGGGCCAGGAGTCGCCCGATGTCACTCGAACGGGTGGGCGGGGGGTGATCGGGGAACCGGGCGTGCGCCCTTTTCCTGGTGGGCGTCGGCTGCGATGATCGGAGCGGCGAACTTGTTAACACGCGTTAACCGGAGGGTGTCATGAGTGAGGAACGGTTCGGGGAGTTCGTGCTGGTGCGGCGGCATGAGCAGGGGCATGTCGCGGAGCTCGTCCTCGACCGGCCCAAGGCCATGAACGCCGTCTCGACCGAGATGGCCCGGTCCGTCGCCGGGGCGTGCGCGGCGCTGGGGGCGGACCGGAGTGTGCGGGTGGTGGTGCTGACCTCGTCGCACGAGCGGGCGTTCTGCGTGGGCGCGGACCTGAAGGAGCGGAACTCGTTCAGCGACGCCGACCTGGTGCGTCAGCGGCCGGTGGCCCGTGCGGCGTACACCGGTGTGCTGGACCTGCCGGTGCCCACCGTCGCGGCCGTGCACGGCTTTGCCCTGGGTGGTGGCTTCGAGCTGGCGCTGTCCTGCGATGTGATCGTGGCGGACCGTACGGCCGTGGTGGGGCTGCCCGAGGTGTCCGTCGGCGTGATTCCCGGCGGCGGTGGCACCCAGCTGCTGCCCCGGCGGGTCGGTGCGGCCAGGGCGGCCGAGCTGATCTTCACGGCGCGGCGCGTGGAGGCCGCCGAGGCCCGGGAGCTGGGCCTGGTGGACCAGTTGGTGGAGGAGGGCAGGGACAGGGAGGAGGCCCTGGCCCTGGCCGCCCGCATGGCAGCCAACTCCCCGGTGGGCCTGCGCGCGGCCAAGCGTGCCCTCCGTCTCGGCCACGGCCTGGACCTGCCCGCCGGTCTCGAGGTCGAGGACGCGGCCTGGCGCTCGGTCGCGTTCTCGGGCGACCGGGCGGAGGGCGTGGCCGCCTTCAACGAGAAGCGAAAGCCCCAGTGGCCCGGCGAGTGACCCCCGGCTTCGTCCCTCCGCGGGCACCGGGCCCGACCCGGTCCTGCGCCGACCGCCCATAAGACCCTTTCGCTCCCCTTGAGTCCCTTTTCTTCCAGAACCTCCCTAGCCTGGAGGGATGGGTGAGGACAGCCGGCTGGCGGCCGTGGTGGCGCTGGCTCAGGGCATGGCCGCCGCGCAGAACGCGCGGGAGGCCTGGAGGGCGGCGGCCGGCGGGGCACGCAGGGCGCTCGGCGGGAGCTTCGCCGCGCTGTCGGTGTGGGAGCGGGACCTCGGACGGCTGCGGGTCCTGGTGAACGTGGGCGTGCTGGCCGAGGGGGAGGAGGAGTTCCCGGAGGACGAGTCCTATCCGGTGCATCAGTTCGCCGAGATCACCGAGTTCCTGCACGAGCGGTGGGCCGGTGGCGGTGAGCCGGACGCCTGGGTGGAGACGGCCGAGGGGGCGGCGGCGGGGCGGCCCGGGTACTGCCACCAGAGGGTGGCCGCCCTGCGGCGCCGGGGCCGCGGGTGCTGTGTCGTCGCCCCGATCGTGCTGCACGGGCGCGCCTGGGGCGAGCTGTATGTGGCCCGGCCGGTCGGCGCGCCCGTCTTCGGGCGCAGCGACGCCGATTTCGCGACCGTTCTGGCGGCCGTCGTCGCGGCCGGGATCGCGCAGACCGAGCGCTTGGAGGAGGCCCGGCGGCTGGCGTTCACCGACGCGCTGACCGGGCTGGCCAATCGGCGGGCGGTGGACGCGCGGCTGGACGAGGCGATCGAGCGGCATCGCCGGGACGGGGCGGTCGTCAGTCTCGTGGTGTGCGATCTCAACGGGCTGAAGCGGGTGAACGACACGCTGGGGCATTCCGTCGGCGACCGGCTTCTGGAGCGGTTCGGGACCGTGCTGTCGCTGTGCGGCGCCACCCTGCCGGGGGCGCTCGCGGCTCGGCTCGGCGGGGACGAGTTCTGCCTGCTGGCGGTGGGGCCGACGGCGGACGAGGTCGTCAAGGCCGCTGACCAGGTGTGCCGGCGGGCCGTCGACCTGGGGCTCGGTGACGGGGTGGCCTGCGGTGTGGCGTCCACCGGCGATCCGATCGGGCCGGTGCGGTCGGCGCGGCGGCTGTTCCGGCTGGCCGACGCGGCTCAGTACCGGGCCAAGGCCGAGCGGTCCGCCCATCCGGTCGTCGCCGGGCGGGAGGGCCCGGACGATCCCGTCGTACGGCTCGCGGACGAGCCCGCGCGGGAGCGGGACGGGGAGCGGCGGCGGTTCCGGGGGCGGCATGCGCCCTAGCGGCACGCCCCGCACCGTGCCCCGAGAGTCCTGTGACCGGATCGGTAAGGGGTGAACAGCACCCCCAGGGGTGACATCATCGAATTCACTGCGTACGCTCCTGAATATGGATATGCACACTGTGGTGGTGGGGACGTCCGGCGTGACCGCGTCCGACGTGCTCGCCGTGGCGCGCGGCGGGGCCCGCATCGAGTTGTCGGCACAGGCGGTGGCGGCCCTCGCCGCGTCCCGGGAGATCGTGGACGCGCTGGCCGCCAAGCCGGACCCCGTGTACGGGGTGAGTACCGGCTTCGGCGCCCTGGCGACCCGGCACATCAGCCCCGAGCTGCGCGCTCAGCTGCAGCGCAACATCGTCCGCTCGCACGCCGCGGGGATGGGCCCCCGGGTGGAGCGCGAGGTCGTGCGCGCGCTGATGTTCCTGCGGCTGAAGACCGTCTGCTCCGGGCACACCGGCGTCCGTCCCGAGGTCGCCCAGGCCATGGCCGACGTGCTGAACGCCGGGATCACCCCGGTCGTGCACGAGTACGGCTCCCTCGGCTGCTCCGGCGACCTCGCCCCGCTCTCGCACTGCGCCCTGACGCTGATGGGCGAGGGGGACGCCGAAGGGCCCGACGGGACCGTGCGGCCCGCGGGCGAGCTGCTTGCCGAGCACGGCATCCGGCCCGTCGAGCTGCGCGAGAAGGAGGGCCTGGCCCTCCTCAACGGCACCGACGGCATGCTCGGCATGCTGGTCATGGCCCTCGCCGACCTGGAGACCCTGTACAAGTCCGCCGACGTCACCGCCGCCCTCAGCCTCGAGGCGCTGCTCGGCACCGACAAGGTGCTCGCCCCCGAACTGCACGCCATCCGCCCGCACCCGGGTCAGGCCGCCAGCGCCGCCAACATGCTGGCCGTACTGAAGGGTTCGGGGCTGACGGGACATCACCAGGACGACGCACCGCGGGTGCAGGACGCCTACTCCGTGCGCTGCGCCCCGCAGGTCGCGGGCGCCGGGCGGGACACCATGGCGCACGCCCGCACGGTCGCCGAGCGCGAACTCGCCTCCGCCGTCGACAATCCGGTGGTGCTGCCCGACGGCCGTGTGGAGTCCAACGGCAACTTCCACGGAGCCCCGGTCGCCTACGTGCTGGACTTCCTCGCCATCGCCGCGGCCGACCTCGCCTCCATCGCCGAGCGCCGCACCGACCGGCTGCTGGACAAGAACCGCAGCCACGGGCTGCCGCCGTTCCTCGCGGACGACGCCGGCGTCGACTCCGGGCTGATGATCGCCCAGTACACGCAGGCGGCGCTGGTGAGCGAGCTGAAGCGGCTCGCCGTACCGGCGTCGGCGGACTCCATCCCGTCCTCCGCGATGCAGGAGGACCACGTGTCCATGGGCTGGTCGGCGGCGCGCAAGCTGCGCACGGCCGTCGACAACCTCACCCGCGTCATCGCCGTCGAGTTGTACGCGGCCACCCGCGCCGTGGAGTTGCGCGAGGGTCTGACTCCCGCGCCCGCGACGCAGGCCGTCATCGACGCCGTACGGGAGGCGGGGGTGGGCGGTCCCGGACCGGACCGATACCTCGCGCCCGACCTCGCCGCCGCGGACGCCTTCGTCCGCGAGGGACGCCTGATCGCGGCCGTGGAGGCGGTCACCGGGCCGCTGCGGTGAGAGACGCAGCCGGGGCCTCGCGGATTCGTCCGTGAGGCCCCGGGTGTTTCGTGAGACCAGTGGCCCGCCCCCGGGGGCGTCACGGGCCGAGGCGCTCCCGGCGTACCGAGTAGGTGACGAAGCCCGCGCCGAGCGCCAGACAGGCCGTGCCGGCGAGGATGTACGGGGTGCTGTCGAAGCTGCCCGTGTCGGCGAGGCGGACCTCCTCGCCTGTGCCGTCCAGGGACGCGGACGCGGCTCGTGCCTGCTCGGTGACCTGCGGGGACGGGGTGGCCGTGGCCGACTCTCTCGCCGCGGAGTCCGAGGTCGCGTTCGCGGACGGGACGAACCACAGGGCGCACAGCAGGGTGCCCGCGGCGGTGGCGGTCAGCAACGGACGGACAGCGGATGACACGGAATATCGATCCCCTTGTGGCGCTGGCGAATTGGCCGTGTGGGGCGATGTTAGTGAAAGGCGCGGGTCACAGGAAAGTCACGGGAGCCGCCGGCCGTACGCTCCGGGCATGAGTACTGCAAAGACATCAGGGTTTGTACGGATTCGCGTGGAAGTCGTCCTCGAGGTCGGCGACGAGGAGGCGGTGACCGAGGCCGCGCTGCGCAGGATCGGCGAGGACGACGCCATGCCCGACGCGGAGCGGGCGCACGCCGAGAGCGCTGTGACGGAGGACACGGCGGAGGCCCTCGCCTATCTCGTGGACCCGTTCGACCTGGTCGGCGAGGTGCCGGGGGTGGAGCTCCAGCAGGCCTCCTGGAGCAGTGAGCGGATCGACTACGACCCTGACTCGCCCGAGTGGGACCTCGGCGAGGATGATGGGGACGAGGACGACGATCGTGACGAGGCCGCAGCGGACGATGCGGACGCCGAGGACGACTCGGACGACGAGCGGGCGGTTGGCTGACGCGGCTTGGGGAAATCGTGACCCCGGGCGGCAACCGCCGTCCGGGGTCACGGCGTCTCAAGCGGCGCACGGACCGACATCCTCCCCGTCCGCCGCCGTGGACGTGGTGAGCCCCACATCCACGGACCATGGGGAACGGGATCAAACGGTCGTAGCGTTGAAAGTTATTGCGGGGTCTTCTCGGATCCGGGCCAGCTCCGGGCGGGAGGGCCCGCGGGGGACCTGGGGAATCGGCAACGATGGAGAAGCGTGTGATGACGGACGGTAAGCGGCGCAGGGGTCTGATGGCCGCGTCCGCTCTGCTCGGCGGAGTGCTGGTGCTCTCGGCCTGCTCCGGCGGCGACGACAAGGGCTCCGGCGACGGGGGGAACGACGACACCTCGCAGGCCCAGGTCGACGAGGCCGCCGCGAAGAAGACCTCCGAGGCGCAGATCAAGATCACGCCGAAGGACGGCTCGACCAACGCCTCCATCAACAACGCCGCCGCCGTGACCGTGACCAAGGGCACGCTCACCGAGGTGAAGATGACCACCGCCGACGGCACCGCCGTCGCCGGCGAGATATCCGCCGACAAGAAGAGCTGGAAGCCCAACGCCCAGCTGGAGCGCGCCACCACCTACAAGCTGTCGGCCACCGCCGAGGACTCCGAGGGCCGCGCCGCCCACGAGAACGCCTCGTTCACCACGGTCTCCCCGGCCAACAGCTTCATCGGCACCTTCACCCCGGACGACGGCACCACCGTCGGCGTGGGCATGCCGGTGTCGATCAACTTCGACAAGGCGATCACCAACAAGGCCGCCGTCCAGAAGGGGATCACGGTCTCCACCACCAGCGGCCAGGAAGTCGCCTGCCACTGGTTCAACGCCAACCGCATGGACTGCCGCCCCGAGACCTACTGGCAGGAGGGCTCCACCGTCACCCTCAAGCTGGCGCTCGACGGCGTCGAGGGCGCCGAGGGGGTCTACGGCGTCCAGCAGAAGACGGTCACCTTCAAGATCGGCCGCAACCAGGTCTCGTACGTCGACGCCAAGACCAAGCAGATGAAGGTCACGCAGGACGGCAAGACCGTCCGGACCATCCCGATCTCCGCCGGCTCGCCCGAGAACAAGACCTACGAGGGCCAGATGGTGATCTCCGAGAAGTTCAAGGAGACCCGGATGAACGGCGCGACCGTCGGCTTCACCGACGACGACGGCGAGGGCGAGTACGACATCAAGGACGTGCCGCACGCCATGCGCCTGAGCACCTCCGGCACTTTCATCCACGGCAACTACTGGGGCGCCAAGTCCATCTTCGGCAGCGTCAACACCAGCCACGGCTGCGTGGGCCTGCAGGACGTCAAGGGGGCGAACGACCCGAACATGCCGGGCGCCTGGTTCTACGACAACTCGCTCATCGGTGACGTGGTCGTCGTGCAGAACACCGGCGACAAGACCATCGCCCCGGACAACGGCCTCAACGGCTGGAACATGAGCTGGGAGCAGTGGAAGGCGGGCTCGGCGGTCTGACGCCCTCGCCCTTCGCCTGCGGTTGATGCCGCCGTCCGCCCGTGCAGGGCGGGCGGCGGCATCGGCGTTCTCATGGGTCTCTTATGGCGGGCTTACCTCTTCATCACGCGCCGTCCCTAGCTTGCCGCCATGTTCTTCACCTACCTCAGACGTGAGTTGCGCCGCCGCAGAAAGGCGGCCCTCGTCGTCGCCTCCGGCCTCGCACTCGGCATCGCGCTGGTCATCGTCGTCAACTCGGTGTCCTCCGGCATGGGCAAGGCCCAGGAGAAGGTCCTGCAGTCGCTGTACGGGCTCGGCACGGACATGACCGTCACTAAGGCCGCGGATGCCACGCAGACGGCCCAGCGGCCACGCTTCCGCTTCGACGCCGAGGAGGACGGCTCCGAGAAGGAGCAGAGCAGCGACCGGGTCATGGTGCAGGGCTTCCAGACCCTGGCGAGCTCCACCGTGGGCAAGGTGGCCGGGCAGGAGGGGGTCGCCGACGCCGTCGGCGGGCTGAGCCTCCAAGTGCTCAAGGTCAGTGGCGAGTTCACACGGGGTCAGGTCCAGCAGGGCCAGGGCGGCGAGGGCGGTCAGGGCGGCCCGGGTGCGGCCCAGCCCTCGCCGCAGGACCGGGTCCAGGGCGGTGGCGCCGACTTCGACGTCAACAGCTACTCCGTCTACGGCACGGACGTCACCGAGCCCGCCCTCGGACCGCTGACCTCCTCCGAGATCACCAGCGGCCGCACGTTCAAGGCGAGCGAGACCAACGCGAAGGTGGCCGTCGCCGACTCCGCGTACGCCAAGGAGAAGAAGCTCGAGGTCGGCTCCACGGTCACCATCAAGGGCACGAAGTACGAGGTCGTCGGCATAGCCACCGCCTCCAGCGGCGACGCGGCCGCCAACCTCTACGTCCCGCTGAGGCAGGCCCAGACCCTCGCCGACGCCGAGGACAAGGTCACCACCATCTACGTCAAGGCGACCGACTCCCAGCAGATCGGCTCCGTCAAGTCGGCCATCCAGAAGAACATCTCCGGTACGACGGTGACGACCTCCGCGGACCTGGCGGACACGGTGTCCGGCTCCCTTTCCACGGCCTCCTCGCTGGCCTCGAACGTCGGCAGGTGGCTGTCCGTCGTGGTGCTGGTGGCGGCGTTCCTGGTGGCCGGGCTGCTGACCGCGTCGGCCGTGTCCCGCCGGGTGCGCGAGTTCGGCACGCTCAAGGCGCTGGGCTGGAAGTCGGTCCGGGTGACCCGGCAGGTGGTCGGTGAGGCGATGGTCAACGGGCTGCTCGGCGGAGCGTTGGGTATCGGGCTCGGGCTGGCGGGGGCGTATGCGGTGACGGCCATCAGCCCGACGCTGGAGGCGCAGTTGGGTGGTGGTGGCGGCACCGGTGGCCCGGGCGGGGGCGGACCCGGTGGGGGCGCGCTGATGGGACCGGGCCGGGAAGCCGCCGCGAAGACCCTCGAGGTGGCTCTCACCGCACCGGTGAGCCTCACGACCGTGGCGCTGGCGGTGGGCCTCGCGGTGACCGGCGGCCTGATCGCGGGCGCGTTCGGAGGCTGGCGCGCATCACGACTGCGCCCGGCGGACGCACTGCGCCGGGTCGAGTAACTGAACGCCGGCCGCGGCTGGGCGCAGCCAGGGAGTGCTGCTGGGGGACGGGTGGGCGGGACCGCAACGCCCCAAGGGGCGCGGGGCTGTATCGATGTGCGGCTCCGCCGCGTGGGCGCGACCAGCCAGCCCCCACCCACCCGCAGCCGACCACGACAGCCGCACCACCCCGAACCTTCTCAGGAGCCACCATGTACGAACTCAGAGGCGTCACCCGCCGCTACACCCGAGGCAAGGAAACCGTCGACGCCCTGGCCGGTGTGGACCTGACCATCCCCGACGGCGACCGCCTGGTCATCCAGGGCCCCACCGGCGGTGGCAAGTCCACCCTCCTCCAGATGCTCGGCGGCCTGGACCGGCCGACCTCCGGCGAAGTCGTCCTGGACGGCACCGACCTGGCGCAACTCCCCGAGGCCCGGCTGACCAGGGTCCGCAGCGAGAGCATCGGCTTCGTCTTCCAGTCCTTCAACCTCATCCCCACCCTCACCGCCCAGGAGAACGTGGAGACCGCCCTGGTCCCCCTCGGCGTCAAGGCCAAGGAACGACGCGAGAAGGCGGCCGAGGCCCTCGCCTCCGTCGGCCTGGGTGAACGCCGCACCCACCTCCCCGGCGAGATGTCCGGCGGCCAGCAGCAACGCGTCGCGATAGCCCGCGCCCTGGTGAAGGAACCGAAGGTGCTGCTCGCCGACGAACCCACCGGAAACCTCGACGAGTCGATGCGCGACGAGATCATGGAGCTGCTGATCCGCCGATGGAAGGAACTCGGCCTGACCTTCGTCATGGTCACCCACGACTCGGCGATCGCCAAGCGCGCCCCGCGCGTGGCGACGATTCGCAAGGGTCGCATCACGGTGCAGGAGAACCAGAGCGAGAAAGGCTCCAACCCGGCGGTCCTGTAACGGAGTTCCGTCGAACGCATCACAGCCGTCCGTCGACTTGACCACGTTGTCCACAGCCCTTGAGGCGCTTGATCACCCCTCGGCATACTGCGTGATCCGGGGGGTGCGCGCATGCGTACGAGACCACCCCCGGCCGGGTGACGGGGACTTCGCCCGGCGACTTCGCTAGGGGGATACGTGCGCAGACAAGTGAGAAGAGCATGCGCGGCCACGGTCGCCACGGCCGCGGCCGTGGCGCTCGCGGCGGGCATGACGGGCCCGGCGTCGGCCGACGACGCGGCCGCCGCGCCGGCCGACGGGCAGCGGACAGCCGCCGCCGAGAAGCTGGGCACCAAGCACCGCATCACACTGATCACCGGTGACCGCGTCGCCGTCGACGCCAAGGGCCGTGTCGTCGGCCTGGAGCGCGCCGAGGGCCGGGACGGCATACCGGTCCGGATCCGCAAGGTCGACGGCCATACGTACGTCATGCCGGCCGACGTGGACCGCCTGGTCGCGACCGGCAAGCTCGACCAGCGGCTCTTCGACGTCACGGAGCTCGGCAAGGCCACGACCCGCGGCGCCCACAAGCGGGGCCTGAAGGTCATCGTCGGGTACAAGGGCAGCGCGAAGTCCGCCAAGGCCGACGTCCGGGACGCGGGCACGCTGCGCCGCAGCCTGAAGTCGCTCAACGCGGACGCCGTGCAGACCCCCCACGAGGACGCGCACGAGCTGTGGGACGCGGTCACCAACGGCGACCGCACCGCCTCCGGCATCGCCCACGTGTGGCTGGACGGGGTCCGCAAGGCCAGCCTCGACACGTCCGTCGCGCAGATCGGCACGCCCAAGGCATGGGCCGCCGGCTACGACGGCAAGGGCGTCAAGATCGCCGTACTCGACACCGGCGTGGACGCGACGCACCCCGACCTGAAGAACCAGGTGCTCGCCGCCAAGAACTTCACCTCCGCGCCCGACGCCGGCGACAAGGTCGGCCACGGCACGCACGTCGCCTCGATCGCGGCCGGCACCGGTGCCAAGTCCGGCGGGAAGTACAAGGGGGTGGCGCCCGGCGCGAAGATCCTCAACGGCAAGGTGCTCGACGACTCCGGCTTCGGTGACGACTCCGGCATCCTCGCCGGCATGGAGTGGGCGGCCGCGCAGGGCGCCGACGTCGTCAACATGAGCCTGGGCGGTGGAGACACGCCCGAGGTCGACCCGCTGGAGGCGGCGGTCAACAAGCTGTCCGCCGACAAGGGCGTGCTGTTCGCCATCGCGGCCGGCAACTCCGGCCCCGAGTCGATCGGTTCGCCGGGCAGCGCGGACGCCGCCCTCACGGTCGGCGCCGTCGACGGCAAGGACCGGCTCGCCGACTTCTCCTCGACCGGCCCGCGCCTCGGCGACGGCGCCATCAAGCCGGACGTCACCGCGCCGGGTGTGGACATCACGGCCGCCTCCGCGAAGGGCAACGACATCGCGAAGGAGGTCGGCGAGAAGCCGGCCGGCTACATGACCATCTCCGGTACGTCGATGGCGACCCCGCATGTGGCGGGCGCCGCGGCGATCCTCAAGCAGCAGCACCCGAAGTGGACGTACACGGAGCTGAAGTCCGCGCTCACCGCGTCCACCAAGGGCGGCACGTACACGCCGTTCGAGCAGGGGTCGGGCCGGATCCAGGTCGACAAGGCGATCAAGCAGACGGTGATCGCCGATCCGGTCTCCCTGAGCTTCGGCGTCCAGCAGTGGCCGCACATCGACGACAAGCCGGTCACCAAGCAGCTGACCTACCGCAACCTCGGCACGAAGGACGTCACCCTGAAGCTGACGTCGGCCGCCACCGACCCGAAGGGCAAGCCCGCCCCGTCCGGCTTCTTCACCCTGGGCGCGAAGACGCTGAAGGTCCCGGCCGGCGGCAAGGCCGCGGTCGACCTCACGGTGAACACGAAGCTCGGCGGCACGCTCGACGGCGCGTACTCGGCGTACGTGATCGCGACGGGCGGAGGGCAGAGCGTACGCACCGCCGCCGCTGTGCAGCGGGAGGTGGAGTCGTACGACGTCACGCTGACGTTCCTCGGCCGTGACGGCAAGGCGTCCGGCAACTACACCGCGAGCCTGAGCGGCACATCGGGCCTGGCCACCGACAAGTGGTACCAGCCCTTCGAGGCCGACGGCACCGTCACCGTCCGTGTGCCCAAGGGCGGGTACGTCCTGGACGCCGGGATCTTCGTCGGCTCCGACCCGGAGAAGTACGAGGGCGCCGACTGGCTGGCCCAGCCGCGGCTCAGCGTCACCAAGGACACGACGGTCACCCTGGACGCCCGCAAGGCCAAGGCGGTGAACATCACCGTGCCGGACCCGGCGGCCAAGTCCGCGTTCGCCTCGGCCGACTACACCGTGGCGTCGAAGAACGCCACCTATACCTTCGGCTGGTTCCTGGAGTCGTACGACGACTTCCGTTCCGCCCATCTCGGCCCGCAGATCACCGACGGCTCGCTGAGCCAGCAGTGGGACGGCCACTGGACCAAGGGCGGCAAGGAGCAGTACGACACCACCACCGCTGCCAAGGTCAAGCAGCTCGCCACCGGCTACACCCGGCAGTACAAGGCGGGCGAGCTGGCCACCGTGAAGGTGAACCTCGGGGCCGCGGCGAGCGGCAAGAAGGGCGCGGTCAGCGCGCTGGGGTGGCTGCCCGGCAGCAGCGGCGCCTCCTCGATCGGCATCCCGCAGACCATGCCCGGCACCCGCACCCTGCACCTGTCCACCTCGGGCGGCGTGAAGTGGGACCTCGACTTCGAGCAGCAGGGCGGTGTCGACGAGGAGGGCTGGCCGCTCACGGAGGCGGTCTACCTGGTCGGCACGGAGAAGACCTTCAAGGCGGGCAAGACCTACAAGGAGACGGTGAACACGGCCGTCTTCGGTCCCCGGCTGAACGCCGAGTTCGGTCTCTTCCGCGACGGCAACAGCATCTACGGCCTGCTGCCGCTGTTCGCCGACGGCAAGGGCCACGCCGGCTCCTCGGAGTTCACGTCGGTCACCACCAGCCTCTACCGCAACGGCAAGAAGGTCGGCTCCAACACCGATCCCCTGTTCGGTGACGGTGAGTTCAAGGTGCCGTCCGGTGACGCCGCCTACCGGCTGACGACGTCGGTGAAGCGCAGCGTCAAGGTCGCCGCCGCCTCCACCCGCATCGACGCGAGCTGGACCTTCCGCTCCAAGAAGACCGGCGACGTCGCCCACCTGCCCGCCTCCACCGTCCGGTTCGACGCCACGACGGGCCTGGACAGCAAGGTCACGGCCGGTGCGAAGACCACCTTCCCGGTCACCGTGGAGGGCGCCGCCAAGGGCAAGAACCTCAAGTCCCTCGCGGTGTACGTCTCCTACGACTACGGCAAGACCTGGAAGAAGGTCACGGTCACCAAGGGCAAGATCACCGTGAAGAACCCGGCGAAGGGGAAGGCCATCTCCTTCCACGCCAAGATCGCCGACAAGAAGGGCAACAAGTCGACGATCTCGATCTACAACGCGTACTACGGGAAGTAGCGACCGGATCGTCGGCCGAACGGCCCGCCCGCTTTCGCGGGCGGGCCGTTGTCGTGACTCACAGGGCGGCGTCCGGCTGCCTCTCGTCCGCCCCCCAGCTCCCCAGCAACCGCAGTGCCTCGGCCGCCGGCGAGCCCGGTTCCGCGTGGTAGGTGACCAGGGCCTGGTCCGGGTCGTCGGGGAGGTGGAACGTCTCGAAGGAGAGGGTGAGGTCGCCCACGAGCGGGTGGCGCATGCGCTTGACGCCGTGGCCCTTCTCCTTGACGTCGTGGGTGGCCCACAGACGGCGGAATTCCTCGCTCTTCATGGAGAGTTCGCCGACCAGCGTCGACAGCTGCGGGTCGTCCGGGTAGCGGCCCGCGTCCATGCGCAGGAAGCTGACGACGTCGGAGGCCTTCTGGTCCCAGTCGACGTAGCGCTCGCGGTACTCCGGGTTCAGGAAGACCAGCCGGGCCCAGTTCCGCTCCTGTGGCCGGAGCTCGCCCCAGTCGCCGAAGAGGGCCGCCGCCATGCGGTTCCAGGCGAGGATGTCCGTGCGCCGACCCGTCACGTACGCCGGTACCGTCTCGATCGAGTCGAGCAGCTGCAGCAGCGACGCCCGCACCTGCTGCGGTCGCGCCGTCGGCTTCTTCTTGCGCCGGGTCGGCTTCACCAGGTGCATCAGATGCGCGTGCTCGGCGTCGGACAGCCGCAGCGCGCGGGCGATCGAGTCGAGGACCTCCGTGGAGACGTTCCGTCCGTTGCCCTGCTCCAGGCGCGTGTAGTACGCCACGGACATCCCGGCGAGCTGCGCCAGCTCCTCGCGGCGCAGACCCGGCACGCGGCGGTGCCGCCCGTACGACGGCAGGCCCACGTCCTCCGGCTTGAGCCGGGCCCGCCGGCTGCGCAGGAACTCGCTCAGCTCGGTGCGCTGGTCCAGCTGTCCATCCATGCTCTCCAGTATCCCGGGTCGTACGCCCATGAGCCTGACCCCGCCAGTGGTAGGCACGGCGGGCGTAGGAAGAGCCGTGGTCTGGGTGGCCTTCGTGCGGGGCGGCAGGCTGGGGGACATCCCACTTCCCCTGCGAGAATCCGGAGAACCCGGCATGACCACCGTTGCCGCATACGCCGCACCCGCCGCCAAGGCTCCGCTGGAGCGCACCACTATCGAACGGCGCGAGGTCGGGACGTACGACGTTCTGATCGACATCAAGTTCGCCGGAATTTGTCATTCCGATATTCATCAGGCGCGCGAGGGCTGGGGCGAGGCGATCTTCCCGATGGTGCCCGGCCACGAGATCGCCGGCGTCGTCTCCGAGGTCGGCCCCGGTGTCACCAAGTTCGCCGTCGGCGACCGCGTGGGCGTCGGCTGCATGGTCGACTCCTGCCGGGAGTGCGAGAACTGCCGGGCCGGTGAGGAGCAGTACTGCACCGGATCCGGCATGGTCGGCACGTACAACGCCGTCGGCAAGGACGGCGAGCCCACCTACGGCGGCTACTCGCAGAAGATCGTCGTCGACGAGAACTACGTCCTGCGCATCCCGGACGGGCTCTCGCTGGACGTGGCCGCGCCCCTGCTGTGCGCCGGCATCACCACCTACGCGCCGCTGAAGCACTGGAACGCCGGCCCGGGCAAGAAGGTCGCCGTCCTCGGCATGGGCGGTCTCGGTCACATGGCCGTCAAGCTCGCGCACGCCCTCGGCGCGGAGGTGACCGTGCTGTCGCAGTCCCTGCGCAAGAAGGACGACGGGCTGAAGCTGGGCGCCGACCACTACTACGCCACCAGCGACCCGGCCACCTTCGAGCAGCTCGCGGGCACCTTCGACCTGATCGTCTCCACGGTGTCGGCCCCGCTCGACTTCGGAGCCTACCTGGGGCTGCTGCGAACCGACGGCGCGCTGGTGAACGTCGGCGCCCCCGAGGAGCCGATCTCCCTCAACCTGTTCTCACTGATCGGCGGCCGCAAGACCCTCGCCGGCTCCATGATCGGCGGCATCCGCCAGACCCAGGAGATGCTCGACTTCTGCGCCGCGCACGGCATCGGCGCCGAGATCGAACTCATCGGCGCGGCCGAGATCAACGAGGCGTACGAGCGGGTCCTGAACAGCGACGTCCGCTACCGCTTCGTGATCGACACGGCCACGATCTGAGACCGCCGCCCGGCCCGCCGCCTCCTGGTCACATCTGCCTGCTGCGTTCCGTCATACACGGTGCCGCATCTGGTCGGCGGGCCCGAGGGCGAGGGCGGGCAGCCCCGACGCGCTCAGGCCCCGCCCTGCTCCACCGACGACGCGATGTCGTCCAGGTCCTTGCCGATCGCCTTGCGCACCGCGCCCGCGCCCAGTCCGCCGAGGAGTCTGGCCAGCAGGCCCTGGCGGCCGGTCGGCCTGCCCGTGAAGGTCATGCGGACCGTCGTCGCACCGGGGCCGTCCGCGCGCAGGTCCCATTCGGAGACGTAGTGCATACCGTGCGACTCGGCCTCCACCACGTACCGCTCGGCCGGTGCGCAGGCGGTCACCCACATCTCCTCGGTGGCCTCCTTGCCGAACATGCGGCGGGTCTCCCGCCAGCGGGTGCCGACGTCGAAGGGCCCCTGGGTGAGCACCTCGACCTTCGTGACGCCCTTGAGCCTCCGCTCCATGCCCCGGAGGTCCGTCAGGGCGTCCCACACCCGGTCCCGGGGCGCGGCGATCCGCCGCTCCACGCCGACGCTGCTGCTGGTCATGGAACCCATGAAAGCACCGGCCACTGACAACGGCCCGCGCGGCGCATCCCGCGCGGGGCGGTGTCAGTGCGGCAGCGTCGCCGGGCTGCCGCCGTTCGCCTCGTAGCCCGCCACCGCCAGGGCCCGGTACACCGCGAACTCCGCGGCCGGGTCGGGGGACAGGGTCCACGGGAGGGCGCCGACATGGCCGTCGATGTGTATCAGCTGGCTCATCGCCTCGGCCCAGCGCTCGCCGCGCACCAGGAAGAAGACCAGCAGGTGCCGCACGTGCGCCAGCATCGGGTCGTCGGGGCGGGCCGAGTGCACCGCGTGCAGCGCGCCGTGGACCGCCTTGGTGACGACCTCGCTCTGATAGAAGCCGCTGACCAGGTTCACCTCGGGCAGGTGCTCGAACACCGCGAAGAGCGGCATCGCGGCCAGCAGCGAACCCTGCGGCGCCCGCGCGGCCGCGGCCTCCGCGAACGAGTACGCCAGCTCCCGCGAGCCGTGCCACTTCTCGCACCAGTAGTGCAGCGCCGCCAGATGCGCGCCCATGTGGTTCGGCGCGCGGTCGAGGATCTTCAGCCACAGCTGCTCGAAGTCCTTGTGGGAGTAGGCGAGTCCGCGGGCCACCGACAGTTCGACGATGTACGGGACGGGATCGCCCGGTGCCAGCAGCGCCGCCTCACCGCACGCCGCCTTCGCCTCCTCCATGATGATCCGGAACTCGTCCGTGCCCGGCGCCGCCGTACGCCACGCCTGCTGCACCAGGAACTCGGCGTGCACCGCGGCTCCGCCCGCGTCCTTGGGGGCCTCGGCCCGCCACACGCGCAGCCACTGCCCGCCCGGCGCGTCGCTCACCC
The DNA here is from genome assembly GCF_040689265.1 of Streptomyces sp. NPDC052012. NCBI lineage: Bacteria > Bacillati > Actinomycetota > Actinomycetes > Kitasatosporales > Streptomycetaceae > Streptomyces > Streptomyces sp. NPDC052012. The sequence goes on from NZ_JBFAXA010000015.1 coordinate 29,722, forward strand.
CGCCCGGCCGCTGCTGCAGCTCCAGCGAGGCGGCACCGGCGAAGGCCTGCACGCGCTGCCAGCGCAGCTCGCCCTCCGCCTCCGTGCCCGCCAGCAGCTGCTGGGCCGCGCGATGGTCCTGGGTGCGCTGCACCACGTCCAGGACGTCCAGCAGGTCCTGGTCGGGCCCGGGCAGGCGGATGTCCAGCTCCTCGGTGGGCATGAAGCCGTAGTTCGCCGGGTCCGCCGCGTCCGGATGGTCCGGCGTGACCAGCCCGACCGCGCCGCGCCCGCGCCGCAGGACGGGAACCAGCACGAAGCCCAGCATGACCAGCGCGATCAGGACCCACAGAATCTCCATGCCTCAAGCGAACCAGACCGCGCCGACAATTGGCCAACCTGGGTACCGGACCTGTGGAAAACCCGGCCCGGGGACCGATCCGGGCACACGCCCCGCCGGCGCACTACCCTCGGGCTCATGAGCGACAGGCACATCAGTCAGCACTTCGAGACGCTCGCGATCCACGCGGGCAACACCGCCGACCCCCTGACGGGCGCGGTCGTCCCGCCGATCTACCAGGTGTCCACCTACAAGCAGGACGGCGTCGGCGGCCTGCGCGGCGGCTACGAGTACAGCCGCAGCGCCAACCCGACCAGGACCGCGCTGGAGGAGAACCTCGCCGCCCTGGAGGGCGGTCGCCGCGGCCTCGCGTTCGCGTCCGGACTGGCGGCCGAGGACTGCCTGTTGCGTACGCTGCTCAGCCCCGGCGATCACGTGGTGATCCCGAACGACGCGTACGGCGGCACGTTCCGGCTCTTCGCCAAGGTCGTCGCCCGCTGGGGCGTGGAGTGGTCGGTGGCCGACACGAGCGACCCCGCCGCCGTACGGGCCGCCATCACACCGAAGACCAAGGTCGTCTGGGTGGAGACCCCGTCCAACCCGCTGCTCGGCATCACCGACATCGCCGCCGTCGCCCAGGTCGCCCGGGACGCGGGCGCCCGGCTCGTCGTCGACAACACCTTCGCCACCCCGTATCTGCAGCAGCCCCTGTCGCTCGGCGCGGACGTCGTCGTGCACTCCCTGACCAAGTACATGGGCGGCCACTCCGACGTCGTCGGCGGGGCCCTGATCACGGCGGACGCGGAGCTGGGCGAGGAGCTGGCCTTCCACCAGAACGCCATGGGCGCGGTCGCCGGGCCCTTCGACTCCTGGCTGGTGCTGCGCGGCACCAAGACTCTCTCGGTGCGCATGGACCGGCACAGCGAGAACGCCACCAAGGTCGCCGACATGCTCACCCGGCACCCGCGCGTGACGAGCGTGCTGTACCCGGGGCTGCCGGACCACCCCGGTCACGAGGTCGCCGCCAAGCAGATGCGGTCCTTCGGCGGCATGGTCTCCTTCCGCGTGGCGGGCGGCGAGGAAGCGGCCGTCGAGGTGTGCAACCGGGCCCGGATCTTCACGCTCGGCGAGTCCCTGGGCGGGGTCGAGTCCCTGATCGAGCACCCCGGCCGGATGACGCACGCGTCCGCGGCGGGCTCGGCGCTCGAGGTCCCCGCCGACCTGGTGCGGCTGTCTGTGGGCATCGAGAACGTCGACGACCTGCTCGAAGACCTCCAGCAGGCGCTCGGGAACTGAGGACACCCCCTAGCGTCCTCACCAGCCCGTCAGGGGTGGAGTCGTCTCCGACGGCGGCTCCACCCAGGGCTGTGCGGTCAGCGCCCACACCGTGAACGCCACGGTCGCCGCGAGCAGCAGCAGCCACATCACCCGGCGGGCGAACCTCCGGCGGCGCAGCATACGGGCTCCGCGCCGCACGGCCTCCGCGTGCAGCTCGGGCGGCACGGGAGGCGGCGTCCGCTGCTCCAGCAGCCGCCGCACGGTCGCCTCACGGCTCACCCGGCTCACGTCCGCCTCCGTGACCTCATGACGGCACCGCCTTGACGCCCCGGACCGCCGCGGCCGGCTCCGGCGGCGGGCGCAGGACGGCGGTGACCGCGCGGAGGCAGATGGCCCGCACCCGGTCCGTGGACAGACCGAGCAGGGCAGCCGTCTGTTCCTCGGCGACTCCCTCGTAGAGCCGCAGGACCAGGACGAGGCGCTCCTGCGGACCGAGCCGGGCCAGCGGGCCGGCCGGACGGGGCCGGGAGCGGAGCAGGCCGCCGTGCTGGTGCCACGCCCCGTGCGCGAAGCGGGTGGCCAGGTACTGGCGGGCGCGGTCGTAGGGGTCCTCGCCGCGTAGCCGGTCCCAGCAGGCGTACGTCTGTGCCAGCGCGTGGGTGAGCAGGCGCCGCGCACGCGGGTTGTGGTCCGGTGCCTCCGCCGTGAGCAGTGTGGCGGCGTGCAGCAGCCGCCCACCCGCACCCGCGACGAACGCCTCGAACTCGCGGGCCCGGCGGGCGTCCTCGGACACATGCCCGTGTCGCAACCGCGCCTCCCGCACAAGGGGACCCGGTCTCATATGAGGCCACCCCGACCCCGGGGTCAAGAGCCGGGCACCGGCGGATGACACGGGGAGGGGCCGAGGGCGGAAGCCCGGCGGCGAGAGGGGCCCGGTTTGTCAGGAACCCTGCTGCGTCTCCGCCGCCGGAACCCCCTGCATCGACATCCGGGCGGACAGGGCGCTGTTGAAGCGGGTGAGGAGGGTGCAGAAGGACTCGCGTTCCTCCGGGGTCCAGTCGTGGGTGAGTTCGGCCATCAGCTGGCGGCGGGAGGAGCGCACCTCCTCCAGGCGGGCCTGGCCGCGCGGGGACAGCTGCAGGACGACCGCACGCCCGTCCTCGGGATGCGAGGTGCGCTTGACCAGACCGGTGTCCACCAGCGGGGCGACCTGGCGGGTGACCGTGGAGGAGTCGATGCCCATGCTCGCGGCGAGCGCCTTGACGCCCATGGGGCCTTCGTTGTCGAGGCGGTTGAGCAGGAGGTAGGCGGCACGGTCCATGGAGTTGCGCACCTGGCCGACCCCGCCGAGCCGGGTCTGTTCGGCACGGCGGGCGAACAACGCCACCTCGTGTTGCAGCGTGTCGAGAAGACCGGTGTCACCGACGCTCGTCATGTCCATCGACATTTCAGGTGTTGTGGGCATGGCCGGGGGCTCACTTCGTGGAGGGCTGCTAATTGGGGGACAGGGTACGCGGCCGGACGGCGGGCCGTACCGGCGCTGCGCAAAGCGGCGTCCGCAGGCTGGTCACACCGGTCGCCGCCGTTCGTGAACTGCGATGCTGGAGTCATGAGCTACGGCACGGCTGACTCCTTGCGGACCGTCACTCTCGACGACGTGCGCGGCGCCCAGAAGATGCTCTCGGGTGTGGCACGGGTGACCGCGCTGGAGGGCAGCAGGCACCTGTCCCAGCTGGTGGGCGCCCCGGTGCATCTGAAGTGCGAGAACCTCCAGCGCACCGGCTCGTTCAAGCTGCGCGGCGCCTACGTCCGGATCGCCGGGCTGCTGCCCGAGGAGCGCGCCGCCGGTGTCGTCGCGGCCAGCGCCGGCAATCACGCGCAGGGCGTGGCGCTGGCGTCCTCGCTGCTCGGCGTGCGCTCCACGGTGTTCATGCCGAAGGGCGCCCCGCTGCCGAAGATCAGCGCCACCCGGGAGTACGGCGCCGAGGTGCGCCTGCACGGCCAGGTGGTCGACGAGACGCTCGCCGCCGCGAAGGAGTACGCCTACGAGACGGGCGCGGTGTTCATCCACCCCTTCGACCACCCCGACATCGTCGCGGGCCAGGGCACGGTGGGGCTGGAGATCCTGGAGCAGTGCCCGGAGGTGCGCACGATCGTCGTGGGCATCGGCGGGGGCGGGCTGGTCGCCGGGATCGCGGTGGCCGTGAAGGCACTGCGGCCGGACGTGCGGATCATCGGGGTGCAGGCGGAGGGCGCGGCGGCGTACCCGCCCTCGCTGGCGGCAGGACATCCGGTGTCGGTGCGCAATCCGTCGACGATGGCCGACGGCATCAAGGTGGGGCGGCCGGGGGATGTTCCCTTCGGCATCGTCGGCGAGCTGGTGGACGAGGTCCGCACGGTCAGCGAGGACGAGCTGTCCGCCGCTCTGCTGCTGTGTCTGGAGCGGGCCAAGCTGGTGGTGGAGCCGGCCGGGGCGATCCCGGTCGCGGCGCTGCTGAGCCGGCCCGGCGCCTTCGAGGGGCCGGGCGTGGCGGTGCTGTCCGGGGGGAACGTGGACCCGGTGCTGATGGAGCGCGTGCTGCGCCACGGTATGGCCGCGCAGGGCCGCTACCTGGCCGTTCGGCTGCGGCTGACGGACCGGCCCGGTGCGCTCGCGACGCTTCTCGGGGTGTTGTCAGTGGTCGACGCTAACGTCCTCGATGTGAGCCACGTACGGACCGATCCACGGCTCGGGCTCACGGAGGCGGAGGTCGAGCTGCACCTGGAGACGAAGGGTCCGGCGCACTGCACCGAGGTCAACCAGGCCCTGCGCGAGGCGGGCTACACGGTCATCGACTGAGGACAGCGGACCAGGCGTCACTCGTTCGAGTAAACGCATTGTGAGACGCGATACATCGCGTTACGGTGTGGGTCGTGCCGCCTCTCGCACCGCCTGTCGCGCCGCCGGAAAATCCGCGGCGGAGCGAACCGCACCTACCTAGGCTTTCCGAAGAATCCCCGACGACGTGGAGACTCATATGCCAGGCGCCATCTATGCCGAAGGTCTGGTGAAGACCTTCGGAGACGTAAGGGCACTGGACGGCGTCGACCTCGATGTCCCCGAGGGCACCGTCCTGGGCCTGCTCGGGCCGAACGGCGCGGGCAAGACCACCACGGTCCGCTGCCTGACCACCCTGCTGCGGCCCGACAGCGGCAAGGCCGTCGTCGCCGGAATCGACGTGCTGAAGCAGCCCGACGCCGTCCGGCGCTCCATCGGCCTGTCCGGCCAGTTCGCGGCGGTCGACGAGTATCTGACCGGCCGCGAGAACCTGCAGATGGTCGGCCAGCTCTACCAGATGAGGGCGAAGGCCGCCCGCGCCCGCGCGGACGAGCTGCTGGAGCAGTTCAACCTCGCCGACGCCGCCGACCGCCCCGCCAAGACCTACTCCGGAGGCATGCGCCGCCGGCTCGACCTCGCCGCGGCCCTGGTGGTCTCGCCGCCGGTGATGTTCATGGACGAACCCACGACCGGCCTCGACCCGCGCAACCGCCAGCAGCTGTGGGAAGTGATCAAGCAGCTCGTCTCCGGCGGCACGACCCTGCTGCTGACCACGCAGTACCTGGAGGAGGCCGACCACCTCGCGCACGACATCGCTGTCGTCGACCACGGCAAGGTCATCGCCCAGGGCACCTCCGACCAGCTCAAGGCCCGCACCGGCGGCGAGCGCGTCGAGGTGGTGGTGCACGAGCGCGAGCACATCGCGACCGCCGCCGAACTGCTCGACAAGTACAGCCTGCGCGGCGTCGGCAAGGGCGACACCACCGTCGAGGATCACATGCGCAAGATCACCACCCCGGTGTCCGGCGGCGCGAAGCTGCTCGCCGAGATCATCCGCGATCTCGACTCCCGCGGCATCGAGATCGACGACATCGGCCTGCGCCGCCCCACCCTCGACGACGTCTTCCTGTCCCTCACCGGCCACGTCGCCGAGGTCACGGACGAGGACAACGGCGAGCAGGGCCCGCAGGACGCCAGAGGACACGGACAACGTCACAAGAAGGAGACCGCGAAGTGAGTGCCGTCACCGACGCCGTCCGGGTCACGGCACCGGGCAATCCGATCACCCAGTCGATCCGGGACTCCCTGGTCGTCGCCAAGCGCAATCTGATCCGCATGGCCCGGATCCCCGAGATGCTCATCTTCGGGCTGATCCAGCCGGTCATGTTCGTGGTGCTGTTCACCTATGTCTTCGGCGGCTCGATCCAGGTCGGCTCGTCCAGCTCCACACAGGCCTACCGAGAGTTCCTGATGGCGGGCATCTTCGCCCAGACCGTCACGTTCGCCACCGCGGGCGCGGGCGCCGGCATCGCCGACGACATGCACAAGGGCCTCATCGACCGCTTCCGCTCCCTGCCCATGGCCCGCGGTGCGGTGCTGACCGGGCGCACCCTCGCCGATCTCGTCCAGACGGCGCTGACCCTGCTCGTCCTCGCGATCGTCGCCCTCCTGGTCGGCTGGCGCACCCATGAGAACGTCGGCAAGGTGCTCGCCGGCTTCGGGCTGCTCCTGCTGCTCGGATACGCGTTCTCGTGGATCGGCGCCCTCATCGGCCTGTCCGTACGCACTCCGGAAGCGGCGACCTCGGGTGGCCTGATCTGGCTGTTTCCGCTGACCTTCATCTCGAACGCGTTCGTCGACGCGAACCAGATGCCGACGTTCCTGCGCCACATCGCCGAGTGGAACCCGTTCAGCGCCACCGTGCAGGCGTGCCGCGAGCTGTTCGGCAACCTGCCACCGGGCTTCCAGACGTCCGACGCCTGGCCCATGCAGCACCCGGTGCTGGCCTCGCTGATCTGGTCGGTCGCGATCCTGGTGTTCTTCAGAACGCTCGCGGTGCGCAAGTACCGTTCCGCGACCGCATGACGAGACCCCCGGCACCGCCGCGCACAGGCGCGGCACGCCGGGGGTCCGACAGAGGACCTCGAGACCGGGTCAGCCGTTGTACGGCTCGGCCTTGAGGATCTTCACGGTCGCCTTCTTCCCGTTCGGCAGCTCGTACTCGGCGTCCTCGCCGACCTTGTGGCCGATCACGCCGGTGCCGAGCGGCGACTGCGGCGAGTACGTCTCGATCTCCGCGCTCGCGTACTCACGGGAGGCGAGCAGGAAGGTCAGCGTGTCGTCCTCGTCGCCGTCGAAGGCGATCGTCACGACCATGCCGGGCGCCACCGCGCCGTCGGCCGCCGGCGGCTCGCCGACCTGGGCGTTCTCGAGAAGCTGGGTGAGCTGGCGCACACGGAGCTCCTGCTTGCCCTGCTCCTCCTTGGCCGCGTGGTACCCGCCGTTCTCACGCAGGTCGCCCTCCTCGCGCGCGGCGGCGATCTTGGCGGCGATCTCCGTGCGCGCGGGACCAGTAAGGTACTCAAGCTCGTCCTTGAGCTTGTTGTACGCCTCCTGGGTCAGCCAGGTGACGTTCTCGCTGGTCTGGGTCACAGGTGCTCCTCGTAGGTACTGGGAATACAAAGCATCGCCCTACCCAGAAGGATGTTCCTCCACGGATGGGCGAAACCACGAGCCTAACAATTCAGTTCCCCAAGGGGGAGGACATAAGCCACCGGACTCTTGTCGTCGCAGGTCAGAGGATGCGTAATCCTCGCGACACTCGGCGGCGATCAGTCCGCGTGGCAGCCGAGCAGCTCGGCCGTGGTGCCGGGGGAGGTGGTGCGCAGGGTGACGACCTTGTCGATGCGGGTGGCGTCCCCGTCGAAGCGGAAGTCGGCCCGGCCCACCTCGGCGCCGTTCTCCGCCTGGGAGCGCACCGTGCAGTACCCGGCGACACCGGCGTCCTTGCGGACCTCCAGATGCACCCGCACCGCGTCCTCGCCGGCGTCGAAACTGATCAACTCGGCGCTGATCTCGTTCTGGGCGACGTAGTGATAGCCGAACCAGCCCACCAGGCCCAGCAGCAGCGTCCCGAGCACGGCGCCGACGACCTTGAGCGTGCGGTCGGCGCGCTCGTCCGAGGAACGGCCGTAACGGCCCTCGGGCAGTCGCGTACGCACCGTACTCATGATCGTCTCCTTCGGGACCGGGCTCCGGAATTATTCCGCCCCCGATTCGGTCACTATAGAAGCCGCCGAAGGCGCCCCCGACACAGGGCGCCCACCGACGAATGCGCCACCGCACATCGGGCGCCTACCGACTTGAGGATTGAGTCTTGACTGACCAGCTGCGACTGATGGCCGTGCACGCCCACCCGGACGACGAGTCCAGCAAGGGCGCGGCCACCATGGCGAAGTACGTGTCCGAGGGGGTGGACGTGCTGGTCGTGACCTGCACGGGCGGGGAGCGCGGCTCCATCCTCAACCCCAAGCTCCAGGGCGACGCCTACATCGAGGAGCACATCCACGAGGTACGCAAGAAGGAGATGGACGAGGCCCGCGAGATCCTCGGCGTCAAGCAGGAGTGGCTCGGCTTCGTCGACTCGGGGCTGCCCGAGGGCGACCCGCTGCCGCCGCTGCCGGAGGGCTGCTTCGCCCTGGAGGACGTCGACAAGGCGGCCGGGGAACTGGTGCGCAAGATCCGCTCCTTCCGCCCCCAGGTGATCACCACCTACGACGAGAACGGCGGCTACCCGCACCCCGACCACATCATGACCCACAAGATCACGATGGTGGCGTTCGAGGGCGCGGCCGACACCGCGAAGTACCCGGAGGACGAGTACGGCCCGGCGTTCCAGCCGCTGAAGCTGTACTACAACCAGGGCTTCAACCGCCCCCGCACCGAGGCGCTGCACCAGGCGCTGCTGGACCGCGGCCTGGAGTCGCCCTACGGGGACTGGCTCAAGCGCTGGGACGAGTTCGAGCGCAAGGAGCGCACGCTCACCACCTACGTCCCCTGCGCCGACTTCTTCGAGATCCGCGACAAGGCACTGATCGCGCACGCCACGCAGATCGACCCCGACGGCGGCTGGTTCCGCGTGCCGATGGAGATCCAGAAGGAGGTCTGGCCGACGGAGGAGTACGAGCTCGCGAAGTCGCTCGTCGATACCTCCCTCCCCGAGGACGACCTCTTCGCGGGCATCCGGGACAATGCCTGACATGAGCGCAAGCGCAAGCCTGGCACTGACCCACCTGGTCCCCCTCGCCAAGGAGATCGACGAGGACAAGGTCACCCCCGGCGTCCTCGGCTTCATCGTGTTCGCGGTGATGGCCCTGGCGGTGTGGGGCCTGATGAAGTCCATGAACCGCCACATGAACCGGGTCGACTTCCTCGAGGCCCCGGACCCCGGGGCGGGCGAGGACGACACCAGGGCGACGGCCTCGGGCGGGACCGACAAGAAGCAGAGCTGAGCCGCACGGCCGCGTAGCCCTCCGGCCCCGGAGGGCTGCACCGGCGACCCCGCGCGAGGCTTGTGCCCCCGCGAGAGGCCTACGCCTTCGACCCGGCGGCCACCCCCATCACCTCCCGGGCGTGGCGGCTCGGCACCATGCCCAGCCGCCAGGCCTGCCAGCCCGCCTCCAGGCTCACGCCCCGCTCCAGCAGCAGCTGGTACGCCTCCACATAGTCGTCGAGCTTCTCGTCCCGCGCGGGATGCCCGGCCCGGCCCAGCTGCGCCAGCTCCTCCTGCGCCACCGCCGTACCGACCTCCACACCGCCCGGCGCCGCGTACGGCAGCAGCGTGCAGCGCAGGAAACGCGCCCAGTCCTCACCGCGCCGGTCGCCGTAGGAGACGAACAGCGTCACCGCCTCGTCGCACAGCGCCAGCGCCTGCTGCGTACGGGCATTGCCCGCGTCTACCACCGCCAGCTCCAGGCACGTCCACGCCTCCCCGTGGGCCACACCGATGCGCCGGAAGTCGGCCCGGGCGTCCACGAGGAGCTGCCGCGCGAAGCCCGAGTTGCGCAGCGAACCCGTCTGCGCCGCACGCTGGTCGCGGGTGACCCGTGCCGAGTGGTGCCGGGCACAGGCCAGGCCGTACACGTCCCGCATCCGGGAGAACATCGTGCGCGAGCGCTCCAGCTCGCGCACCGCGCGGTCCAGGTCCCCGGTCTCCTCCAGCGCCTGGCCGAGGTAGTACAGCGTCCACGCCTCGCCGCGGGCGTCCTCGTTGTCGCGGTGCCGGGCCGCCGCGCCCCGCAGCTCCTCCACCGCCTCCGAGGCATCCCCGTCCACCAGCCGGGCCCGGGCCAGCTGGGTCAGCGCCCACGCCTCGCCACGGGCGTCGCGGGTACGGCCGTACAGATCGAGCGCCGTCCGCAGCTCCGACTCGGCGCGCGGCACGTCGCCCATCCGCAGATGCAGCTGGCCCAGCTGGAAATGCGCCCACGCCTGACCGTGCAGCGACTCGCCCGCACGATGCAGCACCAGCGACTCGGTGAGCAGGTCCAGCGCCTCGCCCAGCCGGGCCCGGTCGCGCTCCACCGCCGCCAGCGCGTGCATCGTCCACGCCCGGTCCGTGGCCAGCTCGGGCGCGGCCTGCAGATCCAGCGCCTCGCGCAGCTTCGCCGACGCCTCCGCCAGATTCCCCTGGTGGTGCAGGGTGATCCCGAGCGAGGTCAGCGCGCGGGCCGCACCCGCGTCGTGGTGCGCCTCCCGGTACAGGTCCACCACCGACGTCAGCGTCGTGCGCGCCTTGTCCAGCTCACCCAGCTGGCGCGCCGCGATACCCGTGCGCCACTGCACCGACCGCACCAGCAGCCCCTCGTCCACCGCCTGCGCCAGCTCGCTGATCTCACCCAGCCGGTACAGGTCACCGCGCAGCAGGCAGTAGTCGCACAGCGCGCCGAGCAGATTGAGCACCGCCCCCTGGTCCACGCCCTCCGCGTGCCGCAGCGCCGCCGTGATGAAGCTCGACTCGTCGTCCAGCCAGCGCAGCGCCTCGTCCAGCGAGGTGAAGCCGTGCACGCCGAACCGGTCCGAACGCGTCGACACATTGCCGTCCACCAGCCGCAGCACCGAGTCGGCCAGCTCCGCGTAGTTCACGATCAGCCGCTCCTGCGCCGCCGTGCGCTCCGCCTGCTCCTCCTCGTCGAGCAGCCGGGCCAGCGCGAACGCCCGCACCAGGTCGTGCAGGCGGTAGCGGCCCTGCCGCACCGGCGCGAGCAGGCCCGCCCGCGACAGCGCCGCCAGATGCCGGGTCGCCTCCGCCTCGTCGGTCGCGAGCAGCGCCGCCGCGGCGGCCGCGCCCAGCGAGGCACGGCCCGCCAGCGCCAGCCGGCGCAGCAGCCGCCGTACCGTCTCCGACTGGTCGGTGTAGCGCAGCCACAGCGCCCGCTCCACCGGCTCGACCGGACCGTAGGCCGCGAGATCCGAGGCCAGGGCACGCGGGGAGCGCGGGCCCAGCGACGAGCCCGCGATCCGCAGCGCCAGCGGCAGCCCGCCGCACAACTCCCGGATCCGCTCCGCCGCGTCGGCGTCGTACGGCCCCGAGGAGTCCTCGGCGGCAGCGGCCAGCAGCTCCTCCGCGCCCGCCGCGTCCAGCGGCTCCACCGGCAGCTGGTACACCCGCGCCGGAAGATCGTCGGGCAGGCCGAGCGGCGCACGGGAGGTCACCAGCAGCAGACTGTCCGACCGCTCGGGCAGCAGCGTGCGCACCTGCTGCGGATCACAGGCGTCGTCGAGGACGATCGTCACCGGCATCCCCGTCAGATGCTGGTGGTACAGCTCGCTCAGCCGCCTGACCTGCTGGTCGGCGGAGGACCGCTCACGGAACAGCAACTGCTCGCGGGGCGCGCCGAGCCGGTTCAGCAGATGCAGCAGCGCGTCCCGGGTGGACAGCGGTGACTCGCCGGTGCTGTCACCGCGCAGATCGACCACGCAGGCGCCACGGAAGTAGTCCTTCAGCTCGTGCGTGGCGCGCAACGCCAGCGTCGTACGGCCGCTGCCGGGCGCCCCGTGCAGCACGACCACCGTCGGCTGCGTCTCCGTGGTCGCGCGGGCCGCCTGCACCCACTGCCGGATCCGCGCCACCTCCTCCCGCCGGCCCGCGAACGGGCCCACCGGCTCGGGCAGTTGCCCGAACGACTGCTCCAGCACACTGCGCCCGCGTGCCGCCGCGCTCTTGTCCGCGCCGCGCAGCCGCGGCCCCGCCTTCTTGGGGCTCGTGGACGCGGCCAGCACCCGCTGCTGGTCCAGGAACGGACGGATCCCCCGCACCTCCAGCGCCGTCAGCCACTGCAGCCGCAGCTGCTCAGGCCCGCCCGGCTGGTTCACCGCCCCCGCCCGGCGATGAGCGGCCGGCACATGCGCGCCCGCCACCTTCACCACGGTCGCCGCGGCACCGGCCACCCCGACCATCACCCCGGCGCCCAGCGCCGTCCCCGCGTCCGTGCCCAGCGCCATGTCCGCGACCACCGCGCTCACCCCGGCGACCCCCGCCACCAGCAGCGGCGTCCCGGCACCCTCCCGGGCGTACCGCTGCCGGAAGGTGAGCTGCCCGGCCTCCGCCTCGTCCAGAGCGCGGACGTACGCCTCGTACTCCTCGGCCGCGGTCTCCGCCATCGCGTCCAGCGCGCCGCGCGCCCGGGAGAGCAGCACCTTGCCGTCCGTACGCCCGCCCGACCGGCGCACCTCCTCCTCCACGGCCCGCGCCAACAGCCGCTCGGCATCAGCCCGATGACCGTCCCTCATGTCACGTCCCCCTCCGGCGGCAACTCCTTTGCCTACGAGTGTCCTTCGGACACGGCCGAGGCGCGAGGGGGCGACGATCATCCGTTGCGCGCCGGTTGCGCGGGCGGGTGCGGCAACGGACACGGCGCGAGCATGACAGGCTGGTGAGGGCGATCGGGCGATCCGGGACGCGCGTGCGTAAAGATGGGGGTATGCCGAACCGACTCGCGCAGGCCACGTCCCCCTATCTCCTCCAGCACGCGGACAACCCGGTCGACTGGTGGCCGTGGGAGCGCGCCGCCTTCGAGGAGGCCCGGCGGCGCGACGTCCCGGTCTTCCTGAGCGTCGGCTACAGCGCGTGCCACTGGTGTCACGTCATGGCGCACGAGTCCTTCGAGGACCAGGCCACCGCCGACTACCTCAACGCGCACTTCGTGTGTGTGAAGGTCGATCGGGAGGAGCGGCCCGATGTGGATGCTGTGTACATGGAGGCGGTGCAGGCCGCGACCGGGCAGGGTGGGTGGCCCATGTCCGTGTTCATGACGCCGGACGCGGAGCCGTTCTACTTCGGGACGTACTTTCCGCCGGCGCCGCGGCACGGGATGCCGTCCTTCCTGCAGGTGCTCCAGGGTGTGCACCAGGCGTGGGCGGAGCGGCGGGACGAGGTCGCCGATGTGGCCGGGAAGATCGTGCGGGATCTGGCCGGGCGGGAGCTGGCCTACGGTGACGCGCAGGTGCCCGGGGAGCAGGAGCTCGCGCAGGCGCTGCTCGGGCTGACCCGGGAGTACGACCCGCAGCGCGGCGGTTTCGGCGGGGCGCCGAAGTTCCCGCCGTCCATGGTGATCGAGTTCCTGCTGCGGCACCATGCGCGCACCGGTGCCGAGGGTGCGTTGCAGATGGCGCAGGACACCTGTGAGCGGATGGCGCGCGGCGGGATCTACGACCAGCTCGGGGGCGGGTTCGCCCGGTACTCGGTGGACCGGGACTGGGTCGTGCCCCATTTCGAGAAGATGCTGTACGACAACGCGCTCCTGTGCCGGGTGTACGCCCATCTGTGGCGCAGCACCGGCTCCGAGCTCGCCCGTCGGGTCGCGCTGGAGACCGCCGACTTCATGGTGCGCGAGCTGCGCACGGCCGAGGGCGGGTTCGCCTCCGCGCTGGACGCCGACAGTGACGACGGGACCGGGCGGCATGTCGAGGGTGCGTACTACGTGTGGACTCCCGCGCAGCTGAGGCAGGCGCTGGGGGAGGACGACGCCGAGCTCGCCGCGCGGTACTTCGGCGTCACCGAGGAGGGCACGTTCGAGGAGGGCGCCTCGGTGCTGCAACTGCCGCAGCAGGACGAGGTGTTCGACGCGCAGCGGGTCGAACGCGTCCGGGAGCGGCTGCTGGCCGCGCGGGCGGAGCGGTCGGCACCCGGCCGGGACGACAAGGTCGTCGCCGCCTGGAACGGGCTCGCGATCGCCGCGCTCGCGGAGACGGGCGCGTACTTCGAGCGTCCGGATCTGGTCGAGGCCGCCGTCGCCGCCGCCGATCTGCTGGTGCGGCTCCACATGGACGAGCTGGCGCGGATCGCGCGTACCAGCAAGGACGGCCGGGTCGGCGCGCACGCGGGCGTGCTGGAGGACTACGCCGACGTCGCCGAGGGGTTCCTGGCGCTGGCGTCGGTGACGGGTGAGGGGGTGTGGCTGGAGTTCGCCGGGCTGCTGCTGGACCATGTGCTGGCCCGCTTCACCGACCCGGAGTCGGGTGCGCTGTACGACACGGCCGCGGACGCCGAGCGGCTCATCCGGCGTCCTCAGGATCCGACCGACAACGCCGCCCCGTCCGGCTGGACCGCGGCCGCGGGTGCCCTGCTGAGCTATGCCGCCCACACCGGCTCGGAACCTCATCGCACCGCCGCCGAGCGGGCGCTGGGTGTGGTGAAGGCGCTCGGGCCGCGGGTGCCGCGGTTCATCGGGTGGGGTCTTGCAGTCGCCGAGGCGGTGCTGGACGGGCCGCGCGAGGTGGCGGTGGTGGGCCCGGCGCTCGACGACAAGGCCACGGTGGCCCTGCACCGTACGGCGCTGCTGGGTGCCGCTCCGGGTGCCGTGGTCGCCTTGGGGACTCCGGAGAGTGACGAGTTCCCGCTGCTCGCCGACCGTCCGTTGGTGGGCGGTGAACCGGCCGCCTATGTCTGCCGTAACTTCACATGTGACGCGCCGACGACCGATCCTGATCGGCTGCGGGTCGCGCTGGGCGGCTGAGAAGAGTTCGAGCAGCGGTCGTACCAGGCGTTTCGTGCTGCCCGGGTGTGGCGGAGCCGATGGCTTGATCCGGTCAACTCCGGGCTCTTTCGCACCCGTTCGCAACAGGCTCTTTAACGAAATGGACCCCGCCATTCACAACTTCCCCTTAATCTCTCCACGGTGATGTGACGGATGCACTGCGCACCGCCCGACTGCGGGTGACGCACCGTCACGTCCGGGGGAATTCGGGGATCTGGGGGGATCTTTTTGCTCACGTCTGTCTTCATTGCTGTCGTCTCGCTGGCCCTTTTCGGGATGGCGGCTTTCACCCTGTGGTGGCAGATGCACGCCTGGCGTACGCCGGAGGTGCTGGCCTCCACACGGTTCAGCAGCCCGGACGGCGGCGAGCATCTGTCGTTCTCCCTGCTGCTGCCGGCCCGGCACGAGCAGGCCGTGCTCGACCACACCATCCAGCGGCTGCTGGAGTCGAGCCACACCGACTTCGAGATCATCGTGATCGTCGGCCACGACGACCCGGAGACCACCGCGGTCGCCGAGTCGGCGGCCGCCCGCGACCCGCGGGTGCGCGTCGTCGTCGACACCCACGACAAGAAGAACAAGCCGAAGGCCATGAACACGGCCCTGCCGTACTGCCGCGGCGATGTGGTCGGGGTGTTCGACGCCGAGGACCAGGTCCACCCGGAGCTGCTCGCGCACGTCGACCACGCCTTCCGCTCCACGGGCGCGGACGTCGTGCAGGGCGGGGTGCAGCTGATCAACTTCCACTCCAGCTGGTACAGCCTGCGCAACTGCCTGGAGTACTTCTTCTGGTTCCGCTCCCGGCTCCATCTGCACGCGCAGAAGGGCTTCATCCCGCTCGGCGGCAACACCGTCTTCGTCCGCACCGACGTGCTGCGCGCGGCCGACGGCTGGGACCCGGACTGCCTCGCCGAGGACTGCGACCTCGGTGTCCGCCTGTCCAGCATCGGCAAGAAGGTCGTCGTCGCCTACGACTCCGACATGGTCACCCGCGAGGAGACCCCCGGCTCGCTGATCTCGCTGCTGAAGCAGCGCACCCGCTGGAACCAGGGTTTCCTCCAGGTGTACCGGAAGAAGGACTGGAAGCAACTGCCCACGTTCGGGCAGCGGATGCTGGCCCGCTACACCCTCGTCACGCCGTTCCTGCAGGCGTTCAGCGGCGTGATCATCCCGCTGAACGTGGCGATCGCGCTGTTCCTCGACGTGCCCGTCGGCATCGCCTTCATCACCTTCCTGCCGGCCGTCACCGCCCTGGTCACCTTCGTCTTCGAGATCGTCGGGCTGCACGACTTCGGCAAGCAGTACGGGCTGCGGGTGCGCTTCGCGCACTACCTCAAGCTCGTCGTGGGCGGCCCCTTCTACCAGCTGCTCCTCGCCGGTGCCGCGATCCGCGCCGTGTGGCGCGAGCAACGCGGGCGCAGCGACTGGGAGCTGACCACGCATGTCGGCGCCCATCTGGACGCGGCCGACGTGACGACCCGAGAGGACGTTCCCGCGTGACCTCCACCCTTCCCGCGGTGACCGCTCCGAAGGTCCCCGCGCAGCGCCGGCCCGCGCCTCCGGCCGGTTCGGCCGGCCGTACGACACCGCCGCGCCGGCTCCGCTCCTCCCGACCCGACCTGCTCCTGTGCGGCGCCCTGCTCGTGGCGATCCTCCTCGTCCAGGGCTGGAACATCGCCGACTACCCGACCCTCAGCGACGACGAGGGCACCTATCTCGCCCAGGCGTGGGCCGTCCAGGAGGGCAAGGGCCTCGCCCACTACACCTACTGGTACGACCACCCGCCGCTCGGCTGGGTCCAGCTCGCCGTCCTCACCTGGATCCCGGCGATGCTCAGCCCCGAGTCGATGACCGTCGGCACCATGCGCGCGGTGATGCTGCTGATCAGCGGCATCAGCGCGGTCCTCGTCTACGTCCTGGGCCGCCGCCTGGCCCTGCCCCGCTGGGCCGCCGGGCTCGGCATGGCGCTGTTCGGGCTCTCCCCGCTGTCGGTGGTGCTCCAGCGCGAGATCTTCCTCGACAACCTCGCGGTGATGTGGACGCTGCTCGCCTTCACCCTCGCCGCGTCCCCGAGCCGTCATCTGTGGCACCACTTCGGCGCGGGCATGGCCGCCGCCACGGCCGTGCTCACCAAGGAGACGATGCTCGTCGTCCTGCCCGCCCTGTTCGTCACCGCCTGGCGGCACAGCCACAAGGACACCCGCAAGTTCGCGCTGACCGGCGCCGTCACGGCCTGCGCGCTGATCGGCTTCTCCTACCCCCTGTTCGCCCTGCTGAAGGGGGAGCTGCTGCCGGGCAGCGGCCACGTGTCCCTGTGGGACGGCGTCAAGTACCAGATGACCAGGCCCGGTTCCGGTTTCATCCTGGACCAGGGCTCCGGCTCCTGGGGTGTGCTCCAGTCGTGGCTGTACTACGACCGCATCCTGCCGCTCGGCGGCCTCGCCGGCGCCCTGCTGCTGCTCGCCACCTGGCGCTGGTCCGTCACCGCCCGCGCGCTCGCCGGCCCGGCCCTCGCGGTCGCGATCCTCGCGGCGCTCGCCCTGCGCCCCAACGGCTACCTGCCCGCGATGTACGTCATCCAGGCGCTGCCCTTCCTCGCGCTGGTCCTCGCCGGCGGCACCGCGAGCGTCGCCCACGCCGTGCTGCGCCGGGGCCGCTCCGCCACCGAGAAGCGGGCGGCGATCCGCGCCCGCCACGCACTCGCCGCCGTCCTCGCGCTCGCCGCCTGCGCCTACGTCGTCCCCCGCTGGTACGACGGTGCCCGCACCGCCGTCACCACCGACGCCAACGCCCCGTACGAGGCCGCGTCGCGGTGGATGGCCGACGAGGTGCCGGACCCGGCCGGAACGCGCGTCCTGGTGGACGACGCGATGTGGCTGGACCTGGTGCACGCCGGGTACCGGCCGGGGCTCGGCGTCATCTGGTTCTACAAGGCGGACCTCGACCCGGCGGTGACCAGGACGATGCCGGACGGCTGGCGGGACATCGACTACGTGGTGGCCTCGCCGACGGTGCGGCGCGACGCCAAGGACCTGCCCAACGTGAAGGCCGCCATCGAGCACTCCGAGCCGGTCGCCGTGTTCGGCAAGGGCGAGGACCGTATCGAGATCCGCAAGGTCGAGACCGCCGGAGGCGACCGATGAGCCAGGAGTCCATCGTCCCCGGCGAGCTGGGCGATCCGGTCCTCGAACCGGTCGAGGTCCCGGAGCCGGGTGCCGTCACCGTCGTCGTCCCGACCTTCAACGAGTCGGCCAACGTACGGCAGTTGCTGCACCAGATCACCGAGTCCGTCCCGGCCCGGCTGCCCTGCAAGGTCGTCTTCGTGGACGACTCGACCGACGACACCCCCGAGGTCATCCGCGAGGCCGCGCAGGACTGCCCCTTCCCCGTGACCGTCATCCACCGGGAGGAGGCAACCGGCGGGCTCGGCGGCGCGGTCGTCGAGGGCATCAGGGCGGCCACCTCGGACTGGGTGGTCGTCATGGACGGCGACTGCCAGCATCCGCCCTCCCTGGTGCCGGAGCTGGTCGCCACCGGCGAGCGCGCGAACGCCGGGCTCGTCGTCGCCTCCCGCTACATCAAGGGCGGCAGCCGCGCCGGACTCGCCGGCAGCTACCGGGTGGCCGTCTCGCGCGGGGCGACCTGGCTGACCAAGTCGCTCTTCCCACGCCGGCTGCACGGCATCAGCGACCCGATGAGCGGCTTCTTCGCCATCCGCCGCACCACGGTCACCGCCGACGAGCTCAGGCCCCTCGGCTACAAGATCCTCCTCGAACTCGCCGTCCGCAGCCGCCCCCGCACGGTCACCGAGGTGCCGTTCGTCTTCCAGGACCGGTTCGCCGGGGAGTCCAAGTCGACGGCCAGGGAGGGCCTGCGCTTCCTGCGCCACCTCGCCGGGCTGCGCACCGAGTCGCCGCTGGCCCGCATGGTCGTCTTCGGGCTGATCGGACTCACCGGCTTCGTGCCGAATCTGGCCGCGCTGTGGGCGTTCACCGAGGCGGGACTGCACTACCTGCCCGCCGAGATCGTCGCCAACCAGTTCGGCGTCGCCTGGAACTTCCTGCTCATCGACGGGCTGCTGTTCCGCGAGCGGCGCCGGCACCGGCACTGGGCCGACCGCACGGCGCGGTTCGCGCTGCTCGCCAACGCCGACCTGGTGCTGCGGCTGCCCCTGATCGCGCTGCTGGTCGGCCAGTTCGGCATGACCGCCCTGCCGGCCACCGCCCTGGCCCTCGTCATCACGTTCGTCCTGCGCTTCGTGGGGACCGAGGCGCTGGTGTATCTCCCGCGCAGGAGCCGTACAGCGAGCCGCGAAGAGAGCCGCGACGAGAGCCAGGACGAGAGCCGCGACGAGAACGGTCCAGAGAGCCGCACAGCTAGGAGCACCGTATGAGAACAGCCCTGAGATCCGGACGTGGTACGGCACTCCTGGCCGTCGGCGCCCTCACCACCGGCCTCCTCCTCACCTCCCCGCAGCCCGCCTCCGCCGCCAACCTGATCAAGAACCCCGGCTTCGAGACGGCCGGCACCGGTGACATGCCGTACTGCTGGGAGAAGTCCGGCTGGGGCGACAACGACTTCACCTTCACCACCACCGCCGACGCCCACACCGGCGGCAAGGCGATGAAGGTCGAGCTGACCCGCCGTGTCGACGGCGACCGCAAGGCGCTGATCACCGAGTCCGCCGAGTGCGCCCCGGTGGTGACGCCGGGCAAGCAGTACGACCTGTCCCTCTGGTACAAGTCGACGACCCCCGACACGGCGATCACCCTCTTCCGGCACGACACCACCGCCGGCTGGCAGTACTGGACCGACCTCAAGACCCTGGACATGCGGGCCGCCTGGACCGAGGCCACCGTCCGCACCCCCGAGGTCCCGGCCGGCACCGACCGCATCTCCTGGGGCGTCTCCGTCTACGGCACCGGCTCGGCCACCACCGACGACTACACGATGGAGCAGGTCGCCGAGCCGGTCCCCGAGCCCGAGTGCACCGGGACGGCCGCGGAGTGCGCCGACGGCACGTGGGAGGTGCTGCCCACCCAGAACCCGGTCCGCTCCATGCACTCGGTCGTCCTGCCGGGCGGCAAGGTGCTGCTGATCGCCGGCTCGGGCAACGACCCGGAGATGTTCGAGGCGGGCACCTTCACCTCGGCGGTGTACGACCCCGAGAAGGGCACGTACAAGACGATCCCGACGCCGAAGGACATGTTCTGCGCGGGCCACGTGCAGCTCAAGGACGGCCGGGTGCTCGTCATGAGCGGCAACAAGGGCTATCCGTCCGCCGACGGCACGATCGGCTACCAGGGCTACAAGGACTCGTACATCTTCGACCCGGAGACCGAGTCGTACGTCAGGACCAACGACATGAACGACGGCCACTGGTACCCGTCGGCGACCATCCTCGGCAACGGTGACGTGATCAGCTTCGGCGGTCTGCGCGAGGACTCCACCGGCTCGGTGACGGCCGAGCGGTGGTCGGACGCCGAGCAGCAGTGGCTGCCGACGTGGAAGGTCAACCAGACCTGGTCGTACTGGGGCCTGTACCCGTCGATGATCCTGATGCAGGACGGCCGCCTCTTCTACTCGGGCAGCCATGTCTTCGGCAACAACATCCCCGGCACGGGCTCGGCGATCTACGACTACGACGCCAACACCATCACCCAGGTGCCCGGCCTCCAGCGCAAGGACGAGCGGGACCAGTCGGCGAGCGTGCTGCTGCCCCCGGCGCAGGACCAGAAGGTCCTCACGCTCGGCGGCGGCAACATCGACTCCAACCCGGACGCCAACCGCCTGACCGACATCATCGACCTCAAGCAGCCCGATCCCACGTACGTCGCCGGCCCGCCGATCCCGCAGGGCACCGTCGACCTGGGCAACGGCCCCGTCCCGCAGACCGGTGACCAGGGCAAGATGTACCTCTCCGCCGTGCTGCTGCCCGACGGCAAGGTCCTGGAGACCGGCGGCGCCCTCCACAACCGCGCCAACCCGGTGTTCGAGACGTCGATCTTCGATCCGCAGTCGGAGACCTTCGACCCGGTGGCCGTCGACCCCGAGGCGCGCGGCTACCACTCCTCGGCGTTCCTGCTGCCCGACGGCCGCGTGATGACGACCGGCGACAACCCGGGCAACGGCTCCTGGAACCACGACGTGTCGGTCTACAGCCCGCCGTACCTCTTCAAGGGCGAGCGGCCGACGATCACCTCGGTGATCGACACCGAGTGGACCTACGGCGACACCCAGCGCATCACCGTCGACCGGCCCATCGCCAAGGCCGAGCTGATCCGCCCGGCCGCGGTCACCCACTCCTCCGACCCGAACCAGCGGTTCGTGGACCTGCCGCTCTCCGTCGACGGCGACAACGTCGACCTGAACGTCACCAGCAACCCCAACCTGGCCCCGCCCGGCTGGTACATGCTGTTCGCGGTCGACGCCAACGGGGTTCCGTCGGTGGCCAAGTGGGTGCACCTGCAAGGACCGCAGGCGCTGACCGCCAAGGACGCCTCGGCGCACGTCCACGACTTCGCGGAGGCCCCGCAGGGCAAGGTCACGGGGCCCGGCAAGAAGCGCACGTCCCAAAAGGTCTCGCCGACCGTCTCCGGCTGCGACCGCCACTACGGCTCGGCCAACGTGTGCGTGCCGACAGCCTTCCCGGCCGAGGTCGAGCCGACCACGACGGCCCGCTGCACCTGGCTCGAGGAACACGACTACGGCCGCCTGAAGGTCAACGGCAAGGACGATCCCCTGAAGCTGGACAGAGACAGGGACGGCGTGGCGTGCGGTAAGGGGGATGTACGCAAGAAGAGTTAACGGTCTTCCCCGAAGCTGGTGAGGGCGCGTTCCACGATGGCTTCGAGCTGCTCGTGGTGCGCGCCCTTCCAGTACGCCCGCCCGCACTCGGCGCACTGCGCGAACACGTCGTACGTCCGGTGCGTCCCGCCCTTCAGCTGATCGGCGACCTCGTCCTTCGTAGCCTGCCGCAGCAGTCCGTTGCACGCGGTGCACCGCGTCCACGGCCGCAACTCGGGGCGGAACCGGTCGAGCACGTACCGCAGTTGCTCCTCAGGCCGCGTGCTGTACACGAACGCCCCCGCCCACAGCTCCCGGCGCCGCAGCAGCCCCCGGTCCCGGCTGAGCATCACCCGCCGCTCGGCCGCCGATCGCGCGGCGAGCGCCGGATCGCCGATGTCGGTCGCCTCGTACGCCGTGTCCACCCCGAGCAGCCGCAGCCGCCGGGCCAGCGTGCCCAGATGCACGTCGAGCAGGAACCGCAGCGGAGCGCCCGGGACCCGCTGCGGGTGGGTGACGGTGCGTACGGTCACCGACTCGCCCGCGGCCGGTACATGGGACACCGGCACCTCGCGGCCGTCCACGAGCAGCGCACCGACCTCCGTCAGCGGCACGCCGAGGGACTCGATGACGTGGCCGAGGCTGGAGACGCCGTCGGTGGCGGTCTTCAGCGAGCCGGCGGGCCGTGCCTGCGGCACGAAGAGCAGCAGCTCGGGAGCGAACGCGACGTGGATCTCGGGACCGTTCACCCGGTCAAGGATGTCATGGGGAGCGGTGCGGCAGATCCTTGAACGTGGCCAGCGTACGGTCGATCAGGTCGGGCAGGTTCTCGCGGCAGCCGCCCTCGCCCCAATAGATCATGGCCTCCAGCAGGGCCCCCATCAGCCCCATCGAGTAGACCCGCACCTCCAGATCCTGTTCCTGCCGTCCCGTCCGCTGGGCGATGGCCCGGCACAGCAGACGGCCCGTGACGGACATGCTCTCCATCATTCGCGAGCGCACCTGCGGAACCTCGACGGCCAGCCGGGCCCGCAGCACCATCTCGTCCCGCTCGTAGTCGGGGTTGTCGGCGAGGGCCATCGCCAGCGCCTGCCGGATGGCCCACCGCACCGACTCCAGTACCGGCTCGCCGGCCGGGCGCTCCCGCATCAGGTCCTCGATGAGCGGGTCGTACTCGTCCGTGAGGACGATGTCCTCCTTGGTGGGGAAGTAGCGGAAGACGGTGCTCGGCGAGACCTCGGCGCGGTCGGCGATCTGCTCGACGGTGGTGGCGTCGTACCCCTGTTCCTTGATCAGGGCGTAGGTGGCCGCCCTGATCGCCATGCGCGTCTTGATCTTCTTCCGTTCGCGCAGGCCCAGGTGGGGGGCGGCGCCGCGAACAGGGGTTCGTGCCATGGTCATGCCGTCATTGTCCGTCATGGGCCTTCGCCGGGGCCATGACCGGGGAGGAGTCCGTGCCGGCCGCGGCATCGTCCTGTCCGGCGGGCCGCGGGTTCGGCAGGAACAGGGCGGCCACGGCGGCCGTCACCAGCGCCGCCGCACCGCACACGACCAGCACGAGCGACATGCCGTCCAGATACGCCGCGTCGGCGGACGCGGCGAGCGCGGGCAGGTCCAGCTGTCCGGCGACGGCGTGGGCCCCGCTGAGCGACTCACGGGCGGCCTCGGCGGCGGGCGCGGGCAGGCCGGTGGTGTCGACGCGGTCGGCGTAGGTGTCGGCGACGAGGCTGCCGAGCAGGGCGATCCCGATGGCCCCGCCCACCTGGCGCAGTGTCATCAGCAGCCCGGAGCCGCTGCCGGCCTCGGCGGCGTCGATGCCGCCGAGCGCCGCGTCCATCGCCGGCACCATGGCGAAGGCGAAGCCGAGGCCCGCGATCGTCAGCCACAGCGCGGTGAAGCCGTAGCCGTCGCCCGGGTCGGTGCGCGAGCCGAGCAGCGCGGCGAAGCACAGCACCACCAGGCCCGCGGCGACCACCGGCCGCGGCCCCAGCCGACGCACGAGCGGCGTGCTGGCCCGCGCCGCGACCAGCAGGCCGCCCATCATCGGCAGCAGCCGCAGCCCGGTGCCGAAGGCGTCATGGCCGCCGATCTCCTGCAGATAGGTGGGCAGCAGGAACAGCAGACCGGAGAACACGAAGGTGCCGAGCGTCGCGGCCAGCGTGTTGAACAGGAACACGCGCCGCCCGAGCAGGGCCAGGTCGAGCATCGGCCGTACGGCCTGCCGTTCGCGCACCACCAGCGCGGCCAGCAGCAGCGCGGCCGACGCGAACGCGCCCAGCACCCAGCCGCTGGTCCAGCCGCGCCCGGGTCCCTCGATGATGCCGAAGACCAGGGCGCCGAGCCCGAGCGCGCTGTACGCGGTGGACAGGACGTCGACCCTCGGGGAGGAGGGGTCCCGTGACTCGGGCAGCAGGAACAGGCAGGCGGCGATGCCGAGGGCGGCCATCGGGAGGTTGATCAGGAAGATCGAGCCCCACCAGTAGTGGTCGAGCAGCAGTCCGCCGACGAGCGGGCCGAGCGGCATGCCCGCGGCCATGGAGGCGGTGACGGCGGCGACGGCCTTCCCGCGTTCCTCCTCGCCGAACATCGACGGCAGCACGGACAGCCCGAGCGGGATCACCAGCGCGGCCCCGAGCCCCATCACCGAGCGGGCCGCGATGACGAGTTCCGGGGTGTCCGTCAGGGCTCCGGCCAGGGACCCGGCGAGGAACACCCCCAGCCCGGCCACCAGCATCCGGCGCCGTCCGAAGCGGTCGCCGAGGAGACCGGCGGGGAGCATCAGCGCGGCGAACACCACGATGTACGCGTCCACGATCCACTGGAGCTCGTCGGTGCTCGCCTCCAGCTGCGCGGCCATGGTCGGCAGAGCCACGTTGAGGACCGTCAGATCGAAGCCGAGCGTGAGCATGCTCGCGACAAGGGCACCGAGCGCCCACCAGCGTCGGGGGTCGGGGGGTGCGGCGTGCTGTGAATCGACAGTGGCCATGAACTGAGAGTAACTCTCAAAAAGTAGGGGCTGTCAACGACCGCCACGCAAACGCGACGGCATGGGCGCATGAAAAAGGCCGCGGCATCGCTGCCGCGGCCGAACCTGCTCAGGGGCCTACGCGTGCTGGTACGCCACCAGCGAGATCCCCACGTAGTGGGCGATGAAGGCGGCCAGGGTGAAGGAGTGGAACACCTCGTGGAAGCCGAACCAGCGCGGTGACGGGTTGGGCTTCTTGATGCCGTAGATCACCCCGCCCGCGCTGTAGAGCAGGCCGCCGACGATCACCAGGACCAGGACGGCGATGCCGCCGGTGCGCATGAAGTCGGGCAGGTAGAAGACGGCCGCCCAGCCCATGGCGATGTAGCACGGTGTGTAGAGCCAGCGCGGGGCGCCGACCCAGAAGACGCGGAACGCGATCCCGGCGGCGGCCGCCGCCCAGATGCCCCACAGCAGCCACTGACCCTTGGAGTCGGGCAGCAGCAGGATGGTCAGCGGGGTGTAGGTGCCGGCGATGATCAGGAAGATGTTGGCGTGATCGAGGCGGCGCAGGACGCCGTCCATGCGCGGGCTCCAGTTGCCCCGGTGGTACAGCGCGCTGACCCCGAACAGCAGGGAGGCCGTCAGCGCGTAGACCCCGCAGGCGATGCGGCCCCGGGTGGAGTCGGCGAGGGCGGTGAGGACCAGGCCGGCGATCACCACGGCGGGGAACATGCCGAGGTGCAGCCAGCCCCGGAGCTTGGGTTTGACCGGATGCGGCAGGTGGGTCGCGACCGGACCGCGGCCGTCGGCCGGCGAGTCCGTGGGCGCGTCGGGGACGAACGCTGTCATGGTCCGCATGGTACCTACGGAACCGTAAGTTGCGGATCAGTGTGACGAATTGGGCACTGGTAAGTGGCCATCCTCTCACGAGGCCCTTCGGGTGATCACGCAAAGGAACGGTCAGGTGAACCCAACGTGCACGTAAAGCGGCACGAAAAACCGTGGCCATCGTCACGTTGCTCACCTGTGCGGCCCTCTGGACAGATGGGCGCGTTCGTCGGATGATCAAATGAGTGCGGTCGGCACCGGATGAGCGCCCAAGATCTCACCGTCAAGCATCCGGGTCGCAGCCCCCACGGGGCCTCCAAACAAAAAACCCCTCATTTAGGAGCAATCGTGGCGCGCGACATCGCGGCTCCCAGCGTCCCCACCACCCACCAGGGACTGATCTCCTGGGTCAACGAGATCGCAGACCTGACGCAGCCGGACAACGTGGTCTGGTGCGACGGCTCAGAGGCCGAGTACGAGCGCCTGTGCGAGGAGCTCGTCGCCAAGGGCACCTTCCGGAAACTGGACCCGATCAAGCGCCCGAACTCCTACTACGCGGCCTCCGACCCCACCGACGTCGCGCGCGTCGAGGACCGGACCTTCATCTGCTCCGCCAAGGAGGAGGACGCCGGCCCGACCAACCACTGGAAGGACCCCGCCGAGATGCGGGAGATCTTCGCCGGTGACAAGGGCCTGTTCCGCGGCTCCATGCGGGGCCGCACGATGTACGTGGTGCCCTTCTGCATGGGCCCGCTGGGCTCGCCGCTGTCCGCGATCGGCGTCGAGATCACCGACTCCGCGTACGTGGCCGTCGCCATGCGCACCATGACCCGGATGGGCCGCCCGGTCCTCGACGAGCTCGGCACCGACGGCTTCTTCGTCAAGGCCGTGCACTCCCTCGGCGCCCCGCTGGAGCCCGGCCAGGAGGACGTGCCGTGGCCCTGCAACCAGACCAAGTACATCTCGCACTTCCCCGAGGACCGCGAGATCTGGTCCTACGGCTCCGGCTACGGCGGCAACGCCCTGCTCGGCAAGAAGTGCTACGCCCTGCGCATCGCCTCCGTCATGGCCCGCGACGAGGGCTGGCTGGCCGAGCACATGCTCATCCTGAAGCTGACCCCGCCGCGCGGTGAGTCCAAGTACGTCGCCGCCGCCTTCCCGAGCGCCTGCGGCAAGACCAACCTCGCCATGCTGGAGCCGACCGTCCCCGGCTGGACGGTCGAGACGATCGGCGACGACATCGCGTGGATGCGCTTCGGCGAGGACGGCCGCCTGTACGCGATCAACCCCGAGGCGGGCTTCTTCGGCGTCGCTCCCGGCACCGGCGAGCACACCAACGCCAACGCGATGAAGACGCTGTGGGGCAACGCCGTCTTCACCAACGTCGCCCTCACCGACGACAACGACGTGTGGTGGGAGGGCATGACCGAGGAGCCGCCCGCCCACCTCACCGACTGGAAGGGCAACGACTGGACCCCGGAGTCGGAGACCCCGGCGGCCCACCCGAACGCCCGCTTCACCGTCCCCGCCGCCCAGTGCCCGATCATCGCGCCCGAGTGGGAGGACCCCAAGGGCGTGCCGATCTCGGCGATCCTCTTCGGCGGGCGCCGCGCCACCGCCGTACCGCTGGTGACCGAGTCCTTCGACTGGAACCACGGCGTCTTCCTCGGCGCCAACGTGGCCTCCGAGAAGACCGCCGCCGCCGAGGGCAAGGTCGGCGAGCTGCGCCGCGACCCGTTCGCCATGCTGCCGTTCTGCGGCTACAACATGGGCGACTACATGGCCCACTGGGTCGACGTGGCCAAGGACAAGGACCAGTCCAAGCTGCCGAAGATCTACTACGTCAACTGGTTCCGCAAGAACGACGAGGGCAAGTTCGTCTGGCCCGGCTTCGGTGAGAACAGCCGCGTCCTGAAGTGGATCGTGGAGCGCCTGGAGGGCAAGGCCGAGGGCGTCGAGACCCCGATCGGCGTGCTGCCGACGAAGGACGCGCTGGACACCGAGGGCCTGGAGCTGTCCGAGTCCGACCTGGAGTTCCTGCTCACCGTCGACAAGGAGGTGTGGCGCGAGGAGGCCGCCCTGGTCCCCGAGCACCTGAACACCTTCGGTGACCACACCCCGAAGGAGCTGTGGGACCAGTACCGCGCGCTCGTCGAGCGCCTGGGCTGAGCACGGCCCACTGAAGACTCCGCGGCCGGTCCGGATGCCCTGACCAGCGATCGTCACAGGCCGGCCGCGGGCCTGACCGGCGGGGCCCCGCACAACGGCGTGCGGGGTTCCGGGCCCGTCACCGCTCCCCGTCCGCCCCGACGGGACCCGGCGGCGACAGGCCCACCCCCGCCCACTTCGGCACGGCCCGCCCGCGGGCTCTCACGAACGTGCCGATGAGCGCCCCGGCCGGCGGACACCGCCGGCCGGGGCGCTCGGCTTTCCACCGGGCCCGGTCAGATCACCCGGAACAGGTCGGCGGCGCTGTGCACGTCGGTCAGGTCGTCGACGGTGCGCAGGTTGTCGCACAGCGACTCCAGGACCGAACCGGCCCCGGTGGCGTCCGGGGTGGCGACGGCGACGCCGAAGAGGCGGAAGCCCAGGCGGTGCTTGGCCTCGTTCCAGCCGCGCACCCACGTCTCCGTGACCTCGCACGCGTCGTCGGTGATCAGCACGATGTCGCCGCGCCCGCGCGCCGTGTCCTCGAACTCCTCCTCCAGCAGTGCGGCGGCCGTGCCGAGCGGCCGCTGGAAGTCGGTGCCGCCGCCGAGGAAGGTCTCCGCGAAGTCGAGGACGTCGGCGATGTCCGCGGGCCGGTCGCCCGGGAAGCGGAACACCCGGATCTTGTCGGCGGCGGAGAACAGGATCCCGACGAAGTCCCGTCCCGCGTGCCGGGCCTGGTCGAGCAGGGCCAGGGCGCACGCCTTGGACCAGGCCTCGCGGGTGATCCCGCCGGGGCCCTCCGCGTACATGGAGTGCGAGGTGTCCACGCACGCGATGACGGCACCCCGGCCGGTGCTCTGCTCGCCCCGGGTGTCGTACAGCATCAGCTCCCCCGCGGCGTAGCGCGCGGCGAACACCGCACGCAGCTCCGGTATGCCGAGGACCGCCAGCTCGGAGGGGATGACGCGCGACAGGTCGTCGCCGAGGGTGACGCCGACGAGCTCCCCCGTCGCGTTCTCCACCTTGCGGGCGCGCTCACCTGCGGCCATCTGCCGGAAGCGCCCGATCAGGTCGGCCCACCGCGCGAGCCGGCCGCCGCGCAGCCGCTCGGCGAGCCGGGCGCGCTCGTCGAACGGCATCCGCTCCAGCCGTCCCGCACCGACGCCCCACGCGCGCATCAGCGCGGCCTCCTGACGGACGGCCTCGGCCGCCGTCGCCGTCGCGTTCCGGGCGGCGGCACGGATGCCGGGGAGCGCCGCCGCGAGGGCCTGCGCGGCGGCGCCGGCCTCCTGCCGGGCAGCGGCCTCGGCGGCTTCGGCGGCTTCGGCGGCCTCGATCGCCCGGCGTACGGCATCGGCGGCCGGGGCCGGGACAGCGCCGTCCGCGCCGGCCTCCTCGGCCGCCTCGCGGAGCGCCTCACCGACACGGGCCGCCGCTGCCGCGGCCTCCTGCCGGGCCCCATCCGCCTGCTCCGCCCGGTCCCGGGCCTCCCGGGTGCGCTCCAGCAGCCCGCGCAGGGCCGGGGCCTGCGCGAGTACGGCCATGGCGGCGGCGTAGGCGTCGCCGGCCGTCTCCCGGTGCAGCTCGGCGAATCCGGCCGAGTGCGTCAGCGCGGCGACGACCTGGTGGTTGACCAGGTGGGACGGTGCCATCTCCGCGCGGTCGCGCAGACGCGGGGCGGCCTGACAGGCGGCCAGGAACACGTCCGTCAGGAGGTCGGCGGTGTGGTCGTGCCGCCGGCCCAGATCCGCGGCCAGGTCACGCAGCGCGGCCGACTGCTCGTACACATCACGCCACGCGACCCGGTCGAACGGGCCCGCCACCACGGCCGCGGTGTGCCGTGGGGCAGGAGCGGCGGACCGGGCCAGCCACGTCCCGGACCGGTGTGCCAGCTCGTCCAGCGCACTGCCGGCCTCACCCATCGCGCCGCCTCACAGCTGCCCCTGCACCATGCTCGCGTCCATCCCGAGGGCCTCGGTGAGGACACGGGCGCGCACGGCCCGCTGGCGTCCGGTGACCCGGTCGATCGCGGCGGTGGAGCGGCCGGCGTTCGCCGCCTCCTCGCGCAGTCGCTCCAGCCGCTTGCCCGCCATGGCGAGCTTGTTGTGGGCGTTCTTGATGACCCACTCGCTCAGTGCCTCGCGGGACTGCCCGGCCATGGCGTCGAGCTGGGCCTCCAGCTCCTCGATCACATCGGCCAGATCGAGCGCCTCCTTGGCGTCCGGGTTGACCAGGTGCAGCACCTCCCGCTCGACGATCGGGCGTTGGGCGGGGGAGTCCCACAGCACATGGGTCAGCACCGACAGATCGGTCTCGGCGACCCCCGTGCGTCCGTCGAGGTACGCGGACGCCTGGAGCAGCCCCACCGCCTGCCGCCAGCGGCGGTCGGAGGCGACGAGTTCCTTGCGGCGCAGGGCGGCCCGCAGGGTCACCACCGCGTCCACGATCGCGTCCGGGACGTCCACGGCCGGTACGGCCTCGGCGACGGCGTGCTGCAGCGCGGCCAGCTCGACGGTGGTCGGCGGCGCCGGTGCCGCGGGGCGGCCGACGGCGGAGCGGACCAGGGCGGCGAAGTTCGAGGGGTCCTCCAGATAGCCGACCTCGATCCGCACCAGCAGGCGGTCGTAGATCGCGGCGGAGTCCTCCCCGTCGGGCAGTTCGTTGCTCGCCGTGATGGCCCCGATCAGGGGGCAGCGGATCGGGGCGCCTCCGTTCTCGGGGTGGTAGATCCGCTCGTTGAGGAAGCCCAGCGTCTCGTTGAGCGCGGCCGTCGAGCACTTGAAGATCTCGTCGATGAACGCGACATGCGCGGTCGTGGCGCGCCCCTCGTACACCTGCCGGTACTCGCCCCGGGCCAGCGCGGCGACGTCGATGGGGCCGAACATCCGCGTCGGCGCGGTGAACTTCGACAGCAGGATCTCCCAGTACGACGCCCCCTCGATCCGGCCCGTGAGCTCCCGCGCCAGCTCCGACTTCGCCGTGCCGGGCGGACCGAGCACCAGCGAGTGCTGCCCGGCCAGCAGGGTCACCACCAGCGTCCGCACGACGTCCGCCCGCTCGTAGAAGCGCTCCGACAGCTCGTCGCAGATCGCCCGCAGCCTGAGCGCCGTGTCCCGCCCGTCGTCCATGCCCGCCTCTCCCCTTCCGCGTCCGGACCCCCGCCCGACTACAGGTCGCCCTCGAGGACGGTCCGGGTGATCAGGGGGCGGTCCCACAGGGCGAGGATCTCGTTCGCGAGGTCCAGCAGCGGCACCGGATGCTGTTCGCCCCGGACGTCGATCGAAGCCGCCGACAGGCTCCGGGGCACGGCCCCCGCGTCGAGCAGCACCCGCCACTCCTCGGGGCCGAGGCGCAGGTACTCCAGCGCCTTCAGCCCGGCGATCTCCAGTGGGTCGGCGAGCGTACCCGGGCAGGCGTCGAGGGTCCGCAGCCGGGGAAGACCGGCGGCCGGGGTGAGACTGACCGGCTCGCGGCTCCCCTCGCCGATGCCGAGCACCTCCAGATCGGGGTGGGCGGCGGCGGCCACGCTGTCCAGGGCGCCGCGAACCACGTGCGCCACCATGGGCGGGCGGTTGCGGGTGCGGGATGCGTACCAGTCGTTGCGGCGGTTCACCACCATGTCGGTGAGGGACTCGGCGCGCAGGTGCGCACCGACCTCCTCCTCGTGACTGATCATGATGATCTGCCCGAGGTGGCCGCGGGGGCCCGGCGTC
Organism: Streptomyces sp. NPDC052012; assembly: GCF_040689265.1. Taxonomy (NCBI): domain Bacteria; kingdom Bacillati; phylum Actinomycetota; class Actinomycetes; order Kitasatosporales; family Streptomycetaceae; genus Streptomyces; species Streptomyces sp. NPDC052012. The sequence goes on from NZ_JBFAXA010000015.1 coordinate 60,620, forward strand.
AGGTCGAGCGCCACCCGGTCGCCGCCGCCGTTGTCCCCGAAGGCGATCCAGCCCGGCGAGCCGGCCAGGTCCTGCACGGCGTCGTCCGGCCCCGTGACGGCCACGTCCTTCGCCGCGTACTGCCAGGGACAGGGGCGGGAGCGCGCGTCCGCCACGTACAGCCCGTCCAGCGGAAAGAGCTCGCAACCGACCGCGTCCCTCACGCGTTCCTGCGCCGCGTAGTCGCCGCTCCAGTCCTGCCACCGGGCCCGGGTGACGCGGTAGAGCGCCTTGAGCTCGTCGGGCAGTGTGACACCGAGGCGTGCTTCCGCTCCGGCGATCTCCGCCTCGGTGGCCCCGACGGCGTCGGGCAGCCGCTCACGCAGGGTCCGCTCCAGCAACGCGGCGTCCGCCGACGGCGCGGGCCCCGCACCCGGCACGGTCTCGGGAAGACGCCGCCAGGGCTCGGGGACGGCGCCCTCGACGAGAACCAGGGCCCCTATGTAGGGACTGGTGATGCCGTACTCGACGGCGGGCCCGCCCTCGACGACATGCAGCAGCGTCTTCCCGCCGGGCCCCGTCTCACAGATGAACGACACGTTGTCCAAGCCATCGGCCCTGAGCGCCTGGTGCACCCCCTCGATCGCGCTGAACTCGTCCCGCCAGCCGGGCACGCTCCAGCCCCCGAGCCCGACCTGCCCCGTTACCCAACTCCCCGGCGCGGCAAGCCGTTCCCCCTGCGACCCCCGCACGATCCGCAGCAACGACTCCCAGACTGCGAAGTCATGGATGGCCCCCACAATCCCTCCCCCTCAGATCAACCAACTGGAGCCGATCGTAGGCGGACGGTACGACAACCCCCCAAGGGGCGCGGGGCTGTATCGATGTGCGGCTCCGCCGCGTGGGCGCGACCAGCCCCGGATCAGGGAAAGCCGCCCGACGACAGGCCACCCACGACGAGTAGGCGCCCCGGCCCAAGCCAACGCAGTGCTGTGGCACCCGGTCCGCGCGTCGCTGCGGGTGCACGCGGACCGGGGCCGTCAGAGGGAGCCCGAAGGGCTCAGTGGGACGCGAGCGCCCGCGGCTCCAGCGCCGCGGCATGCGCGTCCATCCGCTCGGCGGCCAGAATGGCGGCCGCCGTGTCGGCGCGGGAGGCGGCGACGACGAGCGCACGGCCCGCGAGGGTGTGCGCCCGCTCGTGCAGGGCCGCGGCGTCCGCCTCGCCCCCGGTGGTGCGCACCGACGCGCGGGCCGGCGTACGTCCTCCCCGCAGCCGGGTCACCTGTGCGGCGAGCCGCTCGGCCGCCGTGTCCAGGTCGGCCGAGGGTGCCGTCGCGCGCAGCTCGTCGGTGACGGCGAGCAGAGCGGCGAGGTGGCCCGCGAGCTGGATGTCCAGCTCCTCCTCGCGGGAACGGTGGGGGAAGTCGTGGGGGGTGCCGGCCATCGTGCGGTGGACCGACTTGGTGCGGATCGGTTCGTACATGGATGGCCTCCTGTGAGCTGTCAGGAAGCCATCCTAGCTTAGAATCGGTCTAAAGTTGAGCCGTCCATAAAATCGGGCCTCAGGGCTGGCCGTAGCCGTCCAGGAAGCGCCCGATACGGCCCACGGCGTCCCGCAGGTCCGCGACCGTGGGCAAGGTCACGACGCGGAAGTGATCCGGTTCCGGCCAGTTGAAGCCGGTGCCCTGCACCACCATGATCTTCTCGCGCCGGAGCAGGTCCAGGACCATCTGCCGGTCGTCCCTGATCTTGAAGACGTTCGGGTCCAGCCGCGGGAAGAGGTACAGCGCCCCCTTCGGCTTCACGCAGCTCACCCCCGGGATCTGGGTCAGCAGCTCGTACGCCACGTCCCGCTGCTCGCGCAGCCGCCCGCCCGGCAGCACCAGGTCGTTGATCGTCTGGCGTCCGCTGAGCGCGGCGACCACTCCGTGCTGGCCCGGCATGTTCGCGCACAGCCGCATGTTCGCCAGGATCGTCAGGCCCTCGATGTAGGAGTCCGCGTGGGCGCGCGGGCCGGAGATCGACATCCAGCCCACCCGGTAGCCGGCCACCCGGTACGCCTTCGACATGCCGTTGAAGGTGAGCGTGAGCAGATCGGGGGCGACGGCGGCGGTGGGGGTGTGGACGGCGTCGTCGTAGAGGATCTTGTCGTAGATCTCGTCCGAGCAGACCAGCAGGTTGTGACGGCGGGCGATGTCCGTCAGCCCCTTGACGACGGCCTCGTCGTAGACCGCGCCGGTGGGGTTGTTCGGGTTGATGATGACGAGCGCCTTGGTGCGGTCGGTGATCTTGCGCTCGACGTCGGCGAGGTCGGGCATCCAGTCGGACTGCTCGTCGCAGCGGTAGTGCACCGCAGTGCCGCCGGACAGGGAGACGGCCGCCGTCCACAGCGGGTAGTCCGGCGCCGGCACCAGCACCTCGTCGCCGTCGTCCAGCAGGCCCTGCATGGCCATCACGATCAGCTCGGAGACGCCGTTGCCGATGAAGACGTGCTCGACGTCGGTCTCGATGCCGAGCGTCTGGTTGTGCATCACGACCGCCCGGCGCGCCGCCAGCAGGCCCTTCGCGTCGCCGTAGCCGTGGGCCGACGACACGTTGCGGAGGATGTCCTCCAGGATCTCGGGCGGGCACTCGAAGCCGAACGCCGCCGGGTTGCCGGTGTTGAGCTTGAGGATCCGATGCCCGGCCGCCTCGAGCCGCATCGCCTCCTCGAGCACCGGGCCCCGGATCTCGTAACAGACGTTGGCGAGCTTGGTCGACTGGATCACCTGCATGCAGGGAGCTTACGGTCCCGAATCGCCCCTTGGGCCGTGTCTTCCGCCACGTGAGACGAGCGGTTCGGGCGCATATGTCCGCTCGCTGTCCCAGGGGCCCCTCGCGTCCCTACAATGTGCCGCCATGCCCAGGCACCCCCGCTACGCCGATCAGGGGAACGACGCTTCGGAACCCGTTGATCCCCCGAACGTGTACCTCCCGCAGCCGCCACCGCCCCCGGCCTACGACGCGTACGCCGACCCGGCGGCGGCGCACGGGTGGCAGAACGCGTACGACGAGACGGCCGAACTGCCGCCCGTGGCGGAGGGCGGCGCTGCTTCCGGGGCCGAACCCGCCCCGCACCGGCCCGGGGGTGGCGAGCACCGTTCGCACCGCGCTCCCGGCCGTCGCGCCCGGCGTTCCGGGGCCCGTCCCTCCCGCCGGGTCGCGATGACCGGCGGCGCGCTGGGTGCCGTGACCGTGGCGGCGCTGGTCGCCGGGTTCGCGTTCTCCGGGTCGTCCTCGGACGGCACCGGTGAGAAGGGGAAGCGCACGGGACCGGCGGCGGAGCCGGACACCGGTGAGTCCGCGCCGCCGGCCGCCACGGACGGTCCGACGGCCGGTGCGGGCCCCGGCACCCCGGCTCCCGGTGACGACGCCACGTCCGGTGCGGCGTCGTCCGCGCCCTCCGCCGGCGCCTCCACCACCTCCGCACCGACCCTCCCCACGGCGACCGCCCCCTCTGCCGGTGACCCGGGCCAGGCTGGTCCGGGCAACTCCGGTGACCGGCCGGGGCGGGGTCACGGCGCGACGAAGCGGCCCAAGTAGGAGCGCTGCCAGGCCGGGTGGGTCGGTACCGCCCGTCGGAAACGAACCCTTGTCCCCTCGCCGTCGCCATGATGACAATGCGCATGACAATTCTGTGGGCGGCCGGAGGATTCCGGTCGCCTCCGTCGCAAGAGGGGACCCCCACATGAGAAAACCTCTCGTCGTCGCGCTGTGCGCGCTGGCGATGGCCGGTGCCGGCGCGACGCCCGCGGTCGCCGCCGAGCCTTCCCCCACGGGCCCGGACATGAGCACGACCACGACCACGGGCACCACCGGCACGGTGATGGACACCGTCGACGACGTCCTCGGCACCCTGTCCGGCCTCACCGCGCCGAAGGCCGGCGCCGTGAACTTCGCCGGGACCGTCGCGCTCAGCAACTGCTCCGGCTCCGTCGTCCGCATGCCCGGCTCGGCGGACGACGACCCCGCGCTCGTCCTCACCAACGGCCACTGCCTGGAGAGCGGCTTCCCCGCGCCCGGCCAGGTCCTGGTCGACCGCGCGTCCAGCCGCACCTTCTCCCTGCTGAGCGCCTCCGGCTCCCGGGTCGCCACGCTGCGCGCCGACCGGCTCGTCTACGCGACGATGACCGACACGGACGCGGCGATCTACCGGCTGCGCACCACCTACGCGCAGATCAAGAGCGCGTACGGCATCGACGCGCTCGCCCTCGACGCGAACCGCCCGGCGGCCGGGACCTCCATCAGCGTGGTCTCCGGCTACTGGAGGAGGATCTACAACTGCTCGATCGACGGCTTCGCGTACCGCATGAAGGAGGGCGACTGGACCTGGAAGGACTCGGTGCGCTACACCCCCGAGTGCAACACCATCGGCGGCACCTCCGGCTCCCCGGTCGTCGACACCGCCACCGGCAAGGTCGTCGCCGTCAACAACACCGGCAACGAGGACGGCGAGCGCTGCACGGTCAACAACCCGTGCGAGATCGACGAGAACGGCACCGTCACCGTCCGCCAGGGCATCAACTACGCCCAGCAGACCTACCTGTTCCCCGCCTGCTTCGGCGTGGACAGCAAGCTCGACCTGAGCGCGAGCGGCTGCCTGATCCCCAAGCCGTGACCCGCACCTGACGGGCGGGCGGTCACCGGGGAGTCCGGCGCACCGCCCGCCCCGCCAGGACGTCGGTGCGCCGCCCGTCCTCGATCACGAACCGCCCGTCCACCAGCACGTACGGGATGCCCGTCGGCAGCGCCCTCGGCTCCTCGAAGGTCGAGCCCGCCGCCACCGTCTCCGGATCGAACAGCACCAGGTCGGCCCTGTACCCCTCGCGGACCAGCCCGCGGTCCGGCAGCCGCAGCCGCGCGGCCGGACGGGCGGTCAGATGAGCGACACACTCCTCCAGCGACAGCACCCCCAACTCCCGTACGTAGTGCCCGAGATACCGCGGGAACGTGCCGTAGGCGCGCGGATGGGGCTTCGCGCCCTGGAGGATGCCGTCCGAGCCGCCGGTGTGCACCCGGTGGCGCATGATCGCGCGCACGTTCTCCTCGTGGCCGACATGCTGCAGGATCGTCGGCGCCAGCCGGTCCCTCAGCAGCAGTTCACGCGCGACAGCCCAGGGACTCTCGCCGCGCACCCGCGCCGACTCCAGCACCGTACGGCCGACGTACTCGCCCAGCGCGGGGTCCCCGACCCCCGAGATCTCGATCGTCTCCCACTCCACGGGCACCCCGTGGCAGCCGTCCGAGCCGGTCACCTCCAGGTGATGCCGGATCCGCTCGGCCGTCTCCTCGTCCGCGAGCCGCTTCAGGACCGCCTCAGGGCCGCCCTCGCTCGCCCAGCTCGGCAGCAGCGCGACGAGGGTGGTGCAGCCCGGCGTGTACGGGTACGTGTCGAGGCTGATGTCGGCCCCGGCGTCCAGTGCCTCGTCCAGCAGCGCCAGCAGCTCGGGCGCCCGGCCCTTGTTCACGCCGAAGTTCATCGTCGCGTGCGCCAGGTGCAGCGGGCAGCCCGCCTCCCGGGTGAGCGCCACCATCTCCTCGTACGCCTCCAGCGCCCCGGCGCCGTACGAACGGTGGTGCGGGCAGTAGTAGCCGCCGTACGACGCCACCACCCGGCACAGCTCGGTGAGTTCGGCGTCCCCGGCGTACATGCCCGGTGTGTACGTCAGCCCCGACGACAGGCCCACCGCGCCCTGCTCCATGCCCTCGGCGACCAACTGCCGCATGCGGTCCATCTCTTCGGGCGTCGCCGCCCGGTCCTCCCAGCCGACGGCCAGCGCACGCACGGTGCCCTGCGGGATCAGATAGGCCGCGTTCACCGCGATCCCGCGATCGAGCCGGTCCAGATACTCGCCGACCGACCGCCAGTCGAAGTCGACGTCGTCACCGGGGCCGTTCCACCCGGCGATGGCCCGGCGCACCTCGCCGAGCGTGCGGTCGTCGACCGGCGCGTACGACAGCCCGTCCTGCCCGAGCACCTCGAGCGTCACGCCCTGCGCGGCCTTGGCACTGTGGTCGGGGTCGCGCAGCAGCGCCAGATCGCTGTGGGCGTGCATGTCGATGAACCCCGGGGACAGGACCAGCCCCTCGGCGTCCAGCTCACGGCGGGCCTTCGGCCGCTGGCAGCCCGCTGCCGCCGCCTCCTTCACGATGCACACGATCCGGCCGGCGTCGACGACCACGTCCGCCCGGTACGACGCCTCCCCGGACCCGTCCACGACGTCCGCGTCCCGTATGACGAGCTCTTCCACGACGGCCTCCTAGAAGAACGTACGGATGTAGTCGACCACCGTGCCGTCCGCCTCCGCCACGGGGATCAGCACCCATTTGTCGAACGACGTGCACGGGTGGGACAGCCCCAGGCCCACCCAGTCGCCCACCTGGAGATCGGCCTCCCCGGTGGTGCGCAGCCAGGCGTGCTGGTCGGACAGGGCGGTCACCGTGATCCCGGCCGCCGGGCGCTCGGCCCCGTCCCGGCGGACCACCTGGGCGAACGGCAGATCGAGGTCGTACGCCGCGTCCCGCTTGCCCGCGTTGAGGAACGCCTGCTCGGGGGAGGGACGGGAGACCACCTGGGCCCACAGCCGGAAGGCGGGCTCCAGGGCCCCCTCCTCCGGGACCCGGTTGAACGGGGTCAGCTTGCGGTAGTGCCCGTCGTCGTGCGAGACGTACGCGCCCGAGCGCAGCAACTTCAGCACGGGCGCCGACAGTTCGGGGATCTCCGCGAAGACGTCGGCGACCGCGTCGAACCAGGCGCTGCCGCCCGCGCTCACCACGATCTCGTCCAGCCCGGCGAACCGCCCGGCCTTGTCGAACTCCACGGCCAGCGCGACCAGCCTGCGCAGCCAGGCGTGCACCCGCTCCGGATCGGCCCCCGGCACCTCGCCCTCGTATCCGGCGACCCCGACCAGCCGCAGCCCGCGCGCACCGGCCACGGCGTCGGCGACGGCGGCGCACTCGGCCTCCGTCCGCACCCCGGTCCGGGCGCCCTCACCGGCGGCGAGCTCGATCACGACGTCCACGGGGCGCCGGGCGCCCCGGAGCGCGGCGTCCATCAGCTCGACGCCGCGCACCGAGTCGACGTAGCAGACGCAGCGGAAGTCGTCGTCGGCGTCCAGCTGCGCCGAGAGCCAGCGCAGGGCGGCGCCGTCGACCAGCTCGTTGGCGAGGAAGACGCGCTGGACGCCGAAGGCCCGCGCGACGCGAACCTGGTGCGGAACGGCCAGCGTGATGCCCCACGCGCCGTGCTCGATCTGCCGCTGGAACAGCTGCGGGGCCATGGAGGTCTTGCCGTGCGGGGCGAAGGCGAGGCCGTGCCGGGCCGCGTACGTCTCCATCAGCTTCAGGTTGTGCTCCAGGCGCTCGGCGGACAGGGCGAGCACGGGGGTGGTGAAGCCGTCGGTGAAGAGATTCAGGCGCCGGGCGGCCAGCTCCCCCACGGTGAGGGCCTCGGCGTCCGGCGGGAGGCCCCTGAAACGGTGGTCGACGCGTTCGTCGGCGAGGCGGGCGAGGGCGTCGGAGCCGGTGCCGGAGACCATGGGAAACCTCCCGATCAGGGTCGTTGCATTCTTTGCAACGTTCATTGCGTATATCGCTCACCGCTGTCTAACATCTCGGCCACGCGGGGTCAACGGACACCGCATCCCCCGCAGGCGACAAGGAGCCCCGCCATCGTGACCGTCACCGGACCCTCCCACGACCCCGGCGTCGTGGACGTCGTCGCGCTCGGCGAGTCCATGGTGACGTTCCTGCCGTCCACCCCGGGCCGCCTCGCCGACGTGCCGTCCTTCGACCGTGCGATCGGCGGCGCGGAGTCCAACACCGCGTGCATGCTGGCGGCGGCGGGCCACTCCGTGCGGTGGATCAGCCGGGTCGGCGCGGACCCCTTCGGCGATCACCTGGTCGAGACGATCGCCGGACACGGCGTCGACGTGTCGTCCGTGGACCGCGACCCCGGCCGCCCGACCGGCATCTACTTCCGCACGGCGGGCGACCGCGCGACGGACGCGCACGAGGTGGCGTACTACCGCGCGGGCTCGGCGGCCTCCGCGATGACCCCGGAGAACGTGGACATGGACGCGGCACTGACCGGCCGGGTCCTGCACCTGTCGGGCATCACGGCGGCCCTGTCGGACGGCTGCCTGCACCTGCTCCGCGAGCTGACCGCCCCCCGCCCTGGCCGCCCGCTGATCTCCTTCGACGTGAACCACAGGGCGGGCCTGTGGCGGAACGCAGCGGGCCCCCACGTCCTGCTCGACCTGGCCCGCCGGGCCGACATCGTCTTCGTGGGCGAGGACGAGGCGGAGGAGGCCTGGGGCCTCACGGGCGGCCCGACGGCAATCAGGCAAGCCCTGCCGGAGCCGCAGACGCTGGTGGTCAAGCAGGGAGCGAAGGGGGCGACCGCGTTCAGCGAGCCGACGCCATCCCGCGGGCGACGACACGACGACCTTCCGCCACCCGTCCCTCCCGTCCAGCCCGCGGGCAGTCGTGCCGCTGAGGCGATGGGGGTCCCCCCGCTCGACCGAAGCCGAGAGCGGGGGAGGGCGGGCGCGGACGGTGCCCCGTCAGCGCCGGGCTGCGCGACCGACACCCGGCCCGCGGCAGCACAGGGCACCTTCGTCCCAGCGCTCACCGTCAACGTCGTAGCAACAGTCGGCGCCGGAGACGCCTTCGCCGCCGGGTTTCTCTCCGCCGGCCTGCGTGCGCTGCCCGTGAGGGAACGCTTGCGGTACGGACACCTCTTCGCCGCCGCCGCCCTCACCACCCCCGGCGACCTCGCCCCGCCCCCCTCCACCGCCCTCGCCGGCCGCCTCGCCGCCCTCGACGACGCCGCGTGGGGGAGACTGCGACTCGGCCCCGGCTGGACGACCGCCATGGAACGGGCCGACGAGGAGGTACGCACCCCATGAGCCAGACCGTAGACCGCGCGCTCAGCATCCTGCCGCTGCTCGCCGAGGGCCCCGCCGATCTCGGCCAGGTCGCCGACCGCCTCGGCGTGCACAAGTCCACGGCCCTGCGCCTCCTGCGCACGCTCCACGAACACGGCCTGGTCTACCGCCAGTCCGACCAGCGCTACCGCCTCGGCGCCCGCCTCTTCGCCCTCGCCCAGGAGGCGATGGAGAACCTCGACGTCCGCGAGATCGCCCACCCCCACCTCGTACGCCTCAACGAGCAGTGCGGGCACACCGTGCACCTCGCCGTGTACGAGGAGAACGAGGTCCTCTACATCGACAAGGTGGAGAGCCGCTACCCGGTGCGCATGTACTCCCGGATCGGCAAGCCCGTCGCGATCACCGTCGCCGCCGTCGCCAAACTCCTCCTCGCCGATCTGCCCGAACACGAGCGCCGCGCCCTCGCGGAGAAGCTCGACTACCCCCTGTACACGGCCCGTTCGACACCGAACGCCGACGCCTTCCTCAAGGAACTGGCCAAGGTGCGCGAACAGGGCTGGGCCACCGACCTCGGCGGCCACGAGGAGTCCATCAACTGCGTCGCCGCGCCCATCCGCGGCGCGGACGGCCGGGTGGTCGCCGCCATGTCGGTCTCCGCACCGAACGTCGTCGTGACCGCCGACGAACTCCTCACCCTGCTCCCGCTGGTGCGCCGTACCGCGGACGCGATCAGCGGCGAGTACTCCGGCAGAACGCCCGTGCACCACCCCGAGAAGGACACGCCATGACCGAGAAGATCGCGCTCACCCCGAAGACCCACACGACCCCGCCGGCGAAGTTCTCGCACGGCGTGCGCAAGGGCAACATCCTCCAGGTCGCCGGTCAGGTCGGTTTCCTCCCGGCGGAGGAGGGCAAGGCGCCGACGCCCGCCGGTCCCACCCTGCGCGAGCAGACCCTCCAGACCCTCGCCAACGTCAAGGCGATCCTCGAAGAGGGCGGCGCGAGCTGGGACGACGTGATGATGATCCGCGTCTACCTCACCGACGTGGACCACTTCGCGGAGATGAACGAGATCTACAACGCGTACTTCGAGGAGCAGGGCCTCACCCAGCCCCCCGCGGCCCGCACGACCGTCTACGTCGGTCTCCCCGCCGGCCTCCTCATCGAGATCGACGCCCTCGCCGTCCTCGGCTGACCCACCTCACCCCCCCGCACGCACACCATCGGGCACGGCGCCCTGCACCCCTTGGGCGCCGTGCCGCGATCCCCCCTGCTCGAAAACACCATGCCCTTACGCAGAGGACCCCCGTATGTCCTACTCGTCCCTCCCGCTCGCCGCCTCCGCCCCCGCCGAGACACCGCCCCACACCGGCGGCCTGCTCCTCCTCATCGACGGCACCGCCGGTCTGCTGACCGTCGCCGCCATCGGCATAGCCCTGCTGCTCTTCCTCATCATCAAGGTCCGCCTCCAGCCCTTCGTCGCGCTGCTCGGCGTCTCCATAGCCGTCGGCCTGATGGCGGGCCTGTCGGTCACCGAACTCTTCGGCACCGTCCAGCGGTCCGACGCCGTCTCCACCATCGAGTCCGGCATGGGCGGCATCCTCGGCCATGTCGCGATCATCATCGGCCTGGGCACCATGCTCGGCGCGATCCTCGAAGTCAGCGGCGGCGCCGAGGTACTGGCCTCCCGCCTGCTCGGTCTCTTCGGTGAGAAGCGCGCCCCGCTCGCCATGGGCCTGACCGGCCTGATCTTCGGCGTCCCGGTCTTCTTCGACGTCGGCATCTTCGTCCTCGCGCCCATCGTCTACGCCGCCGCCAAGCGTTCCGGCAAGTCGATCCTGCTGTACTGCCTGCCGCTGCTCGCCGGCCTGTCCGTCACCCACGCCTTCCTGCCCCCGCACCCCGGCCCGGTGGCCGCCGCCGGGCTGCTCCACGTGGACCTCGGCTGGGTCATCCTCATGGGCATCGTCTGCGGCATCCCCGCCGTCGTCGCCGCGTGGGTCTACTCGGCCTGGATCGGCAAGCGCATCTTCGTCGCCGTACCGCAGGACATGGTGGAGGCCGCGGCCGACGCCAAGCAGGCCGTCGTCGACGAGCAGCGGGCGTCCGGCGTCGAGCCGCGCGAGACACCGGTGCCGCTCGGCACGGTCCTCGGCATCATCGGTACGCCGCTGGTGCTGATCCTCGCCGCGACCTTCTCCTCGATCGCCCTGGACCCCTCCACCCTGCGCTCGGTGATCGAGTTCTTCGGCCACCCCTTCGTGGCGCTCACCATCGCCCTGTTCCTCGCCTACTACCTGCTCGGCATCCGGCGCGGCTGGTCGCGCAGGTCGCTGGAGACCGTCTCGACGTCCTCGCTGAAGCCGGTCGGCAACATCCTCCTCGTCGTCGGCGCGGGCGGTGTCTTCGGTGCCGTCCTCAAGGCCAGCGGGGTCGCGCAGGCGCTGTCCGACACCTTCAACGACGTCGGCCTGCCGGTGATCGTGCTGTCGTATCTGATCTCCGTGGTGCTGCGGGTCGCGCAGGGCTCGGCGACGGTGGCGATCGTGACCACGGCGGGCATCGTGGCGCCGCTGCTGGCCGAGGGCGACCACTCGCAGGCGTTCGTCGCGCTGGTCATCATGGCCATCTCGGCGGGCTCCATCTTCGCCTCGCACGTCAACGACGGCGGCTTCTGGATGGTGGCCAAGTACTTCGGCATCAGCGAGCGGGACACCCTCAAGACGTGGACCGTGCTGGAGAGTGTGCTGTCGGTGGCGGGTTTCGTGGTCGCCGCGGCACTGAGCATCTTCGTATAACGATCATGGGGCTGGCTGTGCCCGGCACAGGTTTGTCGACCATACTGCTCCGCTGTGGAGCAGCGCATAGGTTCGAGCAGCCAGCCCCTGGAAGGCGCCGGATTCGACCCGGCCTTCATCCCCGGGCTCACCTCACCCGCGTCCGAACGGGAGGAGGACGCCAAGGCGGAGGAGCCGGAGGAGACGGCCGAGTCGCCGGTCGAGGAGGACACGGCCCCTGAGGCGGACGCGGACCCCGAGGCCGAGGAACCGGCCCCCGACGGCCCCGTCTTCGAGGCGTCCGACCGCCGCGCGAGAATCCTCGCCGACCACCGGGGCGTACGGCTCCGACTGGACGACCAGGAGTGCGAGTTCCGCTGGGACGAGATCGGCGCGGTGGAGACGGAGACCGCCCGCTTCGGCAAGCGGTACACGGTCACCGTCCATACGCCCGACCGCCGTTGGTACCCCATCGAGATCGAGGCCCCCTCCCGCAGCCGATTTGCGGAGTGGGACACCGAGCTCGACAAGGTCCTGGACGCGTACTTCGACGAGGGCGGCGCGGAAGAGACGGAAGCCGACGCCGGCGCCGACCGGAAGGCCGACGCCGACGCCGAATAGCGGATCGGCCGCTCAGTGGTACGCGTGCACCACCGCATGCCCCTTGCCGCGGCCGATCATCCACTTGTTGACCGGCGTGGTCACCACGAACGCCACGGCGAACCCGCCGAGGAGCGCGTACCAGAACAGCCCGTCGGTCAGCCCGGACTCCATCGCGCCGGGAGTGAGGGCGATGATGGCGTTGTCGACCAGTTCCATCACGGCGATGGAGACGGTGTCGGCGGCGAGCGCGATCCGGATCGCGGCCTTGAGGTCCACGCCGGCGCGGATGACCGCGAACAGGGTGAACGAGTAGCCGAACAGGAACGCGAGCGCGATCGCGAGGGCCATGGTCGGCACGTCGCCCCACAGGAGGGCGGTGCCGATGACCATGCCGAGGATCTCGCCGATGGCGCACCCGACCAGGCAGTGCAGCGTCGCCTTCACCGCCGTGGCCCAGGAGGCGCCGCCGTGCGCGTGCCCGTGCGCCTCGTGCGCGTGCTCGCTGTGATCCATGATGTTCGGGTTCCCTTTCCGTCCGTGTCCTATGGGGGCCCGGTGGGTCTTACCGCGCGGCCTTGAAGCCGCGCAGCCGCAGGCTGTTGCCGACGACGAAGACCGACGAGAAGGCCATCGCGGCCCCGGCGATCATCGGGTTGAGCAGGCCCGCCGCGGCGAGCGGCAGCGCCGCCACGTTGTAGGCGAAGGCCCAGAACAGGTTCGACTTGATCGTGCCGAGCGTCCTGCGCGCCAGCCGGATCGCGTCCGCGGCCACCCGCAGGTCGCCCCGGACGAGGGTGAGGTCGCCGGCCTCGATCGCCGCGTCCGTCCCGGTGCCCATCGCGAGGCCCAGGTCGGCCTGGGCGAGCGCCGCCGCGTCGTTGACGCCGTCACCGACCATGGCGACCGAACGTCCCTCGCCCTGCAGCCGCTTGACGACCTCGACCTTCTCCTCGGGCATCACCCCGGCGATCACCTCGTCGATGCCGACCTGCGCGGCGACCGCCTCGGCGACGGCCTTGTTGTCCCCGGTGAGCAGGATCGGCGTCAGGCCCAGCGCCCGCAGCCGCGTGACGGCCTCGGCGCTGGTGTCCTTCACCGCGTCGGCCACCTCCAGCACCGCCCGGGCCTCGCCGTCCCAGGCGACCGCGATCGCCGTACGGCCCGCCGCCTCGGCCTCGGTCTTGGCTCGCGCCAGCTCGGCGGGCAGCGCCATGGCCCACTCCCCGAGGAGTTCCTCCCGGCCGACGAGCACGGCGTGTCCCCCGACGACGCCCTGGACGCCCAGACCGGGCACGTTGGCGAAGTCCTCCGGGGCGGGCAGCGCGCCGACCCGCTCGGCGGCACCCGTCGCGACCGCCCGCGCGATCGGGTGCTCGGAGGCGTGCTCCAGGGCGCCCGCGAGCCGCAGCACCTCACTCTCGTCGGTGCCCTCGGCGGTGTGCACGGCGAGCAGGGTCATCCGGCCGGTGGTGACGGTGCCGGTCTTGTCCAGGACGATCGTGTCGACGCGGCGGGTGCTCTCCAGGACCTCGGGGCCCTTGATGAGGATGCCGAGCTGGGCGCCGCGCCCGGTGCCGACCATCAGGGCGGTCGGTGTGGCGAGCCCGAGGGCGCACGGGCAGGCGATGATCAGGACGGCGACGGCGGCGGTGAACGCGGCCGTCAGCTCCGCTCCGTTGCCGAGCCAGAAGCCGAGGGTGCCGAGCGCGAGGGCGATGACGACCGGCACGAACACCCCGGAGATCCGGTCCGCCAGCCGCTGGGCCGCCGCCTTGCCGTTCTGCGCGTCCTCCACCAGCCGCGCCATGCGGGCGAGCTGCGTGTCGGCGCCGATCCGTGTCGCCTGGACGACCAGACGGCCGCCGGCGTTCACGGTCGCACCCGTCACAGCGTCCCCGGCACCGACCTCGACGGGCACGGACTCGCCGGTGAGCATGGAGGCGTCGACGGCGGAGCTGCCCTCGACGACGGTGCCGTCGGTGGCGATCTTCTCGCCGGGCCGGACCAGGAACCGGTCGCCGACGCGCAACGCGTCGACCGGTATCCGCTCCTCGCGGCCCTCGCGCAGCACGGTGACGTCCTTGGCGCCCAGTTCCAGCAGCGCCCGCAGCGCGGCACCCGCCCTGCGCTTGGACCGGGCCTCGAAGTAGCGGCCGGCCAGGATGAAGGCGGTGACCCCGGCGGCGGCCTCCAGGTAGATGTTCCCGGCGCCGTCCCCTCGCTCGATGGTCAGCTCGAAGGGGTGGGTCATGCCGGGCGTCCCCGCGGTGCCGAGGAACAGCGCCCACAGCGACCACAGGAACGCCGCCGACACCCCGACCGAGATCAGCGTGTCCATGGTCGCCGCACCGTGCCGGGCGTTGGTGAACGCGGCCCGGTGGAAGGGCCAGGCGGCGTAGGTGACGACCGGGGCGGCGAGGGTGAGGGACAGCCACTGCCAGTACTCGAACTGCCAGGCCGGCACCATCGCCAGTACGATCACCGGCACGGCGAGAACCACGGCGGTGATCAGCCGCTGCCGCAGCGGCAGCAGCTCGTCGGCCTCCTCGCGCGGGGCCGCCTGTTCGGTCCGCACGGGCTCGGGCTCGCGCGCCGAGTACCCGGTGGCCTCGACCGTGGCGATGAGGTCCGCCACGGCGACGTCCCCACCGAAGCTGACCTTGGCCTTCTCGGTGGCGTAGTTGACGGTGGCGGTGACCCCCTCCATCCGGTTGAGCTTCTTCTCGATCCGGGCGGCGCACGAGGCGCAGGTCATGCCGCCGATCGCGAGTTCGACCTCTGTCTGTTCGGGGACGGTGGTGGCCATCGCTGCTCCTCGCGCAGGTCGGGTGGGGAGTGAGAGGTGGGAAGGGTGCCCCGGGGGCTCAGGCCGCCCGGCCGGTGAGCTCGTAGCCGGCGTCGTCGACGACCCGGGCGAGCAGCGCGTCGTCGGGCTCGCCGGAGGTGGTGACGGCGACCTGGCCGGTCTCGAGGTCGACGTCCACCGCCAGGACGCCGTCGAGGGCGCCGATCTCCTTGGTGAGCGTGGCCTTGCAGTGTCCGCAGGTCATCCCGGAGACGGCGTAGACGGTGGTGCGGCTCTCAGGGGTGGTGGTGCAGCAGGACATGTGTTCCTCCCGGATGTGAAGCTCTGCGTGCGTGAGGTACCCCCAGGGGGTACCCCTGACTTACGCAGTCATGTATACCCCCCAGGGGTATGCCGCGCAAGTGGTGGACAAGCAGAGGGCCTCCCCCTCGGTGAGGGGGAGGCCCGGAAAGGTCTGCGTGCGATCGGGGTGAGCGCTACCGGCAGTACTGCTGCTCCTTGCCGATCGACCGGTACATGCAGTCGGCGTTCTCCAGCAGCTGGAGCACCGCGTCGCGGTTGCGGGAGGTCTCCCGCTCGATCACCTCGTCGGGCGGGTAGAAGCCGCCGTTCCAGGAGGACGTCGGATACATCTCGAACGTGTAGCCGAAGATCTTGTGGGCGCCCCACAGGTAGTCGTCGATCGACCCGTCCGTGATGTACAGGTCGCTGGACTGCTGCGGGGTGTACCCGTTGCTCGCGGCCATCTTCTCCCCGACCGTCTTGAACGCGGCGTGGTCGTCGGCCGTCATGCCGGTCGTGGTGTCGGAGTAGGTGTAGCCGAACGGCCACAGCACCAGCTCGCTGTACGTGTGGAAGTCGATGCCCGCCTTGATCTGCTGCACCCCGCCCACGACCCGGCTGCGCACGAAGTTCGCGACCACCTTCACCTCGGGAGCCGACTCGGGCGCCGAACCCCGGTAGGTGTCCGAGGACTTGGAGCCCGAGGAGCCGCCGCAGCAGCCCCAGCGGTAGTCCCAGTTGCGGTTCAGGTCCGTGCCGACGTACGACGAACCGGAGTTGGGCTGGCGGTTCTTGCGCCACGAGCGGTAGGAGCCGGTGGCGATGTCGTACTCGCCGCCGTCCGGGTTGAGATCGGGGATGATCCAGATCTCCCGCCCGTTCACCATGTTCGTGATCCGGGAGTCGCTGCCGTAGCCCGCGCCGAGCTCGCGCAGCAGGTACAGCGCCATCTCCACGGTCAGGTGCTCACGGGCGTGCTGGTGGTGGGTGAACAGGACCTCCGGCTCGTTCTCGTCCGTCGCCACGTTGTCACTGATCTTGACGGCGACGATGTCCCGGCCCTGGTGGGACTTCCCGATCACCCGCTTGCTCATGATGCCGGGGTACGCCGACAGCCGCTGGTCGATCTCGGCGTTCATCTCGGCGTAGTTGTGGTAGCGGGAGTCGGCCGAGGGGAAGTCGAACAGCCGCAGCCCGTCGGCGGGGGAGGAGCGGTCGGGGACCGCGCCGAGCGGCGTGACCTCGTAGCCCTGCTGACGCAGCGTGCGTATCTGGTCGGGGCGGCCGGAGACGACGACCGTCTCCTCGTCGGCCTCGTCGACGGTGACTCCGGAGCGCTGAATGGCCGTACGCGTCACGGGGGTTGTGTGCTGGTGGATCTCGTACTGGCGGACGTCGTCGGCCGAGGGGGTTGGGGCGGCCGCGCTGTCGGCGCCGGCCTCGGTCGCCGTGAGCGACACGGGGGCCGCGAGGGCGAGGGCGAGCAGGGTGGCGAGCGCGGCGGAGCGTCTGCCGCGAGGGCGAAGTCGCATGAAGTCTCCTTGTGGGAGGTGGGGGTTGTTCAGTGCGACGTGCGTGGTGCGGTGCGGTCATCGTCGATGGATGACATGATCAGGTCAAGCCAATCAGCCGGCTGGAGCGAGGGCGGGCGCGTACGGTCGTACGACCGAAGCACATCCCGTGAAGATCCCCGCATGCCCTCTTGTCCCACCGCCCCCCATCGGCTTACTTGACCTCCATGGCGGACACCACGGGAAACACCCAGGACACCGGCGCACCCGACGACGGCGGCTCCCGGCCGCGCAAGTCCAGCTGGAGATACATCGGCCCAGGAATCGTCGTCGCCGCGACCGGCGTCGGCGCCGGCGATCTGGTCGCCACGCTCATCGCGGGCAGCAACTTCGGCTACACCCTCCTGTGGGCCGCCGTCATCGGCTGCGTCGTGAAGATCTCCCTCGCCGAGGCGGCCGGGCGCTGGCACCTGTCCACCGGCCGCACCCTCTTCGACGGCTGGGCGAGCCTCGGCCGCTGGACGACGTACTTCTTCGGCATCTACGTCGTCGTGTGGGGCTTCGTCTACGGCGCGGCGGCGATGTCGTCCAGCGCCCTGCCCCTCCAGGCGCTGTTCCCGGACGTCATGGACCTCGAATGGTGGGGCATCGCCTGCGCGTTGGTGGGCCTGGTCTTCGTCTGGTTCAACCAGTACGCGGTGTTCGAGAAGGTCATGACGGTCCTGGTGGGCGTCATGTTCGTCGTCACCGTCTACCTGGCGATCCGCGTCACCCCGAACCTGGGCGACGCCTTCGCCGGCCTGCTGCCCGTCCTGCCCGACGAGAAGGACTCGATCCTCAACACCCTCGGCCTGATCGGCGGCGTCGGCGGCACCATCACGCTCGCCGCGTACGGCTACTGGGTCAACGCCAAGGGCTGGACGAACACCGGCTGGATGAAGGTCATGCGCCTGGACAACCGGGTCGCCTACATCACCACCGGCGTCTTCGTCGTCGCCATGCTCTTCGTCGGTGCCGAGCTGCTGCACTCCGCGGGCATCGCGATCGCGAGCGGCGACAAGGGCCTGCTCCAGCTGAGCGACATCCTGGAGGACCGCTACGGCACGGCGACGGCCAAGTTCTTCCTGATCGGCTTCTTCGCCACGTCCTTCACCTCGCTGATCGGCGTGTGGCACGGAGTGAGCCTGATGTTCACCGACTTCGTGACCCGGGGCCGCAAGAAGGCGCAGGCGTCGAAGGGCGAGGACATCGCGTCGGGCGCCCGCGAGAAGTCCTGGCCCTTCCGCGCCTACCTCCTGTGGCTGACCTTCCCGCCGATGATCCTCCTCTTCGAGGGCCAGCCCTTCCGCCTGGTCATCATCTACGGCGTCCTGGGCGCCGCGTTCATGCCCTTCCTGGCCCTCACCCTGATCTGGCTCCTCAACTCCAGCCGCACCCCCGGCGAATGGCGCAACGGCCCCCTGAGCAACGCGATGCTCGCCATTTCGGGCCTGCTGTTCCTGGTCCTGTGCGTCAAGCAGATCTGGGACCAGCCGTGGTCGGAGTTCTTCTAGCGGTCACAGCAGCTCGTCCCACTCGGGGCTGAGGGCGATCTCCCGCAGTTCCTTCATGCTCAGCGCGGGGGCGTCCCGCGTGGCGTCCTCGTGCTGGGCCCCGGTGTTGAAGGCACTGACCACGACCCGCAGGCCGTCGGTCCGCAGGGTGTCGGCGGTCCACATGACGACACCCGCGCCGCCCTTCTCGCCGGGCCCCTGCCCGGTGGTGACCTTCGTCCCGTCGGGCAGGGTCTCGGCGGAACCGAAGAGCTCCCCGGCGAGATCGGACGACCCGGGCTGCACATTGATCTGGACGAAGCTCGCTCCCTCGCCGTCGTCCACGACCACATAGGCGTACTCCGCCTCCTGGCCGCCCTGGGAGACCACCCGGACGTCCCCGGGGAGCAGCGAGACGAGCTTCTTGCGCACGGCGGTGCCGTCGACGCCGGGCGGGGGCGTGCTCATCGGCTGCGAACGTGACGGCTTCCCGGCCGGCTCGGGGATGGCGTCGATCGCGTCCCGCCACTGAGGTGCCGTGGCCACCGCCTCCAACTGCTCCAGCGACAGGGGCGGTTCGGGGCGGCTGACGGGAGCGTCCTTCTGGGCAGCCGCGTTCCACTCGCTCACGCTGACGTGCTGCCCTGCGGGCGTGACCAGCTCGGCGTTCCACCACTTGGTGTCCACCCGCCGGTCCGGATACTCGTACCCCTGGAACAGCATCAGCCGGGAGCCGTCCGCCAGCGTGGTGGTGCCGCAGCTGTCGTACCCGACGAACGCCTTGTCCGGGCAGCGCGTGGCCTCGCGCGCCTGTGCACTGCCCGGCTCGACACGACCGAGCCCGACGGCCACCGCGGCGGCCCCGTCCCCGTCGTCGAACACCACCCTGACGGACGGAGGGAGTTGCGCGTCCGTACCCCGCGCCTGCTCGTCTCTGATGTCACCCTCGGGAAGAAGTCCCTCGAGCGTACGCAGGAGCTGGTCCCCGGTGACGGCCCTCGGGGCGTCGGTCGCGGTCGCGGTGGTGGCCGACGGGGTGGCGGTCGTCGTGCCGGAGGCGACCGAGGCCCGGCCGTCCCCGCCCGGCACCAGCAGCGTCCCGCCGACACCGACGGCCGCGATCCCGGCCACGCCCCCGAGCACGACGATCCGGCGCCGCGTCCGCATTCGCCGGCCCCGGGACTCTCCCGCGGCCGTGAGGGCGCCCCGGTCGGCCTCGAAGGAGCCGCCGGTGTCGTGCAGGGCGGCGGAGAGCCGCTCCTCGAAGGGGTCGTGGTGCTGGTCGACGGGCATGGTGAACCACCGCTTCCGTGAGGTGAGACAGGAAAAGGGAGAACAGGCGGCGGGACGTCAGGATCTGGCGTACTCGCCGAGATCCTCGCCTAGCAGCTCCCGCAGCCTGGCCAGCGCCCGGACGCACCGCGTCCGCACCGCGGCCGAGCTGACGTTCATGACATCGGCGGTCTCCTCGACCGACCGGTCCTCCCAGTACCGCAGCACGATCACCGCCCGGTCCTTGGCCGGCAGCCGCGCCAGCGCGTCCAGCAGGGTGAGCCGCAGCGACGGATCGCCGTCACCGCCGCCCGGCAGGTCCGGGAACACGGCGGTCGACCGCTCCGTACTGCTCCGCCGCCGCTGATGCGCGAGAAAGGCCCGGGTGAGCACGGTCTGGGCGTACCCGGCGGGGTTCCCGACCCGCGCGATCCGCCCCCAGCGGACGTACACCCGCCCCAGGGTCTCCTGGACGAGATCCTCCGCGAGGTGCGTGTCCCCGGCCGTCAGCAGACACGCGGACCGGTACAGATGCCCGGCCCGCGCCGAGGCGAACTCGGAGTAGTCCGCCATGCGCCCCTGCCCCATTCAGCTGTCCCCCCCGCCGGCCCCGAACCGCTCTCACCTCATTGATGCGGTGGGGCGGGGGAAATGTTTCACGCGGTCGCGAACACGCCCCGCGCGGCTGTGCCGTCCGGCCAGGTCCAGCCGGCGACGACATGGGCGCAGGACGCCCGCTCGTGCTCCGCCGCGCGCAGGACGCGGTTGACCCGGACGTGGCTGCCGCCGGCGGGGGCGTCGCCGTGCACGGTGACGGTCGGGTCGGGGGTGTCGCTCTCGCTCTGGTGCTGCGGTACCGCCTCGCCGCGCAGGAGGGCGAGCAACTGTGCCGTCACCACCGGGTCGTGGACACCGTCGTAGATCCACCGGGTGCCGAGCACCCCGTGCTCCGCGGTGCCGAGCAGCGCCTCGCCGGGGGCGCCCTCCAGGGCCGCGCCCCGGTAGGCCAGCGGCACGAGATACGCCACCGGCTCCCGGCCGGCGGTGTCCACCACGACCATGAACTCGATCCCGACCTCGCCCTCCGGATCGTCCAGCCGGAACCCGCCGGCCCTGACCAGCTCCGGCTTCTCCGCGTCGCCGGCGTACCAGCTCTGCTTCGGCAGCCAGCCGGTGAGCAGCTCCAGCTTGGTGGGCGTCATGGTGGTGCGGTGAATGAAGGACATGCACGTCTCCCTCACGTTGTCAGTGGCTGCTGTCAGGATGACCGCGTCTTGACCACACGGCCGCACCTGGAGCCTCGCATGAGCTGGGATGTCCTTCTTCTCCGTCTGCCCGACGACATCGCCTCGATGGGCGACCTTCCCGGCGACTTCACCCCGGCCCCGCTCGGCCCGCGGCAGGATGTGCTGGCCGCCCTGCGGCGGTCCGTGCCCGAGGTCGACCTGACGGACCCCGCCTGGGGCGAGCTCACCGGCCCCGGCTGGTCCATGGAGCTCAGCATCGGCACGGACGACCCCGTGATCAGCCTCATGCTGCACATACGCGGGGGCGGCGACGACGTGCTCGTCCCGGTCTTCCGCTTCGCGGAGGCACTGCACTGCAAGGTGCTCGACCTGGCCGCGGGCGACCTGATCACCCCGGAGGACACCACAGGCTGGCACGCCTTCCAGGCGTACCGGGACCGCGTGATCGGACAGGGCTGACGCCATGGGAATGATCGGTGCATACGCGCGGCTCACCCGAGCCGAGTTCGAGCGCGCGCTCCGTGACCCGGACTGGGCGTACACGTTCGTCCATGAGCTGCTCGACGCGGAGCTGGAGGAGACGCCCCCGACGGACGAGGCACGCTGCCACGACATCGACAAGGCGTGGCACGCCCTGGACTTCCTGCTCCAGCACCTCGGCTTCCCCGTCGACATCGTCTTCGGCGAGGAGGAGATGCCCGGCGCGCAGGAGTGGAGCTACGGGCCGCCCCGCTGCCTCACCCCGGAACAGGTCCGCGCCGCCGCCGACGCCCTCACGGCCACGCCTCCCGGCAGGCTGGTCGAGGGCGTCACCCCGGCCGACCTCGCACGGGCCGACATCTACCCCACCATCGTCTGGGAGCGCGGCGAACCCCTGGACTACGTGACCGCCCACTACGAGGGGCTGGTGACGTTCCTCCGGGCGGCGGCCCGCGACGGACACGCCGTGGTGGTCTGGATCAGCTGAGCGGCGACGCGGCCGCCCCTGCCCGCGTCGGCACGGGCAGGGGCGGCGGTGGCGGTCGAGGCCGGCCGGGGTGCTACGGAAGTGCGTGGACGTGCGGGCCCACCGCGTTGGACCAGGCGTTGCCCGCTGTGGCGTCCCAGTTGGTGGACCAGGTCATCGCGCCGCGCAGGCTCGGGTAGGTCCTCGACGGCTTGAAGCTGCCGCAGTTGGTGCCCCGGGTCAGGCAGTCCAGGGCGGCGTTCACCACGGAGGGCGCGACGTAGCCGCTGCCCGCGCCCCTCGTGGAGGCCGGCAGGCCGAGGCCCACCTGGGACGGGTCGAGGCCGCCCTCCAGCTGGATGCAGGCCAGTGCGGTCAGGAAGTCCACCGAGCCCTGGCTGTAGACCTTGCCGTCGCAGCCCAGCATGGAACCGCTGTTGTAGTACTGCATGTTGACGACGGTGAGGATGTCCTTCACGTTCAGCGCGGTCTGGAAGTACGAGTTGGACGTCGACTGCATGTCGATGGTCTGCGGTGCCATCGTGAGGATCATCGACGCTCCCGCCTTCGCGGACAGCGCCCGCAGCGCCTGCGTCATGTACGTCGCGTTGAGGCCGTTCTCCAGGTCGATGTCGACGCCGTCGAAGCCGTACTCCTGCATCAGGGAGTACACCGAGTTCGCGAAGTTCGTCGCGGAGGCCGAGTCGTTCACCGAGACGGTGCCCTTCTCGCCGCCCACCGAGATGATGACCTTCTTGCCCGCGGCCTGCTTGGCCCGGATGTCCGCCTTGAACTGGTCCACGGTGTAGCCGTTCAGGCCCGCGGAGTCCAGGTTGAAGGTGACCGCGCCCGGTGTCCCCGTCGCGTCCGCGAAGGCGACCGCGATGATGTCGTACTGGGCCGGGACGTCCGAGATCCTCTGGACCGTCGCGCCGTTGTTGAAGTTCTGCCAGTAGCCCGTCACCGCGTGCCGGGGCAGCTGGCCGCTCCCGCCGCCGTCGCTCTCCTTCGTCCGCGCCGTCACCGCCGCCGACTTCGCCGACTCACCCGCCGCGTTGGTCGCCGCGACCTGGAAGGAGTAGGACGTCGAGGCCGCGAGCCCGGTCACCGTCGCCGACGTACCGGTCACCGCCGTCACCTTGGTGCCGTCCCGGTAGACGGTGTACCCCGTCGCGCCCGACACCGCGTTCCACGCCAGGGACACCGACGTCGAGGTCGTACCGGAGACGCTGAGGCCGCCCGGCGTGCCCGGGACCGTCGGCTCCGGCTCACCGCCGCCGCCCCCGTCGGGGCCGAACACCGACAGGTCGTCGGCGTAGTACGCCTGCTGGCCGTACCAGCCGTGGGTGTAGACCGTCACCGAGGTGGTGGAGGAGCCGGTGGTGAAGCTCGTCGACAGCTGCTTCCAGCTGCTGGAGTCCGGCGTCCAGGTCGACACGTCCGTCGTGCCCGTGCCGGTCACGCCCAGGTACGCGTACCCGCCCTGCACCCAGCCGCTGAGCCGGTACGTCGAGTTGGGCCTCACCGCCACGGTCTGGCTGCACCGGGCGTTGTCCTGCCCGGACGGCGTGGCCTTCAGCGCGGACGTGCCGCCGTGCACGGGGGAGGAGACGGTCGTGCCGCTGTTCGCCGAGCAGGTCCAGTTGCCCAGACCCGCCTCGAATCCGGCGTTCTTCGCGTTGTTGACGTCGGCCGCGGCCGCCGGGCCGGCGCCCGCGCCCGCGAAGGAGAGGGCGAGGGCGGAGACGACGGCTGCGGCCCAGACGCGTCTGCGTCCGGTCGTGCCTGGTGCGCGGTCCACTGGGGCCTCCGGTGGGGGAGAAGAGGAGGAAGAAGACGAGGAAGAAGAGGGGGGAAGGGGGACGGTGGCCACCGCTGGAGGTACAAGGTGGTCCAGACCAATCGGCTTGTCAATAGGTCCGGACCAACCAACCCTCCGGCCCAAGCGCCCTCCGTGCCCGTCGACTTACTCCCGCGCGTCCCTCCACCCGTCCAGCAGCATCCCCACCGCACACCCCGCCAGCAGCACCCCCGTCGACATCCAGAACCCCAGCGACCCGAGCCCCGCCCGGTCCCCGTGCAGCGCCAGCGTCAGCACCTGCGCCGCCGCCGGCACCGCGCACGCCGCCACCGTGTGCCGCCACGGCATCCCCCGCCACGGCTCCGGATGCACCCGCGCCGCCGCCCAGGTCGCCAGCACCACGCACACCAGATTCGGCAGATGGACCAGCCCCAGCGCCGCCCCGAACGACCCCACCCCCTCGGGCCCCACCAGGTGCTCGTACACGAGCGTCGCCTGCACGGCCTCCGTCACGACCAGCACGATCACCCCGACCGCCCAGGCCCGTACCAGCGCCGGCGCGGGCTTCCCCGGCGCCTCCACGGCCACGGCTACCGCACCCCCGCCCACACGACGGCGATCACTACCGCACCTCCACCGACTCGACGATCCGCTCCAGATCGGCGCCCGAAAGCTTCCCCCTCTGCGCGTCGACGCGCACCGCGAACGTCTCCTCCGAGGAATCCAGCCCCGTGAGGATCACGCCCTCCACCACCGCGCCCTTCGCCGGCCCGTCCCCCTCGCCGGTCGCCTCGAAGGTGAAGTCGATCCGCCGGGCGTCGTCCGTGCCCGCCAGCTCCACTTCCTCCGTGCCCTCGACCTTCGCGCCCAGCTGGATGCCCGCCTCCGCCGCGATCGCCGCCTGCTCCGCCGAGTTCGCCTCCGTGAAACCCCGCTGCACGGTGATCAGCGCCACGGTCCGTCCGTCCTCGCTCAGCTCGGCGGCAGCCGCGTTGTACTCGCTGCGCTCACCCGCGCCCTGCTCCTCGAAGCCGTCCGGATACGCCACCGACACGCTCGGCGTCTCCAGCGTCCGCCACCCCTCGGGCCTCGCACCCGACGAGGACGACCCGGACCCGCAGCCGGTCACCACCACCAGCGCGAGCAGTCCGGCCGCCGCGCACATACGGCGGAACATCGACGATGAGGGCATGAGGGCTCCTTGTCCGGTCAGTTCGCACAGTAGCTGTAGGGAACATAGGAGCGGCGGTCCCCGCGGGGCGCACCGAGGAACTGCGCGTCCGTCAGCGTCTCCGCCTTCTGCTCCGTGCTGATGGACAGCCCGAGGCTGAGCCCCAGGTTCAGCTCGAAGCCGTACTCGGCCGCGTTCACCTCTCCCGTGTACGTCATCCGGCTGGACTGCCCCTTGTCGAACACCAGCCGCCCGAAGGGGTCGCCGGCGCCGGGGCGCGAGGTCGGCGTGAGCCCGTCCGTGCCGAACATGTACCGGAACGGCGCCGCCACCTGCTCGTTCGTACCGTCCAGCCACCGCTCGGCGATCCCCCTGTCCCGGTCACCGGCCGAGCCCGGGTCGAACGACACCGAGGTGGTGACGATCTCGATGCCGGTGGTGCTGTCGGTGCCCTTCACCCCGGCGCCGCCACCCCGCCTGTCCGCGCCGTCCCGGCCGTTGTCGCCGCTCACCTTGGCGCCGTCCTTCTGGCCGCCCCGCTCGACGGTACGGGTCAGGTCGATCCGCATGAGCTTGCCGCTCGCCTTGTCGTAGGTGACCGTGACGGTGCCGGTCTGCGTGGTGTTGGCCGCGTACTCCCCGCTGAGCGGGCCCGCCTCGTAACCGGCCTTCGTGCCGTACTCGATGGACGAGGAGTACGTGTACGACTTGGTGTTCCGGTGGGCGTTGTCGGTCCAGGTGACCTCGGGGGCGTACTTGAACGTGCCGCCGAGCGCGGCGCTCAGCCTCCGCTCGTCGCCCGCGGAGAGCTGGAGCCCGGCCGCCGCCGACGCCTCCAGGCCCACCTTGCCGTAGGTGATCCGCCGGTCCCCGCCGAGGTTCTTCTCGATCCGCTCCCGGGTCTCCTCCTCGTCCTTCAGCGGCCCGGTGCCGAACAGGTACAGGACGCTGTCGCCGAGGCTCGCCTCCGCGCCGCCGGGCATCGTCCGCCGCATCTCGTACATCTGCAGCGTCTCGACGTCCTCCCGGAACCGCTCCGCCTCCTCCGGGCTCTCGAACACCCAGGTGTCGCCGTTGGTGACCTTGATGCCGAGGCCCAGCTCGACCTTGTCCGCGCCGAACCGGCCGACCTTCATCCCGGGCTTGAAGTCCTTCTTCGCGGCCACGGACGCGGCGTCGGTGAACGTCAGGTACACCAGCTGGTCACGGTCGTCGACCGTACCGTCGCCGTTGACGTCGGTGCGCGCCCTCAGCCGCTGCTCCTGGAAGCCGTACTCCCGGCCGATCTCCCAGAAGAGGATCTTGGCCTTGGAGCCCGCTTTGTCGGTGAGGGACGACACCTGGCACAGGGTCGGCTCGAAATCGCCGTCGGCGAGCGGCCCGTCGCCCCCGCCGTCGCCTCCGGCGCAGTTCCCGCCGCCGGTGAGCCGGCAGACCAGGGCCGCGATCTCGTCGTGGATCAGCTGCCCGACGCCGGTCGCGGACACCGCCAGCACGATCGCGACGCTGACCACGATCATCCCGAGGTACTCGGTGCCGGTGGCCCCGCGGTCACCCCAACTCGCCCTCGGCGGACGGCTCATCCGGCCCCACCCCCTCTCCCGTGTCCTCGGTGGACCGCGAGCGTAAGGAGGGGGACGGGTGGGAAGCGTGGGCCCCGGGGCCCAAAGCGGGGCCCAGCGTCAAGCCGGTGCAGCGTGCGGAACCCTCAGGGGTCCGAACCGGACCGGCAAGATGCTCAACCTGCCCCGTTTTGACGCACCTTGTGCAACGCCAGTTGCTGTTCAGCTACACAAACGCTGTTCTCCGGTCACAGAGCCGTGGATACAGTGCTGAGGTAGTCACGCAGCGAAGTCATCAGGGTGCACCGGAGTAACACCCGGCGCGCCGAGGGGCATGGGGAGAACGGGGAGCTGCGCGTGCCAACTGCCATTGCCGTGACCAGCGCCGACATGGTGCTGCCGCCGCAGGACGACCGGACGCTGCCTGCCGTGGTGCTCAAGGACATCGACACCCGCCCGCTCGAACAGGCACTGACCGACCTCCAGTTGCTCCTCGAGCAGCACGGCCACGTCATCGTCGTCTGCTCCCGGGCCACACCCACCGCCGTCCAGCGGCGGCTGCACACCCTGCGCTCCCTGCTGGAGAGCGACCGGATCGCGCTGTTCACCCCCGACCTCCCGCCGCTCGGGCTGGCCGCCCTGGTGCGCCAGTTGCGTCAGCTCGCCTCCTGCGACCTCGGCCCCGGCGTGCTCGCCTCGGCCGGCCGGCTGCTCGTCCACTACATCCACTCCGGGGCCCTGCTCGGCTCCGTCGCCCGGCTCGACCGCGTCCCCGTCGACCTGAAACAGCACGCCCGCTCCTGGGTGCCCGGCAGCCAGTTCGCCGTCCTCGCCCACCCGCAGCCGCAGCTCGTCCGCCTCGGCCCCGAGGCCACGCTGGACGGACCCGAGTTCGGCACCTGGATGCTGGTCGCCAAGGGCCAGCTCCAGTCCGACTGGGTCACCGCCACCCTCGCACCGTCCTGGAAGGTGCAGGGCCTGCGCGAGACCCCGCTGCCCGCCGAGTCCCCCGGCTGGTGGGGCACCGGCAAGCTGATCGAGTTCTGCACCTACCTGCCCGACCTGTCCGTCCTCTACCAACTGGTCACGTCCGTACGGCGCGGCGCCTGCCACTGGTGCGGCATCGACGTCATCGGCGACCGCTGCGTCTTCTGCTCCGCCACACCACCCGTCCCCGAGGGCCGCCCCCTCGCCCAGCGCACCTGAGCTCTCCCTCGCGACACCGCCCGATTCCGCTCGACCGATATCCCCAATGAGGTTGTACGGTTCATGAACTCCCGTCAGCGCCGCGGCGTGATACTCCTGATCCTGTCGGTCCTGTGCGCCCTCGGCGCCTTCGCCGGCGTGCTCTCCGTCATCGGCGACGTGAAGTCCAAGGTCGGCCCCGAGGTCACCGCGTACCGGCTGAAATCCGATATCGCGCCCTACACCGCGCTCAGCACGGGCCAGTTCGAGAAGATCGAGATGCCCGAGCGGTGGCTGTCGAAGAACGCGGTCACCGACCTCGGCGACATCGAGGGCAAGATCGCGGTCACCACGCTCCAGCAGGGCTCCCTGCTGCAGAGCGACATGATCGTGGATCAGCCCGCCCTGCAGCCCGGGCAGCAAGAGGTCGCCATCATGGTCGATGCGGCGACCGGCGTCGCCGGCAAGATCACGCCGGGCTCGACGGTCAACGTCTACGCCACCTTCGAGGGAGAGCGTGAGGGTGACCCCGCTCAGTCCAAGATCATCGTAACCAATGCCAAGGTCCTCGACGTCGGCAGGCTCACCGCCCTCGAACCCGACGAGAACGACCGCGGCCGGCAGCCCACCGACGCCGTCCCGATCACCTTCGCGCTGTCCACCATCGACGCCCAGCGCATCACCTACGCCGAGTCGTTCGCCCAGCGGGTCAGGCTCGCGCTGGTCGCTCCCGGCAGCGACACCACGGTGCCCGACTCGCAGCGGACGTACGAACTCGCGAAGGACAAGTGAGAGGCCCGCATGCCCACCAGGATCCTCCCTGCAGTCGGCGACGCGGACGCGGTCCGGTCCATCACCACACTGCTCAGCCAGCTCCCGGACGCCGAGCCGGTGGCCCCGGTGGTCGACTCCACCCAGCTCATCGACACCCTCGCGCGCCTGGCCGCCGAGTCCGTCGACGAGCTGCCCGAGGTCGTGGTGGTGCACGAGCGGATCGGCCCCGTCCCCGCACTGGAGCTGATCCGCGAGGTCGCCCTGCGCTTTCCCGCCGTCGGCGTCATCCTCGTCACCTCCGACGCGAGCCCCGGCCTCTTCCAGGCCGCCATGGACTACGGCGCCAGGGGTCTCGTGGCCCTGCCCCTGAGCTATGAGGAACTCGCCAGCCGCGTCCAGGCGGTCGCCCAGTGGTCCGTCGGCGTACGACGTCACCTGGGCACCGGCGGCGACGTCTTCACCGGCGTCGGCGGCACCGTCGTCACGGTCAGCGGCGCCAAGGGCGGCGTCGGCGCCACCCTCACCGCCATCCAGCTCGCCCTCGCCGCCCAGGCGTCCGGGCGCAGCACCGCGCTGGTCGACATGGACCTCCAGACCGGCGACATCGCCTCCTTCCTCGACGTCCAGTTCCGCCGCTCGGTCGTCGACCTCGCCGCGATCACCGACATCTCCCCGCGCGTCCTCGCCGACGCCGTCTTCCGCCACGACACCGGCGTCGCCCTGCTCCTCGCCCCCGCCGAGGGCGAACGCGGCGAGGACGTCACCGACCGGGCCACCCGCCAGATCGTCAGCGCCCTGCGCTCCCGCTACGAGGTCGTCGTCATCGACTGCGGCGCCCAGCTCGGCGGCGCCGGCGCGGCGGCCGTGGAGATGGCCGACACGGCCCTGCTGGTCACCACCCCCGACGTGGTCGCCGTACGCGGCGCCAAGCGGACGGTGCGGATGTGGGACCGGCTGCAGATCCGCAAGGCGGAGGAGACCACGATCATCGTCAACCGTCACTCCCGGGCGACCGAGATCCAGCCCCCGCTGATCCAGAAGATCACCGGCACGGCGGTGGCCGCGACGACGATCCCCGCGCACTTCAAGGAACTCCAGGGCGTCGTGGACGCCGGGCGCGTGCACGAACTGGAGGCCAAGAGCACCGTGAAGCAGGCCCTGTGGGGGCTGGCCGGTGAACTCGGGCTGGTCAAGACCGTCGAGGGCAAGGGCGGGCGCGTGCGCGGCGACCGGGGCGCGGTCAGCTTCCGGCGGCGCAAGGACGGGAAGGAGGCAGGGGCATGAGAAGGCGAAGAGCGTTAACCGCCGGTGACCGCGGCCAGGTCACCATCGAGTTCCTCGGCATGACACCGACCATCCTGGTGACGCTGGTGGTGCTGTGGCAGCTCGTGCTCGTGGGATACACGTTCACCCTCGCGGGGAATGCTGCCGACGAGGCGGTACGCGCGGGCACGGCCTCGGAAGGACAAGCGGCGTGCGAGGAGGCGGGGCTCAAACACCTCCCCGGCGCGTGGGAGGGGGGCGCCACCGTGCAGTGCACCGCGAACGGCGAGTTCGTCACCGCCAACGTGAGCCTCGACGTCCCGATCCTCTTCCCCGGCGCGATCGCCCTCCCGTTCACGGTGGACGGTCACGCCGGAGCCGTACAGGAGGAGGACTGAGATGCCGTACGAGGCGAAAGCCCGCGACCGTGGCCAAGCCGCCCTCGAGTACCTCGGCTTCATCCCCATCCTGATCATCGTCGCCATGGCCGCCGTACAGCTCGGCCTGATCGCCTACACCGCCCAGCAGGCCGGAACCGCCGCCCGCGCCGGGGCGCGCAGCGCCTCGCTCGACCAGGGCGCCGGACAGGCCTGCACCGCCGCAGTCAGCGGCTGGCTCGCCGACGGCACGGACTGCGCCGAGGCGGAGGGGGGCGACGAGGTCACCGTCACGGCGACCGTCCAGATCCCGTCGATCGTGCCGGGCTGGGACTTCGACCCGGCGGTCAAGACCGCCACCATGCCGATCGACCACTGACCACACCGACACCCCACGAGTCGAGGGACGAGGAGCACGGGACTCATGAGCCTGCGGGCACGCATCAACTCCCCCGAGGAGAACGGCAGCCGGGGCGAGGACGGCCACCTGGTCGCCTCCTACCGCGCCAAGCTCCTGGAGGAGATCGACCTCGCGGAGATGAGTTCGCTGGCCGCGGCCGAGCGCCGGGCCCGCCTGGAGCGCGTCCTCGGCCACATCATCAGTCGCGAGGGCCCGGTCCTGTCGACCGTCGAACGCTCCCAGCTGATCCGCAGGGTCGTCGACGAGGCCCTCGGCCTCGGCATCCTGGAGCCGCTGCTGGAGGACGCCTCCATCACCGAGATCATGGTCAACGGCCCCGACGCGATCTTCGTGGAGCGCGGCGGCCGGGTGGAGCAGCTTCCCCTGCGGTTCGCCTCCAACGAGCAGCTGATGCAGACCATCGAACGCATCGTCTCCACCGTCAACCGCCGCGTGGACGAGTCGAACCCGATGGTCGACGCCCGCCTCCCCTCCGGCGAGCGCGTCAACGTCATCATCCCGCCGCTCTCCCTGACCGGCGCCACCCTCACCATCCGCCGCTTCCCGCGCTCCTTCACCCTCCAGGAGCTGATCGGACTCGGCTCGCTCGACGAGCACATGCTGTATCTCCTCGCGGGCCTGGTCCAGGCACGCTTCAACGTGATCGTCTCCGGCGCCACCGGCACCGGGAAGACGACCCTCCTCAACGCCCTCTCCGGACTGATCCCCGAGGGCGAACGCATCATCACCATCGAGGACTCGGCCGAACTCCAGCTCCAGCAGCCGCACGTCATCCGCCTGGAGTCCCGCCCGCCCAACGTCGAGGGCAAGGGCCGCATCACCATCCGCGACCTGGTGCGCAACTCCCTGCGCATGCGCCCCGACCGCATCGTCGTCGGTGAGGTCCGCGGCGGCGAGTCCCTGGACATGCTCCAGGCCATGTCGACCGGCCACGACGGCTCGCTCG
This sequence comes from Streptomyces sp. NPDC052012, assembly GCF_040689265.1. NCBI lineage: Bacteria > Bacillati > Actinomycetota > Actinomycetes > Kitasatosporales > Streptomycetaceae > Streptomyces > Streptomyces sp. NPDC052012. The sequence continues at coordinate 92,005 of NZ_JBFAXA010000015.1, forward strand.
CCACGGTCCACGCCAACAGCGCCGAGGACGCGCTGATGCGTCTGCAGACGCTGGCCTCCATGTCCGACGTGGAGATCCCCTTCGTGGCGCTCCACGACCAGATCAACAGCGCCGTCGACGTCATCGTCCAGCTCACCCGCTTCGCCGACGGCGCCCGCCGCATCACCGAGATCGCCCTGCTGGAGAGCCACGGCGGAGAGCCGTACCGGCTGGCCACCGCCGCCCGCTTCAACGCCCAGCCGATGGCCGCCGACGGCCGCATCTACGGCGCCTTCGAGTACTTCCCGCTCCCGCGCCGCACCGCCGACCGCCTCTACATGGCGAGCCAGCCCATTCCCCAGGCCTTCGGCGTCGCCCACTCCGCCGACCAGCTCGCCACCCGAGAAGCCAGGTAGGACCACTCCCCATGGATCTGCAGAACCTGATCACGCTGACCACCGGCATCACCCTGCTGACCTGCGTCCTCGCGGTCGTCGGCGTGCACTCGTACGCGATGGGCAGGGCACAGCGGCAGGCGCTGGTGGACCGTCTCACGGCCACCGGCCAGATCCCGGTCCTCGGCCGCCGCCGCCACTTCCTCGCCCTGGACCGGCGCCTGCGCCGCACCAAGCTCGGCCGCACACTGGAACTGCGTCTGGCGGCGACGGGCCTGGACATCACCCCGGGCGAGTTCTTCGTCTACATGCTCGCCACGATCGCCGGCCTGTGGCTCATCGGCCAGGCGACCCTGGCCCCCTTCTTCGGCCCGCTGGCCGGCCTGCTGGGCATCTGGGTGGCGATCCAGTTCCTCAACTGGCAGCGCCAGAAACGCATCGAGAAGTTCATCAACCAACTCCCCGAGCTGGCCCGCATCCTGGCGAACGCCACCCAGGCGGGCCTGGCCCTGCGCACGGCCATCGGCATGGCGGCGGAGGAACTGGAGGCCCCGGCGGGCGAGGAACTGGCGAAGGTCGCCAACCAGCTGGCGGTGGGCGCGTCGATGGACGACGCCCTCGGAGAGCTCGCCGACCGCCTCCCCTCCCGCGAACTGGTCGTCCTGGTCACGACGCTGGTGCTGTCCAACCGGGCGGGCGGCCAGCTGGTCAGCGCCCTGCGGAACCTCACCGACACGCTGGAGGAACGCAAGGAGACGCGCAGGGAGGTCCGGACCCAGCTGTCCCAGGTGAACATGACCTCGTACGCGGTGCCGGTCCTGGGCGTCGGCTCGCTCTTCCTGATGAACGGCGTGAAGGACGGCGCCCTGGAACGCATGACGGGCTCCCCGGCCGGCCAGGCCGCGGTGATCATCGCCTTCGGTCTCTACGCCGTCGGCTTCGTCCTCATCCGCCGCCTGTCCCGCATCGACGTCTGAGGAGGGAGTCGTCATGGGTCTGCTGCTCGCGCTTCTCATGGGCCTCGGCGTCTGGGGCATCTTCGCCGGCATCCGCATGTACCGCGCCGAGGCGAAACTGCCCGGCGACCTCGTCCTCGCCCTGGAGGTCGGCTCCACCCGCACCGGCGCGGTGGACTCCCTCGTCGACCGCCTCGGCATGCGCTATGCGCCCGCCGTGCTGCGCATCATGGGCCCCAAGCAGGTCGCCAAGTACCGCCGCAAGATCGACCTGGCGGGCAACCCGGGCGGCCTGACGATCGACCGCTACGCGGCCCGCCGCGCGGTCTACGGCGTCCTGGGCGGCCTGGGCTTCCTGGTCTTCCTGATGCGCGGCCAGCTCTTCGTGGCCCTGCTGCTCCTGGCCTTCGGCGCGTTCTGGACGGAGGTCGGCATCTGGTCGGCGATCCGCATCCGCAAGGACGTCATCGAACGCACGCTGCCGGACTTCCTGGACGTCCTGGCGGTGGTGGTCAGCGCGGGCCTGGGCTTCCGTCAGGCCCTGGACCGGGTGGCGTCGAAGTACGAGGGCCCCTGGGCGGACGAACTGCGCATCACGCTGCGCCAGATGGACCTGGGCATGAGCCGCCGCCAGGCCTTCGCGGAGCTGCGGCGACGCAACGACTCGGAGCAGGTCGCGATGTTCGTCACGGCACTGCAGCAGGGCGAGGAACTGGGCGCGCCGATCGTCGACACCCTGGTGGCCCTCGCCAAGGACATGCGCCGCACGGACGCTCAGAACGCCCGCAGGAAGGCGGCCCGGGCGGTCCCCAAGGCCACCATGATGATCACCACGTTCATGGTCCCGGCCACGATGATCCTGCTGGGCGCCGGCCTGATCCTGGGCTCGGGCACGGACTTCGGCTCGATCACGGGGGAGTAGGACGGGGGAGGGGTGACATGACGACGAGGGAAGAGAAGGGCTCGGGCACGGGGGCGGGTCTGCTGCGCCGACGTGTCAGAACACCCGAGATCACCACACCCCCGGCGGGCACGGTCCTGCCACCCCACGCCCGCACGGGCGCCCCGGACATCCCGGTGACGACGGTGACGCCCGCGCTGCCGCCGGGGTGGGAGCCGGTGGGGGGTGTCAAGGACCGGGCGGGGGAGAACGGACAGAAGCAGGAAGACGCTTACCGGAGCCGGGAACGGTCGGCCGCCGACGGCGAGCACGCCCCACAGGGGCCACCCGCACCCGACCACGAAAGCCGCACGCGTGGTGCTGGTGGGAACGAACACCCGGCCCAAGACCGGGCACACGCCCCACTCCCCGCACCCGACGTGGACATCCAGGTCAACGCCCTGCAAGCCCTGTGCCGCCAGACCTTCGGCTTCCGCCTGGCGATGATCGCGCTCGCGGCCCCCGCCGCCCTCCTCAACGCCAACCCGGGCTGGGGCACCCACCTCGTAGCCATCGCCGTGGTCCTCACCTTCATGGCGTCCTACGTCCTCTTCCGGGACTGGGAACGCTTCGGCCCCCTCCTCCTGCGCCACCCCACCCTCCTCGCCGCAGACACCCTCTTCGGCGCCCTCCTCCTCATCTCCGCAGGCCCCGACACGACCCTCGCGTACGTCAGCGTCTGCACCCCCCTCCTCGCGGGCCTGGTCTACGGCTGGCGAGGCGCCGCCGTCTTCGCCTCCCTCCAGTCCCTGATCCTCCTCCTCGTCTACGCCACGGTGGAGGACACGGCCGCAGGCCCGGCGGAGACGCTCCTGCTCCCGGGCCTCTGCGTGGTCGCGGGCGCGGTCGGCTCCAGCCTCCGCAACCTCATGCTCCACTTCGGCGAGGCAACCCGCGCCCTCACCACGGTCCAGGCCCGCCTGGCGGTGACGGAGGCGGTCAGCGCGGAACGCGCCCGCCTGGCCAGGGAGATGCACGACTCGGTCGCGAAAACCCTGCACGGCGTAGCCCTGGCCGCGGACGGCCTGGCCACCACAGCGGGCTCACCCGACATGGACCCGGCGGTGGTCCGGCAACAAGCCGACCTGGTCGCCCGCTCGGCCCGCCGCGCCGCCGCGGAATCCCGCGAACTCCTGGCCGACCTGCGGCGAGAGTCCGACCCGGCCCAGGGCACGGACGTCCTGGTGGAACTGGCGGCCCGTACCCGCGACTTCGCCACCCGCACGGGCCTCCCGGTCACCTACCACCCCACGGGCCACCACACCGTCCCCCCGGTCCCACCGGCCGTGGCCCGCCAACTCCTCACCATCGCCTCGGAGGCGATGGAGAACGCCCACCGCCACGCGGCACCGACCAAGGTCGAGGTCCGCGCCGGCGTCCACGGCGACCTGCTCCGCATCAGCGTCTACGACAACGGCCGCGGCCTCCCGCCCGGCACCGATCTCGAACAACTCCGCCGGGCGGGCCACTTCGGCCTCCTCGGCATGGTCGAACGGGCCGCCTCGGTGGGCGCCCGCATCCGCATCGGCCGCGGCTCGCATCCGTGCGGCACGGAGGTCCGCCTGGACCTCCCGCTGGGAGCGCTTACGACCCAGCCCTCAGCCTCAGCCTCGGCATCAGCATCAGCATCAGCATCAACGTCAGCCTCGGCCGAGGCTCCGCCGCCCCGGCACCCGCACCGGCAGTCCCGGTGAACCCGATGAAGACGTCCCCCACGCCCGCAGAGGAGGCCGCCCCCATGCAGCCACCGCCGAACCCCTTTGAGAACGTCCCGCCCCCCGCCCCCCTTCGCGTCGTCGTGGCCGACGACAACCCGGTGGTCCGCGCCGGCCTGACCGCCCTGCTCTCCGGCCGTGAGGACATCACGGTCGTGGCGGAGGCAGCGGACGGACGGCAGGCCTACGAGGCGGCCCACGAACACCGCCCGGACGTGGTCCTGCTGGACGTCCGCATGCCGGGCGTGGACGGCCTCTCGGCCCTCCCGTACCTGGTGGACATAGCCCCCGTGATGATGCTGACGTACAGCCGCGAGTCGGAGATCGTCCAGGAGGCCCTGCGCAGGGGAGCGGGCGGCTACCTGGTCCACGGCGAGTTCACCGCCGACCAGTTGGTGTCGGCGGTACGGGACATCAAGGAGGGCAGGCCCCACTTCACCCCGACAGCGGCCGGAGCATTGCTGGCGCAACTGCGCGAGGGGCCGCGCGGACCCGGCCGCCTCCCGGACGACGTGGGCCGCTCTCCGGCTGCGCACGAAGCGAGTTCGCCCGTTATCGGCCTTCCTCATATCCCGCCCCCGCCCATTTCTTCAGAAAACCTTTCGCAAGTGCAACCGGATATGGCACAGTCGTCGTCTGGGTGGACAGGCGGCCGCCCGGCCGTTCCTGACAGGTCGAGGTTCCAACTGAGCACCAGGGAGGCGGAGATCATGGACCTCATCGCGTCCGGCATGAACAACCAGCAGATCGCCGCCACCTGCTTCATCAGCGAGAAGACGGTCAAGAACCACATCAACCGCATCTTCGCCAAGCTCCACAGCACCAGCCGCTCGGAAGCGGCGGCCAAGTGGCTGGGCACGGCACCGGGCCCGGGCCGAGGGGTGGGCTGACGACCATGCAGAAGAAGACCTGGGCCTCGGATTGGGCCCGCGATTGGGCCCTGGGACCCTCTGGCGCACGGGGTGTCCGGCCCTACGTTGCTCGTGTCGAAAGCGGCACCGCGAAGAAGACGACGGCAGCCGCAACCGCGTCAGCCGGAGGGGAACACCATGAGCAACTGGATCAACACGACGGTCGCATACCTCCAGTCCCGCGCCGCCCGCAACGACAAGGGCCAGACCGCGGTGGAGTACCTGGGCATCATCGCGGTGGTCGTGGCGATCGTGCTGGCGATTACGGGGACGGACATCGGCGAGACGATCTTCGAGGCGATTACGGACAAGATCGACGAGATCACCGGTTGATCCGACGTATTCGCCACGGCGACGCAGGGCAGGCATTCCCCATCTACATCACTGTGGTGGGGGGCCTGCTCTTCCTCGCGTTCGCATACTTCGCGGTCGGCCAGGCCGCGGCAAATCGGAACGATGCGCAGACCGCCGCAGATGCGGCAGCTCTGGCGGCGGCCCAGGACAGGCGGGACCAGCTCGCCGGTGAGTGGCAGCAGAACCTCCTCGACCCGACCAAGTGGCAGGGGATTTTCGACGGTGAGGGAGTGAATCTCGACCCGTCGTGCTGGCGGGCGGACCAGCTCGCAGCGCAGAACGACGCGACCGTCACATGTGCACCAGCGGGGCCGCTGGCGTACACGGTCGAGGCGACCACCGAAGAGCCAGTCGGCGATTCCATCGTCCCCGGTACGGAGAACAAGTACTCCAAGGAATCCGCCACTGCTGTGATCGAGCCGCGCTGCGAGTTCGACCTCCAAGGATGGGAGGCGGGGGGCGACACATTGCCTCTCCTCACCTGCAAGGGCGAGCCGTGGAAGCTGGACCCCAAGGGCCCGAAGGATCTGCTGCCGAAACCCGAGGACCTGTTCGACGTCCACCTGGCCGACTGAAAAGCGAACGACGAGTGATGAAGGAAGCAGAGGCATGAGCATGCGGTTCACTACGAAGGCCCGCAGGGGGATGGTCGTGCTGACCGCTGTGGCCGGATTGACCCTCGGCGTGGCCGGCTGCGGTGGAGGCGGAGACGACGACAAGAAGCCCGACACGTCGTCCTCCGCTTCCAACGACGCCGGATCCAACGAGAGTCCTCAGGAGGGGCAGGACGACGTTCTGGCTGAGCTCAAGGGCGAGGACGGCTTGATCCTCAAGATCACGTCTGCTGCTCGGGACGCTGGTGGCTTTGTCACGGTGAGCGGTGAGATCAAGAACGACGGATCCCAGACCGTGCGCGTACCGATCGAGACGCGCGGAGATGAAACCGAGATTATCCGGCACGGAGAGTCACTGGGTGGCGCGACGCTCGTCGACTCCGCCAACAAGAAGCGCTACTACGTTCTGCGGGATACGGACGGCCGTCCTCTGACGACCACCGACATGCCGCGCATCAAGTCGGGCGCGTCGATCCCTGTCTTCATGCAGTTCCCCTCGCCGCCGACGAACGCATCCGAAGTCACCTTCCAACTTCCGACGTTCGCCAGCGCCACGATCCAGATCTCCGGGTGAGGCCGAGCATGACTCACACCCGCCTGACCGTCATCGGAGCTGTGGCCACCCTCCTCATCACCAGTGCGGGAGTAGCCCACGCCGACGACGCCCCCAGCGTCCCCCCAGGCACCGAAGCCACGGCCTCGGCCCCCGTGGAAGTGGACCCCAACGACCCGGACCTCAAGCTCCCCGACGGCGCCACCCTCGCCGAAGCCAAAGTCCTCGACATCAAGCAAGTCGTGGAGGACCAGAGCGGTGACGAACGGCGCGAGGACACCAACTCGGACGTGAAGTTCGCGCTCCAGGCGGAGGTGCTGTTCCCGAAGGACAGCGCGAAACTCAGTGCACAGGCGAAGTCCCGCATCGCGTCGATCGCGGAGGAGATCAAGACCCAGAACGCGACGAAGATCCGGGTCTTCGGCTTCACGGACAACCTGGGTTCCTCCGCCCACGGAGACGTGCTGTCCCGCAAGCGGGCGAACGCCGTACAGAGCGTCCTGGATCAGGAACTGAACGACTCCGGCATCACCTACGAGGTACGTGGCTACGGCGAGCAGTACCCGATCGCCGACAACTCGACAGAGGCCGGCCGGAAGAAGAACCGCCGGGTGGAGGTGTCCTTCCCCCGCGCAGAGAACTGACCGCCGGGCCGCTCGCTTCTTCCCTCGCCTGCCGACCCCGTGCGCCGGCGAATGGCCCGTGCACGGGGCCGGGACGGGACCGGGCGGACGTATCCGCAGTCACTCCGGTTCCACGGATGGCAGCTCGCCGGATTCCCCGTTCCCTCCCGTGTGACCGCGCCAGGCCGCGAGGGCGATTCGTGCGGTGAAGGTGTTGGGGTGGTAGTCGCCCAGCAGGCGCTGGCGGTCGGCCACCACTTGCTCGAGCAGATGGATGGCTTCGTCGTTTCGTCCTGCCTGCCGGTAGGAGGAGGCGAGGTTGGCGCGTGCGGTGAGGGTCTCGGGATGCTTGTCTCCCAGGAGCCGTTCGCGGTCTGCCAGCACCTGCTCCTGGATCTCGATGGCTTCCTCGGTTCGTCCTGCCTGCCAGTAGGAGGTGGCGACGTTGGCGCGTGCGGTGAGGGTTTCGGGGTGGTGGTTGCCCAGGAGCCGTTCACGGTCCGCCAGCACCTGCTCATGGATTTCGATGGCTTCGTCGGTTCGGCCCGCCTGCCAGTAGCAGGCGGCCAGGTTGCCCCGTGCGATGAGGGTCTCATAGTGCTGGTCGCCCAGCAGCCGTTCGCGGTCCGCCACCACTTGCTCATAGATTTCGATGGCTTCGTCGGTGCGTGCCGCCTGCCAGTAGGAGGCGGCGAGGTTGGCGCGTGCGGTGAGGGTTTCGGGGTGGTGGTTGCCCAGCAGGCGTTCGCGGTCTGCCAGCACCCGCTCCTCGATGGCGATGGCTGCGCTGGTGCGGCCCCCCTGCCAGTGGGAGGTGGCGAGGTTGGCGCGTGTGGTGTGGGTGTTGGGGTGGTCGTCGCCCAGCAGCCGCTCACTGTCGGCGGTCATGTTCTCCCAGTAGGCGGTGGAGGCGTCGATCAGGCCCGCGTCGAGGAGGCTTCTGCCGGCACGGAAGAGGACCGGGTGTCCCTCGGGGTGCCAGAGGTGGTCGAGCGCGTGCTCGGCCAGGGCCTCGGAGTTGGCACGCAGAGCGGTGGCGAGGTCCGTGTGGGGCTGGTCGACCACGGGCCAGGCGTGGAGAAGCGCGTCGGCGGCGGCCTTTGCCAGCAGGGGGAGATCGGGGTGCGGGATGTTCTCGCGTACGGCGCGCGCCGTGAGGGCGTGGATGCGGACTGCTCGGGGCTCGTCGCGGGTGTCGCAGGTGAGGAGTGCGTAACGGTGGAGGAGGCGCAGGGCCGTATGGGCCTCGTTGGCCGTGGTCTGCGGAGAGGTGGCGGTGCCGGCGGTCCGGGCAGTGCGGTGGGTGGAGAGGTAGTCGAGCAGGGGTGGGGTGGCCCAGAGGGCATGGGGATGGCCGCTGGGGTCGAGGTGGGCGGAGAGGCGGAGCACCAGGAGCGCCAGGCCGGTGGGGTCGGCTGACCGGACCGCGTCCAGGGTGAGCAGGAGGGTGGTCGTGATCTGCCGCCCGTAGCCCTCCGTGTCGGCGGTCTCCGGCAGGAGCTGCTCGAGGCGAGTCCGCCGGTTGGTGAGGAGTCTCAGGTACGCGCCGCAGGTGAGCTCTTCGTTGATCATGTAGGCGGCGGCATGGCTCAGCGCCAGCGGTAGTCGGCCGAGGGCCTCGACGAGGGACGGGACGTGACCGTCGAGGAGGTGGCCCGTGTCGTCGTCGGTCAGGCGGGCGCGGAGGTAGGCGGTGGCTTCGTCGGGGGTGTAGACGTCGATGTCGACGCGGGTGCGGCCGTTGCCGGTCAGGCGGGCGTCCTTCAGCCGGGTCGTGGCCAGGACCCAGCCGGTGCCGGTGCGGCTGACGGGCCACCAGCGGTTGAGCGCGGTGGGGTGAGCGATGTCGTCCAGGACCACCAGCCATCGCCGTCGCGTGGTGGCGAGCCATTCCAGCAAGGTCCGGGCGTCGGCCTCCGGGTCCTGTCCGCTCACGCCGGGCAGCCGGAGGCGGGCGGCGGCCTGCGCGTACTGGGTGATGACCTGCTGGCTCTCGGTCGCCGTCGCCCACACCACCAGGTCGACGCCTTGCTTCATTGCGTCGACGGCGTAGGCGGCGGCCAGTTGGGTCTTCCCGACTCCGCCGCCGCCGGACAGGACCTGCGTCAGCACCACCGACCCGCCACCCGCCCGTGCCCCGTCGACCTGCTCGCGCAGGAGCCGACGCGGCTGGAAGGCGGACGCCAGGGGCGGCACCGGTCCCACCTCCACCGGCCACATCGCTTCGGCCCCTCCGGCTGCCGCTCCGCTCCCGGCGGTCAGTTCCTCCGTGGCGGTGGTCGTACCAGGGTGTCCGTGCCGGTCGACGAGGTCGGCGAAGCCGGGAAGGCTCAGGGCCTCGTGGACGGGAACGGCATGCAGACGACGCCAGCCCATCGCCCGGTCGTCCTCGACCGCCACCCCGACGAGCCGGCCGTGACAGAAGATCGCCGAACCCGAGGCACCCGCCCACGGCCGTGTCCCGTCACCCCGGGGCGCCGGCCACACGGGGCAGTCCAGCACCCACCCCGACGACCCGGTGGACACCACCGGCAGGTCCCCGCGCAGATACTCGACCTGTGCCTCGTTCCCGTCGTCCGCCGCGAACGCGGGGAAACCCGCTCCTTCGAACGGCACCGGGGTGACGCCGCCGAGCCGCCCCCACCGCACCGGACCTCCGGGGCTCGGCACCGGCTCGTCGAGCCACAACAGAGCGACGTCCAAGGCGTCGTCTGCCGGGATGCCGTGCTCGACGTCCGGCCAGCAGACCTGGGCGCGTCTGTGCACGAGATCCCCGTAACGGGGATGACCCACGCGGGCCGACACCCGCGCCGCCCACCGGCGCCCTTGGAGCACGACGTGCAGCGCCGTCAGAACCAGCCGCGGCCCTACCAGGTAGCCGGACCCCGCCCCGCTCGGACCGCCCGTGCGCACCAGGACCAGCCGCCGCGGATCCACCTCACGACTCCCACGGCCGTGACGCCGCGCCCTCCGCGGGGCCGGCGTCCGGGCCGGGCTCCGTCGAACCACCCTCCTCGCCGTCCAGCCCTCCGGCGGTGCGGCGGATCCGGGCCCGCTCCCCGCCCAGTGCCTCGTCACGCACCTGAAGCGTCAGCGTCAGCACCTGCCGCCGCGTACTGCCCAGTCCGCCACCGGCGTCCGCTCCGACCTTGGCGCCGAGGGCACCGACCTCGACCTTCACCGCGCCGTTGCCGTCCCGCCGGAACTCCACCTCCAGTGACAGCTCCGCCTGCTCCACCTCGAACCGGAACTGCTCCCCGGCCCCCTCGGCCTGCGCCGCATACAACTCCTGCCGCAACTCCGCCAGCGCCTTGGACAGCGGGATTCCCTCACCCATCGTTCCGTGCCCCCTCAACTCAGCGAGGTCCACAGCATGGCGCAACTGCCCTGTCCCGTGGGCCGATACGACCCAAACCCCACCTCATGGACCGCCAACACCGGATGTCCACAGATGGAGGGAAGTCAAAGCCACCCGTGATTCCTGGAGCCGACGTACGGACCGATACCGGCTGCCCGCCTCCTACGGAATGATCAGCGGGTTTTCTCCTGGCCCTGGCCCTGGCGGCTGCGGCCGGCCTCTTCTCCGCCGGCATCGTCGGCTTCATGCCGTCAGCCTGCCGTCGATCACGACGTAGAACGACGTACAGGCGACTTTGGGCTCCCCATTGGGCCCACGGGCCCATGTCGTCCCGGCGCTCCCTCCCTACGCTCGCCACGAGACGTGTGCCGGAAGCGAACGGGGCGCACTCGTCGGGGACTTGAGGGGGAGTGGGCATGGCGTCGGTCGGGGGAGTCGGCGGGGGCGGTGGCATAGCCGCGGGCGGGTCGGCCTTGCCGCCGTCGGGGCCCTCCGGACGCCGCGCCGCCGTACCGAGGCCGCTCTCCCTCGCCCTGGTCCTCGTCCACACCCTCTTCGTGGTCACCGTCATCGGCGGACTCGGCCTGTTGCTCACGGCGAGCTCGTACGACGCGGTCGACGGCGGTGTCCTCGCCCTGATCGCGTACGCCGCCGCCCCCGGCACCCTCGGCTGGTGGCTGGCCCGCCGTACGCGGCAGGGCGGCGGTCAGCGAACGTGGGGCGCGCTCATCGCCGTACAGGCGTGGCTGATCCTCGGCTCGATCTCCAACCTCGCGGGGGGTTCGACACGGGGCGCCACCCAGCTGCTCCTGCCCGTCCTGATCCTCTGGTTCCTCACCCGGCGCGAGAGCCGCGCCTGGTACCGCCTCCCGGAAGGCGACCGTGCGGCGCGCCGCCCCTTCTCCCTCGCCCGCATGATCCGCTGGCGCCGGGACGAGGGGCAGACGGCGGTGGAGTACGCGGGCCTGATCGCGGTCGTCGCCGCGATCATCACCGCGCTGGTCGTCAGCGGACTCGGCACGCAGATCTTCACCGGCATCCAGTCCCAGATCTGCCGGGTCACCGGCACGGCGTGCCCCGCACCCCAGGGCGGCGACGGCCAGGTGAACGCCGGGGACGAGCCGGGGGACGGACCCGGGGACGGAACAGCTGACGACGGCGGCGGCCAGCCGGACGGCACCGCAGGCGACGACGGCGACACCGGCACCGGCGACGGGGGCGACACCGGAACCGGAACCGGCACCGGCACCGGCGAAGACGGCGACACCGGCTCCGGCGACGACTCCGACCCCGACGTCGCCGACCCGGTAGCCGCCGCGGACGAGATCGACGAGCCCCCGTACGAGGACCCCACCACGGACGAAGGGGAAGACGGCGACGACACAGAGAGCGAAGAGGGCGAAGAGGGCGACGGGGGCGACGACGAAGGCTGCTTCTCCGGCTTCGGCGCCTTCTTCGGCTGCGCAGGCGACCAGCTCAAGCAAGTAGGTGAGGGCCTCTTCGTCGACGGCATCTGGGGCGACCTCACCGGCATGTGGGACACGATCACCAACCCGGTCGAGACCTGGAACGGCCTGATGGACTACGGCAGTTCGCTCGGTGAGGAGTGGTGGAACAACACCGCCGACGCCCGCCAGAAGTGGGACGACGGCGACTACTTCGGCGCGATCCTGGACTGGGGCGGCGCCTCCCTCGACACCGGTGGCACGGTCCTGTTCGACATGTTCATCGGCGACGACGTCGTGGACCAGTGGAACAGCGGCAACGAGACGCGAGCGGTCACCACCGTCCTGTGGAACGTCGGCTCCCTCTTCATCCCCGGCTACGGCGAAGCCAAGATCGTCGAGAAGCTCGGGACCCTCGGCCGGCTGAGCCGCATCGCCGACGACGCGGCCGAGGCGGCACAGGACGCACGGCGCGCCGCCGAGGCCGGCGACCTGGACGCGCTGGAGGACGCGGCCCGCCGCGCCGACGAGGCCGCCGACGAGGCGGAGGACGCGGCCCGCAGGACCGGCTGCACCATCTCCGCCCCGCCCCGCAGGGTCCCGTACGGCGACGACGCACCCACGGCCCCCGCCCCCGGAATGCACCCGGGCGCGACGGAGGTCCTCGCCGCCGCCCCGACCCGCACCCCGTACGTCGTCCTCGCCGAGGGCGGCTGCGACGAGGAGGCCCAGGAGCAGGCGCGCGAGGCCCGCGAACACGAGCGCCAGGCCTACCTCGAGCGCAAGCGCGCCGAGGAGCCGCAGCGCGCCCGGGAGGCGCTGGAGAACAAGAAGCAGTGGCCGGACCCCGAGCGCAACGACACCAGCGACCCGCGCAACTACAACCCGCCCGACTGGGCGGAGGACCTGCGGAGCCGTACGTACGGCGACGCCGACAACGGCGACGGCTTCTGGGCGAGCCGCGACCGCAACCCCAAGCCGGGCTGGAAGAACGAGTCCTGGCTGCGCTACCAGGAACAGGTCACCGGCACGCAGCGCGGCTACGAGTACGTCGTCCCGCACACCGACCCGGACGTGCCGGACGTCGAGTTCGACGGCTGGGACTCCTCCCGCCAGACCTACCTGGAGGCCAAGAACGGCTACGACAGTTTCCTGACCGCCGACCGCACCGAACTCACCCCCTCCGGCCGGGAGCGCCTGCTCACCGAGGCCCGCCGCCAGACCGAGGCCGCCCGGGGCAAGCCCGTCGAGTGGCACTTCTCCAACGAGGAGGTCGCCGATGCGGCCCGGGACGCCTTCGAGGACGCGGGCCTGGACATCGAGGTCGTCCACACCGCGCCCAAACCGGTCGCCGGCGACAGGAAACCCGAGGCGTTCGACTGACGGGGCGGGGCCTGCGGACCCGGGCGTCCTAAGGTGACGTAAGAGCTCCTACGACGAGACGGAAGAGGCAGAACGGACATGCGACGAGTGGTGCGGGGCTTCTGGGGCCCCCGGCAGGAGTCGACGGAGGCGCTCGCCGCGCGCTGGAGCACGACGTTGACGCGCTTCGCCGAGCTGCTCCCGGCCGCCGTGCGGAGGAAGGCGGACGACGGCGCATGGACCTGGCGCACCACCGAGTCCGTGCCCCTCCAGCCCGACGAGAAGTCCCTCCTGGACGCCCTGCGCGCAGCCCAGTCGGCCGACGACTGGTCGGCCGCCGACGGCACCTCGCTCCGGCTGCTCGCCGCCGACCCGGCCCCCGGCTGGAAGCTGGAGATCGCCGTCCTGGCCGGCGGCACCCCGCAGTACCTGCTCCAGTCCCTGGTGGCCACGATCGTCGCCCCGGACGACGCCCGCCTCCCCGACGCCGACCTCCTCGCCGCCGTGGCCGAGACCTGGCACCCGGACTACGGAGACGTCAGCGACCGCGCCGTGACGGCGGCCCTGAAGAAGGAAGCGGGCTTCAAGATCGGCACACCGTCGATCGGCTGGGTGGGTTACCTGTCCCCGACACGAGCGAGCCGCGTCCCCGCGACCCTGGCCCCCACGGTCCGCCAACTCCCCGCAGCCGACGGCCCTCTCGGCGCCCTTCTGTCCGTCACACACCCGGGAGACACGGACGCGGTGGTCGGCGCGTACGTGTCCCTGAAGGCGTCCGGCGCCCTGGACCCCTTGCCCCAGCCCATGAACAGGCCCACCCTGTGACCGTCCTCGCCGGGGAGCCCTTCGACAAGGCGAAGGCCCTGTCGGCCCTGGACACGGCGCTGAGCGCCCCCGTCCCCGCCTCGGGCCCGACGACGTCGGAGGGCGACCCGGTGACAGGCGAATGGGCCGGCACCCGGGGCGAGGGCTTCCTGCTCCTGCCCCTCTGGGAAGGCGCATGGCTGACGGGCGTGTACGGCGAGGACTGGACCGCGGCGGAGGAGGAGGCGGAGTCCCACCTGACCGCCCTGACGACGGAACTCGACCAGCGCTGGGGCCCCCACCGCACCGTCAGCATGCGCGTCCCCCTCTTCCGTCACCACACGGGCGCCCCTCTCCCCGAGCCGTTCCGCACCCTGGCCGCGATGGACTGCTACGGCGACCTGAGAGTCTGGGGCCCCGTGCACCCGCCCCGCCCCTCGGACACGCCCCACCGCTGGCTGTCCCTCTCCCTCAACCAGTCCGACGGCGACGCCCCCATGACCCTGACGGGATTGATCACCACTCACCCGATCGAGGAACTCCCCGACGAGGAGTAAGGCGAACGCGCCGAACGCGCCGAACGCGCCGAACGCGCTGAACGCGCTGAACGCGCTGAACGCGCTGAACGCGCTGAACGCGCCGAGCGCCCGGAACGCGACTCACACGACGGCCTCCACCCGCGCCCCCACCCTCAGCCCCCACCCCTCCATCACCCCGGCCTCGGCCTCCACCACGTGCCGGGCCCGCACCCTCGGCAGGCCCAGCCGCCCCGGCCGCATGGTCCGCACGGCGATCACCCGAAGCCGCCGGTCGAGATAGGCGACATCGATCGGCATCCGCATCCGAAAGGTGTGCACGCTGTTGGCAGGGGTGAGCAGCAACGCCCCCTCGACCGACTCCCGCCCCAACAGCCCTCTGGTCCGGGCGCGATAGGACGAAGCGATCTCGAGCGGTACCCGAACCTCACCGCCCTCCGACCCGACGACCAACACCCCGGACCCGTCCCGCCAACGCCCCACAGCCCCCTCCTTCACCGCAAACCCTCGAACACCAACGCCCACCCTGCCGCCTCCACCGTGTTACGCAACCGTTACTGCTCAACTGCCGCTCGATGGGCCCGTTTTAGCCCCATACACCCCGCGAGTGACACCGTTCACGCTGGTATCCGTACGCCACGCTGGATAGCTTGGATTCGCTCAAGAGAAGCCTCGCCCCACCGGGAGCCGACCGTGAACCGCCGCCCCACCTTGCTCGCAGCGCTCGCGCTGACCGCCACCGCGGCCCTGACGCTGTCCGCATGCGGAAGCGACGACGACAGCTCCACCAAGGACAGCGACAAGATCGCGGGCGCGGACACGGGCAGCGAGAAGTCGTCCTCGCCGAGCCCGAGCGCGTCGGACTCGACCGGGCGTCCGAAGATCACGTTCCCGTCCGACGCGAAGAACGTCTTCGAGTACGAGAAGACCGGCGACCCGGCGAAGGACGCGGCGCTGGCCGACAGCACGCTGAGCGTCAACTCCGTCGACGAGGCGATCTTCAAGGGCACGACGGACACCAAGGCGCTGGGCTTCTACAACACGGAGAAGGCCCTGAGTGGCTCCATCACATATGTGTTGGGGTACATCAAGAAGAATCACACATGGGTGGGCGAGACCCGGTACTTCGACTACAAGGTGAACCTCACTGGAGACAGTGATGCGTATGTCACCTACTGCTCCGACGAGAGCAAGTCCTTCATCAAGGAGAAGAAGACCGGGAAGGTCAAGAACACGCCGACCACGAAGGACAGCTACGTCCTCTACAACACCAAGCTCAAGAAGAACGCTGACGGCGTCTGGCAGACGACGGACGTCGCGTCGAACCGGGGGAGCAAGGCGTGTCAGCCGTAGCAAAGTCTGTCAGGAGCGCGACTCTCGTCGCACTTGTCTGTGTTCCGGTGTTCGCAGCACCCGCGTACGCCGGCGGGCGTGGCGAGGGCGGTACTCGCAGCGGGACGGAGCAGAGCGCCCAAGCCGACGACAAAGGGAATCTGTCGGTGACCGTCGGTGGTGTGGTATTCGACCGTTCGAAGAATGGCAGCGGCGACGGCGCGGGTGCGCTGACCTCGACCACCTCCTGGGCGCCGCCGCCCTGCTGGTACGCCCCCAAGTACACCCCCGAGCAGCTGCAGAAGTACCTGGAACCCATCTGGGAAGCCGGTTCGACCGGATACGAGTGGGACGCCGAGCAGCGGGAGAAGTACAACGCGAACGACGAGAAGAAGGCGTTCAACAAGCACAAGTCCGGCGAGGGCTACTGGTGGGACTCGTATGTCAACGAGAGCTACCCCCCGGGTTGGGACACCTGTGACGACGGCCCCTTCTGGGTGGACGAGGGCGACGCCCCTCCCGCCGACATCGAGAACGCCGTGACCCCGGAGATCCTCGCCGAACTCGCCTACTCAGAGATCCGCGTCCCCGGCACCGAGGTCACCCTGGCCCCCGCGGAGGCGACCAAGGTCAACCTCCCGACCTGGGCATGGCTGGACGGCGCCGAGTTCAAGCCGGTCTCCGTCACCGCATCCGTACCGGCGATCGGTATCGAGGCCACGGCGACGGCGGAGCCGGTCTCTCTGAAGATCGAGCCGGGAACCGCAGACGCCGAGCTCTACCCGGCCTCGGGTGTCTGCGAGATCAACGACGGCCGCATCGGCGAGCCCTACGCCAAGGGCAAGGCGGACCAGACGCCCCCGTGCGGGGTGAAGTACCTGCGTTCCTCGGGCGACGACACCTTCCCGCTCCAGGCCACGGTCACCTGGAAGATCGCGTGGACCGGCACCGGCGGTGCGGGCGGAGACCTCCCCGACGGCGAGTTCGGAGCCACTCAGGACGTCGTGGTCCAGGAGATCCAGGCGATCAACCGCTGAGCGCGCGCCCTTCCTGCTTGCAATGCGCCGGCGTCGGGCGTCACGGATGAGCGGCCGTGTCGTTCAACCCATCGGTGCTGTGGTTGCTGGTGGAGGGGTGTGCGGATGGCGCAGCGGTTGGCGGTCGACGGGGACGAGCTCGGGCGGTTCATGAAGTCCTTGCGGAAGTCGTCCAGTTCGCTGGACGGCGTCCGCAAGGCGCTCGCGGACGTGACCGTCACCGGGCTCGGTACCGATGATCTCGACTCCGCCTGCCAGGACTTCCAGGAGGACTGGAAGTACGGGGCCGAGGAGATCGGGAAGCAGACCGAGGATCTTGCGGAGATCATCGGGAAGAGCAGGGACAGTTACCTCGAGGTCGACAAGGCGCTGGAGGAGGCGCTGAGGCAGGCCGGGGGCGGGAAGTGACCCTCGCTCCGGGGGACGAGCGGACCGGTGCCGCGCTCGACCCGCGCTCGCGGGCGGATCTGGGCAAGCCGCAGGGTTTGCAGTCGGCGCCGCGGATCCCGAATCCCGCGTATCCCCATCTCGGGTTCAATCCTGTGCCGGGGGATACGGAGACCGTTCGCGGGCTGCACAAGAAGCTGGGTGCTTGCGCGACGGTGCTCGAGGACGCGCACGATCTGGTGACCAAGCTGCTGGACGGCAGCTGCTGGAAGGGGGATGCGGCTGTCGCGTTCCGCGAGCAGCTGGACGGTGGGCCGTTGCCGCTGAACTTGAGGAACGCGGCGCGTTCGCTGCGCAAGGCCGGGCGGCAGTTGAGCCGTTGGGAAGGGGAGCTGGAGGACCTTCAGCGGCGGGCCAAGAAGTTGGAGAAGGACGCCGAGGAGGCGAAGGCCGCGGTCGAACGGGCCAAGGGGCGGGCCGCGAAGACGGAGGGGGAGCGGACTCGTGCCGAGTCGGACGTCGAGGAGGCGCGGGCCGAGCTCGAGAAGGTGATCGGCAGGGCGAGGCGGCTGGCGGAGGAGCACGAGCGGCAGGCGCAGCATCGTGCGAAGAAGATCCGCGAGGCCACCAAGAAACTGGCCCCGCAGGAACCAGGCTGGTTCGACGAGTCCCTCGCCTGGCTGACCGACAACCTGCCGGACATCCTCAGCTTCACGGCTGGGCTGATCGCCGTCACAGCTCTGCTTCTCTCCGGCCCGCTGGGGTGGAGCCTGGCGACCGTGGCGATGCTCATGCTCACATCTTCAGCGATCAGCCTGACGGCCTTCGGCCTCAGACTGACCGATCCTGAGGTGCGGACGTCCTTGTGGGATGGACTCCGAAGCGGTGAGCTGGACGCCGATTTCTGGAGCAACGCGGTCTCAGTAGGCGCCGACTTTGTGGGATCGATGCCAGGCCTCGGAGCAGTCGTCAAAGGTGGATACACCGGAGTCCGTGCTGCCCTGAGCAGTGCTACAGCAGTTCGCCTTGGAGACAAAGCAGCTCTTGTCGGGGCGAAAACTATGGATGAGGCAAAGACGGTGGCTGACCTTGGGAATTCTCTAGTGGCCCGCGCGGTACGGAGCAGCAGTAATCCGGAAAAGGCAGCCAAGGTCCTGGAGGGGTCAGCCGGAGTGGTCGGCGTCGGCACCGCGGGATTCGGCCTTCACAACAAGTTGGTGGACGCAGATGACGACGGAGTCAAGGACGGAACTGTCGCTGGCATTGACGGCACACGTCTCATCCTTGACTCCGGTGCTATCTACGACCTCGCTCGTCATGCCTTCTGACCTATCCAGGAAGAAAGGAAGGCCGTGAACGCTGTCGACTACTCCATCGCGTGGGAACATCCGCCCACTCGCAGGGCATGGGCAACGCACGTCATCTTGAACGTCATTGGGTTGGTCGCTTGGGCAGGAGGCTGGGTGATCCTGCTAGGAGTGTCGCTTCAGACTCCGGACTGGGTCGTGTGGCTCTTCATGCCCTACTTCGTCTATGGCCCGTATCGAGTGGTGGTCCAGCTGCGATATTTTCCGGCAGCCCTCAAGATGTTCCAGGTCCTTCGTGAGTACCCATGGCAAGTACTAACCGGCGTACCTCGGGGTATCGATGAGCATCCGGAGGCGGAAGACGGTGGGATCTGGATTGAGTTTCCGGACCCGACCGGGCGCTCCGCAAAGGGTATTCCGCTGACGTTTGTGAAGCACCATCGCTCGTACTGGTGGTTGCGGCGCATTGGGGGACCACGGACGAAGCACGAGTTGAAACGGCAACTCGATTGCCTGTGGTTCGCCGGGGACCCCCGATTTCTCGGTGTCGTGGCTGTGCCCTCGGGGGACGGGAGCACCCCCAGGCGTTTGCACTTCCTCTATCGGCCGTCTGCCTTCGACGAGCGTGCGGCGCGCAGACACTGGGAGGACGCGGACCCCGCTGACCTCGACCGAGCGCGTCGTGCGGGTGCGCGCCATGTCAACGACGCGCCGTCAGCTCTCCCCCGTACCAGTGGTCGCGAGGGAGGATGAACATGAACACCCCCACGATCCTCCTCGATCCCTCGACTGCGGATCCTCACGCGGAGCTGTGGTTCGTCGAGCCTCCCGGCTTCGTCCCCCTCCCCTTGGACACGTTGCTCCCCGACGGCTGGTCCGGGTCCGGCGACAGTTTGAGAGAGGCAGCCGCACCGTTTCTCGACGCTGCGCCCGACGACACAGCCCGTCGGCAATTCGTGGCTGCCTTCTGCACCGGTCAACAACTCCTGGCCGCCCTCCGCGAAACCGGAACCGTTCACTGTTCCATCGGTCTGCACCGGGACGACCTGGGGCAGGGGTCCCCGGGGCGAGGGGATGAGGTGCTGCTCTTCTCGCTCTTCACGGTCTCCTGGAGGGATACCGCTGTCGCTCCGAGGGGCGTGACCGCCGCGCGTGTTGTGACGGGAGGGGCCGGGCACGAGCAGGTCGAGTTCGCGGAGCTGCCCGCTGGGCCCGCCGGGTTCGGTGAGACCACGTCCACGCCCGCCGCCGGCAGCGGGCTGCCCCAGCAGCGGCTGCTCCAGGTGCACGCATATCTGCCTCACCCGGACTGCAGGCGGCTCGCCGTGCTCACGCTGACCACCACCGCGCCCGCCCGGCGAGCGGAGTACCGGGCGATTCTGCGGCTCATCGCGGAGAGCGTCAGCTTTGAGAGCCCGTTGGGGGAAAGCGCGAGCGGTGGGTCGTAACCGTAGGGGGTATCCGGCCCTGTCCTTCGGGTAGGGACACCTCCATGACCACACTCGGTGTCGTCCTGCGTCCTCAGCTTGCTCCTGAGCGGATTCGTTCCGTTGTTGACGTGGCCGATCGGGGTGGGCTCGAGGAAGTGTGGTTGTGGGAGGACTGTTTTCGGGAGGGCGGGATCTCCGGTGCCGCCGCCGCGCTGGCGTGGAGCGAGCGTGTGCGGGTCGGGGTCGGACTGCTGCCCGTGCCCTTGCGGAACGTGGCTGTCACCGCCATGGAGGCCGCCACCCTGCACCGGATGTTCCCCGGCCGCGTGATCGTCGGCCTCGGGCACGGTGTGCAGGACTGGATGGCACAGGTCGGCGCCCGGGTCGAATCGCCGGTGACGCTCCTGCGGGAGCATCTCGTCGCGCTGCGGCGGCTGCTGCGCGGCGAGCGGGTCAGCAGTGAGGGACGGTATGTGACGCTTCGTGACGTCGCCCTCGACTGGCCGCCCGGCACCGGCGTCGAGGTGCTCGCCGGCGCCACCGGGCCGCGGACCCTGCGGCTCAGCGGCGAGGCCGCCGACGGCACCATCCTCACCGCCTCCACCTCACCGGACGGAGTGCGACGTGCGCGGCGGCTCATCGAGGAAGGGCGGCGTGCCGCGGGCCGTGACACCGGCGGCCACAAGGTCGTCGTCTATCTGCTCGCCGCCACCGGGCCGGGCGCCGCCGAACGGTTGCGGGCCGAGCTGGAGGACGAAGGTGTCGGGTCCGAGGCCGGGCTCGGCGTCGCCGGGGACGCGGCTGCCGTCTCCGAGGCGGTACGGCGGCTGGCCGACGCCGGGGCCGATTCCGTGATCCTCCAGCCCACGGGCGACGAGCCGGACCCCGAAGGCTTCGTGCGGTTCGTCGCGGAGGACGTGGTCCCGTATGTCACGGAGGACGTGGTCCCGTATGTCGCGGAGGACGTGGTCCCGCATGTCGCCGAGGACGGGCACAAACGACCCGCGCCGGCGAGGCGCACAGGTGACGCACGCCAGTGAAGCGCACAAGGATGCGCGCCCTTAATGACAGGCGACACGCAGACGCGAACAGGTATGAAGGAGGCATGATCACCCGAGCCGACAGCGACCGCTCCTTCGAGGATCTCCTCGCCGAAGGCGTCTCCGTGCCCATCGAAGGGTGGGACTTCTCCTGGTTCGAGGGGCGGGCCACCGAGGCGCGGCCCTCTTGGGGGTACGCCACCGCCATGGCTGAGCGGCTCGCGCACGCCACTGCCGCCCTCGACGTTCAGACCGGCGGCGGTGAGGTGCTGCAGTTCGCCCTCACTCGTGCCGCCCCGCAACGGCCAACCCTCGTCGTCGCCACCGAGGGGTGGCCGCCCAACGCCGGCAAGGCCACCGCCCTCCTCCGGCCGTACGGGGCGGCCGTCGTCGCGTCCCCTGAGGACGCACCGCTGCCCTTCGCCGACGGCGCCTTCGATCTCGTCGTCAGCCGGCACCCCGTCCAGGCGCACTGGTCGGAGATCGCGCGGGTGCTCGAGCCCGGTGGCCGGTACTTCGCCCAGCACGTCGGACCCGCCAGCGTCTTCGAGCTCGTCGAGCACTTCCTCGGGCCGCAGCCGGAGGAGGTGCGCGGAGCGCGGCATCCGGATGTCGAGCGGCGGGAGGCCGAGGCGGCGGGGCTTGAGGTCGTCGATCTGCGGGCCGAGCGGCTGCGGATGGAGTTCTACGACATCGCCGCCGTCGTGCATTTCCTGCGCAAGGTGATCTGGATGGTGCCGGACTTCAGCGTGGAGAAGTACCGGCCGCAGTTGCGCGAGCTGCACGAACGGATCCAGTCCGAGGGGGCGTTCGTCGCGCACAGCAGCCGGCATCTCTTCGACGTACGCAAGCCCGAGAGCGCCTAGAGCCGTAGGCGTAGACGTAGACGTAGACGTAGACGTAGACGTAGCCCTACGCGTGCGGTCCCGTCCTCACCTCGCCGACCACCAGCTCCGGCCTCGCCTCCAGCACCGCCCCGACCAGCTCCACCTGCTCGCCCAGCTCCCGTTCCTGCCGCGCCGTCAGCCGTCCCAGCGGCTCGACCGTAACCGTCGTGCGACGGCCGCTGCGCCTCTGGTGCCATACGCCCGCCACCACTCCGTCCACCAGCAGCACCGGGAAGTTCCCGGCCTGCCCGCCCGCCAGGGCGCGCTGGTACGCCTTCCCCGGGAACAGGCGCTCGCGCGGCTGGGCCGCGACGGCGTACGCGTCGAAGTAGGGCAGGAGGCGCAGGCCCCGGGCGGGGGCCGCCGGGAACTCCGTGTCCCCCGACGCCACCCACCAGCCCCGCGCGCCCTCGAACTCGACCTCCTCGATCCCACCCCTCACCGCCGACTCCCGGAAGACCTCCGACGCCCATCCCGTCGGCGCGGCCAGCCACTTCGCGAAGTGCTGCGGTGTCGCCGGTCCGTAGGCGCGCAGATAACGGCGTACGAAGGCGGGCAGGGCCTCGTCCGTCCGCGTCGCGCCCTCGGCGGCGGCCGGTGCGCGGGTGTACGTCACCTTCCGCCCGCGGTCGGGGCCGAAGCACAGCACGCCGGCCCAGCCCGCCCGGTGCAGCACCTGACGCCAGCGGGGCCACAGGTCCTGGAACGCCGGCATCACCAGGTCACCGGCCCACACGCCGGTGCGGGCCACAACCTCCTCGCCGAGCTCGTCGATCGTCAGGCACGCGTCGGTGAGCGCCTCGCCGATCGCGGCCACGACCTGCTCCTCCTGCTCCTCGGTGAGCCGGACATCGGGCGGGAACGGGCCGGCGCCCCTCGGCACCGCGCTCAGGGCCGTACACCACAGGGGCAGTTCGTGCGCCGGGAGGAGATGGACGGTCCCGCGCGGGCCGAACGTCTTCACCAGGGAGCGGTCCTCCCACAGCGCGGCCCGTACGTCGGCCCGTGTCGCCCCGGCCGTCCGCAGCCCCACCGACAGCTCGGCCGCGGACAGGACCTGGGCGTGGGCGCCGAGCATCGTGGCGACCACCTCGGCGAGCGGTACGTCCGCCGGCGCGGGGGTGGCCAAGAACTGCCGTTCGATCCTCCGTGCGCTCGTCTCGGGCCATGCGATCTTCGGGATCGTCGTCATGGGTTCGACGGTAGGAGAGATGGAGGACAGTTTCCGTCCTAGATCCGATCCGGACCCATCGGGGCTCCATCATCTCCGTCCTCTTCATCCCTTCTGTCCCATCTACATCGAACGTCCCCAGAGTTTCCGCATCGTTATGGCTCTGGGCTCGCCTTTCCTGCCCGGGTTCGCGTAGGTTCGGACCAAGGTAATTCGCGCCAGCAAAGCTGCGCAGGGTGGTACCGCGCAGTGGAGGGGGCTGCGCGGTGCCCGGCCGGGTCAAGCGCGCGCACCACGCCCCGGTCACCCGTCGGAGGGACGGCCAGAAGGGTTGTCGCGAGGGCGCCTCACGCCGCCACGTTCTTCACACGGCTCCCTCAACCCCCGAGTTTTCGCGGATTTCCGTCGGGTTTCGGTCACGAGAGGGCCCTGAACGACGGCTTCCGGGGGCATCGCGGCGTCGCGGATCGGTTCCGGAGAGTAGTTGTGGCACGCCGATGCGCGCAGCATCCCTTACGAAGGGTTATGGTGGAAACCCCCCCTCGGGCCGGTCCGTCTCCCCCCCACGGACCGGCCCGTTTTTTGTGCCCTCGGGCTCCGCCCGCTGGCTAGAGTCCGGGGCATGTCGAACGAGCATCCGACACCGCCCCCTCCCCACTCCGGCCCCTACGGCCCGTCCGTCCCCCACGGTCAGCCCGCGTACGGTCAGCCGCCCGCGTACGGTCAGCCGCCCGGCCCCTACGGCCCCCCGGCCGCCGGCCCCTACCCTCAGGCGCACCCGCACCCACACGCCCAGCTCCACGGGCACCCGCACCCGCACGCCCACCCGTGGCCCGGCGCCCCGTCGCCCTACACCCCCGCCCCACCCCTGACCATGCCCGGCCCCGTCCGCGCCGCCCAGGTGGTGATCTTCGCGACGCTCGGGCTGGGGGTGCTGCTCACCGTCCTGGTCGCCGTCGGCGCCGGTGCCCAGGCGTCGGGGCGCTTCTTCAGTACGTATCTGATGACGCTGGTGCTGTTCGTCCTGGCGTTCCGGTATCCGAAGGCGGGCAACGGCGTCCGGGTCGCGTCGATCGTGCTGGCCTCCGTGCAGATCCTGTTCGCGCTCAGTGCGACGGCGCGAGGTGTCCCGCTGGGGATCGTGCCGCTCGGCAGCGCGATCGCCGTCGTCGTCCTGCTCAGCCAGGGCTCGGCCGGCGCGTGGTTCAAGCGGCCCCGGGCACACGACGTACCGCCGCACTACGCCTGACAGCCGCCGCAACTCCTGACATACGCCCCCCACCCCGGACGTTGGGGACCCCCGCCCCCGCGGGGGTAGGCTCTGCCTCCGGGGACCGCCATACGGACAGGGTCCGCCGGCGCCCGGCACCGGGTCGCAGGCCGCCGAACCGCGGCCGAGGCCACGCCTGTCCGATCCGTACGGAGGGGCTGACGATCACGTGAACCTGCGCGACAAGCTGCGCGGCCTGCTGGTCAGGCTGTACGCGCGCCGGGTGGAAGGCCACCTGGACCACGCTCAGGTGCCCAAGCACATCGGCGTCATCATGGACGGCAACCGTCGCTGGGCCAAGGCCGCCGGTTCCACCACCGCCCAGGGGCACCGGGCCGGGGCGGACAAGATCGAGGAGTTCCTCGGCTGGTGCAGCGAGACGGACGTCGAGGTCGTCACCCTGTGGCTGCTGTCGACGGACAACTTCGACCGGCCCAAGGAGGAGCTGGTCCCGCTCCTCGGGATCATCGAGGACGTCGTGCGCACCCTCGCCGCCGACGGGCGCTGGCGGGTGCACCACGTCGGCACGCTCGACCTGCTGCCCGCCGGAATGCAGCGGACCCTCAAGGAGGCCGAGGAGGCCACCGCCCACGTCGCCGGGATAACGGTCAACGTGGCCATCGGGTACGGCGGGCGGCAGGAGATCGCCGACGCCGTGCGGTCCATGCTGCTGGACGCCCATGAGAAGGGCACGTCGATGGAGGCGCTCGCCGAGGCCGTCGACGTCGACATGATCGGGCGTCACCTCTACACCCGCGCCCAGCCCGACCCGGACCTGGTGATCCGCACCAGCGGCGAGCAGCGGCTGTCCGGATTCATGCTCTGGCAGACCGCGCACTCGGAGTACTACTTCTGCGAGGTCTTCTGGCCGGCCTTCCGCAAGGTCGACTTCCTGCGCGCCCTGCGCGACTACGCGGCCCGCCACCGCCGTTACGGCGGCTGACGAGGCCCCCGGGGACGAGGGCCCGGCCCTTCACGTTCTGCGCAGACCTCGCACGTCACACGGAGTTCACCGGCGCGCCGTCATATGCCGTGGCATGGCAGCGCTTGTTCGAGGGCATAAGCCAGACAGGTCGACACCCGAACCACGGGTGTCGGATCTCAGCGGGCGGCGCGGGTGCCGTCCGCCCGGGAGGCCCTTTTGCACCAGCCCGACCGTGCGGTCACGGCACGGAAGAAGCAGCGGAGGGCCGGTTCTCGGCCCCTGCGTGCGCAGGGCGGCCGACGACCGGCCTGGTTTGTCTCACTCTCCCGGCCCAGCCTCCGCTCCGTCGCTCCCCGACCTCATCCGAGGGGGTACGTCCTTCCGTGGTGACCAGCACAAAGCGCCACAAGCCAGACCGGCGCACCTATGTCCTCGACACCAGCGTCCTGCTGGCCGACCCGAACGCCCTGAGCCGCTTCGACGAGCACGAGGTCGTGCTCCCCATCGTCGTGGTGACGGAACTGGAGGCCAAGCGGCACCATCCCGAACTCGGCTACTTCGCCCGTCAGGCCCTGCGCCTGCTCGACGACTACCGGGTGCGGCACGGCCGTCTTGACGCCCCCATCCCCATCGGGGACCTCGGCGGCACCGTGCGTGTCGAGCTCAACCACTCGGACCCCAGCGTGCTGCCCAGTGGCTACCGCCTGGGGGACAACGACTCCCGCATCCTCGCGGTCGCCCGCAATCTGCAGGCCGAGGGGTTCGACGTCACCGTCGTGTCGAAGGACCTCCCGCTGCGGATCAAGGCGTCCTCCGTCGGCCTGCTCGCCGAGGAGTACCGCGCGGAGCTCGCCATCACGGACGCCTCCGGCTGGACCGGAATGTCCGAAGTGACCCTGCCCGGCGAGCAGGTGGACATCCTCTTCGAGGAGGGGCACGTCTACGTCCCCGAGGCCGCGCACCTTCCCGTGCACACCGGTCTGACCATCCAGTCGGAGCGCGGCAAGGCGCTCGGCCGGGTCACCGCCGAGGGCAACGTGCGCCTGGTGCGCGGCGACCGGGACGCGTTCGGCATCAAGGGCCGCAGCGCCGAGCAGCGGATCGCGCTGGACCTGCTGCTCGACCCGGACGTCGGCATCGTGTCGATGGGCGGCCGGGCCGGCACCGGCAAGTCGGCGCTGGCGCTGTGCGCGGGCCTGGAGGCGGTGCTGGAGCGGCGTCAGCACCAGAAGGTGATGGTCTTCCGGCCGCTGTACGCGGTCGGCGGGCAGGAGCTCGGCTATCTGCCCGGCAGCGAGGCCGAGAAGATGAGCCCCTGGGCGCAGGCCGTCTTCGACACCCTGTCGGCGGTCACCAGCCGTGAGGTCATCGAGGAGGTCACCGCCCGCGGCATGCTGGAGGTGCTGCCGCTGACGCACATCCGGGGCCGTTCGCTGCACGACGCGTTCGTCATCGTGGACGAGGCCCAGTCGCTGGAGCGGAACGTTCTGCTGACCGTTCTGTCCCGGATCGGCGCCAATTCACGGGTCGTTCTGACCCATGACGTCGCGCAGCGGGACAATCTCAGGGTCGGTCGCTATGACGGTGTCGTCGCGGTCGTCGAGAAGCTGAAGGGACATCCGCTTTTCGCCCATGTGACCCTGACTCGCTCCGAGAGGTCCCAGATCGCGGCCCTTGTGACCGAAATGCTCGAGGACGGGCAGGTCTGACCCGCACCTCCTGACACACACCAACAAGGGCTGGTTACGCAGTAGTTGGCGCCGTCCGGGAAAGACGTAGAGCCTAGCCGGGCGGCGTCGGCGCGTGTGCGGCTTTCCGACAATCCCCTGGACCAAACGGCATGTGAGCTTTCACACGCAACGCAGAATTGCCTTGCCCCGTCCGGTTACGGCAGAGTCTCACTCCTGTCAGGCCCCGCATACGACACAGCTGTACCCCCAGCGGTACAGCGCCACAGAACACACAGCTTCAACTCCATAGCGTCGTCGTATGCCGCCCGAGCACCACGCGGCACTCCCCTCGCGGGAGTTGCCCACCGGGCCCGTGCCTCCCGTGACCCGCAGTTGGGGAGGCCAGTGCCAGGGGCACGATTGCGTCCGCGAGGGTCACCGAAGCGGGCGATGCTGGAAGGAAACCGTGTGAGCCGGATCTCGGTCCGGGGATTCGCAGTGGCCTCGGCCACGGCGGTCACCGCTGTCGGAAGCGTTGTCGGCGTTGCCTCGGGCAGCACCGCGCAGAACAACGACGCCGAAGCGACGGCAACAGGCGCCACCACGCTGCTCGCGGACATCCCCGCGGGCCAGCAGGCCCAGGTGCAGACCGCGTCCCTGACGCAGCAGGCCGAAACCATGGCCATCGCCGCGGACACGAGCGCGAAGAAGGAAGCCGAGGAGGCCGCCCGCAAGGCAGCCGCCGAGACCGCGGTCGCCAAGAAGGAGGCCGCCGAGAAGGCAGCCAAGGCGGCCAAGGAGCGCGAAGAGGCGCAGGCCGCCGCGAGCCGCTCCAAGGACGCGTCCGACTTCGCGGTCCAGAGCTCCTACTCCATCTCCCAGATCCAGGCCATGGCACGCCAGATGGTGCCGGCCGGACAGTGGCAGTGCTTCAGCAACATCGTGGACCACGAGTCCAGCTGGAACTACAAGGCCGTCAACCCCTCCTCGGGCGCCTACGGTCTCTTCCAGGCCCTGCCGGGCTCCAAGATGTCGTCGGTCGGCTCCGACTGGCAGACCAACCCGGCCACCCAGATCAAGTGGGGCCTGAACTACATGAACGAGCGCTACGGCAGCCCCTGCGAGGCGTGGTCGTTCTGGCAGGCCAACCGCTGGTACTAGAGCCTTAGGAGCGCCGCGGCCCGGCCCGCCGCTCCACCCCGGCACAGCCCCACACCGTTCCACGGTGCGGGGCTTTCACCATGTACGGTCTGACCGACGACTCCAGGGGGAGTGGTGGGGAGAAACGGGGGAAAGGGACGGATCATGTCGCGAGTGCCAGGGTGGCTGGGCCGGGTCGGAGCCCGACTGACCGAGGTCGGCAAGCGGTTGGAGCAGCGCCGCGCCGAAGTGGAGCGGGAGGACCGGGACGACCGGGACGCCGGGTCGGGCCAGGAGCCGGCGCCGCGGAGCGTTCCGGCCACGGACCAGGTGCCCCCGCCCCCCGACTACGCCCCCGCCGTCAGGCCCCGGCCGGATCCCGCGCAGGCCGTGCCCTGGGGGGTGCGGGTCGCGGCCGAGGCCGGCTGGCGGCTGCTGGTGCTGGCCGGCACGCTCTGGGTGCTGATGCGGGTCATCAGCGCCGTCCAGCTGGTGGTGCTGGCCTTCGTCGCCGCGCTGCTGATGACGGCGCTGCTCCAGCCGACGGTGACGCGGCTGCGGCGCATAGGGGTGCCGCGCGGTCCGGCGACGGCGCTGACGGCGCTGTTCGGCTTCGTCGTCATGGGCCTGATCGGCTGGTTCGTGACCTGGCAGGTCATGGAGAACATCGACAACCTCTCCGACCAGATCCAGGACGGCATCGACGAGCTGCGCAACTGGCTGCTCAACAGCCCGTTCCACGTCACCGACAAACAGATCAACGAGATCGCCAGGAACCTGCGCGAGGCGGTCGGCGCCAACACCGAGCAGATCACCTCGGCCGGCCTGGAGGGCGTCACGGTCGTCGTGGAGGCGCTCACCGGCATCCTGCTGGCGGTGTTCTCCACCCTGTTCCTGCTCTACGACGGCAAGCGGATCTGGCAGTGGACGCTCAAGCTCGTCCCCGCCGCGGCCCGTCCGGGCGTCGCCGGTGCCGGTCCGGCCGCGTGGCGCACGCTGACCGCGTACGTGCGCGGCACGGTGATCGTGGCGCTGATCGACGCGATCTTCATCGGCATCGGCATCTACTTCCTCGATGTGCCGATGGCGGTGCCGCTCGCCGTCTTCATCTTCCTGTTCTCCTTCATCCCGCTGGTCGGTGCGGTGGTCTCGGGCGCGCTGGCCGTGGTCGTCGCGCTCGTCACGCAGGGCGTGTTCACCGGTGTGATGACGCTCGCCGTGGTGCTGGCGGTGCAGCAGATCGAGGGCCACGTCCTGCAGCCGTTCATCCTGGGCCGCGCGGTGCGGGTGCATCCGCTGGCCGTGGTGCTGGCCGTGGCCACGGGCGGCATGGTGGCCGGCATCGGCGGCGCGGTCGTCGCCGTACCTCTGGTGGCGGTCACCAACACCGTCGCCGGCTATCTGCGCGCCTACTCGCAGGAGGCGGCCGTACGCCACTCCCCGAAGCCGCACGGCGCGACGGCGATGTCGGCGGCGCCGGCGCCCGCGCCCCCGGCGGCGCAGCCGCCGCCCGAGCAGCCGAAGGAGCCGTAGAGCCGCAGCGACAAGCGACGGGCCCGTCCACCGGCTGTGGTGGACGGGCCCGTCGTCGATGCGGGGCGTACGGGGTTACTCCGCGAGGGCCGCCTCGGCGTCCAGGGTCGCGGCGACCGCCTGGATCACCGCGGCGATCTTGAACGCCTCCTGGATGACCTCACGCTCCAGGCCGGCCTTGCGCAGCACCTGCTCGTGCGAGTCGAGGCACATGCCGCAGCCGTTGATCGCGGAGACCGCGAAGGACCAGAACTCGAAGTCGACCTTGTCGACGCCCGGGTTGCCGATGACGTTCATCCGCAGACCGGCGCGCAGGTTGCCGTACTCGTGGTCCGACAGCAGGTGACGGGTGCGGTAGAAGACGTTGTTCATCGCCATCACCGCGGCGGCGGCCTTGGCGGCCTGGTACGCCTCCGGCGACAGGTTCGCCTTCGCCTCCGGCTCCAGCTCGCGCAGCACGACGGCCGAGCGCGAGGCGATCGCCGTCGACAGCACCGTGCCCCACAGCTGCTGGGCCGGCAGGTCGGAGTTGCCGATGACCGAGCCCAGGTTGAGCTTCAGGTCCTTGGCGTAGTCCGGTATGCGGGACTTCAGCGAGTCGAGGGACATGCCTCACTCACCAGCCAGCAGCTTGACCGGGTCCAGGGTCTCGTCGCCCTTGGTCCAGTTGCACGGGCACAGCTCGTCGGTCTGCAGGGCGTCCAGGACCCGCAGGACCTCCTTCGGGTTCCGGCCGACGGAGCCCGCGGTCACCATCGAGAACTGGATCTCGTTGTTCTGGTCGACGATGAAGACGGCGCGCTTGGCGAAACCGTCCTCGCCCTCGATGCCGAGGTCGCGCATCAGCTCGTGCTTGGAGTCGGCCATCATCGGGAAGGGCAGGTCACGCAGGTCGTCGTGGTCCTTGCGCCAGGCGTGGTGGACGAACTCGGAGTCACCGGAGAAGCCGAGGATCTGGGCGTCGCGGTCGGCGAACTCGTCGTTCAGCTTGCCGAAGGCCGCGATCTCGGTCGGGCACACGAAGGTGAAGTCCTTGGGCCAGGCGAACACGATCTTCCACTTGCCCTCGTAGGTCTTGTGGTTGATCGTCTCGAACTCCTTGCCCTTCTCCAGCGAGACGCAGGCGGTCAGTTCGAACTCGGGGAACTTGTCACCGACAGTGAGCACACGCTCTCCTTGCAGCGAAGAAACACCCGGGTCGCGGGTGTTTCCCATGGGTTGGACTGTGCCGATGCTGGCACAGGGTGCATTGATTAATGAAATAGCTACACTCGGTCGAGTTGATCGGAGGTGGCTATCAGTGACAGTCGGTAACGCGGGTCACAGGCGCAGGCAGCCGAGCCTTGCGCAGCTGAGGGCGTTCGCGGCGGTGGCGGAGCATCTGCACTTCCGGGACGCCGCCGCGGCGATCGGGATGAGCCAGCCCGCGCTGTCGGGGGCCGTCTCCGCACTGGAGGAGACACTCGGTGTCACCCTCCTCGAGCGTACGACGCGCAAGGTGCTGCTCTCGCCCGCCGGTGAGCGGCTGGCCGTGCGGACCAAGGCGGTGCTGGAGGAGGTCGGGGCGCTCATGGAGGAGGCCGAGGCGGTGCGGGCGCCGTTCACCGGGGTGCTGCGGCTCGGGGTGATCCCGACGGTCGCCCCGTATCTGCTGCCGACCGTGCTGCGGCTGGTCCACGAGCGCTATCCGCACCTCGACCTCCAGGTGCACGAGGAGCAGACCGCGAGCCTGCTCGACGGGCTGACCAGCGGCCGGCTCGACCTGCTGCTGCTCGCGGTGCCGCTCGGGGTGCCGGGTGTGAGTGAACTGCCGCTGTTCGACGAGGACTTCGTGCTCGTCACGCCGCTGGACCACTGGCTCGGCGGGCGGGAGGGCATTCCGCGCGAGGCGCTGCGCGAGCTGAATCTGCTGCTGCTGGACGAGGGGCACTGTCTGCGGGACCAGGCGCTGGACATCTGCCGGGAGGCGGGGCGTGCGGACGTTCCGGCCACCACGACGGCGGCCGGGTTGTCCACGCTGGTGCAGCTGGTCGCGGGTGGGCTCGGGGTGACGCTGCTGCCCCGGACCGCCGTCAAGGTCGAGACGACCCGCTCCAGTCAGCTCCTCACCGGGTACTTCGCCGAGCCGGCCCCGACCCGTCGGATCGCCCTCGCGATGCGGGCGGGGGCGGCGCGTGCGGCGGAGTACGAGGAGCTGGCGGCGGCGCTGCGGGATGCGATGCGCGAGCTCCCGGTGCGGATCGTGAGCTGATTCCGCCCCCGCCGCCCTACCCATTCCCGTCCCCTGGGGGCTGCGCCCCCAGACCCCCCGCTTCGGCCCTGAACGGGCCTCGTCCTCAAACGCCGGACGGGCTGAGTGCGGGCGGGCGGGAACCTACTCCGTGCGCAATCCGTCCGGGCGCATCATGCGGAGCAGCGGCGGCAGGCTCAGCAGAGTCACCGCCAGGACCACCCCCGCACCGATCCCCGTCATCGACAGCACACTCGGCCAGTCCACCCGCACCGACGTCGCCGTCATCCGCAGCAGCACCGCACCCAGCGTCATCCCCACGGCCGACGCCAGCAGCAGCCCCAGCCCGATCGGGATGGCCGTCTGCCACAGCACCGACAGGCTCAGCGTGCGCCGCCGCGTGCCGAAGGCGACCAGCGACGACAGCAGCTTGCGCCGCTCACGCAGCTGCTCCAGTTGCGACACCAGCAGGCTCGCCCCGATCAGCACCAGCACCGCCGTCGCGCCGACGAACAGCCCCGTGCGGATGGAGTCGAAGCGGTTGGAGCGCTCGGTGGCCTGCCAGTTCATCGGCTCGGCCGTGGGGTCGATGCCCGCCGCCGTGTTGCGCACGTACTCGCGGGCGTACGGCACCGAGTCGTCGACCGCGAGATACAGCTCCCCGCTGACGGCCCCGGCCACCTCCGGTGTCATCGCGCCCGGCGTCATCAGGAAGCCGCCCCGCCTGGAGCCGGTCGGATCCTCGACGGACCGGGCTTTCTTCAGCCCCGCCGGGACGGTCCAGGAGACGTCCGCGCCCTGGGTGCCGGCCGGGCCGGACGTCTCGAGGTACAGCTTCCGGCCCGGCTTGCTCAGGGCCGGCGTATCGGTGTCGTACTCACCGCCGGAGACCGCGAACGCGTCGCCGTCCCGGCACGAGGGCAGCTCCGCCACCTCCCGCAGCGTCGCGCAGTCGGCGACGGTCAGCTGGGCGGTGCGCTCGGGACCCTTCTTCCAGGAGGCGTCCCCGAGGTAGCCCTCGGACAGCGGGTACACCTTCCGTACGCCCTTGGTGTCCTCGAACTCGGCGACGGCGTCGGAGAGTTCCACACCGTCCGGGACCCGCACCTGCATCTGGGCCCGCGACACGTCGTATCCCGTCACCTTGGTGTAGTCGCCCTCCACCCCGGCGAACAGCATCTGCAACGCGATCGCCCCGGCGACGGCCACCGCGATGCCGTTGACCATGCGGGCCGCGGTACCGCTGCTCAACTGCAGCCTCCGTACCGCCAGCTGCCAGGCGACCCCTCCCGCGCCGAGCCGGGCGACGACCGCCTCGACGATCCACGGGAGCAGTGCGGTGATGCCGATCAGCAGCAGCAGGACACCGCCGACGACCAGGTACTGGTTGAAATCGCCGTCGTCGCGGCCCTGCCCGACCATCGGGTAGAGCATCGCCACACCGGCGAGCGGCAGCAGCAGCCGCCACCACAGCCGGCGCCGCGCGGGCCGGGCGGTGCGCACCACACCCAGCGGCTCGATGACCACGCCGCGCAGCGCGATCAGCGTCACCAGGATCGCCGCCGCGGGTACGGCCACCGCGACCAGCAGCGCGAGCAGCGGGGAGGGGTTCAGGTAGCTGGGGAACACGCTGATGTCGAACACCTCGAAGGAGGCGGCGACCTCGCGCCCGATCAGGAAGAAGACCGTGCCGAGGACCAGCCCCAGCAGGGCGCCCGCGAGTGCCTCGCCGGCGGCGATGCGCCGGGTGCTCGCGCCGTCCGAACCGACCAGCCGCAGCGCGGCGAGCCTGCGGTCGCGCCGCTCGCCGCCGAAGCGGACGGCCGCCGCGATGAACACCGCCACCGGCGTCAGCAGCACGACGAACACGACCAGCACCAGCAGCACCAGCACCGGGTCGGTCGGCTCGGGCCGCATCTCGGGCGGCCCGAACTCGTCGATCCGCGCGACCGTCGAGCCGTTGATCCGCTCCGCGAGCCCCTCGGCGCCCGCGTAGTAGGCGAGTTCCTGCGAGCCGATGAGCCCCTGCTCGTCGATCGTCCCCACGATGTCGTAGGGCAGCCGCTCCCGCAGCAGCTTGCCGCCGTCCGACTCCAGCAGCTCCTTCAGCGCGGGGGAGACCACCATGTCACCCGGCGCCGGGAACTCGTCGAGCCCCGGCGGCAACGGCGCCTTCGCGCCCTCCGGCTCCATCAGCCGGCCGCGCACGTCCCGGTCCCGGAACTCGGTGTCGATGTCCGCGATGACCAGGGTGTCGTCGGCCTTGGCCTTGGCCTCCTGGCTGTAGGTGTAGTCGAGGCGGGCCTCCTCGCGCCGGTGCCGTTCGGAGAGCGCGTTCGGGATGGCGGTGGTGAGCAGCAGCAGTGCCACTCCGAGGCCGACGCCGACGGCCGTGAGCACCGCCCGGATCCAGCCCTCCCGTCCGCCCGCGAAGGCGAACCGGGTGCCCATGGCCAGATCCCGGGCCCAGTCCCGCGCACTCATACGACGCGCTCCATGTCCCGCGACTTCCCGTCCCGTACGACGATCTCGCGGTCCGAGTACGCGGCCACCCGCGCCTCGTGCGTGACCAGCACGACGGCCGCGTTGGTGGAACGGGCCGCGTCCGTGAGCAGCTCCATCACGCGTTCGCCGTTGAGGGAGTCGAGCGCGCCGGTCGGCTCGTCCGCGAACAGCACCCGCGGACCGGTGACCAGCGCCCGCGCGACGGCGACGCGCTGTCCCTGACCGCCGGAGACCTCGCCGGGCCGCTTCTTGCGGACGTCGTCGACCTCCAGCCGCTCCAGCCAGGTCAGCGCGGCCCGCTCGGCCTCCTTGCGCGGGGTGCCGTTCAGCCGCAGCGGCAGAGCGACGTTCTCCACGCAGGTCAGCTCCGGGACCAGCTGCCCGAACTGGAAGACGAAGCCGAACTCCGAGCGCCTCAGCGCGCTGCGCTCGGCGTCGCTCATCGCGGTCAGCTCGCGCCCGTTGTAGAGGATCGACCCGGAGTCGGGGGTGACGATCCCGGCGAGGCAGTGCAGCAGGGTCGACTTGCCGGACCCGGAGGGGCCCATCACGGCGACGACCTCACCGGGGTGGATGGAGAAGGCGGCGCCGTCCAGCGCGGTGGTCGGGCCGTAGGCCTTGCGCAGCTCGTCGGCGGCGAGCAGGGTGCCGGCGGGGAAGGAGGTCATCGGGTCACCGCCTCACGGAGCTTGTCGAGGCGTGCCGCGGTCAGCTCCAGCCAGCGCAGGTCGGCCTCCAGGTGGAACAGGGCGTGGTCGCAGATCAGCTGGTCCGCGAGGTCCCCCTTGCGCTTGCGGTCGGTGAGGATCCGCATGCTGCGCAGATGCTCCGAGCGCTGCGTGTCGAGGATGTCGGCCGCGTCCCGGCTGGTGAGCAGCGCGAGGACGACCTTCGTGTACAGCGTCGACTGAAGGTACGGCTCCGGCTTCTCCGGGGTCGCGAGCCAGCGCTCGACATCGGTGATGCCGGCCTCGGTGATCGCGTACCGCTTGCGTTCGGGGCCGTCGCCGGCCTCGATGCCGTCGACTTCGACGAGCCCGTTCTTCAGCAGGCGGGACATCGTCGAGTAGACCTGGCCGTAGTGCAGCGGCCGGTCGTGACCGAACTTCTCGTCGAAGGCCCGCTTCAGGTCGTAGCCGTGGCGCGGGCCGGACTCCAGGAGCCCCAGGAGGGTGTGACCGATGGACATGCCGAGGACTCTACACACGGTGTATACGCCCCATGTATACGCCGAGTGTGTAGATCATGGCGGGGTGTAGGAGAGCGCAGGTGGGGCGCGATTGTCACGGTTCTGCTACTGAGGCCGCTGACCGTCGCCGGGAGGCTGTGCGGGTGGCCGGCCCCGGCGGGGGAGCGGCCCGGTGTTGCCCGGCAACCGCCCGGCCTCCGCCAGGGCCCGCCGCAACAGGAACTCGATCTGTGCGTTGGCCGACCGCAGCTCGTCGTTCGCCCAGCGGGCCAGCGCCTCGTACACCGCCGGGTCCAGCCGCAGCAGCACCTGCTTGCGCTGCGGCCGGCCGCGGGAACCTTCTGAGGGGGCCGTCACTGGTAGAGGGTCCCGGTGTTGAGGACCGGCTGCGCGGAACGGTCGCCGCACAGCACCACCATCAGGTTGGACACCATCGCCGCCTTGCGCTCGGAGTCCAGCTCCACGAGGTCCCGCTCGGCGATCCGGGTCAGCGCCGACTCGACCATGCCCACGGCGCCCTCCACGATCTGCTTGCGAGCCGCCACGACCGCCCCGGCCTGCTGCCGCTGGAGCATCGCCGAGGCGATCTCGGGAGCGTAGGCGAGGTGGGTGAAGCGGGACTCGATGATCTGCACGCCGGCCGCCTCCACGCGGGCGTGCAGTTCGACGGCGAGCTTCTCGGTGATCTCCTCGGCGTTGCCGCGCAGCGACAGGCCGTCCTCGTCGTGGGCGTCGTAGGGGTACTCGATGGCGATGTGGCGTACGGCCGCCTCGGTCTGGGTGGAGACGAACTCGATGTAGTCGTCCACCTCGAAGGTGGCCTGCGCGGTGTCCTCCACCCGCCACACCACGACCGCGGCGAGCTCGATCGGGTTGCCGTAGGCGTCGTTGACCTTCAGGACGGCGGTCTCGTGATTGCGTACGCGCGTCGAGATCTTGGTGCGCGAGGTGAAGGGGTTCACCCAGCGCAGCCCGTCCTGCCGGATCGTGCCCCGGTAGCGGCCGAAGAGCTGCACCACGCGCGCCTCGCCCGGCGCCACCATGTTCAGCCCGGCCATGGCCAGGAACGAGGCGAGCACCACCAGGACGCCGGAGATGATCAGCGCCGCCTTGCCCCCGGCCCCGGAGACCGCCGTGGCGCCCACGATCAGCCCGGCGCCGGCCAGCAGTCCGACCAGTCCGAGCAGCAGGGCCAGCCCGCCGCCGATGCTGTGCGCCGCGAACTCCCGTACGCGCGGGGCGGGCATCTCGGGTACGTCGGCGGTGGTCTGCGCTTCGTGTGCGGACATGAGCTGTCCCCCGTTTCGTCTAGCTCAGTGCTTACTAAGTGCTAGCACTTTACCCGATTGCGGCAACCTCAACCCCCTCTCGGACGTCGGTTCCGTTGGGGCGGGTGCTGATTGTCACGTCCGTAACGACCGCATCGGCAGCCCTTTGTCATATCTCCCGGTGTTAGCTTTCTGAGCTGACCTGAGCGGCGAATCTGTGTGGCACGCGGGCACACACGAGCGAAGCGGAGCAGAAGGAACCCATGGGACGAGCGGAAGAAAGACGCGCACGACAGCGCGGTGGGCGCCGTGCGGCACCCAACGGCCGCCGCTCGTCGGGCGCGGCCGGCCGCACCGGCATACGCCGCTTCTTCACCTGGAAGAAGATCCTCGGCACGTTCTTCGGCCTCTGCCTGCTCGGCATGGGCGCCTTCATCGCGCTGTACATGATGATCGACATCCCGGCCGCGGGGAACGAGGACGCCAAGCGGCAGGGCAACGTCTACAAGTACAGCGACGGCTCGATCCTGGCCCGCAGCGGCTTCAACCGCGAGGTCGTCGACCTGGCGCAGATACCGAAGCCGGTCCAGAAGACCTTCGTCGCCGCCGAGAACAAGACCTTCTACAAGGACGCCGGCGTCGACCTCAAGGGCACCGCACGCGGTCTGTTCAACACGCTGTCCGGCAAGGGCGCGCAGGGCGGCTCGACGATCACCCAGCAGTACGTCAAGAACTACTACCTGACGCAGGACCAGACCGTCACGCGCAAGCTGAAGGAACTGGTCATCTCGCTGAAGCTGGACCGCGAGAAGTCCAAGGACTACATCCTCGCCGGCTACATCAACACCAGCTACTACGGCCGCAACGCCTACGGCATCCAGGCCGCCGCCCAGGCCTACTACCGCGTCGACGCCGAGGACCTCTCCGTCGCGCAGGGCGCGTACCTGGCCGCGCTGCTCCAGGCACCGAGCCAGTACGACTGGGCGGTCGCCTCCGAGAGCAGCAGGAAGCTGGTCAAGGCCCGCTGGAACTACGTCCTGGACAACATGGTCGAGCAGGGCTGGCTGGACCGGTCCGAGCGCGCCGGCATGAAGTTCCCCGTGCCCGAGTCGCCCAAGGGCGACCCCGGCCTGAAGGGACAGGCCGGCTACCTGGTGAACGCGGCCAACTCCGCGCTGAAGGAGCAGCTCGTCGCCGAGGGCACCGCCGAGGACGCCAAGCAGGCCGACGCCCTGGTGGACGCTGGCGGCTGGACGATCACCCTCAACATCGACAAGAAGAAGCAGGCCGCGCTCGAGAAGGCCGTCAAGACCCAGCTCACCAGCAAGCTGGACCCGAAGGACCGCAAGGTCGACGCGGACATCCAGGCAGGTGCCGCGTCCGTGAACCCCAAGACCGGCGCGGTCGTGGCCATGTACGGCGGCGAGGACTACCTCAAGCACTACATGAACAACGCCACCCGCACCG
Source organism: Streptomyces sp. NPDC052012 (assembly GCF_040689265.1). Taxonomy (NCBI): domain Bacteria; kingdom Bacillati; phylum Actinomycetota; class Actinomycetes; order Kitasatosporales; family Streptomycetaceae; genus Streptomyces; species Streptomyces sp. NPDC052012. The sequence continues at coordinate 130,338 of NZ_JBFAXA010000015.1, forward strand.
ACTACCAGGTCGCCTCGACCTTCAAGCCGGTCATCCTGGCCGCCGCCCTGGAGGAGAAGGCCCAGACCCAGACCGGTAGGCCGATCACCGCCAACACGATCTACGACGGCACCAGCGAGCGCGAGGTCGTCGACGACGGCAGGAAGGTCGGCTTCGCCCCCGAGAACGAGGACGACGGCAACTACGGCCCCATCACCGTGCAGTCGGCGATGAACAAGTCCGTCAACTCCGTCTTCGCGCAGATGGGCGTCGACGTCGGCATGCCGAAGGTGATGGAGACCGCCGGCAAGCTCGGCATGCGCGTCGAGGACCTGGAGGCGGTGCCCGCGCAGACCCTGGGCTCCATGGGCGCGAGCCCGCTGGAGATGGCCGGCGTCTACGCCACCCTCGACAACCACGGCAAGAAGGTCACCCCGACCCTCATCAAGTCGGCCGAGCACCGCACCCGTACGGTCACCATGCCGGACGCGGTCGGCGAGGAGGTCATCAGCCGTGCGACCGCCGACACCGTGACCTCGGTGCTCACGGGCGTGGTCGACGACGGTACGGCCCGCCGGGCCGTGCGGGACAACCCGCTGCGCGACGGCCAGCAGGTCGCCGGCAAGACCGGCACCTCCGACAACAACAAGTCGGCCTGGTTCACCGGCTACACGCCCGATCTGGTCACCGCGGTCGGCCTGTTCGGCGAGGACGACAAGCCCCCGCACAAGCAGGTCGAGATGTACGGCGCGGGCGGCAACGACCGTGTCAACGGCGGTGGCTTCCCGGCGGAGATCTGGGCGGCGTACATGTTCGGCGTGCTCGACGAGACCAGCAAGTTCGACCTGGACACCGACCAGGGCGCGGCCGTCCAGCCGTCGTGGACGCCGTCGGCCACGCAGAGCCCGTCACAGACGCCCAGCCAGGAGCCGACGACGAAGGCACCGACCTCCGAGGCCCCGTCGCAGACGCCGTCCCAGGAGCCCACGTCCGAGCCCCCGAGCCAGACGCCGACGACCAAGCCGCCGACGGACGAGCAGCCCACGGCCCCACCGACCTTCGAGATCCCGAAGGACCCGGACGAGCCCCAGCAGGACTAGAAACAGGCGGCGACCGCCACCCCCTGAGGGGCGCGGGGCTGTGTTCACCGTGCGGCTCCGCCGCGTGGGCGCGACCAGCCACAACACACCGGCACGCGCGCACGCACCTCGCGCCCCGAGCTCATAGGCGCCCCGACGACATCAGCCGCCCCGGTTCAGCTCGAACCACACCACCTTGCCGGTACTCAACCGAGTCGCACCCCACCGCCGCGCCAGCCGGTTGACGAGGTAAAGACCACGGCCCCCCTCGTCCGTGGCGCGAGCCTGCCGCAGCCGCGGCAACTGCGGCACATCGTCCCCGACCTCGCACCGCAGCACATCCGTCCGCAGCAACCGCAGCGTCACCGGCCGGGTGGCATACCGCACGGCATTCGTCACGACCTCGCTGACCAGCAGCTCCACCGAATCACTGAGCTCCTCCATGCCCCAGCGGGACAGCGCCCGCCGGGCCAGCCGCCGGGCCCGCCCGGGCGCCGCGTCCTCCGGCTCCAGGAACCAGTACGCCACGTCGCTCGGCGCGATCCCGTCGAACCGGGCGGCCAGCAGCGCGATGTCGTCGTCCCGGTCGCCCGGACCGAGCATGTCCAGCACCTCGTCGCACAGGGCCTCGAGGGGCGGCGGATGATCGGGCCCGGTCAGCCGGGCGGTCGCGGCGAGCTTCTCGCGCAGCTGCTCGATGCCGGTCCACACGTCGCGCAGACGCGACTCGACCAGGCCGTCGGTGTACAGCAGCAGCGTCGCCCCGGCGGGCGCGTCCAGCTCCACGGCCTCGAAGTCCACCCCGCCGACGCCGATCGGGGCGCCCGCGGGGACGCGCAGCACCTCCGCCTCGCCGCCCAGGTGCAGCAGCACGGGCGGCGGGTGACCGGCGTTGGCGATGGTGATGCGGTGGGATACCGGGTCGTAGACCGCGTACAGGCAGGTCGCCATGCGGTCCACGCCGAGCCGCTGCGCCTGCTCGTCGAGATGGTGCAGCACCTCCTGTGGCGGCAGGTCGAGCCCGGCGAGGGTCTGCGCGGTGGTGCGCAGCTGACCCATGATCGCGGCGGAGGTCATGGAGTGCCCCATGACGTCACCGACGACCAGCGCGACCCGGCTGCCGGGCAGCGGGATCGCGTCGTACCAGTCGCCGCCGACCCGCGCGGTCTCCGCCGCGGGCAGATAGCGCGAGGCCAGCCGTACGCCGGTGCAGCGGGGCAGGTTCTCCGGGAGCATGGTGCGCTGCAACTCGTCCGCGATGTACGCCTCGCGCCCGTACAGCACCGCCTTGTCGATGCCGAGGGCGCTGTGCGTGGCGAGCTGCGCGGCGACCAGCAGATCGTCCGCCTCGAACGGGATGCGCTCAGGGCCGCGCAGGAACAGCGCGGCGCCGATCACCCGGCGCCGGCCGCGCAGCGGCGCGAGGATCGCCCGCTGCCCGTCGGGCACCGCGGACTCACCGTCCTCGCCGAGGAGTTCGGGCAGGGCGGCGCGGGCGGCGGGCGCGTCGGTGAACACCGGGCGCACGCCGCGCAGGACTTCGGCGAGCGCGCTGCCGGGCCGTACGGTGCACAGCTCGGCGCCCACCGACTCCAGCTCGGACGACGGCTCCGGCTGGACGGCCGCGGCGAAGCCGCCCTCGGTGTCACGCTCGGCCGGGACGCGGTCGGTGCGGCGCAGCCGCAGCACCAGCGGGCCGGTGGGACGTTCGTCACCGACCGGCAGCGGGTCGCGCAGATAGACGAGGATCGCGTCGGCGAAGGTGGGCACGGTGGCCCGGCACAGCCCCATCACGATCTCGTCGAGGTCGATCCCGCGGGCGATCCGCCGGGTCGCGGCCCCGACGAAGCGCAGCCGGTCACCGTCCCGCCGCATCGGCGTGGGCCGCCCGGGCGGCGCCCCTTTCCCGGTCCGCCGCTCCTGCCCGTCGGAGCGCTGCGCGGGCGTGCCCGGCTCGCCGGCCGGCTGGACCGGGATGCCCTCGGGCACGGGCCGCGGCCGGTGCGCGTCGGGCTCGGCGCTCTGTTCGGCCCGGGGCTGGGAGTGCTCGGCCCGGGGCACCGATCCGGGGCCGTCGCTGCCCCTGCCCGTGCCGGGCGCGGTCGCCGGGTCCTGGCCGGTGCCGCCGGGCGCGACCGTGTCCGGCGCCGGGGATTTCGACGTGCCGGCCGTTTCCGAGGCAGCCCGGGTCCGCGCGGCATCCGGGATCTGCGAGGCGCCCGACGCCCCTTCGGCGGCGGACGTGCCCGCGGTCGCCGGTGCCGCCGAGGCACCGGACGGGCCCGAGGCGGACGGGGACGCCGCCCCGGACGTCGGCGGCTCCGCGCCGGAGCGGCTCTGTGCCGGTAAGGCGGAGGCCGCACCGGGCATGCGGAGCGGTGCCGGGGTGTGCACGAGTGCCCCGCGGGGATCCGCGGGGGTGACGCCCGGCTGGGGGCGTTCGAAGGAGGTCGGCTGCTCCGTCACGCGTGTCGGGTCCGTCCGTCCGGCGCTGCGCGCCATGCGTGCGCTTCGTCCCGCCGAGATTCCGATACCCGGAATACGTGTCCCGGGAACGGAATTCCCGTGTGGTCAGGGGATGTTCCTGTGCCGTCGGCCGACCGTCCCCGGCCCGTACCGGTGTTGCCGTACCCCTCGCTCACGTCCTGCCGCCCCTCGGTGACGTCCGGTCAAGCCCAGCGCGTGCTCCGGTAGTTGCCGCCCGGTCGATTACTGCTCCCTGTCTTGCGGAGGACGATCCTACGTTTCCTGCCCGGGGGCGCATCAAGGGTCTCATGAGGACACATGCGCGGGCGTGCGGTCCCAGTCCTGCGGCAGCGACGGTACCGGCCAGGACGGATCCGGGCGCCAGTTCTGCCAGCCGTCCGAGAACGGCGGCCCCCACCCGGAGATCACCTCCACCGCGGCCCGCCCGGCCTCCCGCACGCGTCCGGCCAGCGCGGAGTCCACCAGCCCGTCCCGCTGGGCCTGGGCGAACTCGTCCTCGTCGCGCCAGTGCCAGCCACCGTCCGGGTGCACGGAGATGTCCAGGAAGTGATCCTCGGAGTCCACCCCGCCCTCCCAGCGGACCAGCGGCTCCTCGAGGTTCACGTACCAGTTCTTGAACCGCCAGCCCGGCTCCCAGAACAGCCACACCGACCAGGGCTCACCGGGCCGCGCCAGCTTCAGCACACCCGTGCCGAACCACCGGTCGCGCTGCACGGTCCGCGGCTTGGTGTAGCGCGTGCTCAACGGCTCCCGGTGCACCGGCGTGCCGTCCGCGAGGACCGGCTTCACACACTCGGTGCCGGGCGCCAGCCACACGGCGAGCAGCTCCGGGTCGTCGCGTACGACCGTGACGGGGCGCGCGATGTGGAAGCGCGCGCCGCCGTTCTCCCGGTACCGCCACAGGATCTGTGTCCCGGGCGTCCAGAAGACCGCCGCACCACCCGCCTGACCGCGCCTCACCGCTCCGCCCTCTGTCATGCGCAGATATTAGGTGTCACAGGCATACGACGCTGCGGCCCCCGTCACGGTTCACCCTCCGGGGACCGGCCCTGCCGCAGCTTTTACGGCCGTGTCATCCGCAGGACATCCAGCGCCTCGTCGAGCTGCTCGACCGTGAGGTCGCCCCGCTCGACGTACCCGCTCTCCAGCACCACCTGCCGGATGGTCTTCCGCTCGGCCAGCGACTTCTTGGCGACCTTCGCGGCCTCCTCGTAACCGATGTACTTGTTGAGCGGGGTGACGACGGACGGGGAGGACTCGGCGTACTCCCGGGCCCGCTCCCGGTCGGCGACGATCCCGTCGACCGTGCGGTCCGCGAGCAGCCGGGAGGCGTTCGCGAGCAGCCGGACGGACTCCAGCACGTTCTTCGCGATGACCGGCAGCATCACGTTGAGCTCGAAGTTGCCCGAGGCACCGGCCGTGGCGACGGTCGCGTCGTTGCCGACGACCTGCGCGCACACCATGAGCACCGCCTCCGGGATCACCGGGTTGACCTTCCCCGGCATGATCGACGACCCCGGCTGGAGGTCGGGCAGCCGGATCTCCGCGAGGCCGGTGCGCGGGCCGGAGGACATCCACCGCAGGTCGTTGGCGATCTTCGTCAGGCCGACGGCGATGGTGCGCAGCTGACCGCTGGTCTCCACGAGCCCGTCCCGGGCGCCCTGCGCCTCGAAGTGGTCCCGCGCCTCGGTCAGCGGCAGCCCGGTGGCGTGGGCGACCTCCTCGATGACCGCGGCGGAGAACCCGGGCGGGGTGTTGATGCCGGTGCCGACGGCGGTCCCGCCGAGGGGGAGTTCGGCGAGGCGCGGCAGGGAGGCCTGGAGCCGCTCGACGCCGTAGCGCACCTGCGCGGCGTACCCGCCGAACTCCTGGCCCAGCGTCACGGGTGTGGCGTCCATCAGATGCGTCCGCCCGGACTTCACCACGTCGGCGAACTCCTCGGCCTTGCGGCCGAGCGAGCCCGCGAGATGCTCCAGGGCCGGGACGAGGTCCCGGGTGACGGCGGCCGTGGCGGCGATGTGGATGGAGGACGGGAAGACGTCGTTGGACGACTGGGAGGCGTTGACGTGGTCGTTGGGATGCACGTCGCGGCCGAGCCGCTCGCTCGCGAGGGTGGCGATGACCTCGTTGGTGTTCATGTTGGACGACGTCCCCGAACCGGTCTGGAAGACGTCGACGGGGAAGTGCTCGTCCCACCGGCCCTCGGCGACCTCACCGGCCGCCTCCTGGATCGCCTCGGCGACGTCCTTGTCCAGCACCCCGAGCCGCGCGTTCACCTTGGCCGCCGCGCCCTTGATCCGGGCGAGGGCCTCGATGTGGGCCCGCTCGAGCCGCTGCCCGGAGATCGGGAAGTTCTCCACGGCCCGCTGTGTCTGGGCCCGCCACTTCGCGTGCGCGGGGACGCGCACCTCACCCATGGAGTCGTGCTCGGTGCGGTACGCGGTCCTGTCCTGCTCGTCGGCCATCGACGATCACCTCCACGTGTCACAGCGTCCTCGACGCGACGACTGTTCCCCGTGGAGGCGCACCGTCACCGCGGGATTCAGGCGAGTCCGGGTCCCCGCACGGGAATCGACGTGAACGTGGGAGCGGGCGCCGGGTCCTGGAAGAAGTCGTTGCCCTTGTCGTCGACGACGATGAACGCCGGGAAGTCCTCGACCTCGATCTTCCACACGGCCTCCATGCCGAGCTCCTCGTACTCGACGACCTCGACCTTCTTGATGCAGTCCTGCGCGAGCCGGGCCGCCGGGCCGCCGATGGAGCCGAGGTAGAAGCCGCCGTGCGCGGCACACGCGTCGGTGACCTGCTTGCTGCGGTTGCCCTTGGCCAGCATCACCTTGGAGCCGCCCGCCGCCTGGAACTGCTCGACGTAGGAGTCCATGCGCCCGGCGGTCGTCGGGCCGAAGGAGCCGGACGCGTATCCCTCCGGGGTCTTCGCGGGCCCGGCGTAGTACACCGGGTGGTCCTTGAGGTACTGCGGCATCTCCTCGCCCGCGTCCAGCCGCTCCTTGATCTTCGCGTGCGCGATGTCGCGGGCCACGACCAGCGGGCCGGTCAGGGACAGCCGGGTCTTGACCGGGTACTTGGTCAGCTCGGCGAGGATGGCGTCCATCGGCTGGTTGAGGTCGATCTTCACGACGTCGCCCTCGTCGGCGAGCTGTTCGTCCGTCGTGTCCGGCAGGAAGCGCGCCGGGTCCGTCTCCAGCTGCTCCAGGAAGACGCCCTCCGCGGTGATCTTGGCGACGGCCTGGCGGTCCGCGGAGCAGGACACGGCGATGGCGACCGGGCACGACGCCCCGTGCCGCGGCAGCCGCACCACGCGCACGTCGTGGCAGAAGTACTTGCCGCCGAACTGCGCGCCGATGCCGATCTTCTGCGTCAGCTCGAAGACCTTCTCCTCCAGCTCCTTGTCCCGGAAGCCGTGCCCCAGGGGGGAGCCCTCGGCCGGGATGTCGTCCAGGTAGTGCGCGGAGGCGTACTTGGCGGTCTTCAGCGCGTACTCGGCGGACGTGCCGCCGACGACGATCGCCAGGTGGTACGGCGGGCAGGCGGCCGTACCGAGCGAACGGATCTTCTCCTCCAGGAACTTCATCATGGAGGTCTCGTTCAGAACGGCCTTGGTCTCTTGGTACAGGAAGGACTTGTTGGCCGAGCCGCCGCCCTTGGCCATGAACAGGAACTTATAGGCGCCGCCGTCGGTCGCGTACAGCTCGATCTGCGCGGGGAGGTTGGAGCCGGTGTTCTTCTCCTCCCACATGGTGAGCGGGGCCATCTGCGAGTAGCGCAGGTTGAGGTTCTGGTACGCGTCGTAGATGCCGCGGCTCAGCGCCTCCTCGTCCCGGCCCTCGGTCAGAACGTTCTGCCCGCGCTTGCCCATCACGATCGCCGTGCCCGTGTCCTGGCACATCGGCAGCACGCCCGCCGCCGCGATGTTGGCGTTCTTCAGCAGGTCCAGCGCCACGAACTTGTCGTTGCCCGACGCCTCGGGGTCGTCGATGATGCGGCGCAGCTGGGCGAGGTGGGCCGGGCGCAGATAGTGCTGGATGTCGTGGATGGCCTCCTCGGCGAGCTTGCGCAGCGCCTCCGGCTCCACCTTGAGGAAGGTCCGCCCGTCGGCCTCGAAGGTGGAGACACCTTCGGAGGTCACCAGCCGGTACGGGGTGGTGTCCTCTCCCATGGGGAGCAGATCGGCGTACTCGAACTCAGGCATCTCGCCCATTCCTCACTCGACAGACGGCCGCCCGCCTCCATTGGCGGGCGTCAACCAGCGTAGAACCTGCCACTGACGGCGAGCCTGTGAGGTAAGGCTCAGTTGCGAGGAATGGGGGGGTGTCGCGATCTATCGTGTGTGGGTACGCTGCTGTCGTGGACCTTCAGAAGCACGCCCCGCAGCAGGACAGCGCACCGAGCCCCGCCGATCTGCGCGCCTCGGACGCCGACCGTGACCGCATCGCCGACCTCCTGCGCGACGCTCTCGGCGAGGGCAGGCTGACCGCCGAGGAGCACGCCGAGCGTGTCGAGGGCGTGCTGGCCGCCAAGACGGTCGGCGAGCTCGACGCCTTCGTCCGGGACCTCCCGGCCGCCCACCAGCGCCGCGCGGCTCCCGTCTCGGCGCCGAACCGCCCCACCCTCGGCGCCATCCCGATGGACCCCGACGACAACGTGGTCGCGGTCTTCAGCGCCGCCGTCCGCAAGGGCCGCTGGCGCGCCGGCCGCCGCATCCACGCCTACGCGATCTTCGGCAGCGTGGAGATCGACCTCAGCGAGGCGCTCTTCGACCACCAGCAGGTCGTCGTCAAGGCCTTCTCGGTCTTCGGCAACGTGGAGGTCCGTGTCCCGGAGAACGTGTCGCTGCGCGGCATGGGCGGCGGCGTCCTCGGCAGCTTCGAGGTGGCCACGCTGGACGCCGAGGACCCCGAGGCGCCCGTGGTCTACGTGGACGGCTGGGCGGTGCTGGGCAACGTGGAGGCGCGGCCCAAGCGCGGCAAGCTCGTCGCGGACATCCTGGACCGGGTCCAGCGCTCGATGGACCGCGCGCAGCGCTCCGTGGACCGGAGCATGCGCAAGCATCTCGGCCACTGACGCCTCCGAACGCGGCCTGCAGCACCGGGCGGTTGGGGACTCAGTGCATAGGCGCGCGTACATCGGGTAAGCCTTGCTGCATCGTCTCTCGCTCGCGAAGCCGTCGTCAGGAGTAGACCGTGCTGCAACCGCCGCATTCGTCCCTGCAGGTAGCTGCCGTTCCGGCCCAGCGGGTGCCAGCGCGAGACAGGGACCAAGACGCCCCCTGGCACACCGAGGCGGTGTGCCGCCGCGACGAGGCCGGCCTGTTCTTCGCCCCGTCGAAGGAACCCACCGCCGCCCGCCTCTCCCGCGAGGAGGCGGCCAAGCGGGTCTGCGCCCGCTGCCCGGTGATGGTCGAGTGCCGCGAACACGCCCTCCTCCAGCCCGAGCCGTACGGCGTCTGGGGCGGCCTGACCGCGGCGGAACGCCGAGTCGTCCTGGCCCGGCGCCGCCGCCGCGAGATGGAACTGAAGAAGGCGGCCCGCACGACGAGCCGCATAGCGGCGGCAGGCTGAGAACACACACGGGAAAAGGGCGCCCCCTCCGCACAGGGGGCGCCCTTTCATTGCCGGTGAAGGCGACCTACCCAGGGGCGCGGGGAACTGCGCGACCAGCCACGGCGCACCCGCAGCCGCCGACGATCAGCACCCCCACCCACCTGGCGCCTTCACTTGGCGCGGTCGAAATCAATCGCGCTGTAGGCCCGCAGCTTGCTCAGCCGGTGCTCGGAGTCGATCCTCCGCACCGTCCCCGACTTCGACCGCATCACGATCGAATCGGTCGTGGCCGTCTCCGACCGGTAGCGCACACCCCGCAGCAGCTCACCGTCGGTGATCCCGGTGGCCACGAAGAACACGTTGTCCCCGGTGACAAGGTCCTCCGTGGTCAGCACCCGGTCCAGATCGTGCCCGGCGTCGATCGCCCGCTGCCGCTCCTCGTCGTCCTTGGGCCACAGCTTGCCCTGGATCGTCCCGCCCAGACACTTCACGGCACAGGCGGAGATGATCCCCTCAGGGGTGCCGCCGACGCCGAGCAGCAGGTCGATGCCCGTACCCTCACGCAGGGCCAGGATCGAGCCCGCCACGTCACCGTCGGAGATCAGCTTGATCCGCGCCCCGGTCTCCCGGATCTCCTTGATGATGCCCTCGTGCCGCGGCCGGTCCAGGATCACCACGGTGACGTCCTCGGGCGTGACCCGCTTCGCCTTGGCGACCCGGCGGATGTTCACGCTCACCGGCGCGTTGATGTCGACGAAGTCCGCGGCCTCGGGGCCGGTGACCAGTTTGTCCATGTAGAAGACGGCCGACGGGTCGAACATCGAGCCACGCTCGGCGGCCGCCAGCACCGCGATCGCGTTGGTCATGCCCTTGGCCGTCAGCGTCGTGCCGTCGATCGGGTCGACGGCGATGTCGCACTCGGGCCCGGTCCCGTCGCCCACGCGCTCCCCGTTGAAGAGCATCGGGGCCTCGTCCTTCTCGCCCTCCCCGATGACGACGACGCCGTTCATCGAGACGGTCGAGACGAGGGTCCGCATGGCCCGTACAGCGGCCCCGTCGGCGCCGTTCTTGTCTCCGCGCCCGACCCAGCGGCCGGCGGCCATCGCCGCGGCCTCGGTCACCCGGACCAGCTCCAGGGCGAGGTTGCGGTCGGGTGCCTCGGAGGGCACATCGAGCTCGGACGGCAAGTGATGATGCTCGGTCATCGGAGCGCACCTTTCTGTACGACGACGGCCGGATGAGGGTGTTGGGGCCGACTCTATCGTTAGGCAGACAAAATGAGCAGGGGCCCCCACGGATGAGCGCTCCGGGTACCTGCGACGATAGGGGCGTGGCAGGAAAGAACAGCATGCAGAAAACGGCCCGGGACATGATCCTCTCCCTGGGTCTCATCGGACTGGTCGCGGGAGTGGTCTGGCTGTTCATCCCGCACGACGACAGCGACCCGGACCTCAAGCGGGTCGACTACCGGGTCGACCTGCTCACGGCCCGCCGCGCCGCCTCCTACCCGGTGGCCGCCCCCGAGGGACTGCCCGAGGCGTGGAAGCCCACCTCGGTGCGCTATCGCGGCGAGGAGGGCGAGTCCTGGCACCTCGGCTACCACACCCCCGACGGGGAGTACGTGGCGGTGGAGCAGTCCACGCGGAAGCCGGTGCTGTTCATCGAGGACGCGACCCAGGGCGCCGAGAAGACCGGGGTCACCCAGCGCATCGACGGCAAGACCTGGACGCGCTACGAGGGCGAGCGCTACGACGCGCTGGTGCTGGAGGGGACGGACGGCTCGACCACGGTGGTGACGGGCACGGCGTCCTTCGGGCAGCTGACGAAGATGGCGGAGTCGCTGCGCACGCAGTGAGCACCACGGCATACGGGAAGGGCCCCTGCGGAGTGATCCGCAGGGGCCCTTCCCGTATGCCGCGACGTGACTCAGACGACGCTGACGACCTGCTCGTACTCCAGCCGCGGGCTGCGCGGGAACCAGGCGTCCGGGCCGGGCCGGCCGATGTTGACGATCATCAGCGGGGTGTGGTCGTCGTCCAGGAACTCCTTGCGGACGCCCTCGAAGTCGAACCCGGTCATCGGTCCGGCGGCCAGTCCCGCGGCCCGCACGCCGACGATGAAGTAGGCGGCCTGGAGGGCGGCGTTCAGCGCGGCGGCGTTCTCACGCACCGGGCGCTCGGCGAAGAAGACGTCCTTGGCCTGCGGGAAGTGCGGGAACAGGGCGGGCAGCTCCTCGTGGAACTCGTTGTCCGCGGAGAGGATCGCGACCAGCGGCGCGGAGGCCGTCTTCGGCCGGTTGCCCTCGGCCATGTGCGCCACCAGACGCTCGCGGGCCTCGGGGGAGCGGACCAGGGTGACGCGCAGCGGGCTCTGGTTGAAGGCGGTCGGGCCGTACTTGACCAGGTCGTAGATGGCCCGCACCTGCTCGTCGGTCACCGGCTCGTCGGTGAACGTGTTGGCGGTGCGCGCCTCGCGGAACAGCAGGTCCTGGGCGGCCGGGTCAAGAACGAGAGACATACGTGAACCTTCTGAGGTGGTGCGGTCTGACGTCATCGACCGTACGCCCAATGAAGTTCAACGCTCAACAAAATCCGGAGTGTGGTGATCCACTTCACAGACTCCGTCGAGGGGCACCCGGGGGTTGCTACGACCTGCTCGCCCCTATGCCCTACCCGGCTTCCCCGGTGTCGGCCTCGGTCTCGGCCTCCGCCTCCTCCGCCAGCGCCGCGTCCAGCCGCGCCCGCGCGCCCTCCAGCCAGCGCCGGCACACCTTGGCCAGCTCCTCGCCGCGCTCCCACAGCGCGAGGGACTCCTCCAGCGTCGTACCGCCCGCCTCCAGCCGCCGCACGACCTCGATCAGCTCGTCCCGCGCCTGCTCGTACCCCAGTGCCTCGGCCACCGCCGCCTTCTGCTGCGTCCCGCCGGTCACCGTCTGCTCCGTCTCGCCGGTCATCCGCCCACCCTACGCATCCACCCGGACCGTGAACTCGCCCTCCGACACCCGCGCCCGCAGCGCCTCACCGGCCTCCACCTCGCCCGGGGCGCGCACCGCGTGACCGTCGGACCGCTGGAGCACCGCGTACCCGCGCTTCAGGGTCGCCGCGGGGGACAAGGCCACCACGCGTGCGTGCGTGTGGGTCAGCTCGGAGTCCGCGCGGTCGAGCTGGTGCCGCAGACAGCGCCGGCCCCGCTCCAGCAGCGCGGTCACCTCCTCCGCCCGCGTGTCGATCATCCGGTGCGGATCCTGTATCGACGGGCGGGCCAGCGCATGCGCCAGCCCCCGCTCCTCCCGGTCGACGAGCGCCTCCACGCAGCGCCGCGCCCGGTCCCGCAGCAGCCGCACCCGCTCGAACTCCTCACCCACGTCCGGGACCACCTTCTTGGCGGCGTCCGTCGGCGTCGAGGCGCGCAGATCCGCCACGTGGTCGAGCAGCGGATTGTCCGGCTCGTGCCCGATCGCCGAGACGACCGGCGTACGGCACGCGGCCACGGCCCGCACCAGCTGCTCGTCGGAGAACGGCAGCAGGTCCTCCACGCTGCCGCCGCCCCGCGCCACGATGATCACGTCCACGTCGTCGATCGCGTCCAGCTCCTTCACGGCCTGGACGACCTGCGGCACCGCGTGCACCCCCTGCACCGGCACATTGCGCACCTCGAAGCGGACCGCCGGCCAGCGGTGCCGGGCGTTCTCCAGGACGTCCCGCTCGGCCGCCGAGGCGCGCCCGCACACCAGCCCGATCAGCTGCGGCAGGAACGGCAGCGCCTTCTTGCGCTCCGGCGCGAACAGTCCCTCCCGCGCGAGGGACTTCTTCAGCTGCTCCAGCCGCGCCAGCAGCTCCCCGACCCCGACCGGCCGGATCTCGGCGGCCCGCAGCGACAGCTGCCCACGCGGCGCGTACCACTCGGGCTTGCAGTGCACCACCACGCGCGCACCCTCGCTCACCACATCGGCCACCGCGTCGAACACCTGCCGGTAGCAGGTCACGCCCACCGAGATGTCGTACGACGGATCGCGCAGCGTCAGGAACACCACCCCGGCGCCCGGCCGCCGCGACAGCTGGGTGATCTGTCCCTCGACCCACACCGCGCCGAGCCGGTCGATCCACCCCCCGATGAGCCGCGACACCTCACCGACCGGCAGGGGCGCTTCCGCAGACGTGTTGACAGCCATGCCGCGAGAGTAGTGCGCCCCACCGACAACGCACCGTGATCGGCCCCTGTGGACTCGGCCCTTACGATGGGACGCATGACTGCTTCGCCTGGCCGCCGTGTCCTGCTCGCCGCCCCCCGGGGCTACTGCGCGGGTGTGGACCGCGCCGTGATCGCCGTCGAGAAGGCCCTGGAGCAGTACGGGGCCCCCGTCTACGTCCGGCACGAGATCGTGCACAACAAGTACGTCGTGCAGACCCTGGAGAAGAAGGGCGCCATCTTCGTCGAACGGACGGAGGAGGTCCCCCCGGGCAACATCGTGATGTTCTCCGCGCACGGCGTGGCCCCCGTCGTCCACGAGGAGGCCAAGCGCGGCCGGCTCGCCACCATCGACGCCACCTGCCCGCTGGTCACCAAGGTCCACAAGGAAGCGGTCCGCTTCGCGGGCGAGGACTACGACATCCTCCTGATCGGGCACGAGGGCCACGAGGAGGTCATCGGCACCTCAGGCGAGGCACCCGACCACATCCAGCTCGTCGACGGGCCGGGCGACGTGGACAAGGTCGAGGTCCGCGACCCGTCGAAGGTCGTCTGGCTCTCCCAGACCACCCTCTCCGTCGACGAGACCATGGAGACCGTCGACGCCCTCAAGGAGAAGTTCCCGGAGCTGATCTCCCCGCCCAGCGACGACATCTGCTACGCCACGCAGAACCGCCAGCTGGCGGTCAAGCAGATGGGCGCCGAGGCCGACCTGGTGATCGTGGTCGGCTCGCGCAACTCCTCCAACTCCAAGCGGCTGGTCGAGGTCGCCAAGCTCGCGGGCGCCCGCGAGGCGTACCTGGTGGACTTCGCCGACGAGATCGACGAGGCCTGGCTGGAGGGCGTGACCACGGTCGGCGTCACCTCGGGCGCCTCGGTGCCGGAGGTGCTGGTCGAGCAGGTCCTGGAGTGGCTCGCCCAGCGCGGCTTCGAGGACGTCGAGATCGTCAAGGCGGCCGAGGAGTCCATCACCTTCTCGCTGCCCAAGGAGCTGCGCCGCGATCTGCGCGAGGAGGCGGCGACGCTGGTGGCCGAGCGCGGCGGCGCCGGGACCGGTGACAACGCGGGGGAGTGAGTGTGACGGTCACGGAGATCGACTCCGTGACCGTCCGTCGTCCGTCGTAACGTAGGGCCATGCAGATCTTCGGCGTGGACATCGGCGGATCCGGGATCAAGGGTGCCCCGGTCGACCTGGACGAGGGGGACCTGGCGCAGGAGCGCTGCAAGGTCCTCACCCCGCACCCGGCGACGCCGGACGCGGTGGCCGACGGCGTCAAGCAGGTGGTCGACCACTTCGGCTGGACGGGCCCGGTCGGCGTCACCTTCCCCGGAGTGGTCACCGAGGGCACCACGATCCGTACGGCGGCCAACGTCGACAAGAGCTGGATCGACACCGACGCACGCGTGCTGCTCGGCGACCGCCTGGGCGGACTGCCGGTGACGGTGGTCAACGACGCGGACGCCGCGGGCATCGCCGAGATGCACTTCGGCGCGGGCCGCCACCGGCGCGGCACGGTCGTCATGCTGACCTTCGGCACCGGCATCGGCAGCGCCCTGTTCACGGACGGCGTGCTCGTCCCCAACAGCGAGCTCGGGCACCTGGAACTGCACGGCCACGACGCGGAGAAGCGCGCGTCCAGCAAGGCCCGCGACGACCACGACCTGTCGTGGGAGGAGTGGGCGCACCGGGTGCAGAAGTACCTGGCCCACGTGGAGATGCTGTTCTCGCCGGAGCTGTTCATCATCGGCGGCGGCGTGAGCCGCAAGGCCCACAAGTTCCTGCCGCACATCGAGGGCATCAAGGCCGAGATCGTCCCCGCACAGCTGCAGAACAACGCGGGCATCGTCGGGGCGGCGATGCGGGCGGCGACGGGCGTCTGACGGGGGTGCGGGGGCGAGTCACTGCTGGACGCGGCTGCGTGCGCCGCGGCGGTTGCGGGTGATCATGCGGATCCTGCGGCCGATCACGATGATCCCCGCGACCAGCGTCCCCCCGTACAGCCACCCGGCCTGCGTGGCGAGGCCCGTCACCAGCCCCATCAGCTTGCTTCCGGTACTGCCGTCCCCGTCCTCGGCGACCGGCACGAGCCCCACCAGGAAGGCGATCGGCACGACGACGGGCGCGGTGAGCAGATCACTCCGCCGCACCCACACCGCCGTGAGCACGCACACGGGCAGGAACAGCACGCCGTAGACGGTCTGAGCCGCGCCCCCGAACAGCACGGCGGCCAGGAGACCGAGGGCGAGCATCACCAGCGCGCAGAAGAGACCACCGCCGAGGCCGGTGAGCCGGGGGTTGGGGAGTGCGCGGGCGGCAGCGGGCGGGGCGGCGGGCGGCCGTCGTACGGTCGCGGGCCGCCGCTGCGGTGTGCGGGGCGAGGACCGCGCGGCCGGGGCGGACCGTACGGGCCGGGCAGCGGACCGGTCGGACGACAGGGGCTGCTGCCCGGAGGCTGATCGGGCTGATTGGGGAGACCGCGCGACGCCACCCCCGGACGTGCGCCCCGCCTGCGGAGGCAGAGGCGGTCCGGTCGTCCTGGCCGACGACTGGGCCGAACGGGCCGACGACCGGGCCGCCCGGGCTGACGACTGGGCCGATCTGGTCGCCCCGGCCGCCGGCCTGTCGCGTCGCGGCGTGTCCTGCGCGGATCGCGTCCTGGGTTGCTCCACTGGACCAACTTAGGTCGGTTTATGTGCCGAATAGCCCGACAGACACGCCGGGGGCGGCGGCTTGGCCAGGCGTTCGATACGCCGCCGGGGCGGGCGCGGGCACGCCGTAGACTGGTGGATCGGCCCACGCGGACCAGTCGGCCAGGCCCACCCCCCAGTCCTGATCCAGTCCTCATCCTCACGTACGGGAAGTCGCAACGTGTCGCTCACGATCGGAATCGTCGGTCTGCCGAATGTCGGCAAGTCGACCCTGTTCAACGCCCTGACCAAGAACGACGTGCTGGCGGCCAACTACCCGTTCGCCACGATCGAGCCGAACGTGGGCGTCGTCGGCGTCCCCGACGCCCGGCTGGCGAAGCTGGCGGAGATCTTCAACTCCCAGCGGATCCTCCCGGCGACCGTCGACTTCGTCGACATCGCGGGCATCGTGCGCGGCGCCTCCGAGGGCGAGGGCCTGGGCAACAAGTTCCTGGCCAACATCCGGGAGTCGGATGCGATCTGCCAGGTCATCCGGGCCTTCAAGGACGAGAACGTCGTGCACGTCGACGGCAAGGTCTCGCCGAAGGACGACATCGAGACGATCAACACCGAGCTGATCCTCGCGGACCTCCAGACGATCGAGAAGGTCCTCCCGCGCCTCCAGAAGGAGTCGCGCATCAAGAAGGACCTCGCCCCCAAGGTCAAGGCCGTCGAGGAGGCGAAGGAGATCCTGGAGAAGGGCGACACCCTCTTCTCGCAGGGCATCGTGCAGGGCAGCGAGCGCGCGGAGCTCCTCCACGACCTGCACCTGCTGACGACGAAGCCCTTCCTCTACGTCTTCAACGTCGACGAGGAAGAGCTGATCGACGAGGACTTCAAGAACGAGCAGCGCGCGCTGGTCGCCCCGGCGGAGGCGATCTTCCTGAACGCCAAGCTGGAGGCGGACCTCGCCGAGCTGGACGAGGACGAGGCCCTGGAGCTCCTCCAGTCCGTCGGCCAGGACGAGCCCGGCCTCGCCACTCTGGCCCGCGTCGGCTTCAACACCCTCGGCCTGCAGACCTACCTCACCGCCGGCCCCAAGGAATCCCGCGCCTGGACCATCAAGAAGGGCGCCACCGCCCCCGAGGCCGCCGGAGTCATCCACACCGACTTCCAGAAGGGCTTCATCAAGGCGGAGGTGATCTCCTTCGACGACCTCGTGGAGACCGGCTCGGTCGCCGAGGCCCGCGCCAAGGGCAAGGCCCGCATGGAGGGCAAGGACTACGTGATGCAGGACGGCGACGTGGTCGAGTTCCGCTTCAACGTGTGAGCGAGCGCCGCCAAGATCATCCTGACGAACTGCAGGTCAGATGGGGTCTGCTCCTTCGCGAGCAGGCCCCGTGCTTCAGCTGAGCGCGACGCCCGTCTCCTCGGCCAGCGCCCGCAGCAGACGGTCCTGGAAGTCCTCGTCGTGGACGGCCGGATGCGGCTGCTGCCGCCTGCGGTGGTACCAGTAACCGCCGGTGGTGCGGGCCTCGGGGCTGTCGCTGACGGCGAGCCACTCCTGGGTCCGGTGGCCGAGTTCCAGATCGTCCGGCGCGTTCGGTCCGCCCATCCTGGTCGGGACCCAGCCCGGATCCACGGCGTTGCTCAGCACCCCGGGGCGCAGCCGGGCCACCGCGGCGGCGAGGGCGGTGACGTAGAGCTTGCTGTCGGCGTACGAGCCGGCGCTCCTGCCCTGCCAGTCGACGCGGGCGAGCGTGGGGCGCCCGCTGAAGTGCGAGCCGCTGCTCAGGTACACCAGGCGGCGCGGTGCGGGGAGCAGGGCCGTGAGCAGGTACGGGGCGATGATGTTGACCGGCATGACCGCAGGGCCGCTCCACACGCCGGCGTTGTGGACGACCGCGTCGAGCGGCTCGGCGTCGTTCAGCTCCGCGGCCATGTCCCGTACGGCGTCGCGGTCCGCGAAGTCGCCCACCACCAGGTGCGCCCCGCGGTCGGTCAGCGCGTCCAGGGCGGCGGCGCGCCGCTCGTTGCGGGCGTGCACGATCACGTCGTGCCCGGCGGACAGCAGGGCGTCCGCCGCGGCGCGTCCGAGACCGTCCGCGGAACCGGTCACCAGGACCCTGCTCACGGGGCCTCCCTTCGCTCTGCCGTCTTTCTCGACCAGGCCGCCGAGCGTACCGGGCGATGCGTGAGCGCCGTGCCGGCGACTCGCTGCTCGCCGTCCGAGCGATCAGACCAGTTCGGCCTGCGGGCCCGCGGGCTGCGGCCCCGCGGCCTCCGGCTCCGGAGGGGCGGTGGGAGCGGGCTTCCGCTCCCACCGCCGGGTGACCCGTACGTAGCCGTAGACGACCGAGGCCATCGCCAGGAGGACCAAGGGGCCGGAGGCCCACGCGTGTTCGGCCATCCGCACCGGCAGGAAGCGGTACGACAGCAGGAGCGCGGTGAAGACCGTCGCGCCGTACGTGACCAGCTGGATGCCGGAGCGGTCCCAGCCGAGGGCGCTCGCGCGCATCGCCGCGTCGATCGTGAGCACGAAGACCACGCCCGCGACGAGGTCCGCGCCGTAGTGGTAGCCGAAGCCCAGGGTCGCGCCAAGGGTGCCGATCAGCCAGAACGTGCCCGCGAAGCGCATCGGCCGTGAGCCCTTGCGGGAGTGGATGAACAGGGTGACGGCCCACGCCGTGTGCAGGCTGGGCATGCAGTTGCGCGGGGTGATCTCGTCGAACGGCATCGGCTGCGGGACGTCCAGCGGCGGGAGCGTGTTCGGCCACAGGTGGGCCGTCGCCCAGGCGCCGCCGTCGGCGCCGAAGGCGTACACCGGGCCGACGACCGGGAAGATCATGTAGATGCCCGGTCCGATCAGGCCGATCACCAGGAAGGTGCGCACCAGGTGATGGCTCGGGAAGCGGCGCTCGACCGCCACGCGGCGCAGCTGGTAGAGCGCGACGAGGGCCGCCGCCAGCGGAAGCTGACCGTAGACGAGGTGGAGGACGAGCGTGCTGACCGGCTCGGTGGCCTCCACGATCCGGCCGGCCAGCCACGAAGGGTCACCCAGCGCGTGATCGGCGGTGACCACGTACTCGTCGAGCACCGTCGCACGGGTCTTGGACGTGATGAGGAGCCAGGTGTCGCCCGCCTTCTGGCCGGCCATCAGCAGCAGGCCGAGACCTACGCCCTTCAGCAGCAGCGCGCGTTCGGGGCCGGTCCGGCGGATGACGGCGATGCCCGCGATGCCCACGATCACCCACAGCGCGCCGTTGCCGAAGTTGCCGTCGGCGAGGGTCGTCTCGGCGCCGATCGCCCACCGCACCAGAAGGAAGGCGAGGTCGATGACGAGCGCGGTGCCCACCGCGATGAACCGCTGCCGCCAGGTGAGCACCACCAATGTCAGGGCCAGGCCGGCGTAGAGGCGGGGTCCCGATTTGGGCGGAAATATCAGTTCCTGGAGCTGGAGGGTGAGAGGTCCCGCCGTGCCGTAGCGGCGCGCGGCGACTTCCATCGTGAGCAGGAAGGCCAGCGCCGCCACACCGGCCGTGGTCCACAGCAGCGCCCGTCGTGGGGATATGCGGGCTCGTGCGGGTCTCAATTGTTGCGCCCCCGTGAAGAACAGATGACCAGTCGATGGTCGTGAGTTCGAACATGCTAAGGGGTCGCTGTGAGCCGTCGGTGCGGTCCCGCTACTTCCGCCCCGTCGCCTCCCGGCACGCATCGGCGTACGCCCGTACCAGCGGACGGTGAGCGTCCTCCTTGCGCCAGGCCAGGGCGTAGCGCGTGGGGGAGAGGTCGTGGACCGGGCGGGTGGTGATGCCGCCGAGGGTGATGAGCGGGGCGTTGCCGGTCGCGACGAAGCAGACCCCCAGACCCGCCACCAGTGCCTCGTACGTCTCCTCCGTGCCGGCGATCTCCGCGCCGATGCGGGGCGGACCGGTGGGGCGTTCGTCGAGGGCGAGCCAGTGGTCGCGCAGGACGCCCGCGCTCGCGGGGAGGGCGAGGAACGGTTCGTCGGCCAGGTCCGCGAGGCTGAGGTCGGTGCGAGCGGCGAGCGGGTGGGTGTCGGGGAGGGCGACCAGGCGGGGCTCCTCGGCGACGACCGTCACGTCATAGCGATCGGCACCGGGCAGGGGCAGCCAGACGAACGCCACGTCCACCTCGCCGTTCGCCAGGCCGGCGGTCGGGTCCTCCCAGGTCATCTGCCGCATCCGCACCACCGCGTCGGGACGCGCCGCGGTGAACCGGGAACGGATCGCCGGGAGCAGGCCGCCGCGGCCCGGGCTGGTGCTCATGCCCACCACCAGCGTGCTGCGCCGGGCCGCCCGCGCCCGTTCCACCTCCGCCGCGGCCTGCTCCCACGCCGCCAGCACACGGCGGGCGTGCGGGAGCAGAGCCGTACCGGCCGCGGTGAGGGCCACGCCCTGCTGCCGGTCGCGGCGGAACAGTTCGGTGCCCAACTGCCGCTCCAGCGCGCGCACCTGCTTGCTCAGGGCGGGCTGGGACACATACAGGCGCTCGGCGGCGCGTGTGAAGTGCAGTTCCTCGGCGACCGTCACGAAGTAGCGCAGGTCTCGTACGTGTACGTCCCTCGTCATAGCCATCGGTTATCAGCGTGGGTCTTGGACGGGCAACTCGGCGCCACGGCAGGGTGGTTCCCGTAACCGAAGGGCAACCGAGACGCGAGGAGCCGTCATGAACAAGGTGTGGCTGATCACGGGTGCGAGCAGCGGGTTCGGGCGGGCGATCGCCGAGGCGGCCCTCGCCGACGGTGATGTGGTGGTCGGCGCGGCCCGCCGCCCCGAGGCGCTCGACGACCTCGTCGCGGCCCACCCCGACCAGGTGGAGGCGCTGCGCCTGGACGTCGCCGACACCGCCGCCGCCGAGGCCGCGGTACGGGACGTCGTGGAGCGGTACGGGCGTATCGACGTCCTGGTCAACAACGCGGGCCGTACGCATGTCGGGGCCTTCGAGGAGACCACCGAGGCGGAGCTGCGCGACCTGTTCGACGTTCATGTCTTCGGGCCCGCCGCCCTCACCCGGGCCGTGCTGCCGCACATGCGCGAACGTCGGTCCGGCGCGATCGTGCAGATGAGCAGTATGGGCGGGCAGATGTCCTTCGCGGGCTTCGGGGCGTACAGCGCCACCAAGTTCGCCCTGGAGGGCATGTCGGAGGCGCTCGCCGACGAGGTGCGGGACTTCGGGATCAAGGTGCTGATCGTCGAACCGGGCTCGTTCCGCACCGGGCTGTTCGACACCAGCAGGGCCGGGATCAGCGCGGACAGCGGCGTGTACGCCAAGGTCGGCGAGACCCGCGGCTTCGTCACCGGCGGCGACGGCACGCAGCCGGGCGACCCCGCCAAGGCGGCGGCCCTCATTCTGACGGCCCTGCGGGCGGAGCGGACCCCGCTGCACCTCCCGCTCGGCGACGACGGCGTCACCGCGGTCCTCGCCCACCTCGACCAGGTCCGCGAGGAGGTCGTGGCCTGGGAGAAGCAGACCCGCGCGACGGCCTTCGACGACTGAGCCCCCTCCCCGCTCCCCGCCACCCGCCCCCGCCCCTCGTCCTGCGGCCCCGCTCTGTCAGTCCTCCGTGCCACGATGGCCCTCTCATCGAGCTGCCGATTCCGGGCCGGGGGGTGTGATGGCGACCGAGGGGCCGCAGGCCGGGCGTGGGGTGCGCCGGGTGTGCGCGCAGGCCGGCGAGTTGTACGGGGCGGCCCGCGCCCTGCGGGAGGATCATCACCGTGCCCTGGACGCCGTGCGCTTGGCGCTCGCTCCGATCCGGGACCGGCTCGTCGCCGAGGAGCTCGAGTCCATCCCCGTCGGCCGGCTGAAGGACGTCACCGAGGGGCGCCTGCGGCTCCAGGCGATGGAGGCCGCGGGAATGACGTCCGTGCGCGCGGTGCACGAGGCGAGCCGGTACGAACTGCGGCAGCTGCCCGGGGTCGGGGAGCAGACGGCCGACCGGGCGCTCGCCGCCGCCCGGCAGATCGCCCGCGCGGTCGCCGAGACCGTCTCCGTCCGCATCGACGTCGACCGTCCCGAACCCCGCACCACCGCCCTCGTCGTCGCCCTGCACCGGCTGGTCGAGGCCGGTCCCGAACTGCGCCGCGCCCTGGACGCCGCCGCGCGGCTCGACGAGCGGCTCGGCGCGCTGCTGCCGGTGGCCAGGCCCGCCGCCGGCCGGCTGCGGATGGTGTTCGCCGGGCGGAAGCGACGCACGCGAGCGCTCGCCGCGGTCGCCGAGCTGCAGCAGATCGTCCGTGACGCACAGGAACGCGACCTGCGGCTGCTGCTCGCCCAGGCCACCACCGACCTGCTGCGCCCGCCCGTCTCCGAGATCGAGGCGTGGGTCGACTTCGAGCTGCGTTCCGCCGAGTACTACAGCCAGCTCGCCGAGATCTCCGAGCACCGCACGGACGTCGCGGCGGGCGAGGGCTTCCTGCCCTCCGAGGTCGCCGAGCGGGTGCACGCCCAGCCGCTCGACGACACCCACCGCCGGGTCTCGCTGCGCGGCTACCAGTCCTTCGGCGCCCGCTTCGCCCTCGCCCAGCGCCGGGTGATCCTCGGCGACGAGATGGGGCTCGGCAAGACCGTCCAGGCCGTCGCGGCACTCGCCCACCTCGCGGCCGAGGGGCACAGCCGCTTCCTGGTGGTCTGCCCGGCCGGCGTGCTGATCAACTGGACCCGGGAGATCCGCGCCCGCAGCACCCTGCGCGCGCTGCCCGTGCACGGCCCGGACCGGCAGGACGCGTACGCCCAGTGGCGCGAGCGCGGCGGAGTCGCCGTCACCACCTTCGACGTCCTGCACACCCTCCCCGCTCCGGACACCTCCAAGGGCAGCGCCCCCGCCCTGCTCGTCGTCGACGAGGCGCACTACGTCAAGAACCCCGACACCCGGCGCGCCCGCACCGTGGCGGTGTGGGCCGGTCGGTGCGAGCGGGTGCTGTTCCTGACCGGCACGCCGATGGAGAACCGCGTCGAGGAGTTCCGCGCGCTGCTGCGTCATGTGCGCCCCGACCTGGTTCCCGCGGTGCGGCGCAGCGACGCGGTCGCCGGCCCGCAGGCGTTCCGCACATCGGTCGCGCCCGCCTACCTGCGCCGCAACCAGCAGGACGTGCTCACCGAACTGCCCGCGCTGCTCCAGGTCGACGAGTGGGAGGAGTTCAGCGCCGCCGACCAGGACGCCTACCGCGCGGCCGTCGCCGAGGGGAACTTCATGGCGATGCGCCGGGCCGCGTACGCCGATCCGGAGAAGTCCGCGAAGCTCCAGCGGCTGCGTGAACTCGTGGAGGAGGCGGCGGACAACGGGCTCAAGGTGGTCGTGTTCTCGTACTTCCGGGACGTCCTGGCCGCCGTGGCGCAGGTGCTCGGGGAGACGACCGCGCGGACACCCGTCCTCGGCCCCATATCCGGCTCCGTGCCGGCCGCCCGCCGACAGCAGCTGGTCGACGACTTCACCGGCGCCGGCGGTCCCGCCGTGCTGCTCTCGCAGATCGAGGCAGGCGGCGTCGGGCTCAACCTCCAGGCAGCGTCCGTGGTCGTGCTGTGCGAACCACAGGTGAAACCCACGCTGGAGCACCAGGCCGTGGCCCGCGCCCACCGCATGGGCCAGACCCGCCCGGTCCAGGTGCACCGGCTGCTGGCGGCCGACAGCGTGGACGAGCGGCTGCTGCACATCCTGGAGAACAAGCGCCGCCTGTTCGACGCCTACGCCCGGCGCAGCGACACCGCGGAGGCGACCCCGGACGCCGTGGACGTGTCCGACGCCGCGCTCGCCCGCCGCATCGTCGAGGAGGAGCAGCAGCGGCTGGCAGGCAACGCCGCGGGCACCGCCCGCATATGACGGCCGCATGGCGGCTCTGTTTCGTTCGTGCAGGGCCCTTGTGCAATTCCTGTGGAACCCTCAATCTTTCGGCTGACGCACACGTGCCGCTCCCGCTTGTCATGGTCATGACCTGTATGGCGGAAAGGGAGTGGCCAGCTCGGCGTGCACCACCCCACACGCACCACCGACTGAGGAGGACCCCTCATGCGTCACGCCCGCAGCACCCGGCGAAGACTGGCCGCGATCGGCGCGGCGGCCACCGCGGCCCTCACCGCGAGCCTCGTCTCCGCCCTCCCCGCCACGGCCGCCACGGCCGCCGAGGGCCGTATCCAGTACGAGGGCGCCGCGAACGCCGTACCCGGCAGCTACGTCATCACCCTCAAGGGCACGAAGGCCGGCTCCGCCGAGGGTCGCGCGCTCGCCGCGAAGTACGGCGCCGACATCGAGCGGACCTACACCAAGGCCCTCAACGGCTACGAGATCGAGGCGTCCGAGACCGAGGCGAAACGTCTCGCCGCCGACCCGGCCGTTGCCTCGGTGATCCAGAACCGCACCTTCCGCATCACCGGCACCCAGCCCAACCCGCCTTCCTGGGGCCTGGACCGGGTCGACCAGAGGAACCTGCCGCTCAACAGCTCGTACACCTACCCGGACTCCGCCGGGCAGGGCGTGACCGCGTACGTCATCGACACCGGCGTCCGCATCACGCACAGCGACTTCGGCGGCCGGGCCTCCAACGGCTACGACGCCATCGACAACGACAACACCGCCCAGGACGGCCACGGCCACGGCACGCACGTCGCCGGCACGGTCGCGGGCAACGCCTACGGTGTCGCCAAGAAGGCCAAGGTCGTCGCCGTCCGGGTGCTGGACAACTCCGGCTCCGGCACTACCGCGCAGGTCGTCGCCGGCATCGACTGGGTGGCGCGCAACGCCGTCAAGCCGGCCGTCGCCAACATGTCCCTCGGCGGCGGCGCCGACAGCGCCCTCGACACGGCCGTCCGCAACGCGATCGCCTCCGGCGTCACCTTCGTCGTCGCGGCCGGCAACGAGTCCACCAACGCCTCCACCAAGTCCCCGGCCCGCGTCACCGAGGCGATCACGGTCGGCGCCACCACCTCCAGCGACGCCCGCGCCAGCTACTCCAACTACGGCTCGGTGCTGGACCTGTTCGCGCCCGGCTCCTCCATCACCTCCGCCTGGCGCACCAGCGACACGGCCACCAACACCATCTCCGGTACGTCCATGGCGAGCCCGCACGTCGCCGGTGCCGCCGCCCTGCACCTGGCCGACAACCCCTCGGCCACCCCCGCCCAGGTCTCCTCCGCGCTGACCTCCGCCGCCACCACCGGCGTCGTCGGCAACCCCGGCACCGGCTCGCCCAACCGCCTGCTGTACGTCGGGGACGGCGGCACCACGCCGCCTCCGGGTGACCGCTTCGAGAACACCGAGGGCGCGGCCATCGCCGACAACTCCACCGTCGAGTCCCCGGTGACCGTCACCGGAGTCGCCGGCAACGCACCGTCCGACCTGGCCGTCGACGTGGACATCACCCACACCTACATCGGCGACCTCCGGGTCCAGCTGATCGCCCCCGACGGCACGGCCTACACGCTGAAGGCGTACGGCACCGGCGGCAGCTCGGACAACATCAGGACCACGTACACGGTCAACGCCTCCTCGGAGACGGCGAACGGCACGTGGAAGCTCCGGGTCAGCGACAACGCGACCTGGGACACCGGCCGCCTCAACAGCTGGGCCCTCCAGTTCTGACCTGACGCCGGCCCACTGACACACCCTCATCACCCTCGTCCTCGCGGACGGGCCCCGGGTCCGTGACCCAGCCCGCCGCGAGGACGAGGCGCGTCTCCCGGGTGCACGGCGAGGAATCCCGGCACCACCGCGCTCGCAAGCGCCAGGTCCGTGTCGGGGGCCGGGGCGACCGGCGTTCGGGCCACGGCTCTGTCCGAACGACTCGCTCGCCCACGCGTCGAGCGCTGTCCGGGCGGCACCCGCGTCGGAGGGGAGCCCGCGGTGTGTCGCGTCCGGGAGTTCCCGTCGCCATGCGTCGCGGACCCGCAGCCGGGCCGCCGTCCCCGCACCGCCCGGACCGTCGTGTTCGCCACCCCGGTGTCTCCCCCGATCCTCCCGCGCTTACGATGCGGCCAGCCGCACGTCGGCCGTCCCCTGCCCGTCCTGTCGTCCCGTCCTGTCGTCCCGTCTTGTCGTCCCGTCTTGTCGTCGCGTCGCCCGCAGCCGAAACAGGAGCACGGTACTCGTGTCCATACCTCCGCCCTCCGGGCCCCAGCACCCGCAGGACCCGCAGGGCCTCCAGGGCCCGTACCCGGCTGCCCGGCCTCAGCACCACACCCAGCCCCAGCCCCAGCCCCAAGGCGCCTACTCGCCACCCCAGTTGCCCTATGCCGCCGCGCCGGGATTCGCGCCGTACGGTCTCTACGGGCCCTACGGCCCGCGCCCCCCGGCGGCCGTCAACGGGGTCGCGATCGCCTCGCTCGTCCTCGGTGTGCTCTGCTTCCTGCCGGCCGTCGGGCTCGTGCTGGGGCTGATCGCGCTGCGGCAGATCCGGCGGCGGGGCGAGCGGGGCCGGGGGATGGCCGTCGCCGGGTCCGTGCTGTCGTCCGTGGGGCTCGCGCTGTGGGTGGTGTCGCTGTCCACCGGCGTCGCGGCCGACGTCTGGCAGGGCTTCAAGGACGGCGCCCGCGCCGACAGCGTGCTCGCGCTGCGCAAGGGCGACTGCTTCAACTCGCCCGGCGGTCTGGAGGGCTGGGCGACCGAGGCCACCACGGTGCCCTGCGCGAGGGCGCACGACGGCGAGGTCTTCGCCGTCCTCACCCGGCCCGACGGCGCCTACCCCGGCGACGACCGGCTCACCGATCTCGCCGACGAGCGGTGCTACGCCCTCCAGGACGCCTACGTCATGGACAGCTGGGCCCTGCCGGACGACGTGGCCGTGTACTACCTCGTGCCGTCCCGGCAGAGCTGGCGCTACGGCGACCGCGAGATCACCTGCGTCTTCGGCCACCAGGACGCGAAGACCAGGCTCACCGGATCCCTGCGCCGGGACGAGACCACCCTCGACACGCACCAGGTGACCTATCTCGAGGCGGCCCAGGGGCTCAACACGGCCATGGAGAAGGCACCGGTGGCGGAGCCCTCCGACGAGGAACTGGCGGACCACACCGAGTGGGCGCGCGAGGTCGCCGACGCGCTGGCCGAGCAGACCGGGACGCTGCGTGCGCATCCGTGGCCGGGCGACGCCCGGAGGCCGCTCGCGGAGCTGGCCGGCGAGCTGGAGAAGGCCGAGGAGGAGTGGACGGCGGCCGCCGGGGCCACGGACCTGGACACCTACTACGACCACTACGACAAGGGCTGGGCCCTCCTCGACGCCCGGAAGTCGGTCACCGCACGCAAGGCTCTGGGCCTGGCCACCACCCCGCCGGAAGCGGAGAGGGACGCCGAGCGCGGAGGGGGAGGCGGGGCCATCGAGGTGTGAGGGCCGCCACAGCGGGGAGAAAGTGCCTGCGTAAACGCCTCCCCCGGCGCATGTCATCACATCGAGTGATTCTCTGGCCTTTGCTTGCCTGGCCGAACCCTCGGTTGCCACGCTGTTGCTGTCTGTACAACCTGATGGGAGCGGCCAGTGACATTCGGTGAGCAGCCGGCGTACCTGCGTGTCGCGGGTGATCTCCGCAAGAAGATCGTCGACGGCCTGCTGCCACCGCACACCCGCCTCCCCTCCCAGGCGAGGATCCGCGAGGAGTACGGCGTCTCGGACACGGTCGCGCTGGAGGCCCGCAAGGTGCTCATGGCGGAGGGCCTCGTCGAGGGCCGCTCCGGTTCGGGGACGTACGTCCGCGAGCGGCCGGTGCCCCGGCGCATCGCGCGCTCCGGCTTCCGTCCCGAGCGGGGGGCCACGCCCTTCCGGCAGGAGCAGGCCGACGCCGGTGTCCGCGGCACCTGGGAGTCCAGCAGCGAGCAGACCGAGGCCCACGGCGCCGTCGCCGAGCGGCTCGGCATCGAGCCCGGTGACCGTGTGATGCGCACCAAGTACCTGTTCCGGGAGGCCGGTGAGCCGATGATGCTCTCCACCTCCTGGGAGCCGCTCGCGCTGACCGGGCGGACGCCGGTGATGCTGCCCGAGGAGGGGCCGCTCGGCGGCATGGGCGTCGTCGAGCGCATGCGCGCCATCGACGTGATCGTGGACAACGTCACCGAGGAGGTCGGCGCCCGCCCCGGCCTCGCCGAGGAACTGGCCCTCCTGGGCGGGGTCCCCGGCCATGTCGTCCTGGTCATCCAGCGGACGTACTTCGCGTCGGGCCGCCCGGTGGAGACGGCGGACGTGGTGATCCCCGCGGACCGGTACCGGGCGTCGTATCACCTGCCGGTGAAGTAGCTCACGTCACCCTTCTGCTGCGCGCCCTTTCGCGCGCCCCGCGTGCGGCAGGGCGCCGGCGCACTCGCCCGGCCGGGAACGACCCCGCGCCGTAGCAATCCGGTCGTTCTCGCAGGTCGATCGCAGGTCGCTACGGACCCGGGTGCATGGGGCGGTGTGCCGCTGACCGGATGCGTCGAGGGGCGTGCGCGGCGCGTTCACCACCGTGCGCCCCCTGCGTTCTGGCTGGTTGCGTACCTCTTTGTGAAAAGGCGTATTCGCTGCGTGAAGGTAAGGCGTAGGCTCGGGCATATGCGGACTGCGGTTTCCTTACCGGGCGGGGCGCGGCACAGGCCGCGGGCGGGAAGTGGAGGGGCGCGATGAACGACGGCACGGTCACTCTTCCCTGGCTCGTCGTGCGGCAGGACGACAACGGCAATCGCTACCGCGTGGGCCGGTACGCGACCCGCGCCGAGGCGCAGAAGATCGCGGACAGCCTCGACAGCCGCGGGCACAAGCAGCTGTACTGGGTCGAGCGCATCGGCCAGAACGGCACGGGCGCGGGCTGAGCCCCGGCCGGTCACCGGTCTCCCGTAGGCTCCGGCGCATGAGCGAGCGGATCGTGGTGGTCGGCGCGGCCCTGTGGCACGAGGGGCGGCTGCTCGCCGCGCGCCGCAGCGCACCGGCCGAGCTGGCCGGGCGGTGGGAGCTGCCCGGGGGAAAGGTCGAGCCGGGGGAGACCGGAGAGGCGGCCGTCGTACGGGAGTTGCGCGAGGAACTCGGCGTCGACGCCGAGGCCGGTGAGCGCGTGCCGGGGGAGTGGCCGCTGAGGCCCCCGTACGTGATGCACGTGTGGACCGCGACCCTGCGCCCCGGATCCGCCGCCCCCCGCCCACTCGAGGACCACGACGCACTGCGCTGGCTCACCCCCGCCGAGATCTGGCATGTCGACTGGCTCGACCACGACATCCCGGCCGTCGAGGCCACCCTCACCCACGACACCGCCGCCTCCCCGCGGCGGCGGGACCCTTGAGGGCTTCCGGCGGAAGAGCCGCGGGTGCACCGAAGCACTGCCCGGTGCGGCGCGCGAGCCCCCGCGCGTCCCGTGCGCTGCGATGCGCCCTGCGGGCGGTAATCCGCCCCGGATATCGGGTATGTGCCCATTAACCCCACGAAACCGGACAGGGGTGGACTCGCTCGCCTGGGAAGTGATCCGTGTGATCGAGACCGAGGGCGACCGTGCCGCCTGGAGCTTCCCCGCGGAGCCGGGTGCCGTGCGTGCCGCACGCTCCGCCGTCCGCGCCCAACTGCACGGCTGGGACCTCGATCGCCTGGCCGATCTGGCGGCCCTGCTGGTCAGCGAACTGGTCACCAACTCCCTGCGGCACGCCACCGGTCCCATCGAGGTGCGCCTCGTGCGCCCCACCGCCCTCGACGAAGTCCTCCTGGTCGAGGTCTCCGACCCGCTGCCGGACTTCCCGCGCGAGCGCGTCGCCCGCCCCGACGACGAGAGCGGACGCGGACTGCAACTCGTCGCCTCCGCCTCACGCCGCTGGGGCACCCGGCCCGGCGGCGCCGGAAAGACGGTGTGGTTCGAACTCGGAGTGCCCACCTGACGGTGTACGCGCACGCCCCGCCTGTCGATCGGCTGGTTCGGGCCTGCGGCGGTTGCCGAAGAGGGGGATTCGACGACGTGTCCGCTGGTTAGAAGACTGGGAGTGTTCTCACGGCGCGGACCGAAAAGCATCGGGACCGTGCTGTGATCGTGAACACCGTGTTGTGCGGCGCCGTAGTGCTGGATACTGCGGGCAGCCGCCCCCGGTGACCGGTGCCGGACGCGGTGAGCTGGAGGGGACGGTTCGCGTGAGCGAGATACCAGCGAAGGCCACGGAGTCCGAGGACCCGTCGGACGGCGCGACGACCGATGCCGTGGGCGGCCCGGTGCCGGGGCCCGGCGGCGATGCCGAATCCGCCGACGCGATGTGGCAGAGCAGCCCACCCGGCTCCATGTACGACTACATCAAGGTGGCCTCCTTCTCCATCGGCCCGGACGGGCTGGTCGACCAGTGGAGCCTGCGCGCCGAGCAGCTCTTCGGCATCCCCGCCGACCGTGCCGTCGGCATGGACCCCATCGCGGCCTTCGTCGACCCGCACCGGCGCGAGCAGGGCCAGCGCAAGATGGCCGAGATCCTCGACGGCCGCGAGTGGACCGGAGTGGTGCCCTTCCGGGTGCCGGAGACCGGCGGGACGGCGGAGCTCCGACGCGGACAGACCGGCCTCGCCGAGGTGTACGTCATGCCGACGCGCACCGAGGACGGGGAGCGGGCCGCCGTCTGCATCGTCGTCGACGTACGCACCCTGCGCCGCATCGAGACCGACCTCGCCGCCTCGCAGGCCATATTCGGCCAATCCCCCTTCGGCTTCCTGCTGATCGACACCGACCTGCGGGTGCGCCGCGCCAACGAGCGGTTCGCGTCCATCTTCGGCGGCACGCCCGACGACCACCGCGGCAAGGGCGTGCACGACTATCTGCCGCGCGGTGAGGCCGAGCGGGTCGCGGCGACCCTGCGCCGGGTGCTGGAGACCGGCGACTCCATCACGGACATGCACGTCACCGGCTTCGTGCCGGGCTCCGACGAGCGCCGCCACTGGTCCGTGAACCTCTACCGCGTGCACAGCGGCACCGGCCGCCCCATCGGGATCGCCTGGCTGGGCACGGACATCACCGCCCGCCGCGCCGCCGCCCGCGAGGCCGCCGCCGCACGGCGCAATCTCGCCCTCCTCAACGAGGCCGGCGCCCGCATCGGCAACTCCCTCGACCTGGAGACCACCGCACGCGAACTCCTCGACGTGGTCGTCCCCGGCTTCTGCGACCTGGCCACCGTCGACCTGTACCAGGGGCTGCTGGCCGGTGACGAGACCCCGCCCGGACTGGCCGACGGCAGCGCGGAGGTACGCAGGGTCGCGTTCGCCAGCGCCGTGTCCGACGGGCCGTTCAGCGGGACCGGTGAGCCCGTGAAGCTGGGCGCGGTCCACCACTACCCGTTCAACTCGCCCTGCGCGGACGCCCTGCGCACCGCCCGCCCGCAGATCGTCCCCGGAGAGGACGGCGGGCTCGTGCAGTCCACGCTCGCCGTGCCGATGGTCGCCCACGACACGGTCGTCGGGCTCGCGCAGTTCGCCCGGACCAAGGGCAGCGAGCCGTTCGGGGACCGGGACCGGGCCCTCGCCGTCGAACTGGCCGCGCGGGCCGCCGTCTGCATCGACAACGCCCGCCTGTACCGGCGCGAGCACGAACGCGCGTTGATACTGCAGCGGTCCCTGCTCCCGCCCGGCGACCCGGAGGCCTCCGGCCTCGACATCGCCTGCCGCTACCTGCCCGGCAACGCGGCGACCGGCCGGCCCAGCGAGGTCGGCGGCGACTGGTTCGACGTCATCGAACTCCCCGGTCACCGCACGGCGTTGGTGGTCGGCGACGTCATGGGCCGCGGCCTGCGCGCGGCGGTCGCGATGGGCGAACTGCGCACCGCGGTGCGCACTCTCGCCCAGCTGGACCTCGAACCGGCCGAGGTGCTCTCCCAGTTGGACGAGATCGCCCGCGGCCTCGGCGCCCCCGGAGGGCCCTCGCAGGCGTTCGGCTCGGCGGGAGGCGTCCAGCAGGCCACCCGCGCCGCCCGCCGCCCCCGCGAGGCCGACCTCTCCGAGGTCTACCTGGCGACCTGCGTCTACGCCGTCTACGACTCGGTGACCAGACGCTGCACCTTCGCCAACGCCGGCCACCTGCCGCCCGTCCTGGTCGAACCCGGCGAGTCCGCGCTGATGCTGGACGTGCCCCCCGGCATGCCGCTCGGCGTCGGCGGGGAACCCTTCGAGGAGGTCGAGGTCGAACTGCCCGAAGGCGCCCTGCTCGCGCTCTACACGGATGGACTGGTCGAAAGCCGCGACCACCCCCTCGACGAGGGCCTCCAGGCGTTCGTCGGCGCGCTCACGGACCCGGCCCGCCCCCTGGAGGACGTCTGCGATCACGTCCTCAACACCCTCGACACCCACCACGGCGAGGACGACATCGCCCTGCTCATGGCCCGCGTCCAGGGGCTGCCCGCCGACTCCGTGGGCGACTGGACCCTGCCGCGCGAGCCGCGCAGCGTGGGCCGCGCCCGCGAGTACGCCCGTGCCCAGCTCCTCAGCTGGGACATGGAGCCCCTCGTCGACACCACGGAACTCCTGGTCAGCGAACTGGTCACCAACGCCCTGCGCTACGGCGAGGGCGAGATCAGACTCCGCCTCCTGCTCGACCGCACCCTGGTCTGCGAGGTCTGGGACTCCGGCCTGGTCCAGCCGCGCCGCCGCCGCGCCCGCGACACCGACGAGGGCGGCCGCGGCCTCCAGCTCGTCGGACTCCTCAGCGCGGCCTGGGGCTCCCGCCGCACGCCGCGCGGCAAGACGGTCTGGTTCGAACTCCCCCTCCCGGGCGGCGACACCGGCCTCACCGACCCGGCGGAAGCCCTGCTGAGCCTGTTCTGACGCCCATGCACACACCCCAGCCCCGCCTGACGGCACCCGGCCTCACCCTGCGCCCCTGGAGCCCCGCGGACGCACCCGCGCTGGCCGAGCTGTACCAGGACGTGTCCCTGCGCCGCTGGACGAGCGCTCCGGTACACGACGAGCCGAGCGCGGCCGCCTGGGTGGCCGGGCAGCTGCGCGGCTGGGAGACGGGCACCCGGCTCGCCTTCGCCGTGCAGGACGCCGACGGCCGCCTGGCAGGCCATGTCGTCGTCAAACGCGCCGCTGCCGGCGCCGATTGCGCCGAAGTCGGCTACTGGACCGCGCCGCACGCCCGCGGACGGGGCGTCGCCCCGCGCGCCCTGAGGACGCTGACCGACTGGGCGTTCGCGACCTACGCCGAGCGGGGACTCACCTGGCTCGGCCTCCTCCACCAGGCCGGAAACACGGCCTCGTGCAGGGTCGCCGAGAAGGCGGGCTACGAGCTGAAGGACGTCCTCCCCGCGGCCCCGCCCGCCTTTCCCCAGGCCGGCCACCTGCACATCCGGCGCGCACCTTCGAACGGCTGATCGCAACCGGCGTCCCCCTGATCGTCGTCCTCCCCGGCAACATCAGCTGCGAGGGGGTCCCGGATGACGGCTACGGAGTCACAGGAACAGGCGGCCGGTCAGGGCGAGAACCCCTCGGAGGGATCGGCGGGTTCGGCGGGCCCGGAGGGTTCTGCGGGCCCGGCGGCTGACGACAAGCGCCGCAGGCCCTGGGTGCGGTGGGGCCGGCGTGCCGCGCTCGGACTCGTCCTCCTCCTGATCGTCCCGCTTCTCGTCGCCGAGACCGCCCTGTGGATCAACAACACCGGTGACCCCGCGGACGGCACCCGCACCCGCAACCGTGACGCCCTCTGGCTCGGACACGCCTGGGTGGACGGGCGGAAGAAGGACGCCGACGTCGAGGCGCTCGCCCGGCGGCTGCGTGACACCGGCGTCCGGGATCTGTACGTCCACTCCGGACCGCTGGAGCACGACGGCACCCTGCCCGAGTCCGCCTACCCCCGCGCCCGTTGGTTCATCGACGCCGTGCACCGGGAGATGCCCGGCGTCCGCGTGCAGGCCTGGCTGGGGGACGTCGTCGCCCCCGAGCACCCCGAGGGGCTGCACCTGGAGCGGGCCGGGTCACGGGCCGCGATCCTGACCTCCACCCGGCAGGTCCTCGACGCCGGATACGACGGCGTGCACTTCGATCTGGAGCCCCTCCACTCCGGCGACCGGCACTTCCTCACGCTCCTCGACGCCCTGCACCGCGAGACCCGCTCCCGCGACGTTCCCCTGTCCGTCGCCGCCCACCAGATCGACCCGCTGCCCGGTTTCCACTCCGTGTGGGGCACTCTCACCGGTCACCCCAAGTGGTGGTCCCAGGAGTTCTTCGGCCAGGTCGCCCGCCGCGTCGACCAGATCGCCCTCATGTCCTACGACACCAAGCAGCCCCTGGAGAGCACCTACGGCGGCTACGTCGCCCAGCAGACCTCCCTCGCCCTGGAGGTCACCCCGCCCAGCACCGACCTGCTGATGGGCCTGCCCTTCTTCTACGAGAGCGACTTCAGCCACTGGGGTCACGCCGAGACGGTCCCCGCGGCCGTCCGCGGCGTCCGTCTCGGTCTGTCCCGCACCGACGCCGACCGCGCGGGCTTCGGCGTCGCCCTCTACGTCGACTTCGCGGCCAAGGAGGCGGACTGGGCGGCGTACCGGAAGGACTGGGTGGGCAAACCCTGACGGCACCCAGACGTCATCGGAGCTTTCCCCGACAGCGACCCGTTGTTTGTTGTTGTCGTCCCGTTCGCCCCCTACGGTCCGTTACTCCTACGTCCGTGAGGAATACCGACCCATGCGAGCGCTACTCACCAGCAAGGTCGCACGGCGCGGCCTGCGTCCGATCCTCGGCCTGATCGACCAGCGCATCGAGCGCCAGGTCAGGCGGGAACTCACGAATCTGCGCGACGACCGCCGGCCCCTGGAGTTCTTCTTCGACGGCACCGGCCGCGGCATCTCCCGGCTGCCCTCCCCACCCCATCTCGAACGCACCGTCGCCGAGCTCGCCAAGGTCACCGGCGACCGCGACGGCGCGGAACGCAACATCGCCCAGGCATTCCGGCTGCTCGTCGCCCTGGAGGCGCTCGGTGTCGGCCGGATCGCGGGCGGCACCATGAACATCTGCGGCAAGCTCTCCGCCGTGCCGCTGCTCGACCCGCCGAACGACGACATCCTGGAGATCGGCACCCTGTACGGCATGTTCGGCACCGGCCTGATCCGCATGATGCAGCGCGCCGGACACGACCCGCGGCTCACCATCGTCGACCCGCTCGCCGGTGAGCAGCTCCAGCCCGGCACCAAGACCACCGCCGACCCGACCGGCACGCCGGTGCGCGAGGCCGCGGTGCGCGCCAACCTCGCCCTCGCCGGTGAGGCCGGCACCGCGGCTCGCATCCAGCGGGGCTTCTCCGAGGACCCGGAGGTGCGCGCGCAGGTCTCCGACCGGTCCTACGGCGTGATCATCGTGGACGGCGACCACTCGGCCGCCGGGGTCGCCGCCGACCTGGAGTGGGCCGAGCAGATCGTCGCCCCCGGCGGCATCGTCGTCCTCGACGACTTCGGCGACCCCAAGTGGCCCGGCATCAAGGAGGCGTTCGACAAGCACATGGCCACCGACACCCGCCTGACCTTCCTCGGGAAGGTGGCCCGCTCGGGCTATCTGCGGGCCAGGGCGTCAGGATGACGCGGACCTGCGCCGGATCTTGTTCCCCAGCCACACCAGCGGGTCGTACTTGCGGTCCACCGCCCGTTCCTTCAGCGGGATCAGCGCGTTGTCCGTGATCTTGATGCCCTCGGGGCAGACCTCCGTGCAGCACTTGGTGATGTTGCAATAGCCGAGACCGTGCTCGTCCTGGGCCGTGCGCTTGCGGTCCAGGCCGGTCTCCTCCGCCGCGTCCAGCGGATGCATGTCGAGCTCAGCCACCCGCATCAGGAACCGCGGTCCGGCGAACGCCTGCTTGTTCTCCTCGTGGTCGCGCACCACATGGCAGGTGTCCTGGCACAGGAAGCACTCGATGCACTTGCGGAACTCCTGCGAGCGGTCCACGTCCTCCTGCATCATCCGGTACTCGCCAGGACCGA
The DNA here is from genome assembly GCF_040689265.1 of Streptomyces sp. NPDC052012. Taxonomy (NCBI): domain Bacteria; kingdom Bacillati; phylum Actinomycetota; class Actinomycetes; order Kitasatosporales; family Streptomycetaceae; genus Streptomyces; species Streptomyces sp. NPDC052012. The sequence goes on from NZ_JBFAXA010000015.1 coordinate 166,145, forward strand.
CCCCCTCCGGCGGCACGAACGCCGGGACCTGCCGTGCCTTGGTGTAGTTGAAGCCGACGTCCGTCACCAGGTCACGGACCACCGGGAAGGCCCGCAGCGGGGTCACGGTGATGGTCTCGTCCCGCTCGAACACCGACATGCGGGTCATGCACATCAGCCGGGGACGTCCGTTGATCTCCGCCGAGCACGAACCGCACTTGCCGGCCTTGCAGTTCCAGCGCACGGCCAGATCCGGGGCCTGGGTGGCCTGAAGGCGGTGGATGATGTCGAGCACCACCTCGCCGTCGTTCACCTCGACCGCGAAGTCCTCCAGGCCGCCGCCCTGCACGTCCCCCCGCCACACCTTGAAGCGGGCCTCGTAGCTGCTCACTCGTACAGCTCCTCTTCGGCGAGGTACTTGACCAGCTCCTCCTTCTCGAAGAGGGCGAGCAGGTCGGGGCGGATGGGTTCGGTGGTCTCACGGGTCAGGGCGATCTGGCCGCGCACCGGGTCGGTGGCCGCGAGGCCGCCCGTGGGATCGGTCAGCCGGCACAGCAGATTGACGTTGCGCCACTTGCGGTCCATCGCCGCGTGGTCCTCACGCGTGTGCCCGCCGCGCGACTCGGTGCGCTCCAGCGCGGCCCGCGCCACGCACTCGCTGACCAGCAGCATGTTCCGCAGGTCCAGCGCCAGATGCCAGCCCGGGTTGAACTGCCGGTGCCCCTCCACCCCGGCCCGGCGGGCCCGTACCCGCAGCTCGGCGAGTTTCTCCAGGGCCTGCTTCATCTCCGGCTCGCGGCGGATGATGCCGACCAGGTCGTTCATCGTCTGCTGGAGCTCCTGGTGCAGGGTGTACGGGTTCTCCGGCGGGCCCTCGGCCGGTACCTCGCCCTCCGCGGAGAACGGCCGCAGCGCCTCGGCGGCCGCCGTGTCCACCTGCACGTCGTCCACCCGGGGCCTCGCCCCGGCCCGCTCACCGGCGTACTCGGCCGCGTGCCAGCCGGCCCGGCGGCCGAACACCAGCAGATCGGACAGCGAGTTGCCGCCGAGCCGGTTGGAGCCGTGCATCCCGCCCGCGACCTCACCGGCCGCGAACAGCCCTGGCACGCCGCGCGCCGCCGCCGAGTCGGAGTCGACCGCGATGCCGCCCATCACGTAGTGACAGGTCGGCCCGACCTCCATCGGCTCGGCGGTGATGTCGACGTCCGCCAGCTCCTTGAACTGGTGGTACATCGACGGCAGCCGCCGCTTGATGACCTCGGCCGGCATCCGCGTGGACACGTCCAGGAAGACGCCGCCGTGCGGGGAGCCGCGGCCCGCCTTCACCTCGGCGTTGATCGCGCGGGCCACCTCGTCGCGGGGCAGCAGCTCGGGCGGGCGGCGGTTGTGGTCCGGGTCGTCGTACCAGCGGTCGCCCTCCTCCTCGGACTCCGCGTACTTGTCCTTGAAGACGTCCGGGATGTAGTCGAACATGAACCGCTTGCCCTCGGAGTTCCTGAGCACCCCGCCGTCACCGCGCACCGACTCGGTGACCAGGATCCCCTTCACCGAAGGCGGCCAGACCATGCCCGTCGGGTGGAACTGCACGAACTCCATGTTCAGCAGCGGCGCGCCCGCGAGCAGCGCCAGCGCGTGACCGTCGCCGGTGTACTCCCACGAGTTCGACGTCACCTTGAACGACTTGCCGATGCCGCCGGTCGCGATCACCACGGCGGGCGCCTCCAGCACGAAGAAGCGCCCGGACTCCCGCTCGTAGCCGAAGACCCCGCTGACCTGCTCGCCGTCCTTCAGCACCCGCGTGACGGTGCACTCCTGGAAGACCTTCAGCCGGGACTCGTAGTCCCCGGTCTCCCGGAAGTCCTCCTGCTGCAGCGCGACGATCTTCTGCTGGAGGGTGCGGATCAGCTCCAGGCCCGTGCGGTCGCCGACGTGGGCCAGGCGCGGGTACTCGTGGCCGCCGAAGTTGCGCTGCGAGATCCGGCCGTCCTTCGTCCGGTCGAACAGCGCGCCCCACGTCTCGAGCTCCCACACCCGCTCGGGCGCCTCCTGGGCGTGCAGCTCGGCCATCCGCCACTGGTTGAGGAACTTCCCGCCGCGCATGGTGTCGCGGAAGTGCACCTGCCAGTTGTCCCCGGCGTTGACGTTTCCCATCGCAGCCGCGATGCCGCCCTCCGCCATCACGGTGTGCGCCTTGCCGAACAGCGACTTGCAGATCACGGCCGTACGGGCGCCCCGCTCGCGCGCCTCGATGGCGGCGCGCAGTCCGGCGCCGCCCGCGCCGACCACGACGACGTCCCACTCCTGCCGGTCGACCACGGACATCAGAAGAACCTCGGATCCTCGAAGACACCGGACGCGATCAGATAGACGTAGAGGTCGGCGAGCGCCACGCTCACCAGGGAGGCCCATGCGAGCAGCATGTGGCGGGCGTTCAGCCTGCCGACCCACTGCCACATCCGGTAGCGGACCGGATGCCTGGAGAAGTGCTTGAGCTTGCCGCCCACGATGTGCCGGCAGGAGTGGCAGGAGATCGTGTACGCCCAGATCAGCACGATGTTGACGAGGAACACCAGGGTGCCGAGGCCCATGTGGCCCCACTCGTAGTTCTCGTCGCGGAAGGCGAGCACGGTGTCGTAGGTGAGGATGCCCGCGACCGGGATCGCCGCGTAGAAGAAGTAGCGGTGGATGTTCTGCAGGATCAGCGGGAAGCGGGTCTCGCCGGTGTACTTCTTGTGCGGCTCGGCGACCGCGCAGGCCGGAGGGGACGCCCAGAAGCCCCGGTAGTAGGCCTTGCGGTAGTAGTAGCAGGTCAGCCGGAAGCCCAGCGGGAAGATCAGGATGATGATCGCCGGTGAGATGCCCCACCAGCTGCCGAAGATCTCCCAGTTGGGGCCGGCCTTCATCGGCTCGCAGTTCTCCGCGAGGCACGGGGAGTAGAACGGCGAGACGTACGGCGCCGCGTAGTAGTCGGCGTTCGCGAAGGCCCGCCAGGTCGAGTAGACGATGAAGGCGAGCAGACCGGCCGCGGTGGCGGCCGGGGCCAGCCACCAGCGGTCGGTGCGCAGGTGCGGGGCGTCGATCGCGGCACGCGTACCGGCTCGTACGCCGCCGCGACGGGGATGGGTTTCGGTGTCGGGGGGTTCCGTACCAGTGGCCACGTGTCCACTCCGCTAGGGGTCAGGAATGCGCGTCCGGCGAGGTCCCGCCGGGCGGTCAGGGCGCGTGACGGTCGCGGGCGCCGAGACCCTCGTCGTCCGTGTCCACCCACAGCGACGGGTCGTACGGGGTGTCGGAGATGGTGACGAGGTCGGGCCGCTTCTGCGCGCCGGCCGGGGTGGCGGCCGTCTCCCGCAGCAGCGCGACGCTCTCACGCAGGTGACTGGCGTCGGCGCGGACGCGGCGCATCTCCAGGCCACCGCCGCCGAGCTGCTTCTCCAGGCGCCCCACCGACCGCATCAGGTCGTCGAGACACCGCTGGACGGTTGTCAGTTCGTCGTGCACGGACATGACTTGCCCTCACTTCCGCGGGTCCTTCGTGGCCCAAGGCGGCAACGTTCATGCGCCTGCGAGTGTTGCGCGTCACACCTTGCGCTGTGAAGGGATGTGCATCGATTGGCCGAGGCGCATGGGTGCATCGCACGGTGCGTTGCGCCGCACGGGTGGGCTTCCCACCCATGGCCGCCGTGTCGCTCTCGGTTGCCGAACCCTTTCCTCTTCAGTGGCCGCATACATCAGATGAGCTCCAAATACCACCAAAAGTGATCGTAACGCCCGCGGCTTCCCGGAGGTAACCCAGAGATGTCCCACGACGGCGTCGGCCCGCGCGCGGTCATGCGCTCGGTCGCCTTCCTGACCGCGGCCGCTCTCGCGGTGACCGCGCTGGCCGGATGCGGCTCCGAGGACCCGGCGGGCAAGCCGCTCGCCGGACCGGACATCCAGCGCGCCGCCCGCGCCGACATCGCCGACGGCGGCACCCTGCGCTGGGCCGTGGACACCGTCCCCGACACCCTGAACACCTTCCAGGCGGACGCCGACCCCACCACGACCCGGATCGCCCAGGCGGTCCTGCCGTCGATGTTCCGGATGGACAGCCGCGGCCGGCCGGTGCGCAACGCCGACTACCTGGAGTCCGCGGAGGTCGTCGACACCGAGCCCAAGCAGGTCGTCCTCTACAAACTCAGCCAGCAGGCCGTCTGGAGCGACGGCCGCGAGATCGGCGCCGCCGACTTCGCGGCCCAGTGGCGCGCCCTGTCCGGCAAGGACACCGCCTACTGGACCGCCCGCAACGCCGGCTACGACCGCATCGAGAAGATCGAGCGCGGCAAGGGGAACCTCGAGGTCAAGGTCACCTTCAGCCGCGCCTACGCCGACTGGAGGTCGCTGTTCACGCCCCTGTACCCGAAGGAGGTCATGGGCAGCCCGGACGCCTTCAACGACGGGGCCCGCACGAAGCTGAAGATCAGCGCCGGGCCGTTCAAGGTGAAGAAGGTCGACCGGGACGACGACGAGGTGACCCTCACGCGCAACGGCCGCTGGTGGGGCGATCCGGCGCGGCTGGAGAAGATCGTGCTGCGGGCGGTGCCGCGGGACGACCGGATCTCCGCGCTCGCCGAGGGCGACATCGACCTGGCCGAGATCGACCCCACGGCCGCCCGGAGGATCAGCGTGGCCGCGCGGCCGAAGGGTGAGAACGAGCCTTTGATGGGTCCCGGCGACAACAAGTCCGCCGCCGATGCCCTGCGCTCCTGGGCGGTCGCCAACGGCTCCGACGAGGAGGCCGCCGACGAGGAGATCTCCGCCCGGGAGGAGCGCAGCGAGGCGGCGGACCAGTACGCCCGCGAGCAGCGGGCGCTCGCCGGTTACGAGGTCCGCAAGTCGCTGGAGCCCGCGTACACGCAGCTCGCGCTCAACGGGGCCGAGGGGCCGCTGGCCGACGAGCGGGTGCGCCGTGCGGTGGCTCGCGCGCTGGACCGGGAAGAGCTGGCCGAGGCGGTCCTGGGGCCCCTCGGCCTGCCCGCGAAGCCGGTCGGCAGCCACCTCGCCCTGTCCGGCCAGGCCGCCTACGCCGACAACAGCGGGGCGCTCGGTGAGCAGGACACGGCGGAGGCGCGGGCCCTGCTGGCCGACGCGGGGTGGGTGCCGGGCGGGCCGGTCGAGGAGCAGAAGAAAGGGGAGAAGGGAGAGAAGGGAGAGAAGGCGGCGGGCTCGGAGAACTCTGAGGACTCCGAGGACTCGGAGGGCTCGGAGAGCTCCGGGGACTCCTCGGAGGAGTCGGGCGAGTCCGAGGGTGGTGACGACGGTACGTACATCGTCGGGGAGGACGAGGAGGAGGAGAGCGGGGACGACGGCAAGGCGCCGCGTGAGTCCGCCACCCTCGACGGTGAGGGGCAGCTGGCCCACGACGGTGCGGTGCAGCGCAAGCAGGGCAGCCCGCCCGGCGCCTACGCCCCCAAGGGCACCGCGGCACCCGCCAACGCCGAGACCGCCCCGCTCGCCAAGGACGGCAAGGCCCTCACCCTGCGCTTCGTCGTCCCGGCCGGGCCCGGCTCGGACACGCTGCGCACGGTGGCCGAGCGGATCTCCCGGATGCTGAAGAAGATCGGCATCCGCACGGACATCTCCAAGGTGGACGACGAGAGCTACTTCAAGGACCACATCGCGTCGGGTGAGTACGACCTGGCCCTGTACTCCTGGCCGGCCACGGCCTACCCGGCGACGGACGCCCGGCCGGTCTACGCGAAGCCGGTGCCGGCCGCCGACGGCTCGCTGAACGTCGAGCAGAACTACACGCGCGTCGGCACCGACCAGGTGGACCAGCTCTTCGACCAGGCGATGACGACGCTGGACGACTCCGAGCGCAGCGCCCTGCTCCGCAAGGCCGACTCCCGCATCTGGGCAGCCGCCGGCTCCATCCCCCTCTACCAGCGCCCCCAACTGGTAGCGGCCCGCAAGACCCTCTCCAACACAGGCGCCTTCGGCTTCCGCACCCCGCTCTACGAGGACATGGGCTTCCTCAAGAAGGGCGCCCAGGGTCCGGCGCGACCGAGTCCGTCCTGACGAGCGGCTTCGGTGGGGGTGTGCGTTGCGTGCCTGCGGCGCCAGTGCGGCTTCGGTGGGGGTGCGCGTAGCGCCTCATGCCGGTGGGTGGGGCGGGGCCGGGGCGGTGGTGTCCGTCCTCGGTCTGGCGCGGAATCGGTCGACTCGAGAAGCGGGGGGTGTTGACGCGCCGGCCGCTGCGGGCGGACACCACC
>NZ_JBFAXA010000016.1:0-171694 GCF_040689265.1 Streptomyces sp. NPDC052012
GGCCGGGCCGCCCCGGCGCCCGCCGCGCCCGCCGGGACCGCTGCGCCTCCGCCCGCGCCGCCCACCGCGGGCCCGCCGCGGCCGAGCGGCGCCGAGCTGGACTACTCCGCCCTCGTCCTGAGCGGGCCGGACGAGCAGGAGGGGCGCCGGGGGCGGCTGTTCCCCGGTGCCGCCGTCGACCCGGTGACGGCCGAGTACCGCCGCCGCGCCGAGCGGGTCGCCACGCTGCCCCTGCCGGGACACGCCGTGCGGCCCCGCGAGTCGGCCGGTTCCTTCGACCACCGGTTCGACGCCGCCGCCCGCGCCGACATCCCCTCGGACGGCACCTGGCACACCGTCACCGTCGCCGAGATCCCGGTGAGTCTGCGCACCGAGTACGTGTGCGTGCCGTCGGTGGAGGAGGTCGTCCACGCGACGTTGCTTCTCGGCAACGCAACCGACCAGGCGCTGCTGGCCGGTCCGGTGGAGGTCACCGTGGACGGGGAGTTCCTGGCGACCACGTCGCTGCCCACGCTCGCCCCGGGCGGTGTGTGCCGGGTGGGGCTCGGGCCGGCCGAGGCCATCGCCGTCACACGCCGGACCAACCTGCGCGAGTCGACCTCCGGTCTGCGCAACAACGTCACCGTGCTGGAGCACCGTGTGCACGTGGAGCTGGCCAACCGGCTCGCGGTGCCGGTGACCGTCGAGGTGCGCGAGCGGGTGCCGGTTGCCTCGGACCCGGAGATCCGCATCGAGGAGCGGGCCGACTGGACGGCACCCGAGGCGGGCACGGAACCGGAGCAGCACGCGCCGGGCACCCGCCTGTGGCGGGTCGCGCTGCCCGCCGGGGGCACCGCCGCTCTCGACGGCGGCCACGACATCCGTATCCCGGCCGGCAAGGCCCTGGCAGGCGGCAACCGCAGGAGCTGACACACCTCATGTCCACCACACCGGAGACGATCGCTCTCCCCGTCACCGCCGTCACCTGCCTGGAGGACCGCGCCCACGTCGAGCGCTCCGCCGTGCTCGAGCTGGCGGCGGGCACGCAGCGGCTGCGGCTCGGCCCGGTCAGCGCCCTCGCCGTCGACCGCACCCTGCACGCCGAGGTGACCGCCGGCCACCCGGTGACCGTGCTCGACGTGCGGATCGTCCGCAGCTGGACGCCGCGCGGGCCGCGGCCCACCGAGGACGACTCCGCCCTGCGCCACCGCGCGGCAGCCCTCGAAGAGGAACGGGTGGCCCAGGGGCAGCAGCGTGACCGGCTGCACGCCCGCCTCGATCTGCTCGGCCGGCTCGCCGCCGATCTGCTGCGGGAGATCGGCGAGGGCACCGGCTCCGGAGAGACGGAACGGACCCGGTGGAGCCGTGAACTGGACCGGGTGGACGACGAACGCGACCGCTGCGGCGAGCGGCTGCGCACGGTGGAGGCCCGGCTGACCGCCCTCGCCGCTGAACTCTCCGACGCCGAACGGGCGTTGGACCTCGCCGAGACCGAACCCGCCGAGCTGGTCGGCCACATCGAGCTGACCGTCGACGCCGCGGACGCGGGGCCGGCCCGGCTGCGGCTGAGCCACCTCACCTCGTGTGCGCTGTGGCGGCCCGCGTACCGGGCCGTGCTCGACGGGGACTCGCTCAGCCTGGACACCGAGGCGGTGGTGTGGCAACGCACCGGCGAGGACTGGTCGGACGTCCGGCTGACCCTGTCGACGGCCCGCTCCGCCCGCGCGACGGAACCGCCCCGGCTCGGCGAGGACCGGCTGACGCTGGAGGACCGGTCTCCCGCCGAGCGCCGGACCGTGCAGGTCGAGCTGCGCGAGGAGGAGATCGCGGACCTGGGTCCGACGCCCGTGCTCGGGCTGCCGGGCGTGGACGACGGCGGCCAGGTGCGCGTGCTGCACTCCCCCACGCCGGTCTCCGTGCCAGCGGACGGCCGTGCCCACCGGGTGCCGCTCTCCTCCTTCACCACGGCCGCGAGCAGTGAGTACGCCTGCTCCCCCGAGCTGTCCCCTCTGGTCGGCCAGGTGGTGCGGTTCGACAACCTGTCCGGGCACGCGCTGCTGGCCGGGCCCGTGGACCTCGTTCGCGGCAGCGGATTCACCGGCCGGGGCACGCTGGACTTCACCGCCCCCGGCGCGCCTGTCCGCCTCGCCTTCGGCAGCCGCGACGACCACCGCGTCGTGCGGGACACCGAGGAGAAGCGTGACACGGCCGGCCTCACCGGGCGGACCGTCACCACCCGGACGGTCCGGCTGCACCTGTCCCGCTTCTCCGCCCCCACGGAACAGGACGAAAGGGTGATCGTCCTCCGGGAACGCATTCCGGTCTCCGAGATCTCGGCGGTGGAGGTACGCCTGCGCAAGGAGTCCTGCTCCCCCGCACCGGACGCGATCGACCCGGACGGGATCGTCCGCTGGAACATCCCCCTGGCCCCCGGTGGCCGGCGCACCGTCACCCTCGTCTACGACATCTCGGCCGGCGCCAAGGTCACCGGCCTGTGACCCGCCGCCCGCCCCGGCCCGCCCTTCCCCCGGACATGCCTGAGCACGAGTTCGTCGACGTGGGCGGTCTCCGCCTGGCCTTTCAGGTCACGGGACCGCCGAACGCTCCCCCGCTGGTCCTGGTGCACGCGCTGGGCGAGAACGCCACCGACTGGGCGCCGGTGCTGCCCGCCCTGGCCCGCGGCCGGCGGGTGTACGCCCTCGACCTGCGCGGGCACGGCCACAGCGACTGGCCCGGCACCTACTCGCTGAACTCATGCGGGACGACCTGCGGCGCTTCCTCGACACGCTGGAGCTGGATGCCGTGGACCTGGTCGGGCACTCCCTGGGCGGCGTGGTCGCGTATCTGTTCGCGCAGGACCGTCCGGCACGCGTGCGCCGCCTCGTCCTGGAGGACGTGCCGGTCCCCCGGCCCCGGGAGCCGCGGGCCCTGAGCAGGCCGGAGGGCGACCTGACCTTCGACTGGGCGGTGGTGGAGGCCGTCAGACGGCAGATCGACCGGCCCGATCCCGTGTGGCTCGAACGGCTCGGCCGGATCACCGCGCGGACCCTTCTCGTGGCCGGCGGGCCCCGCAGCCATGTGCCTCAGGACGGCATCGCCGAGATGGCCCGCCGCATTCCCGGCGGACGCGTCGTCACCATCCCGGTCGGGCACCTGGTCCACCAGGAGGCGCCTGCCGCGTTCACGGAGGCGGTCACCGCGTTCCTGCGGACGGAGGACGAGTAGCCGCACGGAGGGCCGTTGCCCGCACCGTCCTCATGCCCGGCTCAGTGCGCCGGCCTGGGTCGGGAAGGACCGGTCGCCGAAGAGGACGCGGCCGGCCGCGGCCCGGCCGGGCGGCGTGCGCAGCAGGGCGAACGCCGCCGTCGCCGCGGCCGGCGTTCTGACGAGGCCGAGCCCTCGGCGCAGGGTGAGGCGTCCGCGGAACTCCGCACGCAGTGCGGCCCCGCTGTAGCGGGCCAGCGGCGCCGCGCTGCCGGAGCGCAGCGCCTCGTCCAGGACGGTGGCGGCCAGCTCCGAGAGCCGCAGGCACGGATCCAGGCCACCGGCCGTCAGGGGAGAGACGGCGCCCGCCGCATCGCCCACCAGGAGCCCGTCGGCGCAGCTGATGCGGCGCAGTACGCCACCCACGGGTATCGGCCCGCCCCGTCGCTCCACGACGTCGGGACGCGGCACGCCGTCCAGTCCGGGCGCTGAGGCACTGAACCGCGTCAGCGCCCCGCGCAGGCCCTGCGGGAAGCGGTCGGCATAGCCGGCGACGCCGACGTGGGCGTGCTGCCCGTCGTTGACCACCCAGGCCAGGTAGCCGGGGGCGAGCGAGGGGTCGAGGACGCAGTGGAAGGTGGGCGGTTCGCCGTGCGCGGGGACCGCGAAGACCTCCTCGGCACCGACCAGCAGGTGCTCGTTGCGGTCCAGGCCGAGGTCGCGGGCGACCGTCGAGCGGGCTCCGTCGGCGCCGACGACGAAGCGTGCGCGGACCGCCGTCGATCCGTCGCGGCCGATCAGGCGGACGGTGTCGCCCTGCCGGCCCGCGTAGCGGGTGCCCAGCGCCACGCGTACGCCGGCGCCGGCCGCGTCGGCCGCCGCCGCTTCGTAGAGCGGCGCCATGTCGCCCACCCGGTACTCGTCACGGTCGCTGACCAGGTCGACCGGGCGGTGCAGGCCGGGCGGGTAGAGCACCACGCGCCGGATCGGCGGGCCGAGATGCTCGGCGGGCAGCGGGAAGTCGTCGAGCGTCTTGCGCACGAAGATCCCGGTGGTGCGGATCGCCCCGGCGAGGCCGGCCCGCCGTTCGGCCAGCAGCACGTCGTGGCCTCGCCGGGCGAGCAGGGTGGCGACGTGCAGTCCGGCCAGGCCGGCCCCGACCACCAGGACGTCCGTGCGGGCGACCCCGCCCGGTCGGTCGGAAGGGTCGACTGTTCTCGGCATGACGGCAGCACCTCTCGATCGAATGACGATGGAAACCTATCGATATTCGATAGTCGAGGCAAGCGGGAGACTGGACCTGTGAGCGGCCATCAGGGTGTCGCCGGGCCGTGTCGGGCGGGCGGCACCAAGGCCCCTGGTCATGCTGGCCGGAAGGGACCCCACTCACCGGGACCCGGAAGGCCTCACTCATCAGGACAAGGAGCACGGCATGGTGACCGACCCCGTCGGACGATTCCTGGCGGCACTGGACCCCGAGCACCGGGAGAGCGTCAGCTCCGCACCCCGCGAGGAGCAGGAGCGGCTCGCGGCGGCCTGGGAGAGCGAGCTGGAGAGCGACGACGAGCTGGACACCCTCGACGAGTTGTCACCGTCGGCGGCGGAGGCCGAGGCGGCCCGCCGGGTGCTGGCCCGCGAGGCGGGCTAGCGCGCGTCGGGCGCGTTCCGGCCCCGTCCGTCCGGTCGGCGCAGACGGGCCAGCACCGCGCGCATCGCCCGCCGGACGGCCTCACGTGACTCGTCGGTCCGGTCGAGGGTCTCGAAGGCGTGGTGGCCGTTCGGTACGTCGATCACCTCGACGCCCGGCTCCCGGTCCCCGGCCGCGGCGAGGAAGTGCTCCACCGTGGCGGCGATCTCGGGGGACTCCCGGCCCACGCGGGTGAGGACGAGGGGCGGGACCTCCGCGGCGGCGGCCACGGCGGCCGCCGGGTGGAATCTGCTGTCGTTCAGGCCCCAGTTGGGCAGCGGCGCGAGGACGGGGTAACTGGCCGCCAGGCAGCGCAGCCACGGCGGGGATGCGGCGAGCCAGTCCGCGGCGAGCAGGCCGCCGCCGGAGAAGAACCACAGGGCGATGCGGTCCGCGTCGACCCGCGGGTCCTGCCGGACCAGTTCGACGGCGGCGGCCACGTCCGCGGCGGCACGCTCGTAGTCGGACACGTCGTGCAGGCGGTGGTCGAGGGTGACGCCCACCGCTTCCTCGGCGGCCGTGTACCGGGCGTAGCCCTGCAGGGTCGGCCAGTCGCGCGGGGTGGGGCGGGCGTCGGCCGGGACCGGGCCGCCGTGCACGAAGATCACCGCGGGGTGCGGGCCCTCGCCGTCGGGGAAGTAGAGGTCGACGTTGCCCCGGCGCTCACGGGGGCGTTCGGGCACGTCCAGCAGGAACGGGCGCAGATGTGCCGGGGGTTGTGAGGTGCCGGCCGGCTCCAGCCGGTGTCCTTCACCGGCGGCGGACTTCAGCAGGACCTCCGCCAGCTCGGCGGGGCAGGACAGCATCGGCCAGTGTCCGGTGGCGAGTTCGAAGAAGGTCACCTCGGGGCGGGTGAGGGCCTGCAGTGCGGGGTCGCCGAAGTCGACCAGCCTCTGCACCATCTCGATGCTGACGCCGTTGCCCGTGCACAGCACGCCGGTCGTGGGCAGCGAGGCCCCGGCGCCCGTCAGGCGCAGGGGTTGGAGCAGGGTGCCGAGCGGGTGCGGTGCGGCGAGGGCGGTGAGCCGGTCCAGCGCGGCGTCGGACAGGCCTGCCGTGCTGCCCCAGCGCGACCAGTCGTCACGGGCCGGCGGCGGCACCTCCCCGTCGGGTCCCGCGCTCTCGGCGCGTGCGGCCAGTTGGGCGCGCAGCGTGCCGTCGGGCACGGCGGCCAGGGGCGGGACGCCGTCCTGCGGTATGCCCGCGTCCAGGTGGACGATGCGGGTGATGCGCCGCGGCCTGCGGTCGGCGGCGCCCACGGCCGGGTGGATGCCGTAGTCGTGGCCCACCAGCACGATGTCCCGCGCGTCGGCCGGGTCCACCGCGTCGATCGCCGCGGTCACGTCCGCGATGTGCGTCTCCAGGGAGATGCCGGACGGCGCGGCGCTCCGGGCGGCGCCGAGGCCGGTGAGGGCGACCGCGTGCACGTCGGCGCCCGCGGCGGTCAGCCGCGCGGCCGTGTCCCGCCATACGTGGGGGCCGGTGAACACGCCGGACACCAGGATGAATACGGTCATGGGTCGCTCCTCGGCAGGTCGTCGTCCGCGGCCCCGGCTCGATCACCGGGCCGCGCTCGCCGGTACGGTAGGAACTCCCCCTGAGGGAGGTTCAACTGTCCATGGCGCACGACGGCTTGTGGAGCATCGGCGAACTCGCCGTGCACGCGGGCGTGACCGTCAAGACGATCCGCTTCTACTCCGACCGCGGGCTGCTGCCGGAGGCCTCCCGCAGCGCGGGCGGACACCGCCGCTACGGCCCCGACGCACTCGAGCGGCTCCGCCTCATCCGTTCCTTGCGCACCCTCGACGTACCCGTGCCCGAGGTGCGCCGGATCCTCGCGGAGCAGGACGAGCGGGGCGCGGACGAGGAGCGGGGCGGGACGGGCGGCGCGCTGGAGGACGCCGTCGCCGTACGGCTGCGCGCGCTCGGCTCCGAACTGAGGGCGCTGCGGTGGCGGGAGGCGGCGCTGCGGCTGGTCCACGAGTGCCCGCCCGGCGAGCGGGCCGACCGGCTGCGGCTGATCGGCTCGCTGACCGTGCCGCCGAGCACGGCGCCGCTGGCCCGCTTCTGGCGGGGCTGGCTGCCGCCGCGGATGCCGGCCCGTTCGGTCGGTGCGTTCCTGGAGGTGGCCGTGCCGCACCTGCCGGACGAGCCGGATCCCGCCCAGGTGCTGGCCTTCGCCCGGCTGCACGCCCTGGTGACCCGCCCCTGCTCGGTCGGCGAGCGGCCACAGCCCGCCGCGCACCGGGCCGCCCGGGCCGGCGGGGCGGCCGTGCTGTACGCGGGGCTCGCCGAGGCGTACGAGCTGGCGGGCACGCAGATGCGCCGGGGCCGGCAGCCGGGCGCCGGTGAGGCACTGGACGGCTTCGTCGCCGCGTACGCCGATGCGTACGGCACCCGGGACACGCCGGCCTTCCGTCGCGTGCTGGCCGGGGAGCTCGCGGCCGACCCGCGGCTCGACGGGTACTGGGAGCTGGCGGCCGTGGTGACTACCGCGCCGGGGAGGCCCCCGGAGCCGACGCCGGGTGCGGCCCACGACTGGCTGCTCGCGGCCCTGCGGGGACAGACGGCCGCCGGCGCCTGAGCCGAGCCCGTCGCGTGGGTCCACCGCCGGCCTCGGTGCCGTCGGTGCCGTCGGTGCCGTCGGGCCTCGCCGGGAGGAATGTCAGTGGTGTGCGTCACAGTTGTGGGAGAGGTGGGCGCCGAACCGCGACGTCCGCGACAGCGCGAAGTCTCAAGGGGAATCCCATGACCTACGCGATCCAGGCGGAAGGCCTGGTCAAGCGGTTCAAAGAGACCGAGGCCCTGGCGGGGGTGGATCTTGCGGCCCGGACCGGTTCGGTGCTGGGGCTGCTCGGTCCGAACGGGGCGGGCAAGACGACCGCCGTGCGGATCTTCGCCACGCTGCTGCCGCCCGACGGCGGACGCGCGAGGGTGGCGGGCCACGACGTCGTCGAGGAAGCCGCCGCCGTCCGTGCGCTGATCGGTCTCACCGGCCAGTACGCGGCGGTCGACGAGAATCTCACCGGCACGGAGAACCTGCTGCTCATCGGCCGTCTGCTGGGGATGAGCAGGCGGGACGCACGAGCGCGGGCGCGCGAGCTGCTGGACCGGTTCCGGCTCAGCGACGCCGCGGGGCGTGCGGTGAAGACGTTCTCCGGAGGTATGCGGCGGCGCCTCGACCTCGCGGCCAGTCTCGTCGGGCGGCCCAGCATCCTGTTCCTGGACGAGCCCACGACCGGCCTCGACCCGCACAGCCGCGGGGAGCTGTGGGACATGCTGCGCGGCCTGGTGGCCGAGGGCACCACCGCGCTGCTGACCACGCAGTACCTGAACGAAGCCGATGTGCTCGCCGACGACATCGTGGTGATCGACAAGGGCCGGGTGATCGCCGAGGGCACTCCCGACCAGCTGAAGTCCGAGGTGGGCGGTCAGGTGCTGGAGGTCCGGCCGCTCGACGCCGGGGACCTCGCCGCCGTGCACGGGCTCGTGACGGAGACGGCCGGGCCGGACACCCGGATCGAGGGCGAGGTGATCACGGTCCCGGTGAAGGATCCGGAGCTGATGCCGACGGTGGTGCGCCGGCTGGACGGGGCCGGCATCCGGGTCGGCGAGCTGGCGTTGCGGCGCTCCTCGCTGGACGAGGTCTTCCTCGCCCTGACCGGTCACCGGGCGGAGCCGCAGGCCGACGGCGACGGCTCGGCGGACGGCGAGAGCCGGGAGGCGTCCGAGCTGGAGAAGGCGGTGAGTTCGCTGTGACCGGCGCGACGATCGCCGCCCCGCTCACGGCGTCGGGCCGGGTGCGGCCCCTGGCGTGGGTGAGCCAGACCCTGACGATGGCGTGGCGCAGCCTGGTGGCGGTGAAGCACAACCCGCTGGAGCTCGTCGACTACAGCGTCACACCGATCATGTTCGTGTTCCTGTTCACCTATGTGCTGGGGGGCCAGATGGCGGGGTCGTCGGAGGCGTATCTGATGTACGCGCTGCCGGGGATCATCGTCCAGAACACCCTGTTCATGACGGTGTACACGGCCATGGCGCTGAACACCGATCTGACCAAGGGCGTGTTCGACCGGCTGCGCAGCCTGCCCATCGCCCGGTCGGCGCCGCTGATCGGCCGGATCACCGCCGACCTCACCAAGCATGTGTGGGCGATGCTGCTGATGATCGGCATCGGGATGCTGATGGGCTTCCGGGTGACCGGAGGGTTCGGGGGTTTCCTGCTGGGCGCGCTGCTGCTGGTCGTGTTCGCGGCGGCGGCCTCGTGGAGCGCGGTGCTCATCGGGATGCTCGCGGGCGACCCGGAGAAGGTGCAGGCGTTCTCGTTCACGGTGATCTTTCCGATCACCTTCGCCAGCAGCGCGTTCGTCGTCGTCGACACGATGCCGGGCTGGCTGCAGGCGTGGAGCGACGTCAACCCGGTCACGCATCTGTCCGACGCGTACCGCGGGCTGCTGGTCGGCGGGCCGGTGGCGGAGCCGGTGCTGTGGTCGCTGGTGTGGGCCGTGGGCATAGCTGCCGTGTTCGCTCCGCTGGCGATGCGGGCGTACCGGGCGAAGGTCTGAGCCCGGCGCCCGTCACAGTCGTGACTCGGCCGGACGCTTGTGGCGTACGCAGGACGCGACGACCATGAACGGCCACACGGACTGAACGAACGTCACAAAGCGTTCGGCGGCGCCGATCGCGCCGTGTCCCTGTATCTCGATCAGGAACCAGACGGCACCGGCCCCCATCACCGCGGTCGCCGCGAAGCAGGGCACGCGGCGCAGCCCCCAGGGTGCCCTGCCATCGGGATCGAAGGCCAGGACCGGCCACACGGCGAGCAGCGCGAACCCGACCGCCGCGACCGAGCCGTGCTGCAGCGACCCCCCGCTGCTCGGCGCCGGGAACAGGGCCACCACCAGCGCCGCCACGCCACCGCATCCCAGGGCCACCCGTCCGGGGAGCGCGGCCGGGCGCAGCGCCCAGGCGGTCACCAGATGGCAGAGGCCGAGGGCGACCAGGGCCGCGGTCATCACCCATGCCCCGGCCGCGCCGTCCGCGGCCAGCACGCTGATCGTCTGAGTGGCGGGGTCGTAGGAGCCTCCCTCCAGCCGGCCCGCGACCACCCATCCCCCGGTCAGCACCACGGGCGCACATCCCGACGAGAGCAGGGCCCACCGAGGCACACGTCGCATCGGATCACCGTAAATCATCACGAATCGCCCACCGGGGCGTACACGCAGGCATCCGTGAACGACCGCCACCGGCACCCCGGGCGGCGCGGCCGGCCGGATCACGAGGGGCTTGTCTCTCACTATCTGAAAACGGCACCCTTGTGACACGAGAAATATCCAGGTTTGCTTGAATATAAGCAGACATATTCTTGACGGCGTACGTCAGTGAACGGTGAGGACTGCGGACGACATATGAGGCATGGCCGACTGCACGGTGGCGACCATCTGCCGATTCGACGGGACAGGAAGAGGAACAGGAGGCCAGGCCACGGGTCGTCGTCCCGGACACGCGCCCTCGCACACTGGGCCGGCGGTACGGCCGCGCTCCCCGTCCTGATCGTCTGCCTCATCGTCCTCGTCGACGTCCTCGGCGGGACCGGAATGATCTGGCTTCCCCTGCTGGCGGCCGGTCCCGCGCTGGCGGCCGCGACGAGCGGATGGCGCGGAGTGGTCGGCGTCGGCCTGTTCGCCGGGTTCGTCGGCGCGCTGACCGGGATCCGCGACGGCGTACCGGGCAGGGAGCTGACCGTCATCCTCGCCGCGCTGGTGACCGTCACGGGGGCCAGCGCGCTGGCCAGCGCGCTGCGGGGGCGCCGCGAGCGCGTGCTCGCCGCCGTCCGCTCGGTCGCCGAGACCGCACAGCACGCCCTGCTCGCCCCGGTTCCCGGCACGGTGGGGCCCTTCGAGGTCGCCGTCCACTACAGCGCCGCCGCGGCCGAGGCCCGGATCGGCGGCGACCTCTACGCGCTGATCCCGACCCCGCACGGCGTGCGGCTCATCGTCGGTGACGTGCGCGGCAAGGGGCTGCCGGCCGTGGGCACCGCGGCGCTCGTTCTCGGTGTCTTCCGCGAGGCGGCCCATGACGAGCCCGACCTCCTCGACGTGGTCAGCAGGATCGAACGCAGCCTGGCCCGGAACCTCGGACACGACGACTTCGTCACCGCGGTGGTCGCCGGCTACCCGGGCAGCGGACGCCTGGAGGTCGTCAACTGCGGCCACGCGCCCCCTCTGCTGGTGCGGGGCTCCGAGGTGACACCGCTGGAGCCCGCCCGGCCCGCACCGCCGCTGGGACTGCGCGCCCTGTCGGGAGAGACACCCGACCTGCACTCGCTGCCGTTCACCGACGGGGACCGGCTGCTGCTCTACACCGACGGGGTCACCGAGGCGCGGGACGCCGACCGTGAGTTCTATCCGCTCGCGGAGGGACTGGCCCGGCACCTCTACGACGAGCCGGACCGGACCGTCGCCGCGCTGCACGAGGAGCTGCTGCACCACGTGGGCGGCCGGCTGCACGACGACGCGGCCCTGCTGCTGCTCCGCAAGCCGGCCGCGGCGGCCGACGGCGCGCACGCGGCGCCGGCGGGTGAGGCCCCGACGGCCGGGGCGGCCCGTCTGCCGGGTGCGGGCGCCGGCGTCGCCCGAGGCTTCGACGGCATCGGTGACGGTCTCGAGGACGGCGAGAGCGCGGCCTGAGCACCGCGCCGCGCCGTATCGGCCCGGCGGCAGCGGCAACCGGGGCCGCAGCCGGCGGTGCCGAGTCAAGGACGGACGGCGACGAACCCGGGCTCCCGTCCCTCGGACGCGACGAACCCCGGCTCCCGCTTGCGGCGGTGAGCCGGGGTTCGTCGTCTCCGGAGCGCTGGGCAGGCCTTGCACCTGCATCTCCCCGCGGGAAGCGGGGCGTCTTGCCTTGGACCACCAACGCGCGGCCCGCCGAAGGGTTTTCTCCGGTGCGGCCAAGATCGACACTAGCGCAGCCGTCGCCACGACGCGAGCCGACGGGGCCGCACACCGGGCATATCACCCGATCAGCCCTCCGGCCGGGCCCCGTCACCCTACTTTTCCTATCGATTTACTAGGGAAGCGTTGACGGTGCCCGGCGCCGCTGCGCAGGATGAGGGCCGGCCGACTTCGAGGAGACCATCTCCATGGGCACACCCCCTGGGCCGTCCGTCGCCGTCCCGGACTTCGACCGGGCGGTGCCGAGCCGGGCGCACTGGCTGCGGGTGGCCCGCGAGACGGCGGACGATCTGGCCACGGACGCCGCCGCCAGGGAGCAGGCGGGCAAGGCCCCTTTCGACGAGGTGTCCCGGCTGCGCGAGGCAGGTCTGCTCACCCTCGTCCCGCCGGCCGGACAGGACGGAGACGGTACGGAGTGGGGTACGGCGTGCGCCGTGGTGCGGGAGATCGCCGCGGCCGACGGCGCCGTCGGTCAGCTGCTCGGCTGCCACTACTTCCTGTCGCTCAGCGCCCGGTTCCTCTCCGGCTCCTCCCGCACGGCGCGGCTCCTGTCGCGGTCCGCGGCACTGCAGTGGTGCTGGGGCGGGGGTCTCGCCCACCAGGCACCGCCTCCGACACTGACGCGGAAGGGCGGCGGCCATGTGCTCGACGGCCGGCAGAGCTATGCCACGGGGGTGCTGGTCGCCGACGTCCTCGCCGTGCGGGCGGTGCGGGCGGACACCGGTGAGCCGGTGGCCGTCGTCGTCGATCCCGCGTGCGCGGGGGTGGCGGTCGGCGGGGACACCGGCACCTTCGGGCAGCGGCTCGCGGGCGGCGGGAGCGTGGAGTTCGACGCCGTGCCGGTGACCGAGGACGACATCCTCGGGTCCCTGGCCGCCGACGAGGAGGACATGGCGCCGAGGGCCGCGCTGCTGTCGCCGGTGGGACGGCTGCTGTCCGTGCAGCTGCGCCTGGGGCTCGCCGAGGGCGTGCTGGCCGAGGCCCGCGAGTACCGCCGGGCGGGCGGGCCGTCCTGGGATCCCGTCCGGCCCGCGGCATCGGGACACGACCCGTACACCCTGACCGTCTACGGCGAGCTGACGGTGCTCACCCGTTCCGCCTCCGCGCTCGCCGGTCAGGCGCTGGACGCCGTGCAGCGGGCGCTGGCGCGCGGGGAGGAACTCAGCTACGACGAGTACGCGGAAGCCTCCGTGCTCGTGAGCATGGCGGAGGCCGCCGCCTCGCGGGCGGCGCAGGAATGCGCCGCCCGCGCTCTCGACGTCGTCGGCGCGCCGTCGATGTCCGCGCGACTGGGCTTCGATCGTTTCTGGCGCAATGCCCGCACCCACGCGCTGTACGAGCCGGCCGCCGACCGGCTCCGCGATGTCGGCGACCATTTCCTCAACGGCGCATATCCTCCTTTCGTTCTTCCTGTCTGACGCTTTGTGAACGGTGTACTTCACTTGTATGTCGCGGTGTTGAGAGTGTGCGACGTCCGCCGGTGAGGCGTTGACCCGGTCCGGGGCCGCTGGTTCTCTCATGACTGCGAGCAGGAATTGCTTCTCTCCTTTCGCTCGCTCCGCTCAGTAATTCCGGGTGGTTTTCTCAGCCGCTCTCTCGCTCTCGGACAGGGACCTTTTCATGGCCACTACGGCATCGACGAGACGCCAGTTCCTCACTCTGCTCGGCCTTTCGGCGGTGTCCGTGGGCTGCGGTGCCGCCACCGGTGCCCCCTCCGGCAAGGGACAGACCAGGACGCTGCGGTACCAGGGCTGGGCCGGCCAGGTGACCGTGGCCGAACTGGCCGCGGACCTGGGCTATTTGGAGGACGTGAAACTGGAGTGGGTCGGCAACACGATCAGTGGTCCGCAGGACATCCAGTCCGCCGCCACCGGCCAGGTGGACTTCGGCGGGGCGTTCAACGGCGCGGTCGTCAAACTGGCCGCGAACAACGCCCCCATCAAGGCCGTCATCAGCTACTACGGAGCCGACAGGCATGCCTACAACGGCTTTTACGTCCTCGAGGACAGTGCCGTCCGCTCACCTCGGGACCTGCTCGGCAAGAAGGTCGGGATGAACACCCTCGGAGGGCACTCCGAGGCACTGCTCGACATCTATCTGCGGCGCAAGGGACTCTCCGACGCCGAGATCGACGAGGTGGAACCGTTGGTGGTTCCCCCGGTCAATACGGAGCAGGCGCTGCGGCAGAAGCAGATCGACGTGGCGGTGCTCGGCGGGATGCTGCGCGACAAGGCGCTGGAGAAGGGCGGAATACGCCCGCTGTTCACGGATCACCAGCTCCTCGGCTCGTTCAGCGCCGGCACCTATGTGATGACGAACCGGTTCCTGCAACAGAACCCCGACACGGCCCGCGTCTTCGTCACCGGGGTCGGGCGGGCCCTCGACTGGTCGCGTTCCACGCCCCGCGAAGAGGTCGTCGCCCGGATGACGGACATCGTGAACAGGCGCCGCCGCAACGAGGACCCCGCGCCACTGAAGTACTGGCGGTCCTACGGCGTCGCCGAGGCGGGCGGCCGGATCACCGGCAAGGAACTGCAGCTGTGGATCGACTGGCTGGCCGAGCGCGGCGACATCGACAAGAACCAGGTCAGGCCGGCCGATCTGTTCACCAATGACTTCAACGAGGCCGGCAGGGGCAGCGCACGGCCCGCCGCCACGACGAAGGGAAGCTGATCCCGTGACCCCCTCCACGCCGTCCGCCGCGCCCAAGCTCGTACTGGAGCAGGTGCGCAAGGACTTCACGGTCAAGGACCGGGGCGGACGAGGCCGCGGCGCCCGGCCCACGGCAGAGCCGCGGGCCACCCGGTTGACCGCCCTCGACGGTATCGATCTGGAGATCGCACCCGGCGAGTTCACCGTGCTGGTCGGCCCGAGCGGCTGCGGGAAGTCGACCCTGCTCGATCTGCTCGGCGGTCTCACCACTCCCGACGGCGGACGGATCCTGCTGGACGGCAGGCCCGTCACCGGTCCGGGCCTGGACCGGGGCATCGTGTTCCAGCAGTACGCGCTGCTGCCGTGGCGCACCGCCCAGGGCAACGTCGAGTTCGGCCTGGAGGCCACCGGCGTACCGCGCCGTGAACGCGCGGGCCGGGCATGGGAGTTCCTCGATCTGGTGGGCCTCGCCGGATTCGAGGACCGCCATCCGCACGAGCTGTCGGGCGGCATGCGGCAGCGGGTGGCGATCGCCCGGGCCCTCGCCTACGACCCGGACGTGCTGCTGATGGACGAGCCGTTCGCCGCGCTGGACGCCCAGACCCGGGAGTCGCTGCAGGACGAACTGCTGCGCATCTGGCAACGCACCGGCAAGACCGTCGTCTTCATCACCCACGGCATCGACGAGGCCGTCTACCTGGGGCAGCGCGTCGCCGTGATGACCTCCCGGCCGGGCCGCATCAAGCAGATCGTGCGGGTGGAGCTCGGCGACCGCACGGCCACGGACGACCCGCGCTCCAGCCCCGAGTTCGCCCGCCACCGGCACGAGATCTGGTCGCTGCTGCACGACGAGGTGGCCAGGGCCCAGCAGTTGGAGAAGGAAGAGGCTTCCGTATGAGCCCCACGACGACCGGTACGGCTCCCGAGAAGACCGCCCCCGCGGACTCGTCGGCCCGCACCCTCTCCGCCCCGGCCGCTCACCGCACGGGGGACACGCCGGCGAAGGCGCCCGCGCGCCCGGTCGCGTCCCCGTCGGCCCGGCTGCTGGGTGCGGTCCGCCGGCTGCCGTATCTGCTGGTGCACGCCGCGGCCAGGTCGGCCGCCGTCATCGCCCTGCTGGTGCTGTGGGAGACCGCGCCCCGGCTCGGTCTGGTCGACCGCACCTTCCTGCCGCCGTTCAGCGAGGTGGCCCGCGCCTGGTGGGGGCTGGCCGGCGACGGTCAGCTCCTCGACAACACCAAGGCCAGCCTGGTGCGTTCGTTCAGCGGCTTCGGTCTGGCGGTGGCGATCGCGGTGCCGCTCGGTCTGCTGATCGGCTGGTACCGGCGCCTCGCCGACCTCCTCGGCCCGCTCCTGGAGGTCTTCCGCAACACCGCCGCGCTGGCCCTGCTGCCGGTGTTCGTGCTGCTCCTGGGCATCGGCGAGACGTCGAAGATCTCCATCGTGGTGTACGCCTGCACCTGGCCGATCCTGCTGAACACCATCAGCGCCGTGCGCACCGTCGACCCGACCCTGCTGAAGCTGGCGAGGTCGATGGACCTGTCCGCTCCCCGGCTGTTCCAGAAGGTGATCCTGCCGTCGTCGGTGCCCGTGATGTTCACCGGCATCCGGCTGGCGGGGGCGGTGTCCATCCTGGTGCTGGTGGCCGCCGAGATGATCGGCGCCAAGGCCGGCCTCGGCTATCTCATCAACGCCTCGCAGTTCAACTTCGCGATCCCGCAGATGTACGCGGGCATCGTCACGATCTCCGCCATCGGCGTGGCGTTCAACCAGTTCCTGGTGGCCGTGGAGCGACGGCTCAGCTCCTGGCGCGTACCGCTCGCCGGCTGACCCGGCGCCCTGCCCCTTCGTCGTCCCGCCACCCCTTCCGAGGATCGCCATGACCGCGCCCCACCCCCGTCAACTGCACCTCAATGCCTTCCTGATGAACGCCGGCCACCACGACGCCGCCTGGCGGCATCCGCACACCCGGCCGGAGCGCGTCACCGACCTGCGCTACTTCCAGCACCTGGCGGCGACCGCCGAACGCGGCCTGCTCGACTCGGTGTTCCTCGCCGACGGCCTCGCCCTGTGGGGGAACGTCCGGTACAACGCCCTCGGCGGCTTCGAACCGCTCACCCTGCTGTCCGCCCTCGCGGCGGTCACCGAGCACGTCGGCCTGATCGCCACCGTCTCCACCACGTTCAACGAACCGT
This sequence comes from Streptomyces sp. NPDC052012, assembly GCF_040689265.1. NCBI lineage: Bacteria > Bacillati > Actinomycetota > Actinomycetes > Kitasatosporales > Streptomycetaceae > Streptomyces > Streptomyces sp. NPDC052012. The sequence continues at coordinate 16,674 of NZ_JBFAXA010000016.1, forward strand.
TCCACGTCGCCCGCAAGTTCGCCTCCCTGGATCACCTCAGCGGGGGCCGGGCAGGATGGAACATCGTCACCTCGGGCACGGTGCACGAGGCCCGCAACTTCGGGCAGGACGAGCACCTGGAGCACCGGCTGCGCTACGCGCGGGCCCGGGAGTTCGTCGAGGTGGCCACCCGGCTGTGGGACAGCTGGGCGGACGACGCGATCGTGCTCGACCGGGCGCGCGGCATCTACGCCGACACGGACCGGGTGCGGGCGATCGACCACCGCGGAGAGCACTTCGGGGTGCAGGGGCCGCTGAACGTGCCCCGCTCGCCGCAGGGTCACCCGCTGCTGGTGCAGGCCGGGTCGTCGGAGGACGGCAAGGAGTTCGCCGCCCAGTACGCCGAAGCGGTCTTCACCGCCCAGCAGACGCTCGCCGACGGCCAGGCGTTCTACAAGGACCTCAAGTCCCGGCTGGCCCGCCACGGCCGTACCGAGGACCAGCTGCTGGTCCTGCCCGGCATCGCCCCCGTGCTCGGCGCGACGGAGGCTCAGGCGCGGGCCCTGGAACGGGAGCTCACCGAACTGCAGGTCCCCGAGTACGGACTCGCCCAGCTGTCCGGGATGCTCGGCACCGACCTGACCGGGCTGCCGCTCGACGGGCCGCTGCCGGACCTGCCCGAGGAGCGGGACATCAACGGCAACAAGTCCCGCTTCACGCTCGTCGCCGAGCTCGCCCGGCGGGACCGTCTCACCCTGCGCGAGCTGATCGCCCGCCTCGGCGCCGGGCGCGGGCACCGGGTCTTCGCCGGCACGCCCGAGCAGGTCGCCGACCAGCTCGAGGAGTGGTTCACACAGGGCGCCGCCGACGGTTTCAACATCATGCCGCCGCTGCTGCCGGGCGGCCTGGAGGACTTCGTCGACCACGTGGTGCCGATCCTCCAGCGGCGCGGACTGTTCCGCACCGAGTACACCGGCCGCACCCTGCGCGAGCACTACGGGCTCGCCCGCCCCGCAGGGGCGCCCGAAGGCGCGGTCCTGCCCACCGTTTCCTGACACACAGATCCTGACGCTCGGATTCCTGACTCGGATTCCTGACGCACAGCCCGATCCGCACCCCCGTGGTGCCCGCTGAAAGGACACACCCCATGACCACCGGTACCGCTTTCGACATCCGCAGGATCGGCGGGCGCATCGGCGCCGAGATCCTCGGCGTGGACCTCGCCGCGGACCTCGACCCCGCCGTCGTCGCCGAGATCAACTCGGCGCTCCTGGAGCACAAGGCCCTGGTCTTCCGCGACCAGAACCTCGACGACGCCGGCCAGCTGCGCTTCGCCTCCCTCTTCGGGGAGCTGACCACCGCGCACCCCACGGTGCCGTCCGTCGAGGGCCGGCCCCACATCCTGCCCGTGGACGGCGAGGAGGGCATCCGGGCCAACCAGTGGCACACCGACGTCACCTTCGTCCGTACGCCGCCGAAGGCGTCCACGCTGCGCAGCATCGTGGTCCCGCCCTACGGCGGCAACACGCTCATCGCCGACGCGGCGGCGGCGTACCGGGATCTGCCCGAGCCGCTGCGGGAGCTGGCGGACAGGCTGTGGGCGGTGCACACCAACGATTACGACTACGCCGCTCCGAAGACCGAGAAGGCGGCCGAACACCGCCGCCGGTTCGTCTCCCGGAAGTACCGCACCGCGCACCCGGTGGTGCGCGTCCACCCGGAGACCGGGGAGCGGGGGCTGTTCATCGGCGGCTTCGCGCAGAGCGTCGTCGGGCTGAGCGCGTCCGAGTCGCGGGACGTGCTGCGCATCCTCCAGGCGTACGTCACCCGCCCGGAGAACATCGTGCGGGTGGTGTGGACGCCGGGCGACCTGGTGCTGTTCGACAACCGCATCACCCAGCACTACGCCCCGGACGACTACGGCGACCTGCCGCGGCTGCTGCACCGGGTGACCGTCGCCGGTGACGTCCCGGTCGGCGTCGACGGGAGGCGCAGTCACGTCGTCGAGGGCGACGACGCCTCCCACTACACGCCCGCGGCGGCCTGAGGACACCGGCCGGCCGGGCAGGGCGCGCAGGTGCCCGTGCCCGGCCGGCCGCGGCCGACGCCGGCCGGCACCTGCGGGATAATGCGCACATGCGGATCTCAGCCAGAGCGGACTACGCGGTACGTGCCGCACTGGAGCTCGCCGCGTCCAGGGAGGACGCACCCGTCAAGGCCGAGGCGATCGCCGAGGCGCAGGACATCCCGCACAAGTTCCTCGAAGGCATCCTGAACGACATGCGGCGCGGCGGTCTCGTCCTCAGCCAGCGCGGCGGAAACGGCGGATACCGGCTGGCCAGGCCCGCCGCGTCGATCAGCATCGCCGATGTCATCCGCGTCGTGGACGGGCCGCTGGTGTCGGTGCGCGGGGTCCGCCCGCCGGACCTGTCGTACACCGGGCCCGCGCAGTCGCTGCTGCCGCTGTGGATCGCTCTGCGGAGCAATGTGCGGGAGATCCTGGAGGGTGTGTCGCTGGCGGACGTCGCGTCGGCAGAACTGCCCTCCGACGTCTCGGCGTTGGCGGACACGCCCGGAGCGTGGATCAACCCCTGAACATCTGAGTCCACCATGTGAACACCCTCTTGGGGCCGGCGCCTCCTTCTGCCACTATCCCTACCAACCAGGTAGGAGAACTAGGGATCCGGGGAGGCGGGGTCGTTGAGCATGCATCAGCACGCGGCACGGACGCTCCCGCTCCTGACGTCACGGCGTCACATCGACTTCGGCCGTACGTCGACCGCGCTGTGTCGGCTCGTCTGAGATCACTCGAGAGCCCGCGCATGTGCGCCCGTACCCCCTGATCACCTTCTTCGAGAGGACACCCTCGTGTCTGCCGCAAGACCGCTCACCTTCCTGCGTGCCCTCGCCGTCACGGCGACGCTGCCCCTGCTGCTCACCGCCTGCGGCTACGGATCCGAGTCCACGGACGACGGCAAGCAGTCGGAGGTGGCGGCGAACGCCGAGAAGCTCTCCGCCGACGAGGTGAAGATCGGCTACTTCCCCAACCTCACGCACGGCACGGCCCTGGTGGGCGTCCAGGAAGGTCTGCTCCAGAAGGAGCTCGGCGGGACCCGGATCAAGACGGCGACCTTCAACGCCGGCCCCTCCGAGATCGAGGCGCTGAACGCCGGCTCCATCGACATCGGCTGGATCGGCCCCTCCCCCGCCATCAACGGCTACACCAAGTCGAACGGCAGGAATCTGCGGATCATCGGCGGTTCCGCCTCCGGCGGGGTGAAGCTCGTCGTCAACCCGGACAGGATCAAGTCCGAGGACGACCTCAAGGGCAAGAAGATCGCGACGCCCCAGCACGGCAACACCCAGGACGTCGCCTTCCTCAACTGGATCGCGGAGAAGGGCTGGAAGGTCGATCCGCAGAGCGGCAAGGGCGACGTCTCCGTGGTCCGCTCGGACAACAAGGTGACGCCGGACGCCTACAAGGCGGGGTCCATCGACGGTGCGTGGGTGCCGGAGCCGACGGCGTCCAAGCTGGTCGCCGACGGGGCGAAGGTGCTGCTCGACGAGGCGGATCTGTGGCCGGAGAAGAAGTTCGTGATCACGAACATCATCGTGTCGCAGAAGTTCCTCAAGGAGCACCCGGATGTCGTCGAGGCCGTGCTGCGGGGGTCGGTGAGGACGAACGAGTGGATCGCGGCGAACCCTGAGAAGGCGAAGGCGTCCGCGAACAAGGCGCTGGAGGAGCTGACCGGGAAGGCGCTGCCCGCCGAGGTGCTCGACCCGGCGTGGAAGTCCATCACCTTCCTCGACGACCCGCTGGCCGCCACCTTGCGCACCGAGGCGGCGCACGCGGTGAAGGCCGGCCTGCTGGAGAAGCCCGATCTGAAGGGCATCTACGACCTCACGCTGCTGAACAAGGTCCTCAAGGCGGAGAACGAGCCCGAGGCGGACGACGCGGGCCTGGGCGTCGGCCGGTAGCGAGCGACACGACACCCGGGGCCCTCGGCCGGTGGTCCCCCACCGGCCGAGGGCCCCGGCGCATTCCGTGGGTCGTCTGGTGGTCGGAGTGGGGCCGGGGTGCGACGCTTGGGGGGACAGGTGTCCGTAGGACGGGGCCCGGGAGGCTGACCTATGGGACGGGACGTCCCGGCGCTGGTGTTCACCCGCGAGGACCGCCGCCGGTACCGGATCAAGATGCAGGAGTGCCTCGACGCGTTCGCCCAGATGCTGCGCGAGGCGCGATTCGAGTCCGAGCGGCCTCAGGTGGGGCTGGAGATCGAGCTGAACCTGGTCGACGACCGGGCGGAGCCCGCGATGCGCAACAGCGACGTCCTGGAGGCGATCGCCGACCCCGCCTGGGACACCGAGCTGGGCAGGTTCAACCTCGAGATCAACATCGCGCCCCGCCGGCTCACCGCGGGCGGCCCCGACGACTGGGAGCGGGAGATCCGCGCGGCGCTGAACCACGCCGAGGAGCGCGCCCGGTCGGTCGGCGCGCATCTGATCATGTCCGGCATCCTGCCCACGCTGCGGCAGGAGGACGTGGGCGAGGCGGCCCTGTCCGAGAACCCGCGCTACCGGCTGCTCAACGACCAGATCTTCGCGGCGCGCGGCGAGGACCTGCACATCGAGATCGACGGTCCCGACCGCCTGCGGACCTACGCGGACACCATCACCCCGGAGGCCGCCTGCACCAGCACCCAGTTCCACCTGCAGGTCTACCCCGAGCAGTTCGCGGACTACTGGAACGCGGCCCAGGCGATCGCCGGGATCCAGGTTGCGCTGGCGGCCAATTCCCCGTTCCTGTTCGGCAAGGAGCTGTGGCACGAGACGCGCATCCCGCTGTTCGAGCAGGCCACCGACACCCGGCCGCAGGAGATCAAGGTGCAGGGGGTGCGGCCCCGGGTGTGGTTCGGGGAACGCTGGATCAACAGCGTCTTCGACCTGTTCGAGGAGAACCTGCGCTACTTCCCGGCGCTGCTCCCCCTGTGCGACGACCAGGATCCGGTGGAGACGCTGGACCGCGGCGACATCCCGGAGCTGGCCGAGCTGACCCTGCACAACGGCACCATCTACCGCTGGAACCGCCCGGTGTACGCCATCGCGCACGACAAGCCGCATGTGCGGGTGGAGAACCGGGTGCTGCCCGCCGGCCCGACCGTGGCCGACACGCTCGCCAACGGCGCGTTCTACTACGGGCTCACCCGCGCCCTGGTCGAGGAGGAGCGGCCGGTGTGGTCGCGGATGTCCTTCTCGGCCGCCGAGGAGAATCTGCACACGGCGGCACGCCACGGCATCGAGGCGCTCCTGTACTGGCCCGGCATGGGCGAGGTGCCGGTGACCGAACTCGTCCTGCGGCGGCTGCTGCCGCTGGCGCACCAGGGGCTGGAACGCTCGGGCATGGACGCCGCCTGGCGGGAGCCGCTGCTCGGCATCATCGAGCAGCGGTGTGTGACGGGGCGCAACGGGGCGGTGTGGCAGAAGGAGATGTTCCATCACATCGACGACTCGGCGCACTGCGGCCGGCACGAGGCGCTGCGCCGGATGACCCAGCAGTACATCGACTACATGCACCTCAACGCCCCGGTGCACACCTGGCCGGTCGACTGAGGGGGGCGGACACGGGGATGGACGCGGACAGCGAGCGGGAGCAGGAGCAGGACGAGGCCCGGCTTCTCGCGCAGGCGAAGGACTGGGCGGCCGCGATCGTAGCCGACGACGCGGGACGTATCGCGCGTTTCATGGCCGACGACTGGGTGATCGTCTCCGAGTCGGGGATCACCTCGAAGGAGCAGTTCCTGTCCCTCGTCGCGTCCGGGGACCTGACCCACTCCGCGATGGACCTCGTGACGCGGCCGAGGATCCGGGTGTACGGCGACACGGCGGTGGTGACCGGCCGGGTGACGAACACGGCCCACTACCGGGGCACGCGCTTCGACGCGGACGAGTGGACCACGGATGTGTTCATGAAGCGTGACGGGCGCTGGCGGTGCGTGCTGAGCCACATCACGTCCGCGGCCCCGGACGAGCCGGAGGCCGATTGAGGGCGGCCGCCGCGGGTACCCACGCACTGGTGTTCACTTTCAGTAATACTTTCGCTATATCGAGTGACTGACTCCTGTGTCGAAAGTGGTGCAGCATGTCGGTGGTGCAGAGGCCCGGAGTTGCCGCGCAGGCAGCGGAACCCGTCGTTTCGCCGGTCGGTTCGCACAATGAGTGGGATCCGCTGGAGGAGATCATCGTCGGGCGTCTCGACGGTGCGACCATCCCCTCGAACCATCCGGTGGTGACCTGCAACATTCCTCCGTGGGCGGCGCGCCTGCAGGGCCTCGCCGCCGGTTTCACCTACCCGCGGATGCTGGTCGAGCAGGCGCAGACCGAACTCGATCAGTTCGTCGCTCTCCTGGAGACGCTCGGTGTCACCGTCCGGCGGCCGGACCCGGTGGACCACCGGAAGCGTTTCGCCACCCCCGACTGGTCGTCGCGCGGTTTCTGCAACAGCTGCCCGCGCGACAGCATGCTCGTGATCGGGGACGAGATCATCGAGACGCCGATGGCGTGGCCGTGCCGGTACTTCGAGACGCATTCCTATCGGGCGATCCTCAAGGACTACTTCCGCCGCGGCGCACGCTGGACGGCCGCACCCAGACCGCAGCTCACCGACGAGCTCTTCGAGCAGGATTTCCGCGTCCCGGAACCCGGCGAGCCCATGCGCTACATCCTCACCGAGTTCGAGCCGGTCTTCGACGCGGCCGATTTCGTGCGCGCCGGACGCGATCTGTTCGTCACCCGGAGCAATGTCACCAATCGCATGGGGATCGAATGGCTGCGCCGGCATCTCGGGCCCGGCTACCGGATCCACGAGATCGAGAGCCGCTGCCGTACCCCCATGCACATCGACACGACGTTCGTGCTGCTGGCGCCCGGCAAGGTCCTGGTCAATCCCGAGTACGTCGACGTCGACCGCCTGCCCGAGGTGCTGCGCTCCTGGGACGTCCTGGTCGCCCCGGAACCGGACCCGATCTCCGAACGCCTCCTCAGGATCACGTCGATGTGCGGCAAGTGGCTCAGCATGAACGTACTCATGATCGACGAGAAGCGGGTGATCGCCGAGCGGCATCACACCGGCATGCTGCGCGCCCTCGAGAAGTGGGGATTCGAGCCGATCCCCTGCGATCTGCTGCACTACGCGCCGTTCGGCGGCTCCTTCCACTGCGCCACGCTCGACGTCCGGCGCCGCGGCACGCTCGAGTCGTACGTCGACTGACCGTCGCCGCGACGGGGCCGCCCCGGGGACAGGTTCCGGACGGCGTGCCCGCCGCGGCGTATGGGCGTAGCGTCCTCGTTATGAGTGAGGCCGGGCGTCCGGTTCCGGGTCGTGCCGGGCCCGGCGGGGCTGTGGGCGACCGCCCGGTCCGGCTGGAGGTGCCGCATGCCGAGCGCGGGTGAGCCGGTCGCCGGGGTCGACGCGCTCGACGCCGTGTTCGCGGAGACGGTGCGCCGGACGGGCGCGTCCATCGGCGCGCTGTACCTGCTCACGCCGGACGAGCGGATGCTGCGGCTGGACGTGCTGTCCGGGGTGCCGGCCGATTTCGCCGCGCCGTGGGAGAGAGTCCCGGTGACCGCTCCGGCGCCGGTCGCGGACGCGGTCCGCGAGGACCGTCTGGTGTGGGTGGGCGGCAGGGGCGAGATGGCGCATCGCTATCCGCGCACCGCCATGGCGCTGCCCTACCCGTTGGCGTTGGCCGCGGTGCCGGTCACCGGCAGCCGGACGTGGGGTGCCCTGCTGCTGATGTGGCCCGCCACCAGGCCGTCGCAGATGTCGTCGCGGGAGCGCCACCACGTCCTGTCCAGTTGCCGGCATCTGGCCCGGGTCCTGGAGGACGCCGCCGGGCCGGACGGGGGCCCGGCCTCCGCCGTACGGCCGCGTGTGCTCCCGTACGGGAGCGGGCGGCGGCCCATGGGCCCGGCGATGGCCGCCGCCGACTTCGCCGAGCGCCTGCCGGGCGGCAGTTGCGCGCTGGACCTCGAGGGCCGTTTCACCTACATCAGCTCCGGCGCCGGCGACCTCCTGGGCCGCGATGCCGGTCAGCTGCTCGGCACGCTGCCGTGGCAGGCCCTGCCCTGGCTCGACGACCCGACGTACGAGGACCGATACCGGGCCGCGGTGATCACCCGCGAACCCGTGTCCTTCACGGCCTGCCGTCCGCCGGACCGGTGGCTGGACTTCTTCCTCTACCCGGACGCCAGCGGGATCAGCGTCCGGATCGTCCCCAGCGACACGCACGCGTCGACCGCGCCGGAGCCGCCGAGGTCCACGCGCACCGTCACACCGGCCCGGGTGGGCCGGCTCTACCAGCTCACGCATCTGGCCGCGGCGCTGACCGAGGTGGTCGGCGTGCAGGACGTGGTCGACCTGGTCGCCGACCAGGTCATGCCGGCGTTCAGCGCCCAGGGCCTGGTGCTGTCCACGGCCGAGGAGGGCCGGCTGCGCATCACCGGGCACCGCGGCTACACCCGGCGCGCGATCGAGCGCCTGGACGGTCTGCCCGTCGACACCGACTTCACCCCGGCGGGCCGCGCCCTGGCCACCGGCATCCCCGCGTTCTTCGCGCATCCCGAGGAGATGCGACGCATCTACCCCGAGGCTCCGTTGATCAGCGGCAAGCAGGCCTGGGCCTTTCTGCCGCTGATCATCTCCGGTCGTCCCGTCGGCTGCTGCATCCTGTCCTACGACCATCCGCGCGAGTTCCCGGCCGAGGAGCGGGCCGTGATGACGTCGCTCGCCGGGCTCATCGCCCAGGCCCTGGACCGGGCGCGGCTGTACGACACCAAGCACGCCCTGGCCCACGGGTTGCAGCAGGCGCTGCTCCCGCGTGCGCTGCCCGCGGTGAACGGTCTGCGCGTGGCCGCCCGCTATCTGCCGGCCACCCGGGGCATGGAGATCGGCGGTGACTTCTACGACCTGCTGCGGCTCGGCGGCACGGCCGCGGCGGCCGTCATCGGTGACGTCCAGGGCCACAACGTCGCCGCGGCGGCGCTGATGGGTCAGGTGCGCACCGGTGTGCACGCCCACGCGACGCACGGCGAGCCGCCGGACGGGGTGCTCGCCGCGACGAACCGGCTCCTGACCGACCTGGAGCCGGACCTGTTCACCAGCTGCCTGTACGCCCAGTTCGACTTCGCCCGCGGACGGCTGATGCTGGCCAGCGCCGGTCACCCGCCGCCCGTGCTGCGCCTGGCGAGCGGCGAGACCCGCATCGCCGAGGTGCGGCCCGGTCCGCTGCTGGGCATCGATCCCGACGCCGCCTTCCCGGTGACGAGCGTGCCGCTCACGGAGGGTCTGACGGTCGTCCTCTACACCGACGGTCTGATCGAGGCGCCCGGAGTGGATCTCGAGGAGTCCATCGCGCGGCTCGCCCACCGGCTCGGGCGGGCCGACGACCGGGACCTGGACCTGCTCGTCGACGAGTTGCTGGGGGCGTACGGCGCGGGCGGGAAGCGCCTGGACGACATCGCGCTGCTGGTGCTGCGCTACGGCACGTCGGGGTGACGTCCTCCCCGCGGACCGGCGGGGAGTCGTCAGCTGCCGGGAAGGCGGGTCAGGACGCCGGCCACCTCCCGGCGTACGACGTCGCGGACCGCGAGTGTCAGGGAGCCGAGGGCGGTGCGCTCCAGGGCGTCGAGCACCTCGTCGGTGCCGTCCGCGCCGGTCCGGAACTCGGCGCTCTCGCCGATCACGTCGTAGCCGTCCCGGACGGCGACCCGGAGGCGGTGCCGCCCCTCGCCCTCGGCGGACACGGCGGTCGCGACGACGAGCGGCGGCGGGCCCCCGGCCTCCGCGGGCGCCTTGTGGTAGCCGCTGGCGACGGGGGTGCGCCAGGCGAGGCCGAGCAGCAGGTGACGCTTCGCCACCACCTCGGCGAGATCGGTCTCGTACGTGCCGTCCCGGTCGAGCACGGTCGCCCGCGCGTCGAGGACGAGCGCCGCGGGGAGCAGGCACCGCAGGGTGCTGCCCACGATGTTGCCGCCGACGGTGGCGGTGCGGCGCACGGCTCCGGTGCCTATGGTGCCGGCCGCCCGGCGCAGCACCTCCGGGACGCGGTCGTCGATCTGGTGCAGCAGGACGGCCGCGCCCAGCGCCTCGTGTTCGATCACATTGGCCTCGGGCAGGCTGCGCAGGGACATGGCCTGCTCGGGAAAGCCGTCGCGCTGCCACTGGGCCCACACGAGGGTGGCCCCGCCGACGGGCACCGCTCCCTCGGCCAGGTGCTTGCGTGCTTCGGACAGGGAGGTGGGGAGACGCAACAGCACGACGGTCGACCTGCTTTCCTCAACTTCGGTGGCTGGAAACGGGACTCCGCTGCGTGATCAAGGACACTGCATTGTCCGCACGGTCACGGGGGCGCGTACAGGGCTCACGCACGCACCACGTGCGCCCTTCCGGCGTGGCGGCGCCGCTGCCTTGCGCAGGGCGGGGTGGGTGCTCCATGGTTGACGCGCGTCACATGGCTCGTCATCCCCAGCCGAAACTCATCCTCCCCACAACGGAGTTCGCATGTTCAGACGCGCCGCACGACTCCTCGTCTCGTTTGTCATGATCATGACTGGTGCGGTCGCGGGGACCGTGGCCACCGCGGGCACCGCGCACGCGGACGGCTGCTACACCTGGACCCGCACCCTCTCCCAGGGCGCCTCGGGCGCCGATGTCACCCAGCTGCAGATCCGCCTCTCCGGCTACCCCGGCTACGGCGCGGTGCTGGCCGTCGACGGCAGCTTCGGACCGGCCACCGCCGCCGCCCTGAAGCGCTTCCAGTCGGCGTACGGCCTCGCCGCGGACGGGGTCGCCGGCCCCGCCACCTACAGCAAGCTGTACGCCCTGCAGGACGACGACTGCACACCGGTCCACTTCTCCTACAGCGAGTTGAACGACTGCAACTCCACCTGGGCGGGCGGAGCGGTCAGCGCCGCGACGGCCAAGGCCAACGCGCTGCGCACCATGTGGAAGCTGGAGGCCATGCGGCACGCGCTGGGCGACCGGCCGATCACCGTCACCAGCGGCTTCCGTTCCCACGCCTGCAACGACGCGGTGGGCGGAGCGAGCGGCAGCCGTCACCTCTACGGCGACGCGGCCGACCTGGGCGCCGGGCCGCACTCCCTGTGCACCCTGGCCAAGCAGGCCCGCTACCACGGATTCCGCGGCATCCTCGGCCCCGGTTACCCGGGCCACGACGACCACACCCATGTCGACCACCGCAGCAGCCAGTTCTGGTCGGCACCCAGCTGCGGCATCTGATCCGCGGTCCGCGCGACGCGGGCTCCCCGGCGGGCGGACGCCACCGGGGAGCCCCGTAGCGTGCGGGGAGCAACCCGCTCACTTCCCTGGCCGTCCCCCATAGCGTTCGCCCTGGAAGCCCGCCCCCGCACGAACGAACGGATCCATGATCGCCGCAACGCTGCTGGACGTCCTGACCGACGCCGCCCGCCATGCCCCTGACCAAGTGGTCGTCCATGTCCGGGGCGACGGCGGCGAGTCGGCCGTCACCTACCGGCGGCTCCTGGAGGAGTCCCTGCGCGTCGCGGGCGGTCACCGGGCCGCCGGCGTCGCGCCGGGCACCTGCGTCCCCCTGCTCGCGGACCGCAGCGAGGACTTCCAGCCCATGTTCTGGGGCGCGCTCGCGGCGGGCCTGGTGCCGGTGCCGCTCGCGCCGGACGCGCGGCGCGTGCGGCCGGTGTGGGAGCACCTGGGCCGCCCGCCGGTCGTGGCGGACGCGGCCTGCGCCCCCGTGGCGGACGAACTCGGCGACGACGTAAGGGTGCTGCGACTGGAGGAACTGCGGGAGTCTCCCGCGCTGAGCTCCCCGGTCGCCGTCCCGGCGGACCGGCCGGCCTTCCTGCAGTTCTCCTCCGGCAGCACCGGGGCGCCCAAGGGGGTGGAGCTGACCCACGCGGCCGTGCTGGCGAACCTGCGGCAGTTGCAAGAGGCGTCCGCGCTCACCGCGGACGACGTGGTGGTCAGCTGGATGCCGTACTTCCACGACATGGGCCTCATCGGCACCCACCTGGCGCCGCTCGCGGCGCGCGCCAAGCAGGTGAAGATCGGCCCGCTGTCGTTCGCCAAGAACCCCCGGCTGTGGTTCGACGTGGCCGCCGCCCACGGGGCGACCGTCCTGTCGGCCGCCAACTTCGCACTCGCGCTGACGCTGCGCCGGGTGCCCCGAGAGGTCTTCGCCGGGCTGGATCTGAGCACGGTGCGGCTGATCCTGGTGGGCGCCGAGCCCATCTCGCCCACGGTGTGGCGGGACTTCGCGGTCCGGACGCGGCCGGCGGGACTGGATCCGCGGGCGGCGACGCCGGTGTACGGACTGGCCGAGGCGACGCTGGCCGTCACCTTCCCGCCGCCGGGCGAGGTGGCCGCACCCGTGACGCTGGACCGGGCCCTGCTCAGCCGTGGCCGGGCGGTGGACCGTGAACCGGGCGAGGACACCGTGGAGTTGATGGATGTCGGCGTGCCGGTGCCGGGCTGTGCGGTGCGTATCACCGACGACCGGGGCAGGACTCTGGGCGACCGGCGCGTGGGGCACATCGAGGTGCGCGGTCCCCAGATCGCCCGTGGTTACCACCGGCTGCCCGAGGAGACCGCGCGGACCTTCGCCGGCGGCTGGCTGCGCACCGGCGACCTGGGCTTCCTCCGGGACGGCCGGCTCTGCGTGAGCGGCCGGCGCAAGGACGTCCTCTTCGTCGCCGGGCGTACCTTCCACGCCCCGGACATGGAGGACGTGGCCGCCGCGACGCCCGGGGTGCCGCCGGGGACGACCGTGGTGGTGGGGTCGACCGACCCCGTGACCGGCCGCGAGCGGGTGATCGTGTTCGTCTCCTGGGCCCGGCCGCCCCGCACCGCGACCGCCGTCCTGGACCGCGTGGCGGGACGGGTCCGCGCGGCGCTGGGCCACGACGACGTACGCGTGCTCGCCCTGCCGCCGTCGGCCTTCCCGCGCACGACGAGCGGCAAGGTGCAGCGGCACCGCATGCGGTCGCGGTACGAGGCGGGGAGGTACCGGCCGACGGCGGTGTCGGGCGCGACGGCCGGATCGGGCGCCCGGGACGGCGGCACCGCCGGCCTCTGCGGAGCGGTGAGCGGCGGACGGCCGCCCCGCTCACGCCGGGAGCTGCGGCGTCTGGTGCGCGAGGTGTGGGCGCGGGTGCTGGGGGTGCCGGAGGTGTCCTTCGGGGACCGGGACCGGTTCGCCGAGCTGGGCGGCGGTTCGGTCAAGGCCATGGAGGTGCTGGCCGAGCTCGAACGAGCTCTCGGTGCCACTCTGAGCCCGGCCGTGATGCGCCACGACACCGTGGCCACGCTCACGGACCACCTCATGGGTGCCGCGGACCCGAAGGGGCCGGTCACGAGCGAGCAGGTCCCGCCGGAAAGCGGGGAGCGCAGTGAACCCCCGGTCTCGACCGGTCCGTCGGCGACCGCCGTCGTCGCACTGGCCTGCCGGTTCCCCGGGGCGAGTACGCCGGAGGAGTTCTGGGAGCTGCTCGCCGCCGGCCGTGACGCGGTGACCCCGGTTCCCGCCGGACGCTGGCCCGGAGCCGCGGCGGACGTACGACGCTGGGGAGCTTTTCTCGAGGACCCCGCCGCGTTCGACGCCGAGCACTTCGGCATAGGTACCGAGGAGGCACGCGCGCTGGATCCGCAGGCGCGGCTCTTCCTCGAACTGGCCCACGAGGCGCTGGAACGCGCCGGATACGCCGGGCACCGCCGCCGGGGCCTGCGGATCGGTGTCTTCGCCGCCGTCGGCGACAGCGGATACCGGCAGATCCTTGCCGATGCCGATGCCGATGCCGATGCCCGTGCCGGTATCCATGCCGATGCCCGTGCCGTTCCCGCCGCCGTCACCTCACCCGCGACCGCCATGACCGGCAACCTCCCCAACCTCGTCGCCGCACGCGTGGCGCACTGCCTGGATCTGGACGGCCCCGCGCTCGCCGTGGACACCGCGTGTTCCTCCGGCCTGGTGGCGCTGCATCTGGCCCGGCGCAGCCTCGCCGACGGCGAGTGCGACCTCGCGGTCGTCGCGGGCGTGAACCTGCATCTCACCCCTGCCGCGCACGAGGCCCTGGAGTCCGCGCAGGCCCTGTCACCGACCGGCCGCAGCCGGGCCTTCAGCACCGAGGCCGACGGGTTCGTGCCGGGCGAGGGCGGCGCGGCCCTGGTCCTGCGGCGGCTGGAGCGGGCCCGCCGGGACGGCGACGAGGTCCTGGCCGTCGTGCGCGGCACCGCCGTCAACAACGACGGTACGTCGCTGAGCCTGCTGGCGCCCAACCCGCTGCGGCAGCGCGAGGTGATCGACCGGGCCTACGCCGACTGCGGCATCGACCCCGCGTCGGTGACGTATGTCGAGGCCCACGGCACGGGCACGGCCGTCGGCGACCCGATCGAACTGCGGTCCCTCGCCCACGCCTTCCCGGCCCGTCCGGACGGGCGGCCCCGGCTGCTCGGCTCGGTGAAGACGAACGTCGGACATCTGCTGAACGCGGCGGCGCTGCCGTCCCTGGTGAAGGTGGTGCTGGCCCTGCGGCACGGCCGGCTGCCGGCGTCCTTGCACCACACGTCACCCGCTCCCCTCGTCGCGGAGTCCGGGTTCCGTCTGGTCACCGAGGTGAGCGCCTGGGAGTCCGCCGGACCGCGCAGGGCGGGCGTCAACTCCTTCGGTTTCGGCGGCACCAACGCCCACGCCGTCGTGGAGGAGGCCCCGCCCGCGCCGCCGTCGCCCCGCGCCGGGCACCGGGAGGGCGGCGGGCCGCACCTGCTGACGCTCTCGGCGGGCAGCGCGGCGGGGCTGGACGCCTGGGTGGCGCGGCTGGCCGGGCATCTGCGGGACCACCCCGAGCTCGCCGAGGGGGACATCTGCCTGGCCGCGAGCACGGCGCGGGACGAGCGTCCTCACCGCCTCGCGATCGTGGCGGACGGAGACCTGCGCGCCCGGCTCAGCCGGGTCGTCACCGGAGAGGAGCGGCCGGCCACGGCGACGGTCACGCATCGGCCCCGTACGGTGTTCGTCCTTCCCGGTCAGGGGTCCCTGCGCCCCGGTCAGGGCCGGGACCTGTACGCATCGGCATCCGCGTACCGCGACACGCTCGACGAGGCCTCGGCGCTGGTCGGGCCGGTTCGCGGGCGGGAGTTGACGGACTGGTGCGTGGACGACGGCGTGAGCGCGGACGCGCTCGCCGCGACCGAGGTTGCGCAGCCGCTGCTGGTGGCCCACGGGGTCGCTCTCGCGCGGCAGTTGAGGGCCTGGGGCGTGCGGCCCGAGGCGGTCCTCGGACACAGCGTCGGCGAACTCGCGGCCGCCTGTGTCGCCGGCATGCTGTCGCTGTCCGACGCGGTGACGTTCGCCGCGCGCCGCGGCCGGCTGATGGGCGAGTCGACCGCACCGGGTGCGATGGCGGCGGTGGGGGGCGCCGACGAGGAGGAGCTGACCGGGCTGCTGGACGACCTGACGAGCGCCTTCGCCGGTCGGCTTGCGGTGGCGGCCTACAACGGGCCGGGCAGGGTGGTGATCTCCGGAACCTGTGAGGCGGTGCGGAGCGCGTCACGGCGGCTCACCGAGCGGGGTGCGGTGGTCCGTCCGCTGCGGGTGTCGCGTGCGTTCCACTCCCCGCTGATGGAGCCCGTCGCCGGGGCGCTGACCGGCGCGGCACGCGCGCTGACGTCGTCGGAGCCGGAGCTCGCGGTGATGAGTACGCTCACCGCCGAGTGGCTGCCGCGCATGGATCCCGGTCACCTGCGGGAACACGCGCTGCGGCCGGTGCGGTTCGCGCAGGCCGTGGGCCGCCTGGTGGACGAGGGGTTCGACACGTTCGTCGAGCTCGGTGCGGGCGGCGACCTGGTCGGTCATCTTCGCGCGGTCGCGGCTGCTCGGCGGGAGGCACACGCGCCGGGTGTCCTCGCCCTGTCCGCTCCCGAGGGCCCGGGAGCGGGCGGGGCGCGGGAGTTGATGGAGACGCTGGCGCGGCTGTGGGTGCGGGGCGTGCCGCTGGACCGTACGGCGCTGGACGCGGGACACCGGCGCGTGCCGTTGCCGCCGTACCCGTACCGACGGCTCAGGTACTGGCCCGACCCGCCGACGGGGGTCCACGGGTCACTGCTGCACGACGTGGTGTGGCGGCCGGCTCCGCTGCCCTCGGGCGACGCGGGCGGGCCGGTAGTGGTGACGGGCGCGGACAGCGCTGCCGCACGGCGGCTGACGGGGGGGCTCGCCGAGCGGGGCGTGACGACCGTCGCGGAGGGCGACGAGGGCGTGCGTCCGCGGACGGTGGTGCTGCTCGGCGGGCCGGCGTGGCGGGGGGCTTCTCCGGATCTCGCGCAGCGTCTGCGCACGACGGTCACCGCGTTCCGTGAGGCGCTCGGGCTGCTCGACCGGACCGGGGCCCGGCGGCTGCTGGTCGTGACCGAGGACGCGCATGTCACCGGGCACAGCGCGGAGGGGAGCGACGCGGCGCAGGCGGTCCTCGGCGGGCTGACACTGGCGGTCCCCGACGAGTCGGCCGACGTGGTGGCCAACTGGGTCGACGTCTCCTCCCACGACGACGCCGGACACCGTTGGGACGCGCTCGTCGCCGAGACGGCGGCGCCTGAGGCGACCGGGGCGGTTGCCTGGCGGAACGGCCGGCGCCTCGTGCGGACCGTCGGGGCGGGAGCGCGGGACGACAGGCCGGGCGACGCCGAAGGCAACGCGCCCACCGGCGCGGAGCGCGAAGGGGCGGCCGGCGGGGAGCTCTTGCCCGCCGACGGCACGTATCTCGTGACGGGCGGAGCCGGGGGCATCGGCTCGGCGCTGGCGCGGGACCTCGCCGGGCGGGGCCGCCCCGTGCTGGTCCTGGCGGGACGCTCCCCGCTCCCGCCCGCGGGGCTGGTGGAGGAACTCGCCGGACTCGGCGCAGACGCCCGCTACGTCACCGCCGACCTCACCGCACCGGAGGACGTCGAGCGGCTGGTCGCCGCACTGCCACCGCTGGACGCCGTCTTCCACGCGGCCGGGATCGTACGGCCGGGCAGTCTGCGGGCCACCGACGTGCCGCAGGCGCTGGACGTCCTCGGGGCCAAGACGCTGGGGACCGTCCTGCTGGCCGAGGCGCTGCGACGGCACGGGCAGCGTCCCGGGGTGTGCGTCGCGCTGTCCTCCGTCTCGTCGGTGCTGCCCGGCCTCGCCGGGGCCCTGGGTGCCTACGCCGCCGCGAACGCCTTCCTCGATGCCTTCGCCGGTGCCGAGCGCCGGGCGGGACGCCCGTGGCTGTCGGTCAATCTCGGGCCGTTCGCGGAGACGGGCCTCGCCGCCGCGACGGGCACCGGTGCGTTCCCGGCCGGCGCCGGACGGCCGCTCGCGACCGCACCGGCGCTGGCGGCCCTGCGCGCGGCCTGCGGCTCGAACGCGGCACAGCGGGTACTGGCCGATCTCACACCGCGGCGGCAGCCCGTGCCCACGCCGGCCGCCGGGCCACGGGCGGACGAAGGTGCGCCTTTCCCCGGCCCCGTCGCCTCCCTGCTGCGCGAACTCCTGGCGCAGTCACTCGGGACACCGGCCGGGTCCATCGACGACGACACGCCCTTCCTGGCCCTCGGACTGGACTCGCTGGGCGCCGTCGACCTCGTCAAACGGCTGGAGCGGAAGCTGGGCAGGGAGCTGCCCACCACCCTGTTCTTCGAGCACCGGACGGTGCGCGAACTCGCCGCCCACCTCGGCGCCGCGGACGCGGAGCGGCCGGGTCTCACGGACGGTACGCCCTTCGCCCTGACGCCCGTGCAGCGTGCGCTGTACACCAGCAGCCTCCTGTACCCGGACGTCCCTGCGCGCGGTCACCTGCGGCTCACCGTCCGCGGCCCGCTGGACACCGGCCTGCTCGGCCGCGCTCTGTCGGAGCTGGCCGAACGGCACGGCATGCTCCGGCTGCGGGTGGACGACTCCGGCGGACAGCCGAGCCAGCGGATCACCGGTCCCGTTCCTGTCTCCGACTGGTACGAGGTCCGCGACTGCCCGGCCGAGGAGGTGACGGACGTCGAGTCGCAGGTCTGCAACCGGCCCTTCGATCTCGCCGTCCAGCCGCCGGTGCGGGCCGTGCTGCTGCGCCAGGAGCCGGATCTGGCCCACCTGCTCCTGGTGGTGCACCACGCGGCCGTCGACGGGTACAGCCTGAACATCCTCGCCGAGGAACTGTGGAGCGCGTACACGGCGCTCTGGCGCGGAGAGCGGCCCCGACCGGCCCTGCCGGCACCGGACTTCGCGCAGTACGCGGCAGGCGGCCGGACCCCGGCCACCCCGGACCGGCAGGCGGGCGACCGGCGTTACTGGGCCGAGCGTCTGGCGGCGCGCGGCGCGTCGCCGCACCTGCCGTACGACGGTGACCCGGACGCCCCGGCCTCCGGACCGATCGTGCAGCACCACGGCGAGCTCGACGCGGAACTCACCGCCCGTCTGGAGAAGGCGGCCGCGGCGCACGGCGTGACCCTGTTCCACCTGCTGCTCGCCGGATACGTGCGGTGTCTGTCCGCGTGGACGGGCCGCCGTGACGTGGCCGTGAACGTGGCCCGCGCGGGCCGCGAGGACCGGTTCGAAGGGGTCGACCGGCTCGTCGGCCCCCTCGCGGACACCCTGCCGCTGCTGTGCGAGGTGCGGGACGACGAGCCGGTCACGGCACTGGCGGAGCGGTTGCGGCACCTGTGGTGGGAGAGCGAGCGGCACGCCGGGATGAGCAGTCTCGACCTGGCCGGTCTGCTGCCGGACGCCGGTGACGGGCCCCGGACGGTGAGTCCGGCCGGCTTCAGCTTCGCCCGCTTCCCGGTCGAACCGGCCGCCGGCTGCCCGGTCCAGGTACGGGCGACCGCGGCGGGCACCGGGTCGGCCACGACGCGGCTGAGTCTGCTGTGCTGGGCGGACGGGCCGGTGCTGCGGCTGTCGTGGAACTACCCGGCGCCGCTGTTCCGCCGGGCCACCGTGGCACGCCTGCACGCGGAGTACCACGCGCAACTGACCGCGGTGCGCCCGGCCCCCGGCACGGCAGCCGTTGAGCGACCGGCAGCCGCTGAACGCCCGGCGACCGGCACGGCAAACGCCGTACGCCCGGCCCCCGGCGTGGCACCCGCTGGGCACCGTCCGCTGGTCGATCGGCTGCTGGACCGGTTCCGTGCGGCGCCCGGCGCGATCGCCGTCGACACCGGGGACGACTCGTCCCTCACCTACGCGGCGCTCGACCGCGCTTCGGGGCGGCTCGCCGCACGGCTCCACGAGCGCGGAGTCCGCCCGGGTGACCTGGTGGGGCTGCTCACCGAGCGCGGTGCGGCGACGGTGGTCGGCGTGGTGGGCATCCTGCGGGCCGGGGCCGGCTGGGTTCCGCTGGACCCGGAACACCCGCCCGCCCGGCTGCACGACCAGGTGACCCGCACGGGCGCCGGCACGGTGGTGTGCCACTCCCCCACCCTGCCCCTCGCCGGCTCCCTCACCGGCGTGCGCGCGGTGCCCCTGGACGACGCGCCGGGGTCACACGAGGACGGCCCCGGATCCGCTCCCGCAGTCCCCTGCGGTCACGACGCCGACGGGATCGCGTACGTCATCTTCACGTCCGGTTCCACCGGCCGCCCGAAGGCGGTGCCGATCACGCACCGGGCGATGGAGAACTACCTCGACTGGGCCGTCACCACCTTCGGTTACGACGCGAGTGACCGGCTCGCGCAGACCGCGTCGCCGTGTTTCGACGCCTCGGTACGCCAGTTGCTGGCGCCGCTGCTGGTGGGCGGGACCGTGGTGACCGTGCCGCCGGGACTGCTGCGTGACCCCGAGCTGTTGCTGCGCCATGTGGAGCGGGCCCGGGTGACCGTGTGGAGCTCCGTGCCGACACTCTGGGAGCAGGTGCTGACCGCCGCCGAGCAGCGCGTGGCTCGCGGGGCGCGAGAGCCCGGCCTCTCCGCGCTGCGCTGGGTGCACGTCGGCGGCGAGGCGCTGCCCGTGGAGCATGTGCGCCGCTGGTTCGACCTGTTCGGCAGCGGCGTGCGCATCGCCAATCTCTACGGGCCGACCGAGGCCACCATCAACGCGACCTGCCATGTCATCGAGACCCGTCCCGGGGCGGAGGTGCGGCGGCTCCCGATCGGGCGGCCCGTGGCCGGCACCGACCTCGAGATCGTCTCGGCCGACGGTTCCGAGTGCGCGGACGGGGAGGTGGGCGAACTTCTCCTCTCCGGTGTCGGTCTGACACCGGGTTACCTGGACGAACCGGAGCTGAACGCACGGGCGTTCACGGTACGGTCGGGACGCCGCTGGTATCGCAGCGGTGACCGGGTCCGACGGCTCGCGGACGGCAGTCTGGAGTTCCTGGGCCGGGTCGACGACCAGGTGAAGATCCGCGGCAACCGGGTGGAGCCGGGGGAGGTCGAGGCGGCGCTCCAGGCGTTCCCCGACGTCGCGCGGGCCGTCGTCACCGCGCACGAGGGGCGGCTCTCGGCGTACGTCACCCTCCGGTCCGGCACCGGCCGGCCGGACGCGCGTGCGCTGCGCCGGCATCTGGCCGAGCTGCTGCCGGCGTACATGGTCCCCTCGCGGATCACCTTCCTCGACGCACTGCCCCTGACCGGCACGGGCAAGGTGGACCGCCTGGCGCTGAGCGAGGTGCCGTCCGGTCGCTCCGGCGCGGTGGGCGCGGCCCCGGCCACACCCACCGAGCGGCGACTGGCGGCTGTCTGGTCCGAGGTCCTGGGCGTGGACACCGTCTGCCGGGAGGACGACTTCTTCGAGCTCGGCGGCGACTCGCTGCTGGTCCTCCAGGTGTTCGCCCGGCTCGCGCGGGAGGCGGGAGCCCTGCCCCGGCCGACGGCGGTCTACCGGCATCGCACGCTGGCCGAGCTGGCCGCGGCCGTCGACGCCACGGCGGCCACGGCAGCCACAGGAGCCCCGGACCATGCGGCCGACCCCGGTGGGCAGGACGCGTCCGGCACGGACCGCACCGCTCCGTTCCCGGTGACGCCCGCGCAGCGCGGCTTCCTGCTCGCCGACGCACTCGCGCCGGGGGCGGGGACGTGGCTGACCCGGCTGCGGCTGTCCGGCCCACTGGATCCCGAGGTCTTCCAGGCCGCGGTGGACCTGCTGGTGGAACGCCACGGCATGCTGCGCACGGTCTTCCCCGCCGGCGTCCGGCCGCCCCTCCAGCAGGAACTGCCCCGATCCCTGCGCCTGCCGGTCGTCTTCGAGACGGTGAACGGCCCCGCGGAGGTGGACGAGCAGGCCGCGGCCGAGGCGGCGCGGCGCCTGGAGCCCTGGGCGTGGCCGCTGCTGCGCCTGCGGGTGCTGACCCTCGGTGCGCACGATCACGTTCTTCTGGTCCACGCACACCATCTCATCGGCGACGGCTACAGCGCGGCGCTGCTGATACGGGAACTGATCGCGGCCTACGACCGGCTGGCCGGCGGCCTGCCCCCCGAACTGCCCGTGCTGCGCGCCGACTTCCGCGACCACGCCCTGGCGCACACCGGCACGTCCGTGCCGGCGCCGACGGGCCCGGCGCAGCGGCTCGCCCGGGTGTCCGCCCCGTACCGGCAGCCGGTGCTGCGTGCCGCCGCCGGCGGCGGCGAGGGTGGCGAGCGCGACGGTGAGGGTTTCCACTCCGCGGAGTTCACCCTCGACGCCTCCCGGACGGCGGCGCTGCGGAGCCTGGCGGCGAGAGCGCGGGCCACCCTCTACGCGCCGTTGCTGACGGCGTACTACCAGGAGCTGACGGCGGTGACGGGCAGGGCGGACCTCGTGGTGGGGCTGGCCGTGAGCGGCCGGGACGAGTCGGCGCTGCCCGATGGGGACCGGGTGTTCGGTCCGTTCGCCGCCGCCGTGCCGATACGACCGGCCGGGACGGCGGACAGGCCGCTCGCCGGCTCGGACTTCGCCGGTGCCCTGCGCCGGATCGTGGCCGAGACGGAAGAGGCACGCGCCCACGGACAGGACGCGGTTCCGCGGCACGCGGACGGGCTGCCCGTCACCTCGCAGTTCTTCTTCACCTTCCTGGACTTCTCGGCGCTGGCCCCGGCGGAGGACGGCGTGCTGCGGGTGTCGTGGGAGGGGGCGGACAGCGCGTTCCTGCCGCCGTCGGGCGCGACGGATGTGTTCATGGCGGTACGGCCGGAAGGAGGTGGGCTGCGCGTGACGGTGCGTGGCTCCGCCAGGGCGTTCTCACCGACCGCGCTCGACACGTTCGCCCGCGCGGTGCGCGGCCGTCTCGTCGCGGCGGTCAGCCGGCCCGCCGAAGCCCCCCGGCCACCGAGCCCGCCGCGGACGATGGACGCGGCTCTCGTCGGCTATCTGCCGGCGCCGGACCAGCTCGCACGTCTGGCCGGCCTCAGCGCTGCGGAGCTGCCGCGGGCGGATTTGCGCGCCCTGCTGTTCCCCGACGGTGCCCCGCGCCTGCTGGAGACGGTGGGGACGCCGCTGGGCCGGTCCGGGTTCGTCTGCCTTCCCCTCTTCGCCGACGAACTCGCCGCCGACTCCCGTCTCGTGGAGCACACGGTCCGGGCGGTGGCGCTCGCCGCCTCGGCGGGCGCGCGATGCGTGTCCCTGGCGGGCATGATCCCGTCGCTCACCGGCTACGGCTTCGACGTGCTGCGGGGCCGGCAGCATCCGGCGGCCGTCACGACGGGGCACGCGGCGACGGTCGTGTCGGTGATCAGGACCGTCCGGGCGAGCCTCGATGCCACGGGCCGCGATCTCGGGGAGCTGGAGGTGGCGTTCGCCGGGCTGGGTTCGATCGGTGGGTCCTCTCTGGAGCTGCTGCTGTCCCTGACCGGCCGCGCGCCCCGGCGTCTGCTGCTGTGCGATGTGCGCGGCAGCGGGCCCCGGCTCACCGGGCTGGCGCGACGGCTGCGCGAGCGAGGACTGGCCGGCGAGGTGGAGGTCACCGAGACGCGGGGGCGGCTGCTGCCGGACGCGGTGCACGGCGCGGATCTCGTGGTGACGGCGGTGAGCGGCACGGGCGGCCCGGTGCTCGACATCGAGCGGCTCCGCCCGGGCACGCTGGTGGTCGACGACTCCTTCCCCCACTGTTTCGACACCGGGCGGGCCCTGGCCCGGATGCGGGAACGCGGCGATGTGCTGGTCGTGGGCGGTGGGCTGGTGCACGTCGGCGCCACGGTCCGGGAGGCCGCCGACGATCTGCCCGCCGTCGCGAAGGCCGGTCATCTCGCCCAGCCGTGGATCGACGGCACCCTGGCGTCCTGCCGGGCCGAGTCCCTGCTGCATGCGGCGGGCCACGAACTGCCGCCGGTGCACGGCCTGGTGGACGCGACGACGGCACGGGCGTACGCGGAGGCCATGGAGCGGGCGGGGATCGCGGCCGCCCCGCTGCATCTGCTCGGCCACACCCTGGACGCCGGTCTCCTCGGGAGGGTCGCGGCGAGCGGCTGAGCGGCCGGGCGGTGCGGTGCCGGCTCACCGGTTCGTCCGGGGGCCGGCACCCGCCACTCCGTGCGCCGCCGCGGTGGTCAGATGCCGAACTCCGCGGGTGAGAGGCCGAGGGCCGCGCACGCCTCGTGGATGGCGTACTGCTCGGAGGCTTCGACGTGCCCGTCGGCTCCGGCGATGACGATGCCGGTCTGGATGACCGCGCGGGCCTCGACCGGCTTCTTCGCGGCCTTGGCGATGTCCTCCAGCGCCTTCGCCTTGCCTGCCTGGAAGTTGGCCACCAGGCGGTCCACATGCTCGTTGAACCGCTTGCGGAGCTGCTCCGCCGGGAAGTTCTGCAGGACCTCGTCGGCGACGATCAACTCCTCCACGCGCTGCCGCTCGGCCGGGTCGACATGGCCGTCGGCCGCGGCGACCAGGGCGCAGACCGCCATGCTGGCGTCCCGGAAGGCGCCGCTCTTGAGCTCCGTCTTGGCGGCCGCGAGCTGCGACTTCAGAAGCCCGATCAGCTGGGCCTTGGAGCCGCCGGAGGAGGACCGCGTGCCGTGTCCCGGACCCCCTCCGTGCCCCTGGCCGCCGGTGTGCCCCTGGCCGAAGGGTGCCTGCCCCTGCGCGCCTCCCGCCCGGCCGCCCTGGGACTGCTGGAGCGCCCTGGCCTGGTCCTTGAGCCGGTCCCACATCGCCACTCGTGCCACCTCGGCTTCTGTTGCTGTTCGTCCCGTGCCGGTCACCGGTCCGGGATCTTGGTCCGTCCGCTTGATGAACGGATGGGTCAGCGGCCATGTTCCCGGTTGGCAAAAGAAAAGCAAAGGACCACCCCGGGGGGAACGGGCGGGAACGCCCGGCAGGCGGGCCGCGAGGGCGATGTTTGGACTCCCGCGGGACGGGTGAGGCGCGGGGGATGTCGTCGCTCTCCGCCACCGCAGCCCCGCCCAGCACTCCTCAGCCGCAGCAGGGGCTGCGGCGTGACGCGTTCTTCGACAACGCGAAGTACCTGGCGATCGTGCTGGTGGCGGTGGGGCACGCGTGGGAGCCGCTGCGGGACGGCAGCCGGACGGTCAGCGCGCTGTACATGCTGGTCTACGCGTTCCACATGCCGGCGTTCATCGTCGTCGCCGGGTATCACTCCCGCAGCTTCGACGGCAGCGAGAAGCGCGTCGGACGCCTGCTCACCGGGGTGGTGCTGCCGTATGTGGTGTTCGAGACGGCCTACACCCTGTTCACCCGGTGGACGGACGGGGTGCCGGACCGTCCGGTCACCCTGCTGGAGCCGTTGTATCTGACGTGGTTCCTGGCCGCGCTTTTCGTGTGGCGGCTGACGACGCCGTTGTGGCGGCTCGTGCGGTGGCCGGTGCCGATCGCCCTGGTCGTCGCCGTGCTGGCCTCCGTCTCGCCGTCGCTCGGCGAGGATCTCGACCTGCAGCGCACGCTGCAGTTCCTGCCGTACTTCGTGCTGGGTCTGTGCCTGCGGCCGGAGCACTTCCGCCTGGTGCGCCGCCGCCGGGTGCGGATGCTGGCCGTGCCGGTGTTCGCCGGGGCCCTGGCGGTGGCGTACTGGGCGGTTCCCCGGATGACGTCCGCCTGGTTCTACCACCGCGACAGCGCTCAGGAACTGGGCGCTCCGGCCTGGTACGGGCCCTTGGTGACGCTCGCCCTCTTCGGCTCCTCGCTGCTGCTGGTGGCGTGCTTCCTGTCCTGGGTGCCGGGGCGGCGGACGTGGTTCACCTCGCTGGGCGCGGCCACGCTGTACGGGTATCTCCTGCACGGGTTCGTCGCGCAGGTCAGCAAGTACTGGGGCTGGTACGACCCCGACTGGCTGTACCGTCCGTTCGGTGCCGTCGTCGTCACGGGGGTCGCGGCCGTGGTGGTGACGGTGCTGTGCACGGCGCCGGTGCGGCGGGTGTTCCGGTGGACGGTGGAGCCGAAGCTCGACCGGGCCTTCCGGCCGGTCCGCCGGGAGGTTCAGCGGTCCCGCTGAACGGGTCAGGCCGGGGCGGGGCCGCGCCTGCGCTGTTCGTACCGCAGCGCCGCGCCCGTGGCGAGGGCGCCGAGGCCCTCCCACACGGCGACGCCGATGAACGCCTCGGGTGCTCTGCCGCCGACGACGGCGGCCGTGAAGACCGTGAAGGTGAGCAGTCTGAACGGCACCGTCCAGCGGAAGAAGGCCCGCCAGTCGGCCAGTGCCGCCAGCACGTAGTAGACGCCCATGTTGAGCGCGGCCATCGACGAGGCCGTGACGAAGGCGGAGGTGTGGTCACCGCTCCCCCGCTCGCCCGGGACGGCCAGGCCCAGCATCGACAGCTGGGCGGCCGGCGAGACCAGGCCCACCGCTCCGAGCACGGCGGCGAGCACACCGAAGACGGCCATGGTCCAGCCCGAGGCTGAGCGGGGGATGCGCACGCGGTGATCGTAATGACAACTCCCCTGTGCGCAAAGGGATTCGGCGGTGACCGCGTCCGGTCAGCCGGTGGTCACCGACACGTGGTCGATCACGAGCTGCTGCGGGAAGACGGTGCTGCCGTCCGGGTCTCCCGGCCAGTAGCCGCCCACCGCCAGGTTGAGGATGAGGAAGAAGGGCTTGTCGAACACCCAGGTCCGGCCGCCGAGGTCGGCGGGGGTGCGACGCTGGTAGACGTGTCCGTCGACGGACCAGGTGATCGCGTCGGGGGCCCAGTCGACGGCGAAGGTGTGGAAGTCGTCGGCGAACGCCTGGCCGCCCGGGAGGGAGTAGGCCGCGCCGATGCCGCCCGAACCGGAGTATCCGGGGCCGTGGAGCGTGCCGTGGACCGTGGAGGGCTCGAAGCCGACGTTCTCCATGACGTCGATCTCGCCGGAGGCCGGCCAGCCGACCTCGCCGAGGTCGTGGCCGAGCATCCAGAACGCGGGCCACATGCCCTGGCCGCGGGGAATCTTCATCCGGGCCTCGACGTGCCCGTACTGGGCGGTGAACCGGCCGGCGGTGTTCAGGCGGGCCGAGGTGTACTCGCAGGCGCCGTACCAGCACTGGTAGCCGGCGGGGTTCTCCTTGCGGGCCGTGATGACCAGGTGGCCCTGGCCGTCGAGGGCGGCGTTGTGCGCGCCGGGGGTGTAGTACTGGCGCTCGTGGTTGTTGACGTTGTCGCCGGTCTCGATCTGCCACTTGGAGGAGTCGACGGCCGCGCCGGCGGGCCCGTCGAAGGTGTCCTGGAAGGTGACGGCAGCAGGGTGTGCGCCACCCTCCGGCTCGGCTTGTTCCGCTTGGGCGGGCCCTGCGGCACCGGACGCGACCAGTGCGGCGGACAGGGCGGCGACGAGCCCTTGGCGCAGTGCGCGTGGAGAGGCCATGGCTCTCCCTTCTGAGCATGGTGGTGGGGGGATACGCGTCGACCCTTGATTTAAGGAATGAACTAAGTGGGGGTCAAGACCGTGGTCCGGACCGGGCATTCACACCCTCGGCCGGGCCGCGGAGCGGCCGAACGGGTGCGCTACATTTTGCTCGCCCTTGACCGCGATCACTCACGATCCCTCACCCTACGGAGCCGGCAACCCCATGACCGACATCGTCAACGGACTCGGCCGCGCCACCGCCTACGGCGCGCTCGGCCTGGTCCTTCTGGTCCTCGGCATCGTCCTGGTCGACGTGCTGACGCCCGGGAAGCTCGGCCGGCAGATCTGGGAAGAGCGCAACCGCAACGCCGCCGCGGTGCTCAGCTCCTCGCTGCTCGGCATCGGCGGCATCGTGTTCACGTCCATCTGGACGACGTACGAGGACTTCGGCAAGGGCCTTGTGTCGACGGCGGTGTTCGGGCTGCTGGGCCTGGTGATGATGGCCGTGGCGTTCCTCGTCGTGGACCTGATCACGCCGGGCCGCCTCGGTGCCACGCTCGTCGAGCCGGAGCCGCACCCGGCGGTGTGGGTGACCGCCGCCTGCAACCTCGCGGTGTCCGCGGTGATTTCGGCGTCCATCGCCTGAACGAGACCTAAGGCACGGCCTGTTGCGTGGGCCGCGTGAGCCGGTCACTCCGACACGATGTGCAGCAGTGCCGTGCCGTCCTCGCCCGTGGCCGCCTGGACGACGACGGCGTCGGGCTGCGCCCGGGGCGGCCGGGGATCGCCGAGTCCGCCGCAGGAGTTGCCGGACCCGTTCGCGCGCAGCACGGTGACGCAGCCCTGACCGGGGCCGCCGGCACCCGCCTCGGCCTGGCCGTTGCCCGACTTCACCGTGTACTCGATCTCGTTCGGGCCGACCTTGGTCACGGACAGCGTCGCCTTGCCGCCGTCCGGCCCCGGGAAGCGGATCGTCACCGGTTCCGACACCGCGATCTCGCAGTCGCCGTCCGCGCAGGCCCCGACGTCGTCCCCGTCGGCCGCCGGCACCGACGGCTGCGCCGACACGGAGCGACCGGCGGCGGGGCTCCCCGACGGTGACGGTGCCGAAGCCGACGCGGAAGCCTCGGGACCGCCCGCGGACGCCCCGTCCCCACCGTCCGAACCGCCGCAGCCGGCCAAGGTCAGGGACAGAGCGATCAACGCCGCCAGGCCCGTGACCGGCCCCGCCCGGAACTGCGTGCGCGTCCCGGGCGCCACCCTGTCCGCCGTTTTGTTCATGGCCATGTCTCCCCCGTGTGCGGTGGTTGTGCCGTCGATGTCCGGCGGCGAGTCTTCCCCGAGTCCGGGTGCGTACAACCATCGGGCCGTACGAGGGGTCATCATGAGTGAACGGGAGCAACGAGACCTTCCGTAGCAAACCGATCATTTCGACTCGTTCCACCGGGGGAACCTCATGAGCCTGACCCGCTCTCGCACCCGCCGTGGCACCGCCGCGGCGCTCACCCTCCTCATGGCGGCGGCGCTCGGTGCCGCCGGGGCCGGTGCCGCCGGCGCCGACAGCACCGCACCGCAGCAGCAGACGGAGACACAGAAGCAGAAGCAGAAGCAGCGGATCGCGTCGTCCGCGCTCGGCGCCGACTACAAGATCACCCTCACCGCGCTCCGTTCCGCCGAGGACCCGTACGCCGCCTCCGTACGGCTGCAGGTGTTCACCAAGTCCCACGGCGCGTGGAAGGAGTCGGACCGGGTGACCGTGGGCGACGTGGACGGCTGGTTCTGGTATCCGCTCACGGGCAAGGGGGCCGTCTGCCAGTTCTCGACGGCCGGTACCGAGCCGGCGCCGGTCACGGTGAGCCTGCTGGTCACACCGTCCATCGGCTGCTCCGACCCGGTGCACTACGTCGTCAAGGACGGCCGGGTGTACGCCGGCTGATCCGCAGGCACCCACCGGCACACGAAGCGTCCGGGACGGCCGTGAGAGCCGTCCCGGACGCTCGAGGTGAGGATCAGGCGCGAGCGGCCAGGTCGAACCGGTCCAGGTTCATGACCTTGTCCCACGCCTTGACGAAGTCCTGCACGAACTTCTCCTTGGCGTCGTCGCAGGCGTAGACCTCGGCGAGAGCGCGCAGCTCGGAGTTCGAGCCGAAGACGAGGTCGGCGCGGCTGCCGGCCCACTTCACCTCACCCGTGGCGGCGTCGCGGCCCTCGAAGGTGGTCTGGTCCTCGGAGGTCGACTTCCACGTCGTGCCCAGGTCGAGCAGGTTGACGAAGAAGTCGTTGGTCAGCGCACCGGGCGTCTTGGTGAAAACGCCGAGCTGCGACTGCTGGTGGTTGGCGCCCAGCACGCGCAGACCGCCGACCAGGACCGTCATCTCGGGGGCGCTCAGGGTGAGCAGGTTCGCCCGGTCGAGCAGCAGGTACTCGGCGGGCAGGCGGTTGCCCTTGCCCAGGTAGTTGCGGAAGCCGTCCGCCGTGGGCTCCAGGGCGGCGAAGGACTCCGCGTCGGTGTGCTCCTCGGTCGCGTCGACCCGGCCCGGGGTGAACGGCACCTCGATCTCGAAGCCGGCCTCCTTGGCGGCCCGCTCGATCGCGGCGCAGCCGCCGAGGACGATCAGGTCAGCGAGGGACACCTTCTTGGCGCCGGTGTTCCACTGCTGCTGGATGTTCTCCAGGGTGCGCAGCACCACGGCGAGCTGGTCGGGGTCGTTGACCTCCCAGTTGCGCTGCGGCTCCAGGCGGATGCGGGCGCCGTTGGCACCGCCCCGCTTGTCGCTGCCGCGGAAGGTCGAGGCCGACGCCCAGGCGGTGCTGACCAGCTGGGAGACGGTCAGGCCCGAGTCGAGCAGCTTGGCCTTCAGCGCCGCGATGTCGGCGGCGTCGATGACCTCGCCCTCCGGCTCCGGCAGCGGGTCCTGCCACAGCAGGGTCTCCTCCGGGACCTCCGGGCCGAGGTACAGGGACTTCGGGCCCATGTCGCGGTGGGTCAGCTTGTACCAGGCACGCGCGAAGGCGTCCGCGAACTCCTCCGGGTTCTCGTAGAAGCGACGCGAGATCGGCTCGTAGATCGGGTCGAAGCGCAGCGACAGGTCGGTGGTGAGCATCGTCGGGAGACGCTTCTTCGACGGGTCGTGCGCGTCGGGGATGATCGCCTCGGCGTTCTTGGCGACCCACTGCTTGGCGCCGGCCGGGGACTCGGTGAGCTCGTACTCGTACTCGAAGAGGTTCTTGAAGAAGTTGTTGCTCCACTGCGTGGGCGTCTCGGTCCAGGTCACCTCCAGGCCGGAGGTGATGGCGTCGCCGCCCTTGCCCGTGCCGTAGGTGCTCTTCCAGCCGAGGCCCTGCTCCTCGAGCGGCGCGGCCTCGGGGTCGGCGCCGACGTGGTCGGCCGGACCGGCTCCGTGGGTCTTGCCGAAGGTGTGGCCGCCGGCGATGAGGGCGACGGTCTCCTCGTCGTTCATCGCCATCCGGCGGAACGTCTCACGGATGTCGCGGGCCGCGGCGATCGGGTCCGGGTTGCCGTTCGGGCCCTCCGGGTTGACGTAGATCAGGCCCATCTGGACCGCGCCGAGCGGGTTCTCCAGCTCGCGGTCGCCGGTGTAGCGCTGGTCGTCGAGCCAGGTGGTCTCGGGGCCCCAGTACACGTCCTCCTCGGGCTCCCACACGTCCTCGCGGCCGCCGGCGAAGCCGAAGGTCTTGAAGCCCATCGTCTCCAGCGCGACGTTTCCGGCGAGGATCATCAGGTCGGCCCACGACAGGTTCTTGCCGTACTTCTTCTTCACCGGCCACAGCAGGCGGCGGGCCTTGTCGAGGTTGGCGTTGTCCGGCCAGCTGTTGAGCGGGGCGAAGCGCTGCTGGCCGGCTCCGGCGCCGCCGCGGCCGTCGCTGATCCGGTAGGTGCCGGCGCTGTGCCAGGCCATGCGGATGATCAGCGGGCCGTAGTGACCGAAGTCGGCGGGCCACCAGTCCTGCGAGGTGGTCAGCACCTCGGCGATGTCCCGCTTGACGGCCGGCAGGTCGAGGGACTGGAACGCCGCGGCGTAGTCGAACTCCTCGCCCATCGGGTTGGCGACAGGCGGGTTCTTGGCCAGGATCTTGACGTTGAGCCGGTCCGGCCACCACTGGCGGTTCCCGCCGCCCTGGGTCGGGTGCGGGGCGCGCCCGTGCGCGACCGGGCAGCCGCCTGTCTCCTCCGCCTTCGCGTCGGTGACGATCGCGTCGTGGTTCTCGGTCATGGGAAGTCCTTCCGGGCGAAAAAGGGGTTCGCGCAGCTCAGCTGGTGCGGGCGGTGGAACAGCCGGGGCACAGGCCCCAGTAGATGACCTCGGCCTCGTCGATCTCGAAGCCGTGCCCCTGGGAGGCGGTCAGACACGGGGCGTCGCCGACGGCGCAGTCGACGTCGACGACACGGCCGCAGGACCGGCACACCAGGTGGTGGTGGTTGTCCCCGACGCGGCCCTCGTACCGCGCGGGGCTCCCGGCCGGCTCGATACGGCGTATGAGGCCGGCCTCGGTGAGCGCGTTCAGGGCCTCGTACACCGCCTGGAGGGAGACGTGCCCTATGCGTCCGCGCACTCCGGAGGCGATGGCCTCGACTCCGAGGTGGTCACCCTGGCGGACGGTGTCGAGCAGCGCCACGCGGGCGGCCGTCGCACGAAGGCCGGCACCGCGGAGCTCCTCGGCGGTGGTGGGAGGCCGGGATGCGGTCATGGAGCAGAACCTACCGCCCAAGACACGATTAATTCCAGAGTACGAACCGTTCCAGTCTTGTGCCACTTCCGGGAACTGCGGATGACTCCCGGGTGGCGGGCACGCGGCGGCCCCGGAGCGACGGGGTCATCATGCAGAAAGGAGTGGTCCCCGACCGGGCTTCGACACGCGAGGTGCGTGTCGGGACGTCCGGTCGGGGACCACTCCACAAAGGGCCTCAGGCCGCGAAGGTCCTCAGGCCGCGGGCTCCAGGCGCACGCAGCAGCGGCCGGGTTCCGGTGCCAGACGGGCCTCGAAGCCGGTGTCGCCGAGACCGTCGAGGACGCCGCGCAGCAGATGCTGGTTCATCCCGCACACCGTCTCGGTGTGGGCGCGGGCCAGCGCGTGGAAGGGGCAGTTGCCCAGGACGACGGCTTCGCCGTCGCGCCGCGGCTCGAAGCCGTACCGCTCCAGCAGCGGGACGAGCTCCATCCGGTCCCCGTCGGCCGCCAGCCGCGCCCCGCACTCGTGCGCCCTGCGGTGCAGTACGTCGCGCACCGGCTCGCCGGTGGCGGCGGACTCCTCCACGGCCCGGGCGAGCAGCCTTCCGGCGAGTTCGTAGCGCCGGTCGGGAAGGCTGACCGCGATCTGCCTCGCGGACCGCCGGTAGAGCTTGGCCGGCCTGCCCGCACCCGGCCCCGTGCGCCCGCTGCGCCGCTCGTAGACGACGTCGAGCAGCGATTCGCCGGCCAGCCGGTCCAGGTGGAAGGCCGCGGTCTGCCGGGCCAGTCCCAGTGCGGCGGCGGCCTCGTCGCGACCGACCGGGTCGGGCCGGCGCACCACGTACTCGTAGAGCTTCCGGCGGGTGGGCTCGTCGAGGGCGGCGATGGCGGAGACCTCCGCGTCGCGTGCCGCTGCCGTGCCGTCCGCTGCTGCTTCGGTGTCGTCCACACGTCCGAGTGTAAAACCCAGAGCCATTGACTAAAGAACGGGAAGGGGCTTCTATCGTTAGTGAAAGTTGTCGATAGAAGTCGGCAGCACGGCAGAAGGAGAGAGGGCCATGACGTCCACCACCAGAAGCACCGCGCCCGCGGCCCGGCGAGCGGCCTTCGCCGACCCCGGCTACCAGGCGTTCGTGATCCTGCGCACCGGCTTCACCGTGGCGCCGATCCTGTTCGGCCTGGACAAGTTCGCCAACCTGCTCGTCGACTGGCCGGTCTACCTCGCGCCGTGGATCGACGACATCGTTCCGGGCAGCGCCCAGACCGCCATGTACGCGGTGGGGGTCGTCGAGATCGTCGCCGGAGTCGTCGTGGGCCTGGCCCCGCGCCTCGGGGGCTGGCTGGTCGCCGGCTGGCTTGCGGGCATCATCGTCGACCTGCTGACCATTCCCGGCCACTACGACATCGCCCTGCGGGACTTCGGACTGCTCCTCGGCGCGGTCGCGCTGGCCCGGCTGGCTCAGCGCTACCACGGCTCCCGCGAGTGAGGTCGGCGCACGGAGCGTCCCGGCCGGCCGACCGGCACAGGACGCTCCGGCCGGCGCCCGCATACGCTGCGGCCGGTCAGCACAGGACGCGCAGCGCCCCCGGCAGGACCCTCGCCGTGACCGGGAGGACGGCCTCGACCTCGCCGTCGGCGCCGTAGGGGACCTCGCGGTCGGCCGCGATGCGGATCTCCCGGCCACGGAGGATCGTCACCTGGGGCCGGTGGACGTGTGCGCCGGTCCTGAGCTCGTTCATCAGGGTGAAGAACAGGTGCCGCGGGGCGTCCTGGATCATCACGACGTCCAGCAGGCCGTCGTCGACGCGGGCGTCGGGCGCGATGATGCGGCCGGACCCGTAGTAGCCGGAATTGGCGGCGACCACGGTGTAGCCGGTGTGCGGGTGCTCCTCGCCGTCGACGGTGACGGTGTAGCGGGCGGCCCGCCAGGTGGTGACGGCGCGCAGGCCGCCCGCGTAGTAGGAGGCGGAGCCCTTCAGCAGGGTCGACCGGTTGGCGTGGCGGTTGGCGAGCGCGTCCACGCCGGCGTAGACGCTGCCGAGGACCACGGTGCGGTCGTGGACGGCCGAGGTGACCTCGATGGTGTCCACGAGCCGCGGCTCGTTCTCGAGCAGGACGCGGGCCAGGGACTCCGGGTCCCCGGGCAGCCCGAGGGCGCGGGCGAAGTCGTTGCCGCGGCCCGCCGGCACGAGACCGAGGACGGCGCCGGTCCCGCTGAGGGCGCCGCCGATGCCGCCGGCGATGCCGTCCCCGCCGACGGCGAGGACGACACGCCCCCGCTCCCCCGCCGCGCGGGCCAGCTCCTGGGCGTGCGCGAGGCTGCGGCTGTACTCGGTCAGCAGCTCGGCGCCGGCCTCGCGGAGCAGCCGGGCGAGGGCGAGCAGCGCGGCCGCGCCGGTGGATCCGCCCGCGGTGGGGTTGACGACGGCGGTGAACTGTCGCATCGGGGTACCTCCGGGGGCGGCCGACGGGATGGGGGGAGGGGAGCTGACGGCGTTTCAGTCGGCGGGCAGCAGCACGCCGGGGTTGAGCAGTCCGGCCGGGTCCAGGCGCTCCTTCACCGCGCGCAGGGCGGCGATGCCGAGGGGGCCCGCCTCGCGGACGTACCAGTCGCGGTGGTCGGTGCCGACTCCGTGGTGGTGGCTGATGGTGCCGCCGGCGGCGAGGATCGCCTCGTTGGCGGCGTGCTTGGCGCGCGCCCAGTGGGCCACGGGGTCCTCGCCCTGGGCGCAGACCACGGTGAAGTACAGCGAGGCGCCGTTCTCGTAGACGTGGGAGATGTGGCACATGACCAGGGGCGGCGTGCCGGCCTCGGTGAGGGTGGTGGTGAGGGCGTCGCGGACGGCGGCGTACAGCTCGGGTATGCGCGACCAGAAGGTGGCCGTCTCCAGCGTCTCGGCGAAGGCTCCGGCGTCGAGGAGGGAGTCGCGCAGATACGGGGCCGAGTAGCGGCCGTGGGCCCAGCGCTCCCCCGGCTCCTCACCCAGCGGGGTGCCGCCGCACGCGCGCAGGACGGCCGCGGCGCGTTCCCTGCGGTGGGCGGTGTCCTCGGCGGTGCCCTCGTAGCCGGCGACGGCCGTGCATCCGGCGGACTCCGGGGTGCCGGAGCCGATCGCGTCGGGCTGGGCGAGACCGATCAGGGTCTCGGTCTCGTCGGACAGGCGCAGCACGGTGGGGCGCGGTCCGTCCTGGGCGAGCCGGCGCAGGGCGCCGGCGCCCTCGTCGAAGGAGGCGAAGCGCCATCCCTCGTAGATCCGGGTCTGCGGGACGGGCCGGATCCGGACCGTCACGGACGTGATGACGCCGAAGGCTCCCTCGGAGCCCAGGACGAGCTGGCGCAGGTCGGGTCCGGCGGCCGAGCGCGGGGCGCGGCCGGTGTCGAGGGTGCCCGCGGGGGTGGCGAGGGTGAGGGAGAGGACCATCTCGTCGAAGCGGCCGTAGCCGGCGGAGGCCTGGCCGCTGGAGCGGGTGGCGGCGAAGCCTCCGATGGTGGCCCACTCGTAGGACTGGGGGAAGTGGCCGAGGGTGAAGCCGTGCTCGGCGAGCAGCGCCTCGGCCGCGGGGGCGCGCAGTCCGGGTTGCAGGGTGGCGGTGCGGGAGACCGGGTCGAGGGCGAGCAGGGCGTCCATGCGCCTGAGGTCCAGGGCGACGAAGGGGCCCTGCCGGTCGGGGGCGAGTCCGCCGACCACCGAGGTGCCGCCGCCGAACGGGACCAGCGGCAGGCGGTGTTCGGCGCACACCCGCAGGACGGCGACGACCTCGTCGTGCGAGGCGGGCAGCAGTACGGCCGCCGGGATGTCGTCGAGTTCGCCGTCGCGGATGCGCAGCAGGTCGGGGGTGGACTTGCCGCGGGTGTGCCGGATCCGCGTCTCCGGGTCGGTGCGCACGTGGTCCTCGCCGCCCAGCGCGGCGGCCAGGGCGCGGTGCGCGGCCTGCGGCAGCCGTGACTCGGGGACGGTCAGGTCCTCGAGGGCGACCGGCCCGGTCTCGCGCGGCTTGACGCCGAGCAGATCGCGCAACAGCCCGATCACCGTCTCGGGCAGCGGCGTCGCCCTGGCCGGGTCGCCCCAGCCGCTCCACAGCATGTCCATGGCTGTCGTCCTCACCGGTCGATATGAGCGATGCCGTCGCTCGACGGCCTCACGTGGCGTTACACTGTTACACATGACGCCTAATCGTCACAACGGTTCGGACAACGACGCGGTCCTCGACGCGGTACGGGACTGTGTCCTGGCCGTCGGGGTCCGCCGCACGACGATGACCGACGTGGCCCGCCGCGCCGGTGTCTCCCGGATGACGCTGTACCGGCGATGGCCCGATGTGCGGTCGCTGGTCGGGGATCTGATGACCCGTGAGTGGATCGACGTGGCCACCGGCGCCATGCCCGAGCGCCGGCCGGACGTGACCACGCGCGCCCGAGTCGTCGACGGTCTGGTGGCCGGAGTGCGCGCGTTCCGCGAGCACCCGCTCTTCCGCAAGATCGTCGACGTCGATCCGGAGCTGCTGCTGCCGTATGTGCTGGACCGGCGCGGGGCGAGCCAGGAGGCCCTGCTGGAGCTGCTGGCCGGCGAGCTGCGCGAGGGGCACGCCGACGCTTCGGTGCGCACCGGGCACGTCGGACGGCAGGCCCGTTCGGTGCTGCTGATCGTCCAGTCCTACGCCCTGTCCCTGCGGACCATGACCGACGAGGACGACCCCGAGCTCGGCGGCGAGGCCTTCCTCGCGGAGCTGCGCGACATCCTGGAGAGGACCCTCACGCCATGAACTCCCCCAGCGGTCCGGCGCCCGGCTCGTCCCTGTCCGCCGGCCGGCGTGCCCGTGAGCTGACCGACACCGTGGGCGGTCCGGCCGTCGACGTCCTGGTCGTCGGTCTCGGCGCCACCGGCGCCGGGGTCGCCCTGGACGCCGCGGCGCGGGGTCTGAGCGTGGCCGCCGTCGACGCCCACGACCTGGCCTTCGGCACCTCCCGCTTCAGCAGCAAGCTCATCCACGGCGGGCTGCGCTATCTGGCGTCCGCACAGCTCGACGTCGCCCACGAGAGCGCCGTCGAGCGCGGGGTGCTGATGGAGCGCACCGCGCCGCACCTCGTCGGTGCCCAGCCGTTCGTGCTGCCCCTCACGCCCCTGGTCTCCCGCGGTCAGGCGGCCCTCGCGCGGGCCGGGTTCCACGCCGGTGACACGCTGCGCCTCGCGGCCCGCACCGCCCGCGCGACCCTGCCCCCGCCGCGCCGGCTGTCCGCGGTCGAGACCCGGCATCTCGCGCCCGCCGTGCGCGGGGACGGGCTGCGCGGAGGGCTGCTGTCCTGGGACGGCCGGCTCACCGACGACGCCCGGCTGGTCACCGCCGTCGCCCGTACGGCCGCCGCGCGCGGGGCGCGGATCCTCACCCGCGTGCGGGCTCTCGGCCTG
Organism: Streptomyces sp. NPDC052012; assembly: GCF_040689265.1. NCBI lineage: Bacteria > Bacillati > Actinomycetota > Actinomycetes > Kitasatosporales > Streptomycetaceae > Streptomyces > Streptomyces sp. NPDC052012. Next base: position 53,494 of record NZ_JBFAXA010000016.1, read on the forward strand.
ACCGGCACCGGCGCCCGGGTCCGCGACGAACTCACCGGCGAGGAAGGGGAGATCCGCGCCCGCGCGGTGATCAACGCCTCCGGTGTCTGGGCGGGCGGGCTCGTCGACGGCATCCGGATCCGCCCGTCCCGCGGCACGCATCTCGTCCTGCGCCCCGAGTGTCTCGGCACGCTCCCCGCGGGCCTGCACATCCCGATCCCCGGCGAGAGCAACCGTTTCGTCCTCGTACTGCCCCAGGACGACGGCCGGGTCTACGTCGGGCTCACCGACGAGCCCGTGGACGGCGACATCCCCGACGTGCCCGAGGCGCCCGAGTCCGACATCGGCTTCCTCCTCGACGTGCTGGGCTCCGTCCTGGACGTGCCCGTTCGCCGGGACGACGTGGTGGGCGCGTTCGCCGGTCTGCGTCCGCTGCTGGACACCACCGGCGGCGATGCGGGCACCGCGCCGCGCACGGCCGACGTCTCCCGCCGACACGCGGTGCTGACCTCCTCCGACGGCGTCATCACCGTCGTCGGCGGCAAGCTGACCACCTACCGGCGCATGGCGCAGGACGCCGTGGACGCCGCGGTGCGCGAGCGCCGGCTGCCGGCCGGGCGGTCGGCGACCGCGTCCCTGCCGCTGGTGGGCGCGGCGGCGCCGCACGTGCTCGCCGCGCTGCCCGCGCCGCGCCGCCTCGTGCGCCGCTACGGCACGGAGGCACCGGCGGTGCACGCCCTCGGCGTGCGGGACGCGCGGCTGAACGAGCCGGTGCTGCCGTCGTATCCCGTCACCGGCGCCGAGCTGCTGTGGGCACTGCGCCACGAGGGCGCCCTCGACGCCTCCGATCTGCTCGACCGCCGCACCCGGATCGGCCTGGTCCCGGCCGACCGGGCGCGGGCGCTGGACGCGGCACGCGAACTCCTCGCGGAGGTCGCGGAGCTGGCGTGACGTCAACCGCTGTGGACGGAGACCTCCCGCAGCGAGTACCCCCAGTCGGTGCCCCGGTCCAGGAACTGGATGCGCAGCTGGCGGGCCTGTGACGGCGTGAACCTCGCCGTGTCCAGGCCGCCGTCGCCGGACGTCGTGGACCACACGGTCCGCCAGTCGGCGCCGTCGGTGGACACCTCGACGCGGTACGACCTGCCGTACGCGCGCTCCCAGTCGAGCGTGACGCGGCCGACCTGACGGGTGGCGCCGAGGTCGATCCGCAGCCACTGGCCGTCGCTCCAGTCGCTGGCCCAGCGGGTGCCCCGGTCGCCGTCCACGGCGCGGCCGGGCGCATAGCTGGTGAACGGGTTCCACTCCGTCGAACTGGCCGTCGTGGAGGCACCCTCGGCGAGATTGACGCCGGAGCTGTGCCGCTCGGAGGCACCCCAGGTGTCGAGGTAGGACTCGGCCCCCCGGAACAGGTCGTCGACCACGTCCTGCCCGCCGACGCGCCGGATGTCCTCGATCCAGTCGGGCACCAGACCGTAGTGGGCGGCACCGTCGGTGTTGAGGTCCCAGGTGCGTTCGCCGGTGGTCTGCCTGTCGATGACGGAGCCCCCGTCGACACTGCGGAAGGGGTAGGTGACGGGGTTGGGCGCGTCCTTGCCGCGCGGGGCCGGCCAGCCGCCGACGCCGTTCATGTCGGTGCCGTAGCCGTAACCCACGCCGTACTTGTCGCGCAGCGCCTTGGTGCGCTCGGCCTCGCCGATGAATCCTTCCGAGCCGTGCATGTACTGGGCGATGAAGCCGCCCAGACGGTAGACCCGTTCGGTCCAGTTCAGGTCCATCCAGCTGTGCGAGGAGATCACGCCGGGGTACGACTCGGCCTCGAAGAGGTCCAGGACCCGGCCGGTGGCCTTGACGCTCATGTGGTCGATCTCGAGCATCATGTTGCGTTTCATCATGCCGCGCACCGCGTACTCGCCGAGGTCGGTGAGCCCGCGTACGTTGCACTGCGCGTCCGCGGAGTAGGAGGGCACCGTCACGCCCGGCGGCAGCTTCTTCTCGGCGCCGGGGGCGGCGGCCAGGCCGATGGGGTTGTCGGCCTGCGGGCCGGTGCACTTCTCGGTGCGCCAGAAGGTGCCGGTGGACAGGAACTGGCCGACGTTGATGGCCGTGCCGAGCGCGCCGGAGTCGAAGCGGACGCCACACAGCGCGTTGTCGAACTTGTGGCACAGGAACATGCTGCGCACGCCGAGGGCGTACAACTCGTCCAGCCCGCGGTCGATGTCCTCCTTGTCGCACTGCGGGACGTCCAGGATCTGCTTGCAGCCGAAGGGCTCGGAGGTCTCGACCCCGAGGACGACCGCGAGCTTGCCCTGTTCGACGACCCGGCGGGCCTGCGCGCTGTCGGTGACGATGCGGAACCAGCCCTTTCCGGGGCCGCCGTACATCTGGTCGATGTAGGCCTGCATGTCGTACGTCAGCTTCGCCTGGAGCCGGATCGAGGTCATCTCGTCGCAGCTGCGGTCCTTGAAGAAGTACACCGAGCAGATCACGCCGTTGGTGACCAGGTCGTTGACCAGCACGCGCTGGCCGCCGCGCCAGGCGCGCTCGATCCAGGCGTAGTAGTTCTGCTGGTGCGTCAGGGAGTCGTGCGCGGGCCAGTCCTTGAAGGTGGGCCAGCCGACCGGGTCGTGTCTGCCGTCGCCGCCGCCCGTGATGAAGTCGAAGATCGCGAGCGAGCCGTCGGGGTAGTGCTCGGGACAGTCCTTGAGCGCGTCGGTGATGCCCTTCTCGGAGAACGCCTTGCCGCAGATGAGGCGGCCGCCGAAGGCCTCGTTGGACATGATGTGGTTGTGCGCGTCGACGAAGCCGCGCACCTCGCCACCGGCGCCCGTGCCCCGGAACGGCTCGCCGCTGACTCCGATCTGCGAGTCCGGGGCCGGACGCGCGTCCGGCTCCCACCAGCCGCCGCCGGCCGCGGAACTGGGGGTCGGGCCGAGAGCCGCGGCCAGTACCAGCAGGAGCAGCGATGCGACGGCGACGGACCGCCGTCTGCGATACGGAAGCCGAGCGATGGTCACTACCCACGTCCCTCCGTCAGCGGGGCGGCACGGACGGCGAACGTGAACGTTTGTCATGTCCGTGCAGACATGGCAGAGGATCGCTACTGACACGTAATGAGTCAAGGGACAGGGACGGCCGACCTGAGCCGGCGACGGAGGATCCGTCGCCGGGTGAGCGGTCAGCAGCCGCGGATTGGCCGCCGGGTGACAAACGCCCCGGCTCACCGCCCGCCGTCGGACTCGTAGTGCAGCGCGATGGACCGCAGGACGTCCGCGGAGGTCATGTCGGTGCGGCCCGCGTCGTGGACCTCGGCGAGCTGGACGAAGGCGAAGGTGAGCGCGGAGGTGATCTGGACGATGGCCGGCCCCAGCTCCGCGGTGATGATGTCCGCCACCTCACGGGCGCCGGCGTCCGCGGGCAGCTGGATGCGCGGAAGCATCTCCTCGAGCAGCTGCGCGACCGCCCCGCTGCTCGTCACGTCGGCATCCGGGTTCTCCCTGAGGCGCCGCCGCATGTCGAGCGCCTCGGTGAGGATGCCGACGGCCCGCTGCATGATCTGGTGCTGCTCCATGCGCACAGCCTGCCCCATGAACACCGGGCACCGGCACGGATCACCGCATCCGGCCGTCCGCCCCGCCTCCGCGACTGGCCCCTTCATTAGATTTCCTACTATCATCCGTTGAGCCCTGTTTTGGGGGTTCTGTCCACGAAGGTGATCACCGAGCGTGACCGCCCTCGCCCGAGTGAGTGATCCATGTCCCGCACCGGCCCCGCGGACGACGGCGACGAGTTGCTGACCAGACTCGGGACGCTGACGGCTCAGGCGCGCGCCCAGGCCGAGGTGCAACGCTCCCGGGTCGAGCTGGCCCTCGCGCTCCAGCGGGGCATGCTGCCCAGGGACCTGCCCGTCGCCCGCGGCGTGCATCTGGCGGTGCGCTACTCCCCCGCGTACCAGGGCCTCAACGTGGGCGGCGACTGGTACGACGCCTTCACGATGCCGGACGGCAGGATCGGGCTGTCCATCGGGGACGTCCAGGGACACAACATCGAGGCGGCGGCCTTCATGGGCCAGGTCCGGGTCGGACTGCGCGCCCTCGCCTCCGTCGACAGCGAACCGGGCGAGCTGCTCGCCCGGACCAACGATCTGTTGCTGTCGCTCGGCTCCAAGCTGTTCGCCACGTGCACCTTCATGCGGCTCGACCCGGTCACCGGTGTGCTGGAGAGCGCCCGGGCCGGTCATCTGCCGTGCGTGTGGGCCACCGCGGACGGCAGGTCGGGCATCACCGAGGACGAGGGGGGACCGCCCCTGGGCATCGCCCGGGGGATGACCTACCCCGTCACCCGGTACCGGCTCGCCACCGGCGGAGTCTTCGTGATGCTCACCGACGGGGTGGTGGAAGGGCCGTCCATGACGCTCGACGAGGGGCTCGACCAGGCGGTGCGGCTCGCGGGTGTCGCGGCCGTCGCCAAGATGGACGCGGACGCGCTCGCCGCCGCCGTGATCAAGGGGGCGGAACGGGTCGGGCACGACGACGACGCGGCCGTGCTCGTCATCGGGCACGACGGACTGCGGGCTCAGCCATAGGGCCGCAGGGCACCGTCCTCCGCCTCGCCGACGGCGCGGCCTCGGTGTCTGATGGCTTGTGTGGTGGCTAGACAGGATCTGCGTGCACCGGTCGTCTTCGCTCTGTGGACACTGGGAGTCGCCGCGTGCTACTTCGCGGCCGGACGGCTGGGGCTGCTGCGCGAACTGGTCGTCGAGGGCGCCGTGGTCACCCCGATCTGGCCGCCCACCGGTGTGGCTCTCGCCGCCCTGCTCATCCTCGGCCTGCGCAGCTCGCTCGGCATCGCGCTCGGCGCACTGTTCGTGGTCATGTCGATCACCACCCCGCAGCCGCAGTCGCTGGTCGTCGTCGCCGGCAACACCGCCGCGCCGGTCTGCGGATACCTGCTGCTGCGCAGACAGCGCTTCCGCACCGACCTCGCCCGCTTACGGGACGGTCTCAGCCTGGTGTTCCTCGGCGCCTTCGCCGCCATGCTGATCAGCTCCACCACCGGCGCGGTCCTGCTGCTCGCCGAGGGCAAGCTCCCGGCGGACAGCTTCTGGACCGTGTGGCTGGCCTGGTGGGTGGGCGACGCCATGGGCGTGCTGATCGTCACGCCCCTGCTGCTCCTGTTCCACCGCATCCACACCCCCGTGCGCTGGTCGCGGTGGAAGGAGGCCGCGGTCCTGACGGTCATCACCGCCGGCCTGGTCCCCCTGGCCACCCACACCTCCGCGAGCCTGCTGTTCATCGTCTATCCGCTGCTCATCTGGGCGGCGCTGCGCTTCCAGCTCGCCGGCAGCATGGTGTGCGCCCTGTTCGCCTCCGTGATGGCGACCATCGCGGCGACGGACCGGACGGGGCCGTTCGCGGAGCTGACCCGGACAGAGGTGATGATCAATCTTCTGGCCTTCAACGGGGCGGCGGCGCTGACCGCCCTGCTGCTGTCCTCGATGATCAGCGAGCAGCGGAACCTGCGGCGCTCCGTGGAACGCGCCTGCCAGGAGCTGGTCGAGGTCCTGGAGCATCTGACCGCCGGCGAGGGCGCGTCCAACCGGGCGCCGCCGGAGGAGGAGGGCCGGCGGCGCGGCGAGGACGTGTGACGCAGGGGCGGCGCGCCGGCCCCGGGCCACCGGCCCGGCGCGGTGCGGCTCACTGCCGCAGCGACTGGGCGTCGCCCATCACGATCACCGGGTACCGGGCCGGGTCGAGCGCGCGCAGGAGGTCCTTCATGTGCTGTTCGGAGAGGCTCACACAGCCCTGGGTGGGGCCCTCGTGGTCGACGTGCAGCCAGATGCCGCCGCCCTTGTCCTCCCCGAGCGGGCGGGTCAGGTCGAGCGGGGAGGTGCCGGGCACGCGGTTGTAGTCGATCGCGACGACGTAGTCGAAGGCCCCTTCGAGGGACTCCCCCGCCAGCCCCGGACCGCTGATGCCGAACCCCTCGTCCTGGTAGTACGGCAGCCGGGTGCCGGGGTCGGGCAGCAGCCCGCCGGCGTCGGTGAGGGTGAACACGCCGATGGGCGAGCGCAGGTCACCGAGATAGTGGTCCTCGGTCCAGCCCTTCTGGGCGTTGCGGGCCGGCCAGGGCGTGCCCGCCTGCCACCCGGACGCCGTGCGCGAGTACAGCACGACCTCGGAGCGGTTGGCGTCCCGGGCGCGGCCGGTCACGAGGACGACCTGACGGCTCTTCTCGGGGATCCGCGCCAGCGTGCGCGGGCCGAGGCCGGGCAGGGGGGCCGGGGCCCGCGTCTCCGCGGGGGTCTCGGCTCTGCCCTGCGTGGTGCTCGCCGTGCCGGGGGCGCCCTGCGTGGGTGCGCCGTGCGCCGGGGCGCCGCCCGCCGGTGAGGCGGCCGGCCGGACGTCCCGTGCGGGGCCCTCGGTGAGCGACGCGCAGCCGCTGAGGGCCACCGTCACCAGGAGGGCGAGGGCCGGCCGCGGCAGACGGTGACGAGCGCGGCGGAGGGAGGCGGGCCACGGGTCACGCCGGGAGGAAGCGCGGCGACTCCCACGGTGCGGGTGGTCGATCGATGAAGCCATGGGCTCAGCCTGACTTCGACTCCGGCGAAACCCGCCCGCACGCCGCGCGAGTCCGGGCAACGTCCCCCATCTGCTCGCCCCGCGGACCGGTGCACCGCTCTCGGCAGCGTGTCCCGTCGTCCGTCCGTGTGACGGGCCCGTCCCCCGGGTGGAGTACGGGCCCGCCGTGTGCGGTGATGCCGGGGCGCCGCCTACCGGTTGATCACGAACTGCGACCCGGGCTCGACGACGACGTCGCCCTCGGCCGAGTCGGTGATGGTGACGTTCGTCAGGGTGGCGCTGCCCCGCGCTCCACCCATGGCGAGGATGCCCGCCCCGTTGTTGGACCTGTCGATGGTGACGTCGGTGATCCTGGCGCCGGGCACGGCTCCGCCGCCGGACTTGAACTGGATGCCGTCGTAGGTCGAGTCGTGGATGTCGGTGTCGCGGATCACCACGCCGGGGATGTCCGCCCCCTGCGCGAACAGGGTGATGGCCCCGAACTCCTGGTCCTCGTTCCAGAAGGCGCCGCCTGTGCGGTACAGGCCGTTGTTCGCGACGAGGGTCTGCCCGGAGAAGGGCACCGGGTCGTGATCGGTCGCCAGCATGATGCCCGGGTAGTTCATGGTGTCGTGGACGAGGTTGTTCTCGACGGTGTTGCCGTACCCTCCGTAGATCGCGATGCCGTTGGCACGCCAGGGCAGCTGGACGGTGTTGTTGCGGAAGTGGTTGTCATGGCCGACGTCCGTGGACGGGTCCTTGACGTACTTGCTCGCCCACACCGCGAGGGCGTCGTCGCCGGTGTTGCGGAACGACGAGTTGTCCACCACGGAGTTCCGTGTTCCGTTGGTGAGGTTGATGCCGTCCGCGTAGGTGTTGCGGATCCGCATGCCGGTGAATTCGAGTCCGTCGCCCGGGTTCCACAGTTCGGGGATGTTGCTGTGGTCGCGGCCCACCCACACACCGACGTTGGCGTGCTCGATCCACACGTTGCTGATCTTCGTGTTCCTGCCGAAGCGGCCGTTGAGCGCGACCCCGCCCTCGGCGCCGCCGTCACCGCCCCGGATGGTGCCGGAGCCGAAGACGGCGATGTCCGAGATCCTGGTGTTGTCGTCGATGTCGAAGCCGAAGTTGCCCTCGTGCGGGTGGTTGATGCCGCCGGCCTGGTGGGGCGGGGTGAGTGTGTACAGCTGTGAGTGCCACATGCCGGCCCCCCGGACGGTGACGTCGCGGATGCCGACCTGGTTGAACTGGCCCCGGTCCTGGGGGTCGTCGGTGAGGATCTTCTGCTCCTGGCGCCACTGGCCGGGCGGGATCCACACGCAGTCGATCTGCCCCTTCTGGTCCGCGGTGACGGCGCGCTGCAGCGCGTCGGTGTCGTCCAGTCCGTCGTTCGGGACCGCCCCGTACTCCGTGACGGAGACGCAGTCGGCCGGTTTGGCGGCGGGCGGGGCCACCTGCTCCAGATCGATCAGGTCGACGACGTAGAAGGCGGCCGTGTCACCGGCGTCGCGCTGGAGCCGGAAGGTGGTGCCCGCCGGGTAGGTGCGGTCGAGCAGGGCGTGCGACTCGTCGAAGAGGCGGCGGGCGTCGGTCTGCGGGGTGTTGGTGAGCCCCTCGGGGGCGTCGGTGTTGCCGTAGAGCCAGCTGTGCTTGGAGCTGAGGTTGAGCTTCTGCACGAACTCGCCGTCCGCGTAGAGGCTCAGCGTGGCCTCGGTGCCGCCGCCCGCCGGGGCGTCCGGGATCGAGGTGCGCACGACGACGGAGTTGGTCGCGCCCGTGGAGGTGAACTGTACGTACTGCCCGGTGGAGTTCAGGCGGACGGACCGGCGCCCGGAGGACTCGGTGGCGAAGTTGGTGTGGCCGAAGGTCCGCTTGGCGTCGGCGGTGAGGAGCGTGCCGGTGTAGGTGCCGTCCTCGGCCTCGTACTCGGTGTAGGGCACGGCGGCGCCGCGGCCGACGACGATCGAGCGGGTGAGGATGTTGTTGCCCTCGTTCGTCTCCTGGACGGTGTCCGTGGCGTCCGCCGTCGCGGTGAGCAGGCTCGCGCCGCTCGTCGCGGTCCAGGTGCCGCTGACGCCGACGTCCGAGGTGGCGCCCGCGGCGATGCTGCCCGTGGTGCCGTCGAGGCGGCGGCCGCCCACCTCCAGCCGGGTCACGGAGCCCGCGGGTGCCGCCGTGGTGCCCCGGTTGTGCACGGTGACGGTGAAGGAGACGGAGGCGCCCTGGGCGGGCGAGGCCGGGTCGGTCCTGATCGCGCGGACCTCCAGGTCGGGGCCGGGGGCGCGGCCGACGGTCAGGGGGCCGGTGGCGGTGCGGCTGTTGTTGGTGTCGTCCTGTTCGGGGACGGTGTCCGTGGGGTCGACCACGGCGGACACGGTGTAGCTGCCGGCGGTGCGCCTGCCCGCGTCGACCGTGACGGTGGTCGAGGCGCCGGCGGCGAGCGCGCCGACCGGGGCGCTGCCCGCGACGGTGCCTTCGAGGCTCACGTTCACGGTGGAGGCGGGGGACGCGGCGGCGCCGGCGTTGCGCACGGTGGCGCGGACGGTGACGTCGTCCGACTCGGTGGGGGCCTGTGGTGTCCAGGTGAGGTCGGTGACGACCAGGTCGGGGTTCGGTGCGGCGGTGCCCATCACCTCCAGCTCGGCGACCTGGGCGCCGTATCCGCTGGAGTTGTGGGTGAAGCGCAGCCGCACGTCGGCGTAGCGGCCGGTGACCGGGATGGTGACCGTGTTGTCGTTCGACCCGGGGTCGAAGGTGTGGTCGGCGCGGGGTGTGAGCGTGGTGAAGTCGCTCGCGCCCTGCTCGCGTCCGAGGACCTCGATGCTCTGGGTGCGGGCGGCCCAGGCGGGGTCGGGGTCGAGCTTGACGACGACGCCGGTGAGGTCGGCGTCCGCACCGAGCCGCACGGTGAGGGTCGCGGGGTGGCCGTCGGACTCCCAGTAGGTGCCGCGTCGGCCGTCGTTGGCGTGGCGTGCCACGTACGAGTGAATCGTGGACGAGGCTTCGACGGGTTCGCCGAGGGCCAGGTTGGTGCCGTCGGCGGGCGGCACCTCGGGGTCGCCGCCGGTGTCGCTGTCGTAGACCTCGATCTCGGCCAACTGGGCCGCGTTCCAGCCTGTGTTGGCAGTCACCGTCACGCGGATGTGGCGCACGTCGCGGGCGGTGAAGCCGAGGGTGAGCGTGTTGCCGTCGCCCGGGTCGAAGCGGCGGGCGGCGGAGGCGGAGAGAGAGGAGAAGAAGGAGCCGTCGGTGCTGCCCTCGACGGTGAGGGTCTGGGTGCGGGGTTCCCAGGTGGTGGGCAGTTTCAGCACGACCTGGTCGGCCTCGACGGTGCCGCCCAGGTCGACGCGTACCGACTGCGGGAACGCCCCGGCCGGGCCCTCCCAGTAGGTCTGCTGACTGCCGTCGGTCACGTTCGGCGCGGGGTGGCCCGCGTGGGAGCCGCCGGCCGTGACCGGCTTGCCCAGCGCCAGGTTGGGGCCGCGTGCGGCCTGCGCGGCGGCGCCGGCCGTGCCCGTGGGGAGGCCGACGGCGACGAGGCCGGCCAGGAGGAGGCCGGTGAGCGCCCGCAGACCGCGTTGCTTCCGTCTCATGAAGCCCTCATTCTTCAGTTGGGTTTCTTATTTGCGTAACTCCGTAGATTTCTTGCGGGTGTTCGACCGAGAGTTTCCCTCAACGCCACGCTTGTCAATGGCATGGACACAACGTCCCGGAGAAGTCCGTGAACGGCGTGCGTGACGCGGTCGTACGATGACTGGCCATCAGGCAACCCACGAGAAGGGCACCGTCATGTCCGAGAGCCCGGCCTCCGTCACGGACCTCACCTCGCAGTACACCGCTCAGGTGGCCAGTGACCTGGAGCGCAACGTCAAGGAACAGGAGCGCGTCTCGGCCGAGATCGCCGCGCTCCAGGAACGGTTGGCCGCGCTGCAGCGCGACCACACCGTGCTGGTGAACATGCAGCAGGCACTGGGCGTCGCGGCGCAGCCGCCGGCCGCCGCGGAGACCGCCGGATCCGCCGAACCGCCGGCGTCCGACGGCACGTCCGGCCCGGAGGCGGTGTCGCGCGGCGCGACGGTTCCCGCGCCCCGCAGGAGGAGCGGCGGCGCCAAGTCGGGCGCGGACAAGCCGAAGCGCGGGAAGAGGAGCACCGCAGCCTCTCCCCGTGCGACGTCCGGGAAGCCGGCGCGCACGTCCTCCCGGTCCAAGGGCGCCACCCGGTCCGAGGCCGCCACCGGGCCCAAGCTGGTGGAACTCGTCCGGCGGCATCTGGCCGAGCAGAAGGAGCCGCGTTCGGCGGCGGAGATCGCCACCGCGATCGGCCGGTCGCACCCCGAACGCTCCGTCAAGACCACGGTCGTGCGCAGCACCCTCGAGGGCCTCGTCGCCCGCAACCAGGCCCAGCGCAGCAAGCAGGGCTCATCGGTCTTCTACACCGCGCCCGACACCGACCCCGAGGACACGGCGAAGACGTCCGAGACCAGCTCCCCGTCCTGAGGCACCGCGCACCGGCTCGGTCGTCAGCCGCCCGTCACCCCGACGCCACCTCGACGGCGAGGTCGTTGTCCACGGTGTAGTACGGGCACACCGCGGCTCCTTCGACGGTGGTGCGCGGATACACCCACACCCGCTTGCGGTCCGCCACGTCGTCCAGCAGACGTCCGATCCTGATCAGCGGCGCACCGGCGGCGGGCTGGAGGAAGGCGTCCCACACGCGAGGGACGCCACCGGACGCGCCCACCAGTTCGTCGAAGGCGGCGGTGAAGGAGAAGTCCCTTCCGTCGGCCACGGGCCGGAAGCCGAGCAGTGTGTCCCTGCTGCCCCGCAGCCGCAGCCGCACGGTGGCCTCGTCGGTCAGTTCGGCGCCGTGGAGGCGCGCGTGGACCGTCATCGCCCCGTGCGCGATGTCGATACGGCCGGCCTCCGCGTGGGCGGGGCGCAACCAGGCGCGGATCGCGAAGAAGCCGTCCATGGTGGCGTACGGCACCCTGACGGCCACGGGTGAGGGCCGGTCCCGCAGGCCGCCGTCGACGAGCCGGCGCAGGTCGCGCAGGCCGGGGCGCAGCCGCTGCCGTTCCGCTCCCGGTTGCCCCGGCTGCTCGGCGCCGGTGTCCGCCGCGGACAGCAGATACGCGTCCCAGCGGCCCTCCTCCAGCACGGTCCGCGCTTCCAGCACGGCTCTCGAGTGGCCGTCGGCGCCGTGGCGTTCGAGGTCGAGCAGGTGCCGGGTCGTCTCCGGACGTCCCTTCCCGGGCCGCAGGACGAGTGCCAGCCGGGCGCGCTCGGGGTGCCCCGGTGCCAGGTCGAACGTGATCCGGCCGTCGGCCTCGGCCGTGCAGTGCAGACGCGGCTGCGCAGGGGGCCGGGTGCTCATCGGTGTGCCTTCCGTACGGTGCGCAGCGCGCCGGAGGCCGCGACCAGGGCGAGGTCGCGGGCGGCATGGGCACCGCTGATCAGGGTGCCGGGTATCCCGCCGCGTCCGGGTGTGGGCCCTCGCCCCGCGCCTCTGGCGGCCCGGGCGTCCCGCAGGAGCTGTTCGGCCTGCTCGACCACTGGTCCGGGGGCGTAGCGGCGGGCGTTGGCGCGGGCCGCCCGGCCCATGCGACGGCGGCGTTCGTCGTCACCGGCGAGCTCCAGCAGGGCGGTGGCGAAGGCCTCGGGGTCCCCCACCGGGACGAGGCGTCCGTCCTCGCCGTCCCGGATGATCTCGCCCGGCCCGTGGGGGCAGTCGGTGCTGACCACGGGCAGGCCGCAGCGCATGGCCTCGACGAGGGTCATGCCGAACGGTTCGAAGTCGGACGCCGCCGCCCCGATCGAGCCCTTGACCCACTCGGCCTCCATGGGAGCGGCCGCACCCATCAGGAACACGTTGTTCCACAGGCCGAGGTGCTCGATCCGTGCCCGCAGCCGGGCCTCCTCCTCGCCCTTGCCGTAGATCCGCAGCTGCCAGTCGGGATGCACGGCCGCGACACGGGCGAACGCGTCGATGACCAGGTCGTAGCGCTTGACCCGGACCAGTCGGCCGGCCGCGATCACGATCTTGGCGCTGCCGTCCGCGGCGGGCAGCACGGGGTCGGGCACGCTGTTCGGAAGGGCCGCCACGCGCACGCCCGGCAGGCGCATCTTGCGCCGGTAGGCGCGGGCGTCGGCCTCCGTGACGGTGGTGAGCACGTCGAGGCCGCGGTAGGCGCGGCGCAGCGCGGTGCGCAGGCGGGGCGGGTGGTTGTCGAGCGTGAGGTGTTCCTGTCCGACGCGTATCACCCGTTCCGGGGCCTGGGAGACGAGATGCACGTTGAGTCCCGGCCGGGTGCCGATGACCACGTCGGCGTCGGTCGTCTCCAGACACTCGGCGATCCGCTGATCGGTCAACTCGCTGTACTGGTGGTAGCGGTACTCGCCGGAGGGGAAGACCCGGGCGGGTCTCAGATGCAGAGGATGCTCCTTCTCCCGTCTCAGATCCACCAACGGCCGCAATCTCACTCCGGGATGCGGAGTGAGGCTGGGGTGCTCCCGGTGCCGTAACACGGAGACGATCTCCACGTCGTGCCGCTCGGCCAGCGCGCCGGCCAGATTGAACGTGGTGGTGATCGTGCCTCCGATCCCGTAGGCGTTGTGGAGCAGGAAAGAGATCTTCATGGGGGACTAGACAGCAACAAGCAGTCAGGAGTTGTCCGTTGTTATCACTTTGTGGCTCTCGCCGGTCCGACGGGACGACGAGGGCTACCCGCGGCCGGGGCTCTGGATCCGCAGGCCGGGGCGGCGGCGGTGGACGGTGAGGTAGGTCAGGCCCTCGGGGCCGGCGGTGAGGCTGCGGGTGGAGCCGTGCGGGAGCCAGGTCAGCGTGCCCCGGTGGAGGGGGTGGGTGCCGTCGGGTGCGGTCAGGGTGCCGCTGCCGGCGATGACGAGGTGGAGGACGTCGAGGTCGGGCTCGCGGTGGGTGCCGACGTGGTGTCCGGGCGGCAGGTGCACGACGTTGGCGTCGAGTTGCCGGCCTGACTCGGCGAGCCGCCAGAGCGCGCCGGCGGGGGCGTCGTCGAGGGCGGCCAGTGCGGCGGTGTCGCACAGGATCCGCGGGAGCGGGGCGTCCTCGCGTGGGGTACCGGGGGTGTCGCCGCCTGCTGCCGTCATCCTCCGGTGTCACCGTCCCTTGTGTCTGAACTCGCCGGTCCCGGACCGACCGGGGGCGGGCTCCGCTCGGCCGCTCGGAGCTGGAAGGTAGCACGGGGCCTCGGCGGTGCCTGTCGCGCACGCTCGCGACACCGCCCGGCGCCCCGGACAGGTCGCTGCCCGGGGCGCCGGCCCGCGGCAGCCGCTTCCCCGTATGCCGCGGTGCTCGGTGGCGCAACCAGAGTGGCACGCGGGACCGGTGGTGCGAAGCGGAGTCGGCGCAACGTCAGCTTCCGGTGATGTCCGCGGTCCGGGTCCCGGTCCGCTCCGGGTGCGGGTCCGGGTCGCTGTTCCGGTGAATTCGCGCTGTGCCATGATCCTGCCCGAGCACCGGCACGAGAGGGGAAGGACGGACGTGACCGCGCAGCGGCCGGAGGACGGCGGGACGCCCGAGGAGCCGGGCGGCGGACCCTTGCTGCCGGAGGACGTCTGGCAGCGGTTCCTCACCGACGACGAACACGCCATCCGCGCCTCCGCGCCCAGGGAACCCTCCGCGCGGCAGCGGGCGGCGGGGCACCGCCCGCAGCCGCCGCGCGCCGCCGACGACGGTACGGGGTACGACGCGGCGGACGCGGTCGGCGATCTGTGGCGCCCCGACGACCCGTGGGAGGGCCCGGCCTGGCGGGACCTGGACGGCCGCGCCCGGCTGCGCCGTGTGTGCCGGGTCGCCGGTACGGCCGTCGCGATCGCGCTGGTGCTCGGCGCCTGGGCCCAGCTCTCCACGGGCGGGGGCGGCCGGCCGGAGGGGCCCGGCGACACCGTGCTGCAGCAGTCGGAGGACGTCCCCGCGGACCTGCCGACGGCCACGTCCCTGCCGGCCCGTGCCGTCAGCCCTTCTCCCTCCGGGTCCGCGGTGCAGGCCGGCTGACGGACGGCGCCGACCGGCCCGCGCGCCGGGGGCTCAGCCGTTCAGGGCGGCGAGGACCACCGTCTTCGCCTCCTCCTGCACCTGGCGGAGGTGGTCGGGGCCCTGGAAGGACTCGGCGTAGATCTTGTACACGTCCTCGGTGCCCGAGGGGCGGGCCGCGAACCAGGCACTGTCCGTGGTCACCTTGATCCCGCCGATCGGGGCGCCGTTGCCCGGAGCCTCGGTGAGCACCGAGGTGACCGCTTCACCGGCCAGGGTGTCGGCGGTGACCTGGGCGGGCGACAGCTTGGCGAGCTTCGCCTTCTCCTCGCGGGTCGCCGGGGCGTCGATGCGCTCGTAGGCGGGCTCGCCGAAGCGGGAGGTGAGGCCGGCGTAGTGCTCCGAGGGGGTCCTGCCGGTGACCGCCGTGATCTCGGAGGCGAGCAGCGCGAGGATGATGCCGTCCTTGTCGGTGGTCCACACCGAGCCGTCACGGCGCAGGAAGGACGCCCCGGCGGACTCCTCCCCGCCGAAGCCGAGGGTGCCGCCGACCAGTCCGTCCACGAACCACTTGAACCCGACGGGCACCTCGACCAGTTCACGTCCCAGGTCGGCGGCGACCCGGTCGATCATCGCGGAGGACACCAGCGTCTTGCCCACCCCGGCCCCGGCCGGCCACTGCTCCCGGTGGGCGTAGAGGTAGTTGATGGCGGTGGCGAGGTAGTGGTTGGGGTTCATCAGGCCGGCGTCCGGGGTGACGATGCCGTGCCGGTCGGCGTCGGCGTCGTTGCCGGTGGCGATCCCGAAGCGGTCGCGCTGCTCGATGAGCGAGGCCATCGCGTACGGGGAGGAGCAGTCCATGCGGATCTTGCCGTCCCAGTCCAGCGTCATGAACCGCCAGGTGGGGTCGGTGAGCGGGTTGACCACGGTCAGGTCGATGCCGTGCTGCTCGGCGATCCGGCCCCAGTAGGCCAGGGACGCCCCGCCCAGCGGGTCGGCACCGATGCGCACGCCGGCCGCCCGGATCGCGTCCAGGTCGAGCACGTTCGGCAGGTCGGTGACGTAGGTGCCGAGGAAGTCGTGGCGGCCGGTGCCGGGTGCGGCGAGCGCGCGGGCGTAGGGGATGCGGCGGACGTCCTTCAGACCGCCGCGGATGATGTCGTTGGCGCGGTCCTGGATCCAGGTGGTCGCCTCCGAGCCCGCGGGGCCGCCGCTCGGCGGGTTGTACTTGAAGCCGCCGTCGGCGGGCGGGTTGTGGGACGGGGTGACGACCACGCCGTCCGCGAGGCCGCTGGTGCGGCCCCGGTTGTGGGTGAGGATCGCGTGGGAGACCGCCGGGGTGGGCGTGTAGCCGTCGGCCGCGTCGATGAGCACCGTGACGTCGTTGGCCGCGAACACCTCCAGCGCGGTGATCCGCGCGGGCTCGGACAGCGCGTGGGTGTCGGCGCCGAGGAACAGGGGACCGTCGGTGCCCTGCTCGGCGCGGTACTCGCAGATGGCCTGGCTGGTCGCGGCGATGTGGTCCTCGTTGAACGCGGCCGCCAGGGACGAGCCACGGTGTCCCGACGTCCCGAACGTGACGCGCTGACCGGCGTCCTCCGGATCGGGGTGCAACGCGTAGTACGCCGTGACCAGCCGAGCGACGTCGACGAGATCCTCGGGGCCGGCCGGGCCGCCCGCTCGCTCGTGCTGCATGTGCCCACTCCTCCGCATGGGTTGATTCTTCTCCTGCGGAGACATCTTTCCTTGTCAGGGACGTTTCGCGCGAGCGGGCCCCCTGGCGCCCGTCCGACCGGGCGTCGCAGGTGCCGGTGCCGGCGCGGCCGGCGGTCAGATCCGGCCGCCGGTCATCCTCGTGAGGGGGCCGTGCGCGTGGCGTTCCGCGCGCCGGCCGACCGCGTAGGAGGCGGCGCTCAGAGCGGTCAGTCCCGCACCGACACCGGCGGCGACGAGCTTGCGGTTGGCTATGACGGTCCAGGCGGTCTTGGCGCCGGCGGCGACCTGACCGGAGGTCGCGACGACCGCGCGGCGGCCCGCCTCGACGCCCTTGGCCGCGGTCTGCGCGGCGCCTTCGACGCCCTTGACCGCGCTCTGCGCGGCGGCCTCGGCGGCCTGGGCCGCGCGCTGGGTGCCGGACGCGGCCGCTGACGCGGTGTCAGTCGCCTTGGACCCGGCGTTCTTCGCCGCCCGCTCGGCCGGGGCGGTCGCCTTGTCCGTGGCCTGACGGGCCTTGGAGGCGGTGGCGCCGGTCGCCGCGTTCTTCGCTTGTGTGTTCTTGTTCTGTTCACTCATGGACACCGACTTGCCTCCGATTCCCGGGGCAAACCCGTCGGGGCCGACGAGGTGTGCGGCGGGAGCGTCTCCGGGATGCGTTCCAGGACGCCGCCGGCGAACACGTCGTACAGCGGCAGCGTCTCCAGGTGCACATAGCCGATGTGGCAGTCGCAGGTGGTCAGCGGGCAGGGGCGCGGGCGCAGGGCCCCGCGGTAGGTGCCGTCGTAGAGGTTGCCCAGCTCGGCGCGGACGAAGTGGCAGCGGCGGACGGTGCCTTCACCGTCGACCGAGATCACGGACTCACCGGTGCGGCAGGGCAGCCCGGCGCTGGCGTGCGGGCGGCGGCTGTAGGGGAACAGCGGGTCCAGCGCGGTCCACACGGCGGCCTCGGCGTCGTCGTAGGTGCGGCCCTCCGCCGCGTTGACCCACAGGTACACCTGGTCCGGCAGGTCGGCACGCAGTCGCCTGGCCGCGTCGAGGTGCTCGGGCAGGCCGACGATGCCGACGCTGAACCGGGCGCCGAGAAGGGCGAGTTCCCGGCATTTGCCGAGGAAGCGGTCGTACGGGGTCTGGCCGGGGTGGTACGTGCACCACAGGGCGAGGGTGTCGAGGTCGGCACCGGCGAGCCAGTCGGTGCGGCAGCTGAGGTTGGTCTGGATGGCGACGCGCCGGATGTGCGGCTGGTGGGACAGCTCGGTGAGGGTGCGGCGGTACCAGGAGCGGACCAGGCCCTCGCCCCAGGGGGTGAACAGCAGCGACAGGCGGTCGGTGGTCTGCGCGCCGGCCCAGTCGGCGAAGCGTTCCAGGCAGGCGCGGTCGGTGCGCAGTTGCTCCCCGCTGTCGCGGCGCTTGGCGAAGGGGCAGTACGGGCAGTCGTAGTCGCAGGACGCGAGCGGGCCCCGGTAGAGGAGGGTCAGGTCCATCGGGGTGGGTCACTTCCGCTCGTAGGCGGCCATGGCGGCGCGCACGGCCGGGGAGAACAGCTCCGGGCCGACGGCGTCGGAGTGGGCCAGGCCCTCGGGCGTCAGACGCAGGCGGGCCGCGTGCGGACCGTGGTCCTGAAGCCAGCCGCGGTCGGCGAACCGGGACAGCTCGGCCGGGAAGTCGTCACTCGGGGTGCGGCCGCCGAAGCGGCGCGCGTAGTCGGCGACATCGAGGCCGTCGGCCTGGAGCAGGGACTGCAGGAGATGACGGCGGCGGGCCTCGTCGGTGTCGATCCGGCGGCCGTACTCGGCGTGGCCGAAGTCGGCGGCCGGGCGTGCGACGTAGTCGTCGATGATGCCGCGGATCTCGTGCATGCCGACGGCGTAGTCGAAGGAGTAGTGCAGCCCGGCGGTGTAGGAGCGGGCGCCGCAGCCGAGGCCGATCATGCCGTCGGTCTGGCAGGCGTAGTCGTCCGCGCCCTGGGGCGGTGCGTCCGTGCGGCGGAACATGCGCATGGACCGCTGCTCGTAGCCGTGCGCGAGGAGATGGTCGCGGCCGAGGCGGTACAGGCGCAGCCGCTGTTCGTCCCAGGCCGGGTCGGGGCCGGTGGCGCGGCGGCCGAGGCCGGTCAGGGGGCGTATGTAGAGCGGGTAGAGGTAGAGCTCCTCGGGGCGCCAGGCGAGTGCCGCGTCCAGGGAGCGCAGCCAGGTGCGTTCCGTCTGGCCGTCGATGCCGTAGATCAGGTCGATGTTGAGGACGGGGACGCGGGCGTCGCGGATGCGGCCGAGTGCCGCCTCGACGTCGACGCGGCGCTGGGGGCGTACGGCGGCACGTGCTTCGGTGTCGTCGAAGCTCTGCACGCCGAGGCTGAGCCGGGTGGTGCCGCGTGCGGCGAGCACCTCCAGCCGGTCGGCGGTGGCGGTGGCGGGCGAGGCCTCCACGGACAGCGGGATCGCGCCGAGACGGGCGCCCATCCGGTGCTCGGCGATGTCGCACAGCCGCTCCAGTTCGGCGGCGGTGAGGAAGGTGGGGGTGCCGCCGCCGAAGGCCGCCGTGGCGAAATGGACGGGCTCCCGCTCGCCGAGCGCCGCGCGTACCGCCGTCGCCTGCCGGTCGAGCGCGTCGAGGTAGGCGCCGGTGAGGCCGTCCGGCGCGCCGATGCGGGTGAACAGGTTGCAGAAGCCGCAGCGGACCTCGCAGAACGGGATGTGCAGATAGAGGGAGAGGGCGTCCTTGGGCTCGGCGGCCCACAGGGAGCTCAGCCGGGGGCGGTCGGTCAGCGGGCGGTAGGCGGTCTTGTGGGGGTAGGCGTAGACGTAAGCCTGGTACGGGCTGGTCGGCTGCACGCCGGCCGTGCGGGGCGGCTGCGGTGGGGTGGCGGTGGTCATCGGGCGGCCTCGGCGGGGGTGTGGTCCAGGAAGAAGTGGGCGTAGGGCACGGTCCACACCGACTCGTGGCCGATGCGATGGCCGGTGTAGCCGTCGTCGCCGTAGGCGGTGCCGTGGTCGGAGCAGACGATGGCGAAGCAGCGGCGCCTGCCGCTCACCGCGGCGAACAGGCGGCCGATGTGCCGGTCGACGTACTCCAGTGCGGCGGCGTGCGAGGCGCGGGTGTCGCCGGACTCGCGGGTCGCGCCGGGCAGGTGGAACCAGTTGGGCTGGTGCAGGGCGGCGACGTTGACGAAGAGGAACAGCCGCTGCTCGGGCGGAAGGTCACGTACGACCCGTTCCGCGCAGGCCACCTGGGACTCGAAGGACGTGGGCGAGGTGACGCCGAACTCGGGCTGCCAGTGGGACTCCTGGAACAGTCCGGGCAGGACCGAGCCGAGCGGGCCCTGCTTGTTGAAGAAGCCGACTCCGCCGATGCACACGGTGCGGTAGCCCTCCTTCGCCAGGCCCGCGACCAGATCCGGGGTGTCGTGGACGAAGGTGCCCTCGGCCGTGGTCTCGCTGCCGGCGAAGCGGGCCGCGAACAGGCGCGGGTGCGGGCCGGGGGCGGCGGGGGTCGGGAGGAACCCGGCGAAGATCGCCTGGTGCGAGGCGTAGGTGAAGCTGCCCGGGGCGTGCCGCTTCTCCCAGTGTCCGCCGGGCAGATGGCGGGCCAGGTTCGGGATGCGGCCCGCCGCGGCGAGCTCGGCCGCGACGTCGAAGCGCAGGGTGTCGAGGGTGACGAGGAGGATGTCGTGGCTGCCGACGATCTCGTTCATGTCCGGCTGGGTCGTCGGGTCAGGCGCTGACATGGGTGGTTCCTGTTCTGTGCTGGTGGTGGTGCTCGTGCCGGTGGTGCCGCTGGTGCCGGTGTCGGACCGCCGCCACCTGGGCGGCATAGGTGTCGAGCCCCTCCGCGCCGCTGCCCGGCAGGCCGGTGAGGCGGGGCAGCAGGTCACCGAATGCGTTGACCTCGCCGACCGCGAACCGGCGCCAGCCGACGGCCGGGAGGAGATCGACGCCCACGCACAGGGTGCGCGGGAAGCAGGCCGCCGCGCGCTCGCACACGGCGAGCACGTCGGCCCAGCGCCCGCCCGCCGTCTCGACGGCGTCACGGACCGCGTCGAGGTCGCCGCGGCTGCCGCCGAGGTGAAGGTTGGTCAGCGGTGAGGTGCTGGTGCGTTCCACCGCGTGGGTGGCCCGGCCCGCCACCACCAGGACCCGCAGGTCGGCGACCCGGCCCCGGACGGCGGCCTTGGGCAGCCAGCGTTCGAGATGCAGCCCGTCGGGGGCCAGCCGGTCGACGATGGCGGCGACGTCCCGCTCCCGTTCGTAGCGGCGCACCCGCAGGGAGTTGAACAGCCGCCCGTCCGGGGCGAGTTCGACCGATGTGGTGGCTCTGATGCGGTCGCCGGCCGACGACTCGACGGCGAGCACACCGGAGGCCGAGGAGCCGTGCGCGAGCTTGACGAACAGCCTCGGCATCCGGTGGGCACGCATGACCGCGCGCACGTCGTCCCAGCCCGTGATCCGCGCCGCCGCGGGCCCCGACGTGGGCGAGTCGGGCACCGGTACGCCCGCCGCGGCGAGGGTGGCGTGGCAGCGCCGCTTGTCGAACATCACGGCCAGTTCACCGGCGTCGTCGAGGCGGACTCCGCCGCGCAGCGAGCGAACGGCCCGCGTGAACCGCGCGTACCAGCGTCCCGTGCCCTCGACACGGGTCGCCTCCGGGATGCCGCGCAGGAGTCCGTCGACCTCGGGATGCTCGCCGGGCGAATCGAGCCGGA
This sequence comes from Streptomyces sp. NPDC052012, assembly GCF_040689265.1. Lineage (NCBI taxonomy): Bacteria > Bacillati > Actinomycetota > Actinomycetes > Kitasatosporales > Streptomycetaceae > Streptomyces > Streptomyces sp. NPDC052012. The sequence continues at coordinate 74,462 of NZ_JBFAXA010000016.1, forward strand.
CGATCTCGTCGGCGTCGAAGTCGGCGCCGCCCGCGCGCAGGACGTCCAGCCAGGGCACGACGCGCGGCGTGGCGAGGCCCGCCGCGCGTACGGCGTCGGCGAAGAGCGCGACCCTGCGGTTGCCGGGGTTCCCCACGACGGCGAACCTCACCGGTCGTGTCACTCCCCCACGGCGACGTAGCGGTGGACCGTGCCGTCGTCGTCCTTGTCGAAGTCGGCGTCGTCCTGGTCGAGGTCCACCTCGACCCCGGCCGGTTCGAGCGTCTCCCGTATACGCTGCCGCAGCGGCTCGCTGATGTAGTTGTGGTGCAGGTCGAGCTTCTTGAGGTGGGTGAGGGGCTGACCGCCGAGGAGGGCGGCGGCACCGTCGTCCCCGAGGGTGCCCATGGACAGGTCGAGCACGTCGAGGCGGGCGACCACGGGGGCGGAGGCGACGGCGGCGGCGACCTCGTCCTGGATCTCGCTGTTGCGCAGCGCCAGGTGGCGCAGCCGGGGCAGCCGGGCGCCGGACAGGATGGGCTCCAGGTCGGCGGCCTCGCTGTCGGCGCCGTACCACGAGGTGCCGAGCCACAGGTCGAGGTGTTCCAGGGCGGGCAGGTCGCTGGCGCCGACGCCACGCACAACGTCCACCGGCAGGCCGCCGGTCTCCATGGTGAGGCTGCGCAGCGCTTCGTGGCGCAGGGCCGGGAACCGCAGTCCCGTGCCGCCGCGCACGGCGAACTCCTCCAGGGCGGGGAAGCCGGCCGGCAGCGGGGTGACGTCGGTCTGGTTGATCCAGGAGATCTCGCACTCCTCCATCACGATGTCGCCGAGGAACAGCGCGCGCAGCGCGGGCAGCCGGTCACGCGCGGCCAGCAGGGCATCGATGACGCCGGAGGGGTCCGAGTCGTACGCCTCCTGCCAGGCACCGACGATCAGGGCCCGCACCCTGGTCGTGTCGACCGCGGAGCAGAACCGGGCGAAGGCCGCCTCCCACTCCTCGTCCGCGTCGTACACGTCGCTCGTGACGCGCCAGGCGACGGCGTCGGGCTCGGGCAGCTCCGACTCGTCCTCCGGCCCCGGAAACGTGAAGGCAGGCAGGCCGTACAGCTTCTCGAGGTGGCCATGGATGGTCATACCGGCTGCTCCTGACGTGCGACGGATCGCGTGAGAGCCCAGTTCTACCAACAGCGACTGACAACGCCCGGCGGCGGGGCGGGTGACGGTCCGTCTCCGGGGCCGATTGTCAGTGGCCGCTCGTACTGTCTGCGGCATGGGCTCCGGAGCGCTGGGCGCCGGAGCGGAGGGGAGACCCATGTACCGGCAGGGAGACGTGCTGATCGTGCCCGTCGCCGACGAGGCGGTGCCGTCCCACGTCGCGGACGCGCCGAAGGAGCCGCGGGACGCCCGGGGCCGGCTCGTGCTGGCGCTGGGAGAGGTCACCGGGCATGCGCACGCGGTGGTGGGCCGCGGCGAACTCGTCCGCGAGCCGGGCCCGTTCGGGCCGCTGCTGCTGCATCTGCCGGACGGCGGCCGGGTGGTCCACGAGGAGCATGCCGCGATAGCGCTGCCCGAGGGCTGGTACCGAGTGATCCGGCAACGCGAGTACGTGCCGGGTTCCGTCCGGCTCGTGGCCGACTGACGGGCGCGGAACGGCGCTGGGCGGCGAGGGCGGCGGCAGGGACGGACAGGGCGGATGAGCAGGGGGAGTTCGAGGATGACATCGACGGTCACGACGACGGTGACGGTGACGGATCAGCCGGTCGGTGCCGGGGACGGGGTGGCGCGCTGGCGGGAGTGGGCCTCGGCCGCCGTGCCCGCCGACCGTGCGGCGGCGGAGGAGGGCATCCGGCTGGCGTACCGGCGCGCCGGGCTGGCGGAGCCGGAGCGGGTGGTCTGGGCGGGGTCGCCGCGCGAGGGCGTGACACTGGCGCGGGAGGGGACCGGCTTCGGGGCGAGCGTGCGGGAGACGGTGCGCTCGGCACCGTGGGCGGCCGAGCGGCACCGCCTGCGTCAGGAGTTGGGGGCGGCGGGCTGGGCACGGCACTGGTCGGCGACCGGCGGTGCCCTGTGGGACTCCACGCAGGCGCTGGTGGACCGGATCCGCGCGGGGGTGCTCGACGAGCTCGCCGGGGAGGACCGGGCGGCCCGTACGGAGATACGGCTGATCCTGCTGGACGCGCTGCTCGGGCAGCACGACGCGCCGTGGCTCGCCGCGCTGGACCGGGACGGGTCACCGCTGGAGGGTGCGGCGCGGGTGTGCCGCAGCGCCGGCTGGTGGTGGCCGTTCGAGAAGGTGGCGGTGGTGTGTGAACGTCCCGTCGCTCTGCACCGTGACGAGGCCGGGCGACTCGACCACGGCGAGGGGCCCGCGCTGGAGTTCCCCGACGGCTTCGCGCTCTGCGCCTGGCGGGGCATGCCGGTGCCGCGCGCCTTCCTCGAGGAGCTGCGCACGCTCACGCCCGAGCGGATCCGCGCCGAGGAGAACGCCGAGCTGCGGCGGGTGATGCTCGAGTACTACGGCTACGACCGCTACTTGTCCGACTCCGGGGCGCAGCCGGTGCACCGGGACGCGACGGGGACGTTGTGGCGCATCGAGCTCGTGGGCGACGAGCCGGTCGTCATGGTGGAGGTCGTCAATTCCACGCCGGAGCCGGACGGCAGCCACCGCACGTACTGGCTGCGCGTCCCGCCGGCGACACGGACGGCACGGGAGGGGGTGGCGTGGACGTTCGGGCTGGGTGCCGAGGTGTACGCGCCGGTGCGTGAGACGTGAGGCCTTGAGTCCGCCGGCCGGGGTAGGCGCAGTGGGCAAGGGCAAGCACGCACAGCGCACGGACGCGCGAGGAGAGGAGCCCCCCATGCCGAGCATGATGGAGCGCATCAAGCGATTCGCCAGGAGCCCCCAGGGGCGGCGTACGACAGAGCAGGTGCGGCGGGCCGCGGCCGATCCGCGGCGCCGTGCACAGGCGCAGCGCCTGCTGGGCAAGCTCCGCGGCGGCCACCGCTGACGGCTGCCGCTGACGGCTGTCGCCGAGGTGCGCCGCCGGAGCGCCTGTGACGGCCCCGGTGCGGGCGGGGTGGGCGGTGCGGCATACGATCGGCCGGTCCCACCCCCGCGAGGAGTTCCGCCCGGTGACCGCCGTCGTTCCACCGCCCCGCAGCGCCGAGGGGCTGCTGCGTCCGCGCCGTCTCACCCGCGCCGAGGACGGTGAGCGGCTGCGGTCCCTGCTGTGGGTCGCCGGCCCCGGCTGGCGGATGATCAGCAGCGCCGTCCTGGGGGGCGGGATCGGGGAGCGGGCCTGGGTGCTCAATGCCCAGGTCTCCCACGGCTACCGGCGCACCGACCCCGACCGTCACCTCGCCGCGCTCGCCGCGGCGGCGGGTGTGCGGGGGCCCGGGGTGGGGCTGATGACTGCGGCCGATGTCTCGGCGTACGCCCACGCCCGCGACGGCGGCGCGGAAGCGGTCGTCACCTCCGGTATCGACGTGCGCGGCTGGGCGGCCTCCGCCGAGGAGGGCGGCGGCCCGCGGGCTCCGGGCACGATCAACATCGTCGTCGCCGTGCCCGCGGCGCTCACCGATGCCGCTCTGGTCAACGCGGTGGCGACCGCCACGGAGGCGAAGGTCCAGGCGCTGCTGGAGGCCGGGTACGACTGCTCCGGCACGCCCACCGACGCGGTGTGCGTCGCCGCCCGCGCCCCCTCCCCCGGCGACGAGCCCTGCACCTTCGCCGGCCCCCGCTCCCTGTGGGGGGCACGACTGGCCCGTGCGGTCCACCGAGCGGTACTGCACGCGACGTCCGCCCGCTGAAGCCCGAACGTCCGCGAGGACCCCGAACGTCTGCGGTGTCATCCGTCCCGCCGTACAGCCGCCCGGTCGGCCTGGCCGCCCGCGCCCAGGGGGCCCGTGTGCCGCAGCGGCTGCTCCGCCTCCAGACGGGACAGTTCACGGCGCGACACCCGTAGGACCAGAGGCGGCAGGACCGCGCGCGTCGCTTGGACCAGGCGCAGCCAGCGGGGGACGTAGACGGCCGTGCTGCGGTGTTCGACTGCCGTGGCGAGGCGTGCGGCGACGACCTCGGCAGGGTGGACGCGACGCGCCGGGAGCGGCATGTGGGCGCGGAGTTCTCGGAGCACGGGGTAGCGGTCGGCGTCGCGGATCATCTCGGTGTCGGTCCAGTTGACGTAGCCGATGCCCACGGCGACTCCGCGGTGGGCCACTTCGGCCCGCAGGCTGTGCGCAAAGGCCTCCACGCCGGACTTGGAGGCGCAGTAGGCGCTCATCATGGGCGCGGCACCGAACGAGGCCAGCGAGGCGACCTGCAGGTAGTAGCCCTGGGTCCCGAGGAGGTCCGGGAGGAAGGCTCGGGCGGTCGCCGCGCTGCCGGTGAGGTTGACGTCGATGATCCGGCGCCATGTGGCGGGGTCGGAGGTGGCGAACGGGCCACCCTCCGCGACGCCCGCGTTCGCCACCACGGCCGAGGGTGTGCCCAGGCGCGCCCGCACCAGGGCGGCGGCGGTCTGCAGCCCGGCCTCGTCGGTGACGTCGACCTCGTGGACCAGCGCCGGGGTGGGCAGGTCGGCCGCCACCGCCGCCAGTTCGGCCGGCTCGTGGCCGAGGAGCGCGAGCCGGGCACCGCGCCGGGCCAGATCCCGCGCCACGGCCGCACCGATGCCCCGGGCCGCGCCGGTCACCACCACGGTGCGGTGCAGCAGGGGGCCCGGGCCCGTCGGTGGTGCCTTCACCGCCTTCACCGTCTCCCCGTCACCCTTCCCCGTCCCGGGTGCCGTCGGCGGGAGTGGTGTCGGGCCGGGCGGTGTGGTCGGGGTGGCCGACCGTGCGGCGGGCCTCCTTCATCTCGGCCTCGTAGAGGTGGTCGCGGCCGTCGGCCAGCTCGTCGACGGCGGCTCGTTCGATCTCACGGAACGGCTGGTAGTAGGTGGCGTCGTAGGCCTCAATGATCTGGAACGTCCAGTGACCGGGGATCACGTTGCGGCCGAGGACCTGGGTGCGCACCGTCTCGGCCCAGTCGGTGTGGCCGGCCTTGCGGAGCAGTTCGACGGCGCGGTCCAGTTCGAGGTCGGCGGTGCCGGTGAGCTGGTGGAAGCTGTAGAGGTGACCGCGGGCGCGCTCGGTGGTCTCCAGCGCCTTCGACAGCGACCCGAGGGCCGCCACCGTTTCGTCGCTGACCCCCTCGGGACGCTGATGGGCGCGGTCGGGGCCGTCGTCGTGACCGGTCATCGTCTCGCCTCCGCCTGTGGTCGTGGTGTTCCTGTTCGGTCGCGGTCGCCTCACGTGTGGTCCCGCTCCCCGGACCGCCGGGTGAGCAGGCGCTGGGCCTGCGACAGTCCCGGTGCCAGGCGCCCGCGCAGTGCGGCGCGCGCGGCGTTGGCGCCCGCCGCGCCGTGCACGCCGCCGCCCGGGTGTGCGGCCGCGGAGGCCAGGTAGAGGCCCTTCACGGGGGTCTCCGGGCGGCCGGTGCCGGGGGTCGGGCGGAAGAACAGCTGCTGGTGCAGGGCCGCCGTGCCACCGTTGAGGGCGCCGCCGTGCAGGTTCCGGTCGAGGGACTGCAGTGCCGGCGGGGCGAGGATGCGGCGGGCGAGGATGCGGGAGCGGAAGCCGGGCGCGAACCGCTCGACCTGGCGCTCGACCCGGTCGGCCATGATCTCCTGCTCCCTGGTGTCCCAGCTCCCGGTGAGCCCTTCGTGGCCGGCGTCGCCGGCGATGTCGTGGGGGACGTGGGTGTAGGCCCACGCGGACTCGGTGCCTTCGGGTGAGCGGGACGGGTCAGCGGTGGTCATCTGGCCGAACAGGCAGAAGGGGCGGTCCGGGACCTGTCGCATGGCGATCTGGGCGGCGAAGCAGGTGAGTTCGTCGACACCGTCGGCCAGATGGACGGTGCCGGCACCCACGGCCGGCTCCGTCTGCCAGGGCACCCGGCCGCCGAGCGCCCAATCGACCTTGAAGGTGGCGAAGTCCCACTGGAAGCGCCGCAGGTCGTCGAGGAGCCGGCCGGGAAGGTGCTCGGGGGCGACGAGGTGGCCGTAAAGATCGGGTACTGCGACATCGGCCAGGACGGCCCGCCGGGCCCTGGCCGTGTCGCCGGTGGCGGTGCGCACTGCCACCGCCCGGCCGTCGCGCACCAGGACGCGGTCGGCCCGCTGCCCGCAGCGCAGTTCGCCGCCACGCGTGCGCAGCCGGCGGACCAGGGCCTCGGTGAGGGCGCCCGCGCCGCCGGCCGGAACGGGGAAGCCGTAGGTCTGTCCGAGCATGGCCATCAGCCAGCCGTAGCCGCCGCTGCCCGCCGCCTCGGGGGCGAGGTCGGCGTGGAGGGCGTTGCCCGCCAGCAGCAGTCTGCCGCCCTCGCCGCGGAACTCCTCCTGCCCCATCCGGCGCACCGGCAGCAGCAGGGTGCGGGCAACGTGCAGCGCGCCCGCGGCGCGCAGCCGCAGGGCGAGCCGGGCCGCGGAGCGGACGGGCGGGAACGGCGTGAACAACGCGTCGAGCAGGTCGGGCCGCAGGCGCTGCCACAACCGGTGCAGTCCGCGCCAGGCGGCTCCGTCACCGGCTGCGAAGCCTTCCAGAGACTCGGCGGTGACGTCGATCCGGCGGTCGAGCACCGCGCATCTGCCGTCCGTCAGCGGGTGGGCGAGGACGTGCGGGGCGTGGCTCCAGCGCAGCCCGTGATCCTCCAGGCGCATCGCGGCGAGGACCGGGGAGGCGGCGGCGAGCGGATAGAAGGAGCTGCACAGGTCGTTGACGAAGCCGGGGTCGACGCCCCGGTCGTGGCGTACCGCGCCACCGGGTTCGGGCTGCTCCTCCAGCACGAGCACACTCCAGCCGGCGTCGGCGAGGACGTTCGCCGCCACGAGCCCGTTGGGGCCGGCCCCGATCACCACCGCGTCAGGCACGGGCGGCTCCCTCGTCCGGCCCCGGCGTCACCACCTGCCCCAGGGGGCGGCGGCGCTCCTCCTCGGCGGCCTCGGTCTCGCAGAGCTCCGCCAGCCGGGCCAGCATGGCGCGGTGACGCAGCTGGATGAGGGCTTCGACGGCCACGTTGTGCAAGGTCCCGCCGACGCCGTGCAGCGGGTGCTCGTCCACGACGACGAGGCAGTGCTCGCCCCAGGGCCGCAGCTCGATCGCGATGCGCGCGGTGCCGAGCGCCCCCGCCTGGGCCTCGAGTTCCAGGGTCTCGCCCCGGACGCAGCGCCGGACGACCGTGTGGTTGGACAGCTGCACCGGGCCCAGGCGGACGGTGTAGCGGATCGCCGCGCCGAGGTCGGGCCAGTGGCCGTGCTCCGGCTCCGAGGACGAGGTCCCCACCACCCACTCGGCATAGCGGCTGCCGTCCGCGAGGACGGACCAGACGGTCTGCGGGCTCGTTCTGATCAGACGATGTCGGACCGCCACGACGACCTCCCATGTCCTTCAGCGGCACCAGTCAGCACTGAGTGCCCCCTGTGAGAGAGGTCAACCGGCGGCAGCACCAGGAACCCTCGGCGCGACCCCGGCGCGCCGCTACCGTGCGTCGCGCGGCGGCGGCAGCACCCAGCGGATGCCCGCGGTGACGGCCGTGCCCAGGGGGCGCACGCACACGCCCTCGGCCGGGGGGACGCGGGGCAGCCACAGGGCACGCGTGGCCCAGCCCGGCAGCAGCGACACGGCATTGGCGGCCAGGACGCCGTACGGCAGCCGGGCGAGGAGCGGTACGGGCGGGTTGAGCAGCAGGAAGCGTGCCGTGCTGCGTGCCTCGGGGGTGGCGCGCAGGTCGCCGCGGTAGGCGGCCAGCCGTTCGTCGAGTCCGGCGCGGTTCACCGGCGGGTCGACGACGCCGAGTGCGGTGGCGACGCGCGCCATGTCGGCGACGTACGCGTCGCAGCCCGCGGCGTCCAGGGGCCGCGCGCCGTATTGCTGGTGGGCGCGCAGGAAGCAGTCGACCTCGGCGATGTGCACCCAGCACAGCAGGCGGGGGTCGTCCGCCCGGTACTCCTGGCCGTCGGCGGTGGTGCCGCGCACCGTCGCGTGCACGGCACGCACCCGGTCGACGGCCCGCTGGGCGCTGTCGGCGGTGCCGTACGTGGTCACGGCGAGGAAGGAGCTGGTCCGTTGGAGCCGGCCCCAGGGGTCGCCGCGGAATCCGGAGTGTCCGGCCACGGCGGCCATGGCCAGCGGGTGGAGGGTCTGCATCAGCAGGGCGGCGAGTCCGCCGATGAACATCGAGGCGTCCCCGTGCACCCGCCGGACGGGCCGGTCGGGACCGAACCAGCGCGGGCCGGGCATACCGTGGATCTGCTCGCGGGTGTGCCGTCCGTCCGGTCCCGCGACCCGGGAGAGGATCGCGGTGCCGATGCGGTCCCGCACTGCCGAGCCCCCGTCCGAGAGGAGTCCCATGGCTCCCTCCGCTTCCTGTGTCCGCACCGCCCACGACGACCGAGCCGGCAGCGACGGCCGCGAAGGCCGCGACAGCCGCGCTCTACGCGTACCCCTGCCCCGGCGCCCTTCCCGGTACGCGGGCACGGTGTGCTCAGGGCACGTCGCCGCGCCAGTCGAAGACCCGCTCCCCCGTGCCGCGGGGTACGTAGACGGCACGCCCGCCCGCTCCGTAGCGCCCTATCTCGGTGGGCAGGACCACGCCTTGTCCCCGTTCCGTCTCCGAACGGTCCGTGACGTCCAGCAGGAGGCCGTCCAGCGGACCGCCCGCCAATTCCACGTACGTCCGTCCCGCGCGCGGGCCGGGATCGTCGTGATCCGCGCCGTAGACCCGGCCGCGCATGAACTCCAGTTCGTCCATACCGGCAGGGTGGCATCCGGCACTGACAATCGGGCGGGGCCCCCGCCACGGCAGGGACCACGCCCGGAGTCGTCCGTCGGTGTCGTCCTTCAGTGCGTAGAAAACTCTCAGTGCTTGAAGACGTCCTTCGTCTTCTCCTTCGCCTGCCGCGCGTCGCCCTTGGACTGCCCGGCCCGGCCCTCGGCTTCGAGCCGCTCGTTCCCCACGGCGCGGCCCGCCGCCTCCTTGAGCTTGCCCTTGGCCTGTTCGGCCTTCGCCTTGGCCTTCTGCTCTCCAGCCACCGTGACTCACTCCCAGTCGCGTTCGCGATCGGTGTTCCTGGGGGGCCGGGTCGCCTATGACGCGTCGCTCAAACATGGTGCGGAGGGAGGTACGCCGGATGCGGGCGTGCAACCATGGGCTGGGTACGGACCGGATCGGCCCGGGAGGCGGCGGTGGACTGGCGTGGCTTCGCACAGCAGATGGCCTCCATGGCCCGTGACCTCCTGGCGGAGGGCACCCTCGACGACACGCTGAAACAGATCACCACCGCGGCCGTGGACCTCGTGGAGGGCTGCGACGCCGCCGGCATCCTCGTCCTCCAGGGAAAGCGTGTTCGCTCGCTGGCCCCGACGGACCCGTTGGTGGTCGACAGCGATCGCCTCCAGGAACGTCTCCAGGAGGGGCCGTGCTTCGACGTGGCCCGGCCGGAGACCGAGGACCGGGTCTTCCGCATCGTCGACTTCACGGCGAAGAACGACCGCTGGTCCGCCTTCGTGCCGGCGGGCCGGGAGCTGGGGGTGGGCAGCATGATGGGGTTCCTGCTGTACACGCGGGAGGAGGAGCTGGGGGCGCTCAACATGTACTCCCGCAAGCCCGGCATGTTCACCGAGGACAGCGAGACGGCGGGCTGGCTGCTGGCCTCGCACGCGGCGGTCGCCTTCGCCACCGCACGGACCGACGCCCAGCTGCAGGAGGCGATCGCCACCCGGCACCTGATCGGCGAGGCGATGGGCATCCTGATGGGCCGCCATCACATCACCGAGGACCAGGCCTTCGACATCCTGCGCATGCACTCCCAGCGCACCAACACCAAGCTGCGCGACGTGGCGCGCCGGGTGTGCGAGACCGGCGGCCCGGACGCCTGAGCGCCCCCCGCCTTCCGGCCGGGGCGCCCATTGCCGTGCGGCCGTGCTCAGCGTGTGCCCGTCCAGCTGTGGGCCACGTCGATCACGACGCGGTCCGTCAGGTGCAGGACGCGGAACGGCAGGCGGGCGCGCACGCCGAGGCCGATCTGGGTGTCGCCCTCGAAGCTGCCCGCGAACCGGGCGTCCCTGAAGGTGCGGTACCCGGCCAGGTCGACGCCGGGCAGGGGGCGTCCGGCGCGCGCCGGATAGGTGGGGGCGCCGGTGCCGGGGTCGTAGGCGGGGGCGGCCACCCGCACCTCGAGGACGGCGCCGCCGGCGACGGGGATGTGCCGGCCCGAGCCGTCCTGGTGGAGACGGTCGACGTACCGGACGGAGTAGCCGACGCCCCGGCCCGCGCCCGGCAGGTCGACGACCATCCGGTCGTAGCAGGCGTGCCGGCCGGTCCTGATGTCCCGCACCGGTGTGGTGGTGGCGGTGGTGTCGGTCTTGGGGAGGCTGCCCCAGCCGGTGGGGCAGGCCGTGGTCCTGGTGGGCGCGGTCTGGGTGGCCACGGCCGGGACCGCGGCGGCTCCCAGCGAGGCGCCGACGAGCGCGAGAGTCGCGCAGACGGTTCTGGTAGTTCTGGTTCGTAGCATTTTCGCCCCCCGGGCTTGCATGTGCCTGTTATCGGGTGAGACGACCCGCTCGGGCCGAAGGTTGCGCTTCATCCCGGCCGTTTCCGGGCGGCGGACCCGTGCGGTGGGACGGCCCCTGCCGACGGTGGCGCATCCGCCGCGCCTTCCCGGCGCGCATGGCACATCCTGGTGAGGAGCGAACCAATCCTGTGCGTCCGCACCGGGAGGACGCGAGATGGAAGAGGCAGCCGCCGTACCGGACGGAGAACGGCGCGCAGGCACGGGCGGCCGGGGCGAGGAGGACATCCGGACCGGGGAGCCGGCCCGGATCGAGGACGCGCTCGCGGAGCCCGCCCTGGCGGCCGTCCGGGACCTGGGCGGTTACGGCGGGCTGGTGTATCTGCGCTCGCCCGACCGGCGTTCGCTGGTGCTCTGTGTGGTGACCGGGGTTCCGCGGTCGCTGCTGAGGTCCTGGTGGCGGGTGCCCGTGGGCGGCGCGCTGCCCATGGCCGAGTCCTATCGGCGCCGGGAGAGTCTGTGGCTGCCGGACGAGCGGGCGACGATGCTGCGCTTCCCCCAGTTCACCGCCGCGCTGCCGTACCCGTTCGCCTCCGCGTACCACCCGGTGAGCGCGGGCGGCGAGGCCGTGGGGGTACTGGTGGTGCTGCGCTCGGCGTCCCTGGAGCCGATGGCGGCGGACGACGTCGGCTTCGCGCTGCGCAACGCCGGACGGGCCATGGAGCGGCGCCTCACGGAGTACGCCCGCCGGGTGCCCGCCCCCGCGCACCCCGGCGTGGCCGTCCCGGGGATCGAGTACGACGACCAGCCGGTCAGCGTGCGGCTGCCCACCCCGCCGGCCCGTGCCGTGCAGGTCGGCGGCATCGAATGGGACCTGGACACCGACCGCTGGTCCTTGGACGATGAAGCGCTGGACCTGCTGGGTCTCGACGCGTCCGAGTTCCGCGGCACCACGGCGGAGGTGGAGGACCGGGTGTGCCCCGACGACCTGCACGAGTTGCGGGCGAGCCGGCGCGACGCGCTGACGACCGGATACGTCAGAGCCCGGCACTTCCGGGTATTGGACGAGCCGGGTGAGGACCGGCAACCCCGCTACCGACCGGTCGAGCTGTGGGCCCATGTCGTACGGTCCCTTTCGGCCGGGCGGCTGCTGACGGGCGCGCTGGTCGACGCGGCGGGTGCGGCGGGCGCGGCGGAGGCCGCCGAGCGGCTGCCCGACGGGCTGTTCTCCCTCGACCAGGACGGCCGCGTGACGTTCGCCAACCGCCGCTGTCTCGACCTGCTGGGATGTGAGCGCAAGCAGTTGCTGGGCCACCACCCGTGGCGGGTGATCACCTGGCTGCACGACCCGGCCTACGAGGATCGCTACCGCGCGGCGATGCTGTCGCAGCAGCCGGTGTCGTACCTGGTGCCGGACCCACACGGCTCCTGGCTGGGATTCGTGCTCTATCCGGGAGTGCACGGCCTGACCGGCCGGGTCTTCCGCACGACCCCGCCGACGGGGGCGGAGCCGGCGCCGGCGGGCCGCGTCACCGATCGCGGCGCCGAGGCGGCAGGGGCGACCGCCCCGGCGGAGCCGGTCGCCCCGGCCCGCGCGGGCGCGCTGTACCACGTGGTGCAGATGGCCAGCGTCCTCACCGAGGCCGTCACCGTGGAGGATGTGTGCCAGGCGGTATCGGAGCAGTTGCTCCCGGCGTTCGGTGCCCAGGAGCTGGCCTTGTACACGGTCAGAGAGGGGCGGATGTACCTGCTGTGGGAGTCAGGCTATCCGAAGGGCTTCCTCGATCCGTTCGAAGGCGTGCCGCTCGACACCCCGCTGCCCGGCGTGCACGCCCTGACCACCCGGTTCCCGCTGTTCTTCGAGTCGCCGGACGCGCTGAGCAACGCGTATCCGGGCATCGCCCTGGACCGGATGAACTCGTGGTCGTTCCTGCCGCTGATCGCCTCCGGTCACCCGGTCGGGTCCTGCATCCTCGGCTGGGCGGACCGGCACCGGTTCACCCCCGACGAGCGCTCCGCGCTGACCGCGCTCAGCGGACTGGCCGCTCAGGCGCTGGAACGGGCCCGGCTCTACGACGCCGAGTCCGCCGTCGCCCGCGGACTGCAGGAGGGGCTGCTGCCGCACCGGCTGCCCCCCATCGAGGGCATGGTCGCCACCGGCCGCTATCTGCCCGGCACCCAGGGCATGGCCATCGGCGGCGACTGGTACGACGTCATCAGGACCGGCCGCGGGGTGGCTCTGGTGATCGGTGACGTGGAGGGGCACAGCGTGAGTGCCGCGGCCGTCATGGGGCAGCTGCGCAGCGCGGTGCACGCCTTCGCCGCCAGCGGGCGCCCGCCGCAGGAGGTCATCACCCACACCAACCGGCTGCTGTCGGAGCTGGAGGCGGACGCCATCGCCACCTGCTGCTACATCGAGCTCGACCCGCGCACCGGCCGCGCCCTCGCGGTGCGGGCGGGCCATCCGCCGCCGCTGCTGCGCCACCCCGACGGCCGCGCCGAGGTCCTCGATCTCGTCGGCGGGGTGATGCTGGGCGTCCAGCCCGAGGCGGTCTATCCGGTCACCGCCCTCACGCTGACGGCCGGCAGTGTGCTCGCGCTGTACACCGACGGGCTGGTGGAGATGCCGGGCGGCGACATCGAGACGGGCATCGAGGCGGTCCGCCGCTGCCTGGCCGACACGCGCACGGACTCGGTGGAGCAGCTCGCCGACCAGCTGATCAAGGCGGCGCACCGGGCGGAGGACCGGCTGGACGACGTGGCCCTGCTGCTCACGGCGTACGGCTGGGAGGCCGAGCCCGGCTGACCGGCCGCGCTCCGGCGCGCGAAGTGGTCCTCCATGGCGCGAGGGAAGTGGACCTCTCGGCGGACCGCCGTGCTTCCTAGCGTCGGTGCCATGAACTCCACCGCCACGCGCGGCGCCCTGCTCGCCGCCCTCGCCTGCGTCCTCGTCGGAGGCTCCTTCACCGCCAACAGTGTTCTCGGCGACTACCCGTACGCGGGCGGCCAGTTCCTGCGTTACGCACTGGCCTGCCTGCTGCTGGTCCCCCTCGCCGGGAAGGGCGCGGCCGGCAGGCTGCGCTCGCTCACGTCCCGTCAGTGGGCCCGGCTCGCGCTGCTCGCCGCGGTCGGCATGGTCGGCTTCAATCTGGCCGTGCTCGCCGCGGAGCGATCCGCTGAACCCGCGGTGCCCGGTGTGTTCGTGGGCTGCGCGCCGGTGGTGGTCGCCGTGCTCGTGCCGTTGCTGGACGGGCGCAGGCCCCAGCGCCTCGTCCTGTACGGGGCGGTGCTCGTGGCCGTCGGCGCGTTCACGGTGCAGGGCTGGGGGCGCACGGACGGGGCGGGCATCGCCTTCTCGGTGTGTGCGCTGGCCGGGGAGGTCGGGTTCGCGGTGCTGGCGGTGCCCGTGCTGCGCCCCCTCGGTCCGCGGCTGCTGTCGGCGGTGGTGAGCGGTGTCGCCGCGGTCGAGTCGGCGGCGGCCGGGATGATGCTCGACGGGACGGACTGGCTGCGCGGGCCGGACCGCGTCGAGGCGGCGGCGCTGCTGTGGCAGGCGGTGGTGGTCACGGTCATCGGGTTCGTGTGCTGGTACATGGGCATGCAGCGGATCGGCGCGGAGCGCGCCACGCTGTACTCCGGGCTGATCCCGGTGGCCGCCGCCTGCACCGCGCCGCTCGTCGGCACCGGCGCCTACGGCCCGGCCCAAGCGGTGGGCAGCGCCCTCGTGGGGGCCGGGGTCGCCCTGGGCTCCGGGGTGCTTAGCCCTGCGGCACGCGGCCGGCGTACGGCCGTACGCGCCGGCACGCGTATGCGCCACCCGTTCCTTCGGCGGCCGGCCGCCGGTCCCCCTGGCCTCGGTGAAGCGGACACCGTCGTCGCACGGGACCGGTGAGCACGCACCCTGTGAGGCGGCGGGCCATCACCGTGCCCCCCGGGGCGTGAGCGGCGGGCGTCACCATGCCCCTGCCCCGCGCGAGTGGCGGGCCGTCACCGTGTCCGCATGGTCCGAGATGCCGGGATGATCCCGCGCGCATGTAATGGGACGCGGGGTCGGGAAGCGCCCGGCCGGGCAGAGGAGACCACGTCCATGCCGTCCAAGCGCCGCCGAGGCGGGACCAGGAGGAAGCCGAAGGCGGGACTGCTGCGGCGGCTGGGCGAATGGTGTGCGCATCACTTCGCGGTCGTGATCGTCGCCTGGCTGGCGGCGCTGCTGGCCCTGCAGCTGGCGAGCCGCACGGTCGGGGCGGACTACTCCGACAACTTCACGCTGCCCGACGCCCAGTCGCAGCAGGGCATCGAGGTGCTGCAACGGCACGATCCCCAGGCGGGCGGCTACAGCAGCCAGATCGTGCTGCACGACGCGCAGCAGCAGCTGACCGCGTTCGGCTCGCAGATGTCCACGGTGGTCGGCGACCTGGAGAAGCTCCCGCACGTCCTGTCGGCGCAGAACCCGCTGTCCGCGTCCGGCTCGTCCACGGACGGGTCGCAGCCGGACGTCGGCCCGCTGTCCTCCGACCGGAAGACGGCCTACATCACCGTCCGCTTCGACGTCCAGCCGTCGACCCTGGGGGGCGGCTATCTCACCGGGGTGGACGATTCCGTCCGGCCGCTGCGACAGGCCGGGGTCCAGGTGGAGTACGGCGGTCCGCTCGGCGAGCTGGCCCGGCCGGCCCCCGACGACCGGGTGAGCGAGCTGATCGGCTTCGCGGTCGCCGTCGTGGTGCTGCTGGTCGGTTTCGGCAGTGTCATCGCCGCCTGCATCCCGCTGCTGACCGCGCTGATCAGCGTGGTCGGGGGTCTCGCCGTCCTCGGCCTGCTGGCCGCCGCGTTCGCCTTCGCCACCGTCTCGCCGACGCTGGCCACCATGATCGGCCTGGGCGTCGGCATCGACTACGCGCTGTTCCTGATCACCCGGTACCGGCAGGACATCATGGACGGCCGGGATCCGGTGGAGGCGGCCGGGCACGCCACGTCCACGAGCGGGCGGGCCGTCCTCGTCTCCGGCTGCACGGTGATCGTCGCGCTGGCGGGTCTGTCCGTGTCCGGTGTCTCGTTCATCGGCCTGCTCGGGCTCGCCGCGGCCGTCACGGTCGTGTCCGCCGTGGCCGGCGCGCTCACCCTCGTACCGGCCCTGCTGGGCCTGATCGGCCGGCGCGTCGACCGCTACCGGGTGCGCCGGCCGGTGGCCGAGACCGACGCCGAGCCGGGGGCGGCGCCCCAGGGCACCTGGCACCGGTACGCGCAGCGGGTGGAGCGCAGACCGTGGCATTTCCTCGCGGCGGGCGTGGCCACGATCGCCGTCCTCGCGATCCCGGTGTTCTCGATCCAGCTCGGTCACATCGGCGACGGCGCGGACCCCACGTCGTTCACGGACCGCCGGGCCTACGACCTGATGACCGACGCGTTCGGGCCCGGCTCCAACGGTCCGCTCACCGTCGTCATCGACCAGTCCTCCGTCCCCGGATCCCAGCGCTCCGACCTCGCCTCGCAGGCCCAGAAGACCCTGGACGGGGTCGACGGCGCGGCCGCCGTCACGCCGCTCACCGCCACGCAGGACGGGGACGTCCTGGTCGGCACGGTGTACTCGTCGGCGCCCCCGCAGGACGCGGCGACCACCGAGCTGACGAACCGCCTGGTGGACGACACCCTGCCGGACGCCGTGCGCGGCACGGACGCCCAGACCTACGTCACCGGTACGACGGCGGCTCAGGTCGACTTCCGCGACGTCATCGCCGAACGGCTTCCCCTGATCATCGGCGTGGTGGTCGCCCTGGCGTTCTTCATCATCCTGGCCGTCTTCCGCGGGCTGCTCGTCGCCGTCAAGGCGGCCGTGCTGAACGTCCTGTCCATCACCGCCTCCTACGGCGTGGTCGTCGCCGTGTTCCAGTGGGGGTGGGGCGGGCCGGCGCTCGGTGTGCACGGCACGGTGCCGATCGAGAGCTATGTGCCGATGATGATGTTCGCGATCATCTTCGGCCTGAGCATGGACTACGAGATCTTCCTGCTCTCCCGGGTCCACGAGGCGTGGCTGCGCACCGGGGACGCCGAGGCGGCGGTCGCGCACGCCTTGGAGATCACCGCGCGGGTCATCACCTGCGCCGCGCTGATCATGGTGAGCGTGTTCGCGGCGTTCATCGTGAGCGACAACATCGTGGTGAAGATGCTCGGGCTGGGCCTCGCGGTCAGTGTCCTCATCGACGCGACCGTGGTGCGGCTGCTGCTGGTCCCGGCCGTGATGACCCTGCTGGGGCGGCACGCCTGGTGGACGCCCGGATGGCTGGACCGGATCCTGCCGCACATCGACGCGGAGGGCGGGCGGGAGAGCACCCGGCCGGCTCCCGCCGCGCCCGAGCGGTAGCGCGTTCGAGAACGCGAGGGCGGCAGGACCCGTGCGGGTCCTGCCGCCGTTCATCTGCGGGACGGGGTCAGGCGTTGCGCCTCACGCTGCGCAGGACGAAGAAGCCGAGGACCACCAGCACGCCGCCGATCGCGGCCGGCCACAGCTGGGCACCGGTCTCGGCCAGGCTGCCGGTCTCGGCCTGCGCCTCGGTCCGGTCCTCGAGCTCCGGGAGGCTGCCGGGCACCTGGGCGCCCTGCGCGGCCTGGCCGGCGTCGTCGTCGCCGTCCTGGCCGCCGTTGCCGCCCTGGTCGCCGCCGTCGTTCTTGTCGCCGCCGTCAGCGGCACCCGCGCCGCCCTCGGGCGGGTTCGAGGCCTTGATGCCGGGCTGCTCGGTGGCCGCGGGCTCCGAGGGCTCCTCGGTGGCCGGGGTCTCCGCCGGGGGCTCGGACGGGTTCTCCGCGGGAGGCTCGGACGGGTTCTCCTGTCCGCCCTGGTCGCCGCCGTCCCCGGGCTTGTCACCGCCGTCACCGGACTGGTCACCGCCGCCGTTGCCGTCGCCGCCCTGGCCCGGGTCGTCGGGAGTGGCCGTGGGCTCCTCCGGCTGCTGCGGCTCCTCCGGCTGCTGAGGCTCCTCGGTCGGCTCACCGCCGCCGTTGTCGCCGCCGTTGTCACCGCCGTTGTCACCGCCGCCGTCGCCGCCGTCGGCGCCGACGCCGCACTCCCGGCCGCTGTTGATGCAGTCGACCATCTCCTTCATCAGGTCCTCGTCGAAGACGTTGATGAAGTCGCCGTGGTCGGTGATCGGCTTGTGCAGCTGCTCGGGGAAGGAGTCCACGGCGAACAGCGGTGTGGTCTTCCCGCCGTCCTCCAGGCTCGGCGCGTCCACGTCGTAGACGATGCGCTGCACCAGCTGCGGCACGGCCTTGAAGCCGGACGGGCAGTTGCCGGCCGCGTCCGCGAACGCCATGTGCGTACGGTGGTTGGCGCTGTCGATGTTGCGGCCGTCCCAGCAGCTCTGGAACTTGAAGGTGCGCACCACGTCGCTGCCCTCGGGGCACAGCGGGTACTTGTCCTTCAGCTGCCGGTCCTCGAAGCCGGTGCAGCTCCAGGAGGCGTTGGCGTTGGCGGGGCCGTTCACGAACGACTTCGCGTCACCGGTGATGATGCGCAGCAGCCGGGGCATGGCCGTGACCTCGCCCTGCGGGTTGCCCACGAAGGTGAGGGTGACGTCCTTGGGCGTCACGATCTCACCGACGTTGCCCTCGATGCCACCGCCCGGGGAGTTGGCGTCCTGCTCCTGCTTGCCGTTCTGCAGGCGCAGCACGGGCCAGTAGTACGACGACTTGTCGCCCTGGTCCACACAGCTGGTCTCGGCCTGTGCCAGCTCCTCGTCGCTGGAGAAGGCGTTGGTGGCCTGGTTGCCGATGTAGTCGTGGAAGTGGTGGGCGCCGTTGCTGACACCCGGCGCCGCGATCACGTTGTCCGAGTTGAACAGGCCGTTCGCGTTGACGCCGCACTCGCTGGTGAAGGTGCCGCGGGAGGCGTTCTCGGCCGGCTGCGGTTCGGCGACGTCGGGCTGGACGCTCTTGATGTCCACGTAGTCGCCGGCGACGGGGCCGTTGCCGCCCTGACCGCCGTTGCCGCCCTGTTCCTGGCCCTGGTCCGCACCCTGTTCGCCCTGCTGGTCCTGCTGGTCCTGCTGGTCCTGGCCGTCGCCCGTCTGCTCGCCCGCGTCCGCGTCGCCCTCCTGCCCGGCGTCGGTCGGCGCGGGGGCGTTGCCCGACTCGCGCACCGCGCAGGCGGCCAGCTCGTCCAGGCCCTCGGGCCGGTCGCCGACGCGGTCGATGGCGATCGCGATGCGCTCGAGGGTCGCGGAGCGCTTCTCCTCGAGCGGCTGGGCGATCGCGTTCTCCGCGAAGGCCGGGTCCTGCTGGAGGGCCTGCGTCGACTCGCCGATGCGCTTGTAGGCGTCGGCGATCTGCGCGTCCAGCGCGGCGAGTTCCTTGTCCACCTCGGCCCGCGCCTGCTCCGGCACCGAGGTCAGCTGGGTGGCCACATCGGGGCAGTCGATGGTGGCGGCTGCGAGGACCTGGCCCTCGCCCGTCCCGCTCTCCACCGTCGCGGAGGCGTAGACGTTGGCCGCCATCATCCCTCCTCCGCCCAGCATCAGGGCGACGGCGGCGAAGGTCGCGCGCTGTTTCGGGCGTCTGCGTGTGTTGCGTGCCAAGGCAGTACTCCTACGCGGGGGGTCGGCATGGAATTCCCACGCCCCATACGTAGGGGGGCCGTCATGTGTTCAAGCGCCTCACAGATTCTTCGAAGAATCTCCCGAACCACACACCCCGTTGACGTCCCGTCAGAGTCGGTCGAGGTCGCGCGTGGTGCGTCCGAGGCAGGTCACCGAGGCGTCCATGGGTACGTCGATCACGTGGAAGCCCATGCGGTCGTAGAAGGCGCGGGCGGGCTTGTTGGCGGTCGCCATCACGAGGTGGACGGACGGCACTCCCCTGCCCTGCAGCGCGCCCAGGAAGGTCCGCATCAGCTCCCGGCCGTGGCCGCGACCCTGCCATGCGGGCAGCAGGTCGATGTGCAGATGGGCGGGGTAGGCGGCCAGTTCCGGCACGACCATGCGCTCGGGGTGGTGCAGCAGCAGGGCCATCGTCTCGTCCGGGGTGCTCGGCGGGCCGGACGGCTCGGGGTACCGCTCGGCGACCAGCGGCAGCCAGGTGGTGCGGAAGGCCTCGGCGAAGCGGGGGGTGTCCGCGGTGCCCAGGATGTAGCCGACCGCGCGGCCATGACCGTCGTCGAGCACGAAGGCGAGCTCCGGTTCCAGATGGACGTAGGGCGCCGCGAAGGTCGCGGGGAGGACCCCGGGGTCGGCGTAGACCGGCCGGCTGTCCTGGCCGTTGTGCGCCGTGCGGACGCAGATGTCGTCGAGGGCGTCCCGGTCCTCGGGGCGGTAGGGACGGATCGCTGGCGAGGAGATCATGTACGGCATCCTCCCCTGCTGGGAGCGCTCCCACAAGATGTTGGCCGCGCGGCCTCCTTCGGCGAATGACCCACGCGGCGGTGGTTACCCGGCGCCCATGAAGCTGCACATACCGGGCAAGAACGGCCGGCAGACCGACGAGAGGCCCGCGGCGCAGGAGCCGGGGCCGGACGACGCGGTGGAACGGGCGGCTCCGGACGCGCCCACGGGACTGCCGAAACAGTCGTGGGTCGCCGCGCTGAAAGGCAGCCTGCGCGAGTTCAAGGACGACGAGCTGACCGACCGGGCCGCTGCCCTCACGTACTACGGGGTGCTCGCGCTCTTCCCCGCGCTGCTGGTGCTGGTGTCGCTGCTCGGCATCGCCGGGAAGTCGGCCACGGACAAGGTGATGGAGCAGGTCCAGGACCTGGCACCCGGCGCGGTCCGGGACATTCTCACCCAGGCGGTCGACCAGCTGCGGGGCGGTGCCGGCATCGGCTCGATCGTCGCGATCGTCGGTCTGGTCCTCGCCGTGTGGTCGGCCTCGGGCTATGTGGCGGCGTTCATCCGGTCGGCCAACGCGGTGTACGACATGCCCGAGGGCCGTCCGGCGTGGAAGGTGCTGCCGGTGCGGGTCGGGCTGACCGTCGTGCTGATGCTGCTGGCCGTGGCCAGCGCGCTGATCGTCGTGTTCACCGGCGATCTGGCCCGCCGCGCGGGCGATGCGCTCGGGCTGGGCGACACCGCGGTGACCGTGTGGTCGATCGCCAAGTGGCCGGTCCTGGTCCTCCTGGTCGTCGTGATGATCGCGCTGCTGTACTGGGCGTCCCCCAACGCGAAGGTCCGGGGCTTCCGCTGGATCACCCCGGGCAGCTTCCTGGCCCTGGTGATCTGGCTGATCGCCTCCGGCGCGTTCGCGGTGTACGTGGCCAACTTCGCCTCGTACAACAAGACCTACGGCACGATGGCGGGCGTCATCGTGTTCCTGATCTGGCTGTGGATCACCAATCTGGCGATCCTGCTGGGCCTCGAGTTCGACGCGGAGATCACCCGGCAGCGCGCCATCGCCGGCGGTCATCCCCCGGAGGCCGAGCCGTACACCCAGCCGCGCGACACTCGGAAGTGGGACGAGCAGGACCGGCGGCGCATGGACGAACCGTGACCGTCAGTCCATGAGGCCGGCGGCGAGCGTGGCGCCGAGTTCCCAGCAGCGTTCGAGCGCGGCCTTGTCGGGTGCGCCGGTGACGGTCACGGTGTCCGCGGCGCGCCGCCACCCTAGGCCGGTGGTGATCGACTCGATGCCGCGCAGCGCGCCGGTGACGTCGCTGCCGCCGTGCACATAGGTGCCGAAGGGCCGGCCGCGGGTGGTGTCGAGGCACGGGTAGTAGATCTGGTCGAAGAAGTGCTTGAGCGCCCCCGACATGTAGCCGAGGTTGGCGGGCGTGCCGAGCAGGTAGCCGTCGGCCTCGAGGACGTCGCCGGCGGTGGCGGCCAGGGCGGGCCGGCGTACGACCTGCACGTTCTCGATCTCCGGGGCGGTGGCACCGGAGACGACGGCTTCGAACATCGCCTGGCAGTTGGGTGACGGCGTGTGATGGACGATCAGCAGTGTCGGCACACCCCGACCCTGCCGTGCGCCCCCGCTCGCGTGCAAGCCGCGTCCGCGGCTCGGACGGCGGGCGGCGTTGTGGGGGCCGCACGTCGGTGGCACGATGCGTGCGCGTCGGAATGCGTCGGAATCGGGAGACGGGGTGCGTCGTGGTCGACGAGGAGCGCAGGCCGCCCGCGGCAGTGGTCTTCGATGCGCTGGGCAGCGAGTACGAGAAGGCGTTCGCCTCCTCCGAGGCGCACCGGGCGTCGCTGCGGTGGCTGCTCGAACGGCTGCCGCCCGGCAGCCGGGTGCTGGACGTGGGCAGCGGGACCGGCCGGCCGACGGCCGCCGCGCTCGCCGGGGCCGGTCACCGGGTGCTCGGGGTCGACGTGTCCCCGGTGATGGTGGAGATCGCCTCCCGTCAGGTGCCCGAGGCGGAGTTCGTGTGCGCCGACATTCACGGGATGCCGCTCGAGGACGGCTCGTTCGACGCCGTCTGTGTGTACTTCGCGCTGCTGCAGATGTCGCGCGCCGAGCAGGCCGGTCTCGTGCAGCGGCTGGCGCGGGCGCTGCGGCCGGGCGGTCTGCTGGCGCTGGCCACCGTGCCGCTGGACGTGGAGAGCTTCGACGGCGTCTTCATGGGGCAGGACGTGCGGGTCACCAGCTTCGCCGCGCAGGACGTCGTCGCTGTGGTGCGGGCGGCGGGTCTGACGGTGCTGTCGCAGGAGAGCGTGATGTTCACGCCGACGCATCCCGAGGCCAGGCCGGAGCCGCATCTGTTCGTGCACGCCCGCCGTGAGGATCCCGCGGGCGACGCCGGGACGGACTGACGTGGCCGGTCAGGGCCTCGTGCGGGCCGGCCGGGTCAGCCGGTCATGCGCTTGCGCCACATGGGCTCGACCTGCCGCCACTCCGCCTCCCACCGGTCGAGGCGCCGGCGCCGCATCCGGACCCTGACGACGCCTCCGCCGCACAGCAGGAGTCCCCCGGAGGCGACGGCGACCGTGACGCCGGCCATGACGATCTGGAACCGGGCCTCCGCTCCCTCGGGGGGCTTGGTGACCAGCCGGCCGGTGCGGTCCGTCCACACGGTGACGGGGCTGCCCGCCTTCTCCCCCGGTTCGGTCTTCGCACGGCCCGTGCGGCTGGTGCCGTCCGGGGCGGTCCACCGCACGGGCGCCCAGACATGGCCCGCCCCCTCCTCGGAGACGGGGGCCGGCAGCGCGTCGGCCGCGTCCTTGGTCAGCACGGCCGGGACGGCCCGGGTCTGCGCGCGCCGCTCGTCGAGGGACGCGTCCACGGCCCGGGCCCCCAGCAGGCCGGCGAACACCGCGGCCAGCAGGGCGAGGACGAACGTGGCGAGCAGCAGCCAGGCCTCGATCACATCGCTGCGGCGCCGCAGCGGGTTCCTCCGCCACCGCCACAGCCGCACCCTGGGGAGCCGCGCCCCGCGTGTCCTCGCCATGGGGTGTCACCTCCTCGCTACCGCAGGGGCGTGCGTCAGGACGCCGAAGGCACCGGGACGACCTCGTCGTGCCGGGGACCGCCGAGGACGACCTTGAGCGCGCCGGTCTCGGCGGCGTTGCCGAAGACGTCGTACGCCTCCTGCATGTGCTCCAGGGGGAAGGTGTGGGTGACCAGCGGGCCGGTGGGCAGCCGGCCGGCTGCGGCCATGCGCAGCAGGGTGGGCGTGGAGTGGGTGTCGACCAGGCCGGTGGTGAGGATGACGTTCTTGATCCACAGGTCCTCGAGGTGCAGGGTGACCGGGCCGCCGTGCACGCCGACGTTGGCCAGCCGCCCGCCGGGTCGCACCATGCGGGTGCACAGTTCGAAGGTCTCGGCGACGCCCACGGCCTCGATGACCACGTCGGCGCCGAGTCCGTCGGTGAGGTCCTCGACCAGTTGCTCGGGGCCCTCCCGGGCGTCGACGACGGCCTCCGCGCCGAGGCTCCGCGCGAACTCCAGGCGGGGCGCGGCCACGTCGACGGCGATGACGCGTTCGGGCGCGAAGAGGTGCGCCGCGGCGATCGCGGCCAGCCCGACGGGTCCGGCGCCGACCACGACGACGGTGTCGCCGGGCCGCACCCTCCCGTTGAGCACTCCGACCTCGTAGGCGGTGGGGAAGATGTCGGCCAGCAGTACGGCGTCCTCGTTGCCGACCGCGCCGGGCAGGGCGTGCACGGACAGGTCGGCGTGGGGGACGCGGACGTACTCGGCCTGGGTGCCGTCGATCAGGTGGCCGAGGATCCAGCCCCCGCCGCCCCGGCACTGGCCGTACATGGCCTCGCGGCAGTAGCGGCACCGGCCGCAGGCGGTGATGCAGGAGACGAGCACCCGGTCGCCGGGGCGGACGCTGCGGACGTCGCCGCCGGTCTCGACGATCTCGCCGACCGCCTCGTGCCCCAGCACGGTCCCCGGCTGCACCTCGGGCACGTCGCCCTTGAGGATGTGCAGGTCCGTGCCGCAGACGGTGACGGCGTCGACCCGCACGATCGCGTCGGTGGGTTCCTTGATGCCCGGATCGGGGACCTCTTCCCAGGCGGACTGCCCGGGGCCGTGGAAGACGTAGCCCTTCATGCCGATCCTCACCCTTCTGATCCCGGCGGGCCACGGCGTCGGGCGCACCTGCGCCCGCCTGCGTCGGCGGGCCCCGGGAGGGTGCCGGGGGCCGCCCTGCTCTTCCAGTCTGGGCGAACGCCGGGAGTTCCGCGCGGGCCGCGGGGCCCGCGCGGAACGGGCTAGGACACCACCGGGCGGGCGATGCCGCTGTGCAGCAGGTGGCGGGTGTGCTGGGCGTAGGCGCCCAGGCGCAGCAGGAGGCGGGACGCCGCGTCGTAGGCCCGGCGGACGGCCTCCATGCGTTCCAGGCGCGGGGCGAGGGCGGACAGGGCGATGGCGAGGGCGACGCCGGCCCAGGCGACGGGTCCGAGCGGGGTGCAGCCGAAGAAGTGGCTGACGCCGGGCGTCTGGACGAGGGCGGCCAGCACGGCGGCGGAGCCCAGGGCGGTCGTCCACACCAGCGGGCTGTGGCGGCGGCCGGAGAGGGTCTGCACGAGCTGGGCGCCGACCACCCCGCACAGCGCCATGGTGGTGGACCTGCGCTCGGTGCCGGGGGTGAGGCGGCCGATCAGATACGCCGTGACCGCGCCGAGGCAGGTGGTCACGCCCCGGCGCCGGATGGCGCGCAGCAGCGGGGCGCCGAGCACGTCGAGACCCATCGGGCCGGTCGCGGCGTGCGCGGCCGTCGCCGGGTCGTCGCTCGGGGTCACCGCCACCGCCATGGCCGGGAACATGTCGGTGAGCAGGTTGACCAGCAGCAGCTGCCGGGTCGACAGCGGCGAGGAACCCGCGAGGAGGGTGCCCAGGACGCTGAAACCGACCTCGCCCGCGTTGCCGCCGATGAGGATGCTCACCGCGTCGGCGACGCTGCGCCACAGGGCGCGGCCCTCGACGACGGCGTCCACGAGGACCGACAGGTCGCCGGTGGTCAGCACGAGGTCGGCGGCGTTGCGGGCGGCGGCCGAGCCGCGGGCCTCGATGCCGACGCCGACGTCGGCGGCCCGGATGGCGGCGGCGTCGTTGGCGCCGTCGCCGGCCATCGCCACCACCCGGCCGGCCTGCTGCAGCGCCTCCACCACGTGCAGCTTCTGCTCGGGCGCGACCCGGGCGACGACGCCCGCGCCGTGCAGCGCGCTGACCCGTTCGCGGCGGTCCATGGCGACCAGTTCGTCCCCGGTGACCACTTCGGTCTCCTCCGGCCAGCCCAGCTGCAGGGCGATGGCGCGGGCGGTCTCCGGGTGGTCGCCGGTGAGCATCACGGGCAGGATGCCGGAGCGGCGCAGCTCGACGAGCAGGGCCTCGGAGGTGTCGCGGGGGACGTCCGCGAGGGCGACGAATCCCACGAACTCCAGGTCCGCGAGGCCGGCGTCGAGTTCCTCGGCGGGGTCGCCTCCCCGGCAGGGGCGCCGGGCGACGGCGAGGACGCGCAGCCCCTTGCCCGCGAGGGCGTGGGCGGTCTCGGTGGCGTGGTCGGGGAGGTCCGGGCAGGCGGGCAGGACGGTCTCGGGGGCGCCCTTGACCACGAGCAGCTCGCCGGCCTGCGCAGAGGTGGCGGCTTCGTCCCGGCCGACGGCCGCCGCGTAGCCGCGGCTGGCCTCGAAGGCGAGTTCGCCGGTGGGTTTCCAGCTCTCGTCGGGCGGGGCGACGTCGAGGACCGCCTCGTCGGTGGCGTGCGCGATCTTGCGTCCCTGCCCGGTCTCCTCCTGGGGGCAGGCGCGTGCGGCCAGCCGTACGACGTGCACCGCCTGCTCGGCGTCGGGGTCGAGGACGGTGCCGTCGGCGGTGGCGACGCGGACCAGGCGGAGCCGGTTCTCGGTGAGGGTGCCGGTCTTGTCGAAGCAGACGGTGTCGACCCGGCCGAGGGCCTCCAGGGTGCGCGGGGTGCGCACCAGGACGCCGCGCCGGGACAGCCGGCGTGCGGCGGCCATCTGGGCGACGGTCGCGACGAGCGGCAGGCCCTCGGGGACGGCGGCGACGGCCACGGCGACGCCGCCGCTGACGGCCCGCCGGATCGGGCTGCCGCGCAGCAGGGACAGCCCGGTCACCAGCGCGCCGCCGGTGAAGGTCACCGGCAGGGCCTTGCGGGTGAGTTCCTGCAGCCGGGCCTGGACTCCGGCGGGCGGCGGGGTGCGCGAGGCCAGGGCGACCGCGCGGCCCGCCTCGGTGTGCTCGCCGGTGTCGACGACGAGTCCGACGCCCCGGCCGGCGACGACGGTGGTGCCCTCGAAGACCATGCAGGTGCGCTGCGCCACGGGAGCACCCGGGGTCGCCTCGACGGCCTTGGTGACCGGCAGCGACTCGCCGGTGAGCGCCGACTCGTCGACCTCCAGCCCGTCCACCTCCAGCAGCCGCGCGTCCGCCGGTACGACGTCGCCGGCGCCGAGGCTGATCCGGTCCCCGGGCCGCAGCCGGGCGGCGTCCACGGTGACGGTGCGCTTGCGGGTGTCCTGTCGGCGGGCCTTGGGCTGCTGTCGTGCGGCGAGCCGGGCGAGCGCCTGTTCCGCGCGCAGCCGCTGCAGTCCGCCGGCGACCGCGTTGATGTCCATGGCGCCGACGACCAGCAGCGCGTCCACGAGGGAGCCGAGCAGCGCGGAGGCGACGGCGCCGGTGGCGAGGACGGGGGTGAGGGGGTCGTCGAGTTCGCGGCGGACGGCGCCGGCCGCCTGCCAGGTCCAGCGGGCGGGAGCCGCCACCGGCGTACGGGTGAGCCGGGCGGCGCGCTGCCGGGAGCGGTCGGCGAGCAGGGCCAGTCCGCGCGGTTCGGCGTCGGTGCGGTCGCGGCGCAGCCGCTCGCGCGCCTCGTGGGGTTCGAGTGCGTGCCAGGGCACGTGCAGCCGGGGCTCGGGCGGGGTGGCGCGGGCCACGCGCACGGCCTCGATCCAGCCGAAGTACAGGGCGTCGGCCGCGGCGATGTTCACCGGGGCGTGCCGGGTGAGAAGGTTCCAGACGCGGCCGCCGGGCTTGCCGCCGCGGGCGACCATCAGTCCCGACAGGGCCGCCCCGGCGCGGGCCAGCGTCTGGGAGCGGCGGCCGACCCGGCGGGCCGCCGGGATCGCCCGCAGCAGGCGCCACACGTCGGCCGGGCCGCCCGGTGCGAGGATGTCGGCGCCCCAGGCGACGGCCGAGCGGGCGTCGGTGAGGGCGATGGCCACGTCACCGGCGGGCAGCCCTTCGGCCACGTCCGGGGCGCCGTCCGCGGCGACGCGGGCGACGCTCACCACGATGTGCCCGTCGTTCTGCAGTGCCCGTACGGCGTCGCCGAACGGCAGGTCGGGCGGGGCGACCTCGTCGGCCATGCGGGTGATGTCCTTCAGGTCCGAGCCGCCGGTGATCACGACGTGCAGCCCGGCCCGGCGGGCCGCGTCGAGGACGGCTTCGGCGAAGGGGTCCACCGGGTCGTCGAAGGCGGCGGCCCGCTCGTCGCCGGCCGTGGCGTGCGAGGCGGGGTTGCGCAGGGCGTCGGCGTGCAGGACGAGGCAGTCGGCGATCTCCAGTTGCCTCAGCCGTTCCGTGCTGCGTACCAGGACCCCGGACCGGGCGAGGTGGGTGCCGAAGGTGGCGAGGAAGGCGGCGGGGCCGTAGCGCGCGGCCTTCGGGGAGCCGGCGAGTACGGCTTCGGCCGCCTCCCGTGTGTCGTGGGTGACGAGGAGGGTGGCGGCGGCGCCGGCGACGCTGCCGGTGCCGGCGTGCGCCGCGTACTCCTGGGCCGGGGTGACCCGCAGCGGGGGGCGGATGCCCGGCGGGCAGGGCAGGCCGGTGCGCTCGTCGCGGCACAGGTCGTCGTGCAGCGCCTCGAAGGCCGCGGCCCTGGCCACCGCCTCGGTGAGCTGACCGGTGCGCAGCAGCCCGTCGAGGACGAGGGCGATCGGGGACTGTCCGGCGCCGTGCGCGGCGGCGTTGGCGGCGGCGAGGACGAGTTCCATGCCGCTCGGGCCGAACCGCCGGCGCAGCAGGGCGCGGAAGCGGGGGTTCTCGCGCAGCAGGGTGACACCGGCGGTGACGGCCTTCGGGCTGCGCGGCAGGCGCAGTGTGCGTCCGGCGAGGGCGCCTGCGGCTCCGGCGGCGTCGAGCAGCAGCGCGGCGGCGCTGACGCGTACCTCCCGGGGGTCGCCGGGGTGGGAGATGTCTTCGTCCTCCTCCTCCGGGTCGGCGCTCTCGCTCAGGCCGAGCCGGGCGGCGATCTCACCGGCCCGCTCGGCCACGCGGTCGCCGGCCGCGTCCTCCACGGCGGTCACCACCAGCCGGGACAGTCCCTCGTCCCAGTACGCGGCCAGCACGTCGGGGTGGTCGATGAGTTCGGCGGCGACCTTGCGGGCGAGGGGGGCGACGCCGTCGCCGTCGGGGTGGCGCAGGGCGAGGTGGACGCGTGGCCCGGCCCGCCAGTGCCGGCCGCCGCTGAGGGCGTTGCGGGCGACGTGGCCGATGCGGCGTGTCGTGTCGTGGACGGACGTCATGCCCTGGGCGGTGCTGCGGGCGGCGCCTGCGGCGGCGCCCGCCACCGCCCCGGCGAGAGGGGCGACGTCGAAGCGAGTGAGCATCGTGGAGGTGTCCCGTGTCCTGACTTCAGCCGGTGTGCCGGTCGTCGCGGGTCCGTTCGCGACCACCGTTTCCGTGCGGCGGGTGGGCGGTGTGCGGCTCGTGGTGGCCCGTGGCCTCGGCGACCTTCTTGAGCGCCGAGGCCGTCTCGGTGTCGCCGACCTTGGCGGGCTGTTCGTGCACGTGCGGGGCGGCCGGTCCCGGCCGGTGCCGTGAGCGGGCCAGCCGGTCGCCGGGGCCCTGGTCGGCGGGGCCCTGGTCGGCGGGCGGCTCGGGGTCCGGGCCGGCCGGGGTGGCAGCGGGTGCGTGCGTGTCGTCGGACTCGGCCGCCGCTGCTGCGCCGTTCGGGGCGCGGGTCTCCTGGCCGGGGCCGGGCCGTGGCTGGGTGAGCCAGGCGACGGCGGCTCCGGTCAGCGCCACGGGCCACTCGACGATGCCGGCGACGCCGAGCACTCCGGCGCCGGCGTAGACCGCCATGCGGCGTCCGCGGGGGGAGACCGCGCCGATCCGGTCCAGGGTGCCGCCGGCCACCTTGCCGACCTGTTCGGCACCGGGCAGATGCCGCAGGCCCGAGGCGACGGCCCGCAGCGGCTGCGGAAGCTCCGACGATCGAGACGTGTTCTGGACCATGGCCGACCTCCACGAGAGCGTCACCGAAGGGCACTCACCGGTTTCCCTACCTTTTGCCCCATATTCCGGCGTGAGCGGCCGAAGCGCTTTTCTTGTACGCCCGAGGCGGGCCTCGTGCGCCCGAGGCGGGCCTCGCGAGCCGCCCGGCGGACGGAGGTGGGTGCGTGCGCCCGCGGGGAGCGGGCACTCGGGTACGCACAGTGTCCGGCTCGGCGAAGGGAGTGCTCATGACGGAGAACAGTGAGGACACCGCCCACGTCCGGCGGCCGGGCATACCCGAGCTCCGCCTGGCCGGCGACGCGTCCGGGCGCCCGGCGCCTCCTCCGACACCGCCCGGGGAGGCCGAGCCCGAGCTCCCCCGGGACCGCAACCAGGCCATCCTGGAGGCGGCCAAGCAGGTCGGCGCGGTGCTCAAACGCGAGGGGCACCGCTTCGCGCTGGCGGGCAGCGTCGCCGTGTACGCCCACGGCGGCAGCGGGAACCTCCAGCACGACGTCGACTTCTGCGTCCGCCCCGAGGACGCGGGCCCCGTGGAGGACACGCTGCGCGAGGCGGGGCTGCCGGTGCGCCATCCGCCGGAGGACTGGCTGATCAAGGCCACGTGCTTCGGCCAGGACGTGGACATCATCTTCGAGCTGGCGCACCGCCGGGTCTCCACCGCCATGCTGGACCGGGCGGAGGAACTGTCGGTGGAGTCGGTGCGCATGCCGGTCCTGGCGCCCACGGACCTGCTGTGGAGCCTGATCGCCGCGTTCTCCGAGCACCACTGCGACTTCGGCGCGGTGCTGCCGATCGCCCGCGCACTGCGCGAGAAGGTCGACTGGGACCGGGTGCGCAGCGACTGCGGGGACGAGCCCATGCCGGCCGCCTTCTTCTTCCTCCTGGAACGCCTGAACGTGATCCCCGCACCCGCGGAAGGAGCATCCTCATGAGCACGCAAGGCGCCGCATCGCCGGGCGGCGCACCCTCGGCGCTGAGCGCGGAGTACCGCATCGCCCATCTGCAGGACCGGCTCGCCTCCGGGGAGCTCGGTGAGCTCGGGGTGCGGATGGAACTGCGCGGCGACTCCGTGCTGGTCACCGGGACCGTCCCCTCGGAACCGTGCCGCGAGGACGTGCTGCGCACCGTCCGTGAGGAGCTGGCCGGGCTCGCGGTGCACTGCGACATCGTGGTCAGCGAGACCTCGTCACCCGATCACGCGGAGGAGCTGCCATGATCCGGATCGCCGCCGTCGGAGACATCCACATGGGGCCCGACAGCCGGGGCCGGCTGCGTCCCGCCTTCGACACCCTGCCCGAGTGTGCCGATCTGCTGCTGCTGGCCGGGGACCTCACCCGGCACGGCACGCCCGATGAGGCCCGCGTCGTGGCCGACGAGATCCGGGGGCTGGCCGTGCCCGTGGTCGCCGTCCTCGGCAACCACGACCACCACGACGACCGCCCGGACGAGGTGTCGGCCCTCCTGCGGGACGCCGGTGCGCACGTCCTGGAGGGCGAGGGGACGGTCGTGCGGTGCGGGGAGGCACGCGTCGGCGTGGCCGGGACCAAGGGTTTCGGGGGCGGATTCGTCGGGCGGTCGGCCGGGGAGTTCGGCGAACCGGTGATGAAGGAGTTCGTCCGGCACTCGCGGCACTGCGCCGACGGCCTGCGGGCGTCCCTGGAGCGGCTGGCGCAGGAGGAGTGCGACGCCCGGATCGCCCTGACCCACTACTCCCCCGTCGCGGAGACCCTCGCCGGTGAACCGCTGGAGATCTACCCGTTCCTCGGCAGCTACCTGCTGGCCGAGGCCATCGACACGGCCGGCGCGGACCTCGCCGTGCACGGCCACGCGCACGCCGGCACGGAGCACGGCATGACCGGCGGTGGCGTCAAGGTGCGCAATGTCGCCCAGCCCGTCATCGGCCGTGCCTTCCACGTCTACCACCTGCCGGTCCGCGAGCCGGTGACCGCCGCCGCCCGCATGGACGCGGCCGGCTGAACCGCCCCCGTCGCACCACTCCTGAGCGCCATCGGCCCACCCGCCGGTGGCGCTTTTCGCTGTCCGCCGCCGGTGCGCGTACCGCCTTGTGTGTGAACTGACCGCCAGGCGTGCCCACTTTAGGCATTTTGTCTGCTTAGCATGCAGGCTCCGCGCCCCACGGCCGCTGTTCGCCACACACACCAGCCTGGGGCGCGGTCCGCGCTCGCCGGCCCCGGCTCGCACACCGGCCCGCGCGGGGCGACCGCCGGGGGCCCCGTGCCCGTCGCGCCGTTCGCCGACGGATGCCCCGACCCCGTACGAGAGGACACCAGATGGCGCTGCCGGGCCGTACCGGACTCCCCCTGGAGCACGCCTTCTCCCCGCACGACGCCGAACTGCGCACCGCCGCCCCGCATCTGGCCCGCCGGCGCTTTCTCACCCTCACCGCGGCAGCCGCCGCCCTCGCCTTCACCACCAACCTGCCCGCCCGCGGCGCCTTCGCCGCCCCGCGCCTGGAGGCCGCCCGCATCACCGAGGACCCCTTCACGCTCGGGGTCGCCTCCGGAGACCCGCTGCCCGAGTCGGTGCTGATCTGGACCCGGCTCGCCCCGGCCCCGTTCGAGGCCGACGGGGGCCTCGGCCAGCAGCGGGTCGAGGTGGACTGGGAGGTCGCGCTGGACGAGTACTTCTTCCTGACCGTGCAGAGCGGCACCGTCACCGCGTACCCGGAGTACGGCCACAGCGTGCGCGTCGACGTGCAGGGCCTGGAGCCGGGCACGCCGTACTACTACCGGTTCCGCACCGGCACCTGGATCAGCCCCGCCGGCCGCACCCGCACCGCACCCCCCGCTGGCGACGACACCGCGAGCCTGAGGCTGGCCGCGGTGGCCTGCCAGGCCTACCACGACGGCTACTACACCGTGCACCGGCACCTCGCGCAGGAGGACGTCGACGTGGTGTTCCACCTCGGCGACTACCTCTACGAATACGCGGTGAACTCGGCGGGCGGGGCGCGCAACTACACCGACCGCGTGCTGCCGGAGGTGTTCAACCGCGAGACGATGACGCTCGCGGACTACCGGCTGCGGTACGCGCTCTACAAGAGCGACCCCGATCTGCGCGCCGTGCACGCCGCCCATCCGTTCGTCGTCGCCTGGGACGACCACGAGACCGAGAACAACTACGCGGGCGCCGTCGACGAGAACGGCAGTGCCCCGGAGCAGTTCCTGGTGCGCCGCGCCGCCGCCTACCGCGCCTACTGGGAGAACCAGCCGCTGCGCGCCGCCCAGTTGCCGCAGGGCCCCGACGCCCGGCTGTACCGCCGGCTGCACTGGGGGACGCTCGCCCAGTTCGACGTCCTCGACACCCGCCAGTACCGCTCCGACCAGGCCTACGGCGACACGCCGCACGCGCCGGGCCCGGAGTCGGACGACCCGGCCCGCACCATGACCGGTGACGCCCAGGAACGCTGGCTGATCGACGGGTGGGCCGCCTCCTCCGCCCTGTGGAACGTGATGCCGCAGCAGGTGTGTTTCTCGCAGCGCAAGCTCGACCTGAACGCCGAGGCCAAGATGTCGATGGACGCCTGGGACGGCTACCGCGCCTGCCGCGGCCGTCTCGTCGCGGGGGCGAAGGCCGCCGGGGTCGCCAACTGGCTGGTGCTCACCGGCGACGTGCACGTCGGATACGCCTTCGACATCAAGGACGACTTCGACGACCCCGCCTCCGCCACCCTCGGCACGGAGTTCACCTGCACCTCCGTCGCCAGCGGCCGCGACGGTGTGGAGCGGCCGGCCAACTGGGACACGTACCTGCGGGCCAATCCCCACATGAAGTTCTACGACGGCCGGCGCGGCTATGTGCGTGTCGAACTGGGCCGGCAGGACGCGCGGGCGGACTTCAGGACCGTGCCGATCGTGACGACGCCCGGCGCCGCCGTCTCCACGGCCGCGTCCTTCGTCACCGAGGTGGGCGCGCCCGGTCTCCAGCCCGCCTGACCACGGCCGGGGCCCGGCGTCGCGCCCTGGTACTGCACATGGCGCGTCCGCGTCACCAAAGCGCGAAAGTGCGGCGCTCCTGACATCGCGTCGGGCGGCGCGGGCTAGACCTATTGCGCCCGCGGCAGCTCGATCCCGAACGAAGGAGAGGTACCGAATGGTCCACAGACATGCCCGGACCGCGCGCCGAGCCGGTCTCGGCGCACTCGGCGCACTGAGCGCGCTCGTCCTCGCAGCCCTTCCCGCGAACGCCGGGGCCGAGCCCGCGCCCACCGCGGGACCGGTGCCCGGCGCCGCCCAGACCCTCGGTGCCGACCGGCCTTCCCCGCAGCTGTTGAGCGCCCTCCAGCGCGATCTGAAGCTGACGCCGGCTCAGGCGTCCGAGCGGCTGGTCAACGAGGCCGAGGCGGGCACCCGCGCGGGCCGGCTGCGCAACGCGCTCGGCGAGCGGTTCGCCGGTGCCTGGGTGCGCGGCACGACGGCCAAGGAGCTCACGGTCGCCACCACCGACTCCGACGACGTCCCGGTCATCGAGGCGGAGGGCGCCACGGCGATGGTCGTGAAGCGGCCGCTCGCCGAGCTGACGGCGGCCAAGGAGAAGCTGGACGCGGCGGCGGGCCGGGTCAAGACCCTCGAGACGCCCGTGTGGTACGTGGACGTGGCGAAGAACCGGGTCATGGTGCAGGCGACGAGCCTGGCGGCCGGTGCCGCGTTCATCAAGGCGGCCGGGCTCCAGGCCGAGGACGTCGGCATCCGCGCGACCAAGGACCGGCCGCGGCTGCTGAAGGACATCACCGGCGGCGACGCCTTCTACATCAACGACTCCGCGCGCTGCTCGGTCGGCTTCTCCGTGACCAAGGGGGCGCAGCCGGGGTTCGTCACCGCAGGGCACTGCGGCCGGGCGGGCGACACCACGACCGGCTACGACCGGACCGCGCAGGGCTCCTTCCAGGCCTCCACGTTCCCCGGTGAGGACATGGCGTGGGTGGCCACCAACGCCCAGTGGACGCCCACGCCGGGCGTGAAGGCGCAGGACAGCCAGGAGGTCCAGGTCACCGGTTCGGTGCAGGCGCTCGTCGGGGCGTCGGTGTGCCGCTCGGGCTCGACGACCGGCTGGCACTGCGGCACGATCCAGCAGCACGACACCAGCGTCACCTACCCGGAGGGCCGGGTCGACGGGCTGACCCGCACGACGGTGTGCGCGGAGCCGGGCGACTCCGGCGGCCCCTACCTGGCGGGCTCCCAGGCGCAGGGCGTCACCTCCGGCGGCTCCGGCGACTGCACCGCCGGCGGCACGACCTACTACCAGCCGGTCAACGCGATCCTCGGCGACTTCGGACTGACCCTCACCACGGCCGCCGCGCAGGCCACGTCACCGGCCCCGCAGGACGGCACGACCCAGCAGTGGACCGAGGGCCGGGTCTACGAGGCGGGCACCACCGTGGTCCGCGACGGCGTGCGCTACCAGTGCCTGCAGACCCACCAGGCGCAGAGCACGTGGGCCCCGGCCGGCACCCCGGCCCTGTGGCAGCGCCTGTGACCCACTGACCCCTACGGCGCCGGCCGCGGCTTCCCGCCGCGGCCGGCGCCTCGGCACGTGCCCTGTCGGGCGCTGCGCCCTGTCGTCACCTTTCCGTCGTCCGCCCGAACGGCGGGCCCAGCGGCGTCAGGTGCGTGCCCTGGGGTCTCCCCGGCCCGAGGCTGGGGGAATGCCGGGCGTCGACCGGCGTACTGGTTGTCCGTGGTCGGCGCCCGGTGCGTCGAGTGGGCACCTCCCGCGCCCTCAAGGCAGTGGGGGAACGTGCACGACGCCGCCGGGCAGGCGGGAATGCGACGACAGGGCCTAGCCTTCAGCGAGCAGTGCGTACGACGCGGCCACGAAGGGGTCGTCGGCGCGGAAGCGGCGGGAGCAGGCCGCGGCGAGGGCCGTGCCGGTGTCGGGGCGGAAGCCGAGGAAGGCCTGCTGGCCGAGGGTCGCCCCGCTGTGGAAGTACAGCGGACCGCCGTCGGTGGGGTGCCGGAACCACGCGATGGTGTGCACATGCCGGTGCCGGAAGCCCCGTCGCAGGACGGGAGTTCGCACGGCGTGCAGGGCGGCGGCCAGTGCGGGGGCGCGGGCGGGGTCGAGGTGGGCCTCGAGGAAGGTGAGCAGGTCGTGCGGGGTGGCGCGGATCGCCCCGGCCGCCTGGAAGCCGCCCGCGTCGAAGGCCGGGACGGGCGAGCCGTTCCTGCCGTGGCCGATGGCGTCCACCGGGCCACCGGCCGCCCGCACAGCCGTGCCGGTCAGGCCGAGCGGCTCCAGCAGCCGGGCGCTGATCAGGGCCTCCCACGGTGTGCCGGTGGCGGCGGCCAGGGCGTGCCCGAGCACGGCGACCCCGAAGTTGGAGTAGCACCAGCGGGTGCCGGGCCGGTGCCGCGGACGGTGGCGCAGGAAGGCGTCGATCACGCGGGCGTCCGGGTAGCGGGCGTAGGGGTTGGTGCGCCAGGCGGGCAGGGCGCGGACGTAGAAGCCGGCCGGGAGGGCGGGCAGTCCGGCGGTGTGGGTGATCAGGTGGGCGAGCGTCACCGGGGCGGTGCCGGGCGGCCGGCCGGAGTCGAGGAGGCGGGCGGCCGGTTCCCCGCCGGTCAGCTCGCCGCGCTCCACCAGGTCCGCCATCAGCAGCCCGGTGAACGTCTTGGTGGCTGAGCCGATCTCGTAGCGCACGCGGTCGCGGGGGTAGGGCGGGGGCGGCGCGGTGCCGCCGGTGCGGACGGTGCGACGGCCGCGGTGGGAGACGGCGAAGACGGCGTCGGGCGCGTCGGTGGCGGTGATGGCGTCGTCGAGCCGCGCGCCCCAGTCGCCGTCTCCGGGGGCCGGCTCCGCCTCGCCGGCGCTGGGACGCGTGGGCCGCGCCCCGGCTTCGTCGTCCCGGTCGAGCGGGCTGCCCGGCCACGGCGTGCGGTACGCCGTCGTCATGAGGCGCGGGCCAGTTCGCTGAGCGCGCGGGAGGTGGCGAGGACCGAGGCGAAGGCGGCCACGAGGGTGGAGTGGTAGACCACGTCGAACACGTCGTCGGGGTCGCCCTCGGGCATCTCGCGGATCGCGGGCATGGCACCGTCGGGCTGCTGGGCGGCGGCGAAGGCCTTCCAGGCCCGCTCGTCCAGCGTGGGACGGGGCAGACAGGCGTCGACGACCAGGAGTTCCCCGAGCAGGTCCCAGCGTTCCAGGTCCAGCCAGTCGTCGATCCACGCCGGAAGCCAGGTCTCCAGGTAGTCGGCGATGTCGTCGGGCAGTCCCTCGGGTTTCTCGCCCCAGTCGGTGAGGTGGAACACGCAGTGCGTGATGTCGTAGGCGATGCGGCCCTCGACCATCCAGGGCTCGGGGGTGCGGGCGAGCCAGGTGCCGCGCAGGGCCTCGGACTCCGGGGGGCGGGGGGTGAGTCCCAGGCGGCGCTGGAAGGCGGACAGGCCGAGCCGCCGGGTGGGGGTCGTCTCGAAGACCTCCCAGCCGTCGAGCCGCTGGAGCAGTGCGGCGGAGCGCTCGATCTCGGGCTGGCTGTAGCCGAGTTCCCGGTACGGCAGGTACACCTCGAACGGGATGGGCGACAGCGGTTCGATCCGCTGGCCGCGCACCAGCATCCGGCCGCCGTCCAGGGTCTCGCGCCACGTGCGGTCGAGCAGCCGGCGGGCCAGCTGCGCCTGGCGGGAGCCCGCGACGCCCTCGCGGAACAGCACGCCGCAGATCATGGCGAGTTCGCCGATGGGTTTGAAGCGCTCCAGGAAGCCCACTTCGGGGTCCACGTCGGGTTCCAGGCGGAATCCGTCGCGGTGGGCCCACAGCCATTCCATCGCGCCCACGCCGACGTTGTGGATCAGGCGGGTGTCGGTCATGCGGGCGCTCCTTGTCCGCTCTGCCGGTGCCGCGTCCGGCCTGCTGCGTCGGTCGTCCCGTCGGTCGCCTCGCGCGGCTGAGCGGTGGTCAGTACCGCGGCGAAGGCGGCCATGAGGGTGGAGTGGTAGTGGTTCATGAAGTGCCGCTCGCTGCCGTCGTCCCCGGCGCCGCCGGGGGTGTGCTCCAGTTCGGGGAGGGCGCCCGAGGGGTGCTGGGCCGCGCGGACGCGCTGCCAGGCCCCTTCCAGGAGCGGTTCGCTCTCGGGGCGGGGGACGGTCGCGGCGACGGCGAGCAGCTCGCAGCTCAGGTCCCACATGCCGGCTTCGAGGCAGGTGTCGAGCCAGGCCGGCAGCCAGTCGGCCAGATAGGAGGCGAGGTCGGGGGGCAGTGCGCCGGGGTCGCGTCCCCAGTCGGTGAGGTGGAAGACGACGTGGGTGGCCGCGTATCCGGCGTCGCGTTCGAAGGTCCACGGTTCGGGCCGTCCGGCGAGCCAGGTGCCGGCCGGCAGGAGTTCCTCGGGCCCGGCCCGGCGGATGCCGCTGCGTTCCTCGGCGCTCAGGACGGCGAGGCGCCTGGTCGGCTCCTGTTCGGTGAGCCACCAGCTGCGGGTGCGGGCGACGACGGCGGCGGCCTCCTCGTAGGCGGGATGGCGGTACCCGGCGGAGGCGAAGGCGCCGTACACCTCCAACGGGTAGGTGGCGAACGGTTCCAGCCGCTGGATGCGCGGGAACAGCTCGCCCTGGCCCGTCTGGTGCCAGGCGAACTCCAGCAGACCGGCGGCGCGGGCGTGCAGCGGGTCGGGGGGTGCGGTGTGCCGGGTGACGGTCGCGCAGACCTGGGCGAGTTCTCCGAGCGGCTTCCAGCTGCGGTCGACCTCGCCGTCGGCGGCGAGGGCGTCCTCGCCGAGTGCGAAGTCGGCGCGGTGCGCGTCGACCCAGGCGAGGGCGCGTTCGGCGACCTCCCGGATCTCCCGGGTGCCGGTCGCGGTCACACGAGTGCCCCGGTCCGTGTCAGCAGCCGGGCCGCCTGCAACGGGAGCGCGACCTGCGGGTCCTGTCCGCCCATCAGGTCCACGAAGTCCAGGCCGGACTGCAGGCCGAGAGTGTCCGGGACGCCGGGCAGCAGGGTCAGCCAGCGGCCGGCGCCCGCCGCCTGCCGCCAGTCCCTGCGGCGCACGGCCCGCACGAAGCCGCGGGCGACGTCGACCGAGCGGCGGCCGGCCGCACGGGTCACCGCGTCGTCCCGGCCGGGCAGCGCGAGCGGCGCCAGCACGGCGAGTTGATGGGTGAGGAACTGCCAGCTCGCCCCGTCGAGCCAGCCGGCGTCGGGCTCGTCGAGGGGTTCGGAGGTGACGGACGGATCGACCTGGCGCAGGGTACGCGCCATGGCCCAGTGGCTCCACCGGACGGTGGGCGCCGCGTCGGCGCGGGGCGGGTACGCCTCCACGGCCTTGCGGAAGACGGCCACCTGCGCCGGGTCGGGCGGCGTGCGCAGCAGGACGCTCGGCAGCAGTGCGTCGGCGCCCAGTACGCGTACGGCGGCGAGGGTGACGTCTCCTGCTTCCCCGTCGGCCCCCGCGGGGAGGACCGCACGTGCGTGGTCTCCGCCCCGGAGGGCGGAGACCACGGCGGAAGCGAGGTCCTGCACCGCGCCCTGCAAGAGGGTCGAAGTGCCTGACTGCTCCATCTTTGCTACTCCCGTCGACTCACTCAGCCCTTCTTCGGGCGCGGGGTCGGAGGCGAGAGCAGCAGCTTGCCGCCACCGGCGAACAGGGCCAGTCCGGCGCACTCCCTGCTGTCGCGGAACACGCCGTCGACCTCGGCCGGGTCGAGTGCGGCCTCGATGTCGGCGCTGCGAACGCCGGTGAGTTCGTCGAGGACCTTGTCTTCGGTCTGCATAACACCATCTCCCTGAGGTGTAGTGAGTACCTGCACCTCCCGATTTACCCATATCAGACGAAAGATGCAAACTTACTCAAATCCAACTTCCGTCCCTTCTTCAACAATTCGGGTGAGAATCGCGCCGATGACGCTTGGGGTCGTGTGAGGGCACGCGGTGGTGAAACCCGGCGGGGGTAGCGGACCTGACACCTCATCTCACCGGCGCCGAGGAGGCACCCGTGGCCCGTGCACGCGACGACGTCCGGCAGGCACTCCGCCGTCAGGTGGCCGACCGGGCCGAGGCCTTGTGGGAGGTGGCCCTGCGGCTGCACGCCGACCCCGAGTACGCCTTCGCCGAGCACCGGGCGGCGGCGCTGCTGACGGGCGAGCTGGAGCGGGCGGGGTTCGCCGTGGAGCGCGGGGTGGCGGGGCTGCCGACGGCGTTCACGGCCCGCTCGGGCGCCGGTGGCCCGGTGGTGGCGCTGCTGCTGGAGTACGACGCCCTGCCCGGGCTCGGCCACGCCTGCGGCCACAACCTCATCGCGGCCGCCGGCCTGGGCGCCGCGCTGGCCCTGCGGGCCGTGCCGGAGACGGCCGGTGCCGGCACGGTGCTGGCCGTGGGGACGCCCGCCGAGGAGGGCGGGGGCGGGAAGGCCGTCGAGGTGGAGGCCGGCGTGTTCGACGACGTCGACGCGGCGCTGATGTTCCATCCGGGGGTGTACGACTGGGCGCGGGCGCCGCTGACCGCGCAGGTGCAGTACCGGGTGGCGTTCCACGGGCGCGCGGCGCATCCCACCGGCAACCCGACGGAGGGCGTCGACGCGCTCGCGGCTCTGGTGGAGCTGTTCAACGTGCTGGCGGTGCTGGGGCGCAGGCTGCCCGAGGCCTCGCACGTGCAGGGCATCGTCACCCACGGCGGCACGGCCACCAATATCGTCCCGGAGTACGCCGAGGGGCTGTTCGGGTTGCGGGCGGCCACCACCCGGGCGCTCCAGGAGCTGACGGACCGGCTGCGGGCGTGCGCCGAGGGCGTCGCCCTGGCCACCGGGACGGCCACCGAGGTGGAGCGGGCGACCGTCCGGTACGAGCACTTCCAGGACAGCGAGCCGCTGTCCGAGCGGTTCGCGGCGCATCTGGCGCACTCGGGCATCGCGCTCACCCCGCCGGCGCCGGGCGTGTACCTGGGGTCCTCGGACATCGGCAACGTGAGCACCCGGCTGCCCGCGATCCACCCCTTCGTGGCGATCATGGGCGCGGACGGCTCCGACCACACGCCCGAGTTCGCCGCGGCCGCCGCCTCCTCACGGGCCCGCGAGGTCCTGCTCGCGGCGACGCAGGCACTGGCGTGCACGGCGGCGGACGTGTTGCTGGAACCGGGACTGCGCCGGGCGGCGTGGGCACGGCACCGGGCCGAGGCGGCCACGTAGGGCACACGCCGCCTGCCGCGGCGTCAGCACACGCCGCCGGCCGCGCACCGGCTAGCGCACGTCGGCGATCAGGAAGCCGCTGTGCGGGCGGGTCGGGATCCGGTGGAGGGGGATGGCGAGATTCTGCTCGGGCACCGTGTACTCCATTCGGGCGAGTCGCACCGCGAGTGCCTCCAGTACGCCGATGGTGATGCCCTCGCCCGGGCAGCGGTGGCCGGTCCGCGGGTCGCCGCCGCCCTGCGGGATCAGTTCGTCGCGTTCGACGGGCCGGTCCAGGAAGCGCTGCGGGCGGAAGGCGTACGGATCGCCCCACAGCGACTCGTCGTGGTTCTGCCCGTACACGTCGAGCAGCACCAGTCCCCCGGCCGGTACCCATTCGCCGCGCCACATCAGGTCCCGCGCGGCGAGACCGCCGAGGAACGGCACGAACGGGTAGAACCGGCGGACCTCGTGGGTGAACGCGGCGGTGAACGCGCTGTCGCCGTCGCTCAGCCGCGCCCGGTGCTCGGGCCAGCGGTGCAGCGCGTGCGCGATGAAGGCGACGAACCAGGCGACGGCGGCCGTCGGGCGGACCACGTTGAGCAGTTCCACGGCCGCGGTCTTCTCGTCGAGCGGCGCCCCGTCGGCGTCGCGGTGCCCGCACACCAGGGCGAGCACCGAGTCCTCGGGGGGCGTGACGTCACCTGCCCGCACCTCCCGTACCAGGCGGCCCAGCCGGTCCTCCTGCCGGCCACGGGCGCGGCGGGCCCGCAGATGGCGTGGGCCGGCGGTGGCGAAGCCGTCGACCATGGCGATCATGTCGCGGGCGACGGACCGGGCGTCGGCGTCGGCGTCGGCCAGCGGGATCCCGGCCCAGCGGTGGACGCCGCGGGTGAGCACCGTGCTCGCCTCGTCGAAGAGGACGACGGCGCCGCGGCGGCCCCATGCGGGGACGGCGTCGTCCCAGGCCGCGGTGACCTCCTCGACGAGTCCGGCGATGCGTTCGGGGGCGAGCAGCGGCAGGAACATGGCCTTGCGGGTGCGGTGGGCGGTGCCGTCGAGGGTGTGCACCGCCTCGTGGCCGAAGAGGGTGCCGAGGACGGGTTCCGGGATCGCCCGCTGCCGGTGCACGTTCTGCTCGTCGTAGAAGAACCGCACCGCCTCCGGTCCGCGCAGGGCCAGCGCGGGGCGGCCGAGGATCCGGGTGCGCACGACGGGGCCGGAGCTGTCGCGCATCCGGTTGGGCAGCCAGGCGTAGCCCTCGGTCAGCAGGGGGAGGGTGCGGTCGATCAGGGGGCGGCTGAGTACGTCCATGGCCGCCGGGTGCCCTTCCGGGCCCTCCGGACACTCCGGGGCGGCGGGGCCCGGCGGTTTCCGGCCGGTGTGACGCAGGCCATGCGGTGCGGGAGGTCCCCGTCACGTCGGGCGGGCGCGGGTGACGGCTACCGTTCCGGGGAAGGTTCCCCTTACCACTCACTCGGGCGGGTCGGCGTGCACTCGGATCTCTCGGATCTCTCCCCGGTCGTCGCGGCCACCGCACAGTGGCTGACCCGGTCCTTCCCCGCCCCCGGCGGGGCCCTGGCCGCCGCCCTGTGCGAGGCGCAGGCGCGGCAGGCCGTGACGGTCGCGGCGTGGCTGCGGTACCCGACCGCGATGGACGCCGGGCTGGTCGCCCTGGCGGGCCCGGGTGGTTCGGCGCGGCTGGACTGGGTCACCGGCGCGGACACGCGCGGCGCCGGCGAGGACGGTGAGGGGGACGCCTGGCGCACCTGGGTGGACGAGGTGGTCGCCAGCTGGGCCGCCTGCCTGCTCGCCGACGAGGATCTGGCCCACCGCGCGGTCGCCGCGCTGCCCGGCGCGGCACCGACGGAATTCCGCCGTCTCCTCTCCCCCGACGCGGGCGACCGCCGTGCGGCGGCCCTCCTGCGCCACCCGGACCTCCTGGCCCCGGTGGCCGGCCTCCACCACGCTCACCTGCGGACCCGCCTCGACCCGGACCACACCCTGACCGCCTGACGCCCGCAAAGTGGTTGTACTCGGGTGTCCGCCCGGTGCGGCGAGAGGGCATGCCGGGCGGGACTTTGCGGACACCCCCTGGGCCGCGCACCGTCCGGACGTGCTCACTCTGCGTCATTCACCGGTTTGCCGTACACGGCCGTGCCCGTCCCGGCGAGGCGGCTCACGCTGATCGAGGGCCCGGTGTCGGGGGCGGCCGGGCCGGTCGGTGACGTCTGAGCCGGAGGGCGAGCGATATGAGCAGTGCCGTCTCACGCAGCTGGGAGCACGTCGTCGTCACCGGTGGTGCCGGATTCGTCGGCTCTCACCTGTGTGCCGCCCTCCTGGACTCCGGTGCCCGCGTCACCTGTGTCGACGACTTCTGCACCGGGCGGCCGGAGAACATCGCCCCGCTGCTCGACCGGCCCGGCTTCCTGCTGGTGCAGGCGAACGTGGCCGAGGAGCTTCCCGTGCGGCGACCGCCCGACCTGGTGCTGCACTTCGCCTCGCCGGCGTCCCCGGCCGACTACCTGCGGCTGCCGCTGCACACCATGGAGACCGGCAGCCTCGGCACCCGCAACGCCCTGGAGCTGGCGCGGACCTCGGGAGCCCGCTTCGTGCTGGCGTCGACCTCCGAGGTCTACGGCGATCCGCAGCAGAACCCGCAGGACGAGCGCTACTGGGGCCATGTCAATCCGGTGGGGCCCCGCAGCGTGTACGACGAGGCCAAACGCTTCGGCGAGGCGCTGACCACCGCCCACGCCGAGACCCACGGCACCGACACCTGCATCGTGCGGCTGTTCAACACCTACGGCCCGCGGATGCGCGGCCACGACGGCCGCGCGGTGCCCACGTTCGTGCGGCAGGCGCTCGCCGGTGAGCCGCTCACCGTGACCGGTGACGGGCGCCAGACGCGGTCGCTGTGCTACGTCGACGACACCGTGGCGGGCGTCCTCGCGGCGGCCGCGCACGGCATGCGCGGGCCGGTCAACATCGGCAACCCGGGTGAGATCACCATGCTGGACCTGGCCCGCCTGGTCGTCGACCTCACCGGGTCCGGCTCGGAGATCCGCTTCATCGAACGCCCCGTCGACGACCCGGCCGTGCGCTGCCCCGACATCACGCTCGCCCGCGACAAGCTCGGCTGGGAACCGCGGGTGAGCGCCGATGAGGGGCTGCGCCGCACGATCGCCTGGTTCCGCGCCGAAGCCGACGGTGAAGCGGGTCCGCAAGCGGACCCCGGAAGCTGAAAGGCCCTGCCCATGCGCATCCTCGGGATCAACGCGCTCTTCCACGACCCCGCCGCCGCCCTGGTGATCGACGGGCGGACCGTCGCCGCCGCCGAGGAGGAACGGTTCTCCCGGCGCAAGCACGGCAAGCGTCCGCTGCCGTTCTCCGCCTGGGAGCTGCCCGAGAAGGCCGCCGCCTGGTGCCTGAAGCGGGCCGGGCTGCGCCCGCAGGACCTCGACGCGGTCACCTACTCCTTCGACCCGGCGCTCGCCCGCCCCGCCGACGCGATGGGCCTGGACGACCCGTGGGACCACCTGCGCCTCACCTACGCCCGCGAGGCCCCCGGCTTCCTGCGCACCGCGCTGCCGGGCCTGGACCCCGGCATCGTCCGTTTCGTGCCGCACCACATGGCGCACGCCGCCTCGGGCGCCTTCGCGGCACCCGACGCCGGGAACTCCTCGGTGCTCGTCCTGGACGGCCGCGGTGAGCGCGCCTCCCACCTCGCGGCCCGCCGCAGGTCCGGCCGGCTCGAAGCGCTGCACGCGCAGGAGCTGCCGCACTCGCTCGGCCTGGTCTACGAGGAGCTCACCGCACACCTCGGCTTCCTGCGGTCCTCCGACGAGTTCAAGGTGATGGCGCTGGCCTCCCACGGCACCCCGCGCATGCTGAACGAGCTGCGCCGGTACGTGTGTCCGACGGGTGACGGCGGCTTCCGCGCCACCGGGGTCCCCTGGGCCGAGCTGTGCCCGCCGCGCGGTCCGGACGAGCCGTGGACGCAGGCGCACGCCGATGTCGCCGCCAGCGCGCAGGCCGTGCTGGAGGAGACCCTGCTCGACCTGGTGCGCTGGCTGCACGGCCGGACCCACGACAGCCTCCTCACCCTCGCCGGTGG
Organism: Streptomyces sp. NPDC052012; assembly: GCF_040689265.1. Classification (NCBI taxonomy): domain Bacteria; kingdom Bacillati; phylum Actinomycetota; class Actinomycetes; order Kitasatosporales; family Streptomycetaceae; genus Streptomyces; species Streptomyces sp. NPDC052012. The sequence goes on from NZ_JBFAXA010000016.1 coordinate 118,848, forward strand.
TGTGGCCCTGAACTGCGTCGCCAACTCCCGTATCGCCCGCGAGGGTCCCTTCTCCCGGGTGTGGGTGCAGCCCGCCGCCGGTGACGCCGGCACCGCGCTCGGCGGAGCCCTGCTGCTGGCCGCCGGCGCCGGGGACGAGCCCGCGCCGATGACCGGCGCCGACCTGGGCCGGGACTGGTCCGACGCCGAGCTCGCGGCCTGGCTGAAGACCGCGGGCGTGCCCTTCGAGCGGCCGCCGGACATCGCGGCGACCGTGGCGCGGGCCCTCGCGGACAACGGCATCGTCGCCTGGTTCCAGGGCCGCAGCGAGTACGGCCCGCGGGCGCTGGGACACCGCTCGCTGCTCGCCCATCCCGGGCACGCGGGCAATCTGGAACGGCTGAACGACGTCAAGGGGCGCGAGCAGTTCCGGCCGGTCGCGCCGATGGTCCTCGCGGACCGCGCCGCGGACATCTTCGACGGGCCGCTGCCCAGCCCGTACATGCTGTTCGTGCACGACGTGGCCGCCGAGTGGCGGGAGCGCGTCCCCGCCGTGGTGCACGTGGACGGCACCGCCCGCATCCAGACCGTCGACCCGGACCGGGAGCCGCTGGTGGCGCGGATGCTCACCGAGTTCGAACGGCTGACCGGGCTGCCCGTGGTGGTCAACACCAGCCTCAACACGGCCGGCCGGCCCATGGTGGACGATCCGCGCGACGCCCTGGAGTGCTTCGGCTCCTCCCCCGTCGACCTGCTGGCCATCGGCCCGTACGCGGTCCGGCGCGGCAGGTTCTTCGCCTCGGACGACGGCGAGGACCTGCGATGACCGCGCCGAGGGTGCCGAGCGGGGAGTACGCGGTGGTGGTGCCGACGCTGGGCCGGCCCAGCCTGGGGGCGTGCCTGGGCGCGCTGGCCGAGGCGGAGGGGCCCCGCCCGGTGCGGGTCGTGGTCGTCGACGACCGCCCCGACCCCGACGTGCCGCTCACCGCGGCCGTGCCGCCGTCGCTGCGCTCGCGCACCGTCGTCGTGCCCGGCGGGGGACGCGGGCCGGCCGCCGCGCGCAACGCCGGGCTGCGCGCGGCCGGCGACGTGCCGTGGATCGCCTTCCTCGACGACGACGTCGTCCCCGGCCCCACCTGGGCCGACGACCTCGCGCTCGATCTGGCCGGGGCCAGTGTCGCCACGGCCGGGATCAGCGCGCGCATCGAGGTGCCGCTGCCGCGGGACCGCCCGCCCACCGACTGGGAGCGCGGCACCGCGGCCCTCGCCGACGCCCGGTGGATCACCGCCGACATGGTGTACCGGCGGCGCGCGCTGGAGGCCGTGGGCGGCTTCGACGAACGGTTCCGGCGGGCGTTCCGGGAGGACGCGGATCTGGCGCTGCGGCTGCTGGACGCGGGCTGGACCCTGGCCGAGGGCCGCCGCACCACCACGCATCCGGTGCGCCCGGCAGGCCCCTGGGTCTCGGTGCGGACGCAGGCGGGCAACGCCGACGACGTGCTGATGACCCGGCTGCACGGCCGCGACTGGTGGCGGCGCGCCGGGGCGCCGCGGGGCCGGCTGCCGCTGCATCTCGCGGTGACAGCGGCGGGGCTGGCGGCCGTCGCCGGTGCCGTGTCGGGGCGGCGGCGGGCCGCGGTCGTCTGCGCCGCGGGATGGCTGGCGGGCACCGCCGAGTTCGCCCTGGCCCGCATCCTGCCGGGGCCGCGCACCCGGGACGAGATCCTGACCATGGTGCTCACCAGCACCCTGATCCCGCCCACGGCCACCTGGCACTGGCTGCGCGGACAGCTCGTCCACCGCGCCGCCCCGCCGCACGACCGGCGCCGCTCCCGGGCGGCATCCCGCGAGCCGCACCCGGCGATCAGTGAACGGCTCGGCTCATGAACCACCCCACCGCCCCCGGCCTGCTGCCCGAGGCCACCTCCCCCGTACCGCACCGGCCGGGCGCCCCGCCCGCCCGGGGAGCGCCCGGCTCGACCGGCCCACGGCTCCTCCGGCCGGCGTCCCGCCTCGCCGGACCGTGCGGTCGGCGGGCGGGCGCACGGGGGACGTCGGTGGGAGCGATGCGGTGACCGGGCGGACTCGGCGCCGGTCGCCGCGCACGCTCGTCGTGCGTCTGGACAGTGCGGGGGACGTCCTGCTGGCGGGTCCGGCCGTGCGCGCCGTGGCCGCGGGGTCGGCGTACACCGCGCTGCTGTGCGGGCCACAGGGTGCGGCGGCCGCGCGGATGCTGCCCGGCGCGGACGACGTGCTGGTCTACGACGCGCCCTGGGTGGGGCTGGAGCCGGCGCCGGTCGCCCGCCCGGCCACCCGGGAGCTGATGCGGGCCCTGACGGCGGGCCGGTTCGACCGGGCGCTGGTGCTGGTGTCGTACCACCAGAGCCCGCTCCCGGCGGCGTTGCTGCTGAAGCTGGCCGGGGTCGGGTGGATCGCCGCCGACTGCGACGACTATCCCGGCGCCCTGCTGGACCTCCGGCACCGGCGACGGCCCGGCCGGCACGAGGTCCTGGCCGCTCTGGACCTGGCCCGCGCCGCGGGCTTCGCGCTGCCGCCCGGGGACGACGGGCGGCTGCGGGTCGCTCCCCCGCCCGGGACGGCCCGACTCACCGGTACCGAGCCGTATGTCGTGGTGCACCCGGGAGCCGCCGTCCCGGCCCGGGCCTGGAGCGCCGGGCGGGCCGCGCGGGCCGTGGCGGCGCTGTCCGCCGAGGGCTACCGGGTGGTGGTGACCGGGGGCCGCACGGAACGGGAACTGACCGCGCGGGTCGCGGGACGGCACGGCCTGGACCTGGGCGGTGCCACGGATCTGCGGCAGCTGGCCGGGGTGCTGGCGCGGGCCCGGGTGGTGGTCACCGGCAACACCGGACCGGCCCATCTCGCCGCGGCGGTCGGCACCCCGGTGGTGAGCCTGTTCGCGCCGGTGGTGCCGGCCGAGCGGTGGGCCCCGTACGCCGTACCGCACGTGCTGCTCGGCGACCAGCGTGCGCCCTGCGCGGGCACCCGGGCCCGGCAGTGTCCGGTGCCGGGACACCCGTGTCTCGACGGGATCGACGACGCCGATGTGCTCGCCGCCGTGGCCCGGCTGTTGGGATCCGCGGGCGGGCCGTGGGAGCGGGAGCAGGGCCGGGGGGAGCCGACGGACCGCGGAGCGGCCGTATGAACACGGCCCCGGGGGTGCACACGGCACCCGGCGTGCTGTCCGTCGCGCTGGTCTCGGAGCACGCCAGTCCGCTCGCGGCGCTCGGCGGGGTGGACGCCGGCGGGCAGAACGTGCACGTCGCCGCGCTGGCCGGGGCGCTCGCCGATCGCGGTCACCGGGTCACCGTGCACACCCGCCGGGACGCCCCGGACCTGCCCGACCGGGTGCGCCTGCGCGAGGGCGTCGAGGTGCACCACGTGCCCGCGGGCCCGGCGGAACCCGTCCCCAAGGACGCGCTGCTGCCGTACATGGCGGAGTTCGGGCGCCGGCTGGCCCGGGAGTGGCGGGCGCGCCCGCCCGACGTGGCGCACGCGCACTTCTGGATGTCGGGCCTCGCCGCCCTGCCCGCGGCCCGCGAGCTGGGGCGGCCGCTGGTGCACACGTATCACGCGCTGGGCGCGGTGAAGCGGCGGCACCAGGGGCTCGCGGACACCAGTCCGCCCGAGCGGATCGGCTGCGAGATCGAGCTCGGCCTGGGCTGCGACCGGATCATCGCCACCTGCCGGGACGAGGTCGCCGAACTGACCCGGATGGGCGTGCCGGCCCACCGGATCGACGTCGTGCCGTGCGGGGTGGACACCGACCGGTTCACGCCGGTGGGCCCGGTGGCGCCGCGCGGCCCGCACCGTCATCGGCTGCTGCACCTGGGCCGGCTGGTGCCGCGCAAGGGCGCCGCTGTGTCGGTGGCCGCGCTGGCACGGCTGCCCGGCACCGAGTTGCTCGTCGTCGGCGGGCCGCCGGCGGACCGGCTGGACGACGACCCGGAGGTACGGCGACTGCGGGGTGTCGCGCGGGACGCGGGGGTCGCCGACCGGGTCCGGTTCACCGGCGGGGTGAGCGGCGCCCTGGTGCCGCTGTTGCTGCGCTCGGCCGACGTGGTGCTGTGTCCGGCCGACTACGAGCCCTTCGGCATCGTCCCGCTGGAGGCGATGGCGTGCGGCCGGCCGGTGGTGGCGAGCGCGGTCGGCGGTCAGCTGGACACGGTGGCCGACCCGGGGACCGGCCGGCTGGTGCCGCCCCGCGACCCGGCGGCGCTGGCCCGTGCCGTGGCCGGCCTGCTCGCGGATCCCGCGGCCCGCGAGGCGTGCGGGAGGGCCGGGCGCCGCCGGGTCCTCGACCGTTACGGCTGGCCGCGCATCGCCGCAGCCACCGAGGCGGTCTACCGCGAGGTCCTCGACACCCGCCCCGTCCCGACCGGCGCGGGCCGGCCGCCGGCCTGGTGGACGCAGGGCTGACCGGAGACGTCCGACGGCGTCCGGCGAGAGCACGCCGGGAGGGGCGCTGTCCGCCGCAGGCGTCAGGCGGCGGTGCTCAGGGCGGTGCGGTCCGAGACGTCGCCCTCCTCCGTGCGTACCAGCACGGGGGTCGCCGTGCGGCGGGAGCTCAGGAGGTGGCCGGCCGTGAGGGAGCCGGCGATGATCAGACCGCCGGTGACGAGGGCGCCGCGGGGGCCGGCCAGTTCCATCAGGAGGCCGAGAGCGGGGGGTCCGCCCAGGCTCCACACCGTGCCGATGCTGCCCCACACGCCCAGCACGCGTCCGCGCAGATGGGCGGGCGGGTCGGTCTGCAACACAGCGGTCCCGGCGGTGTCGGAGACGGACTCGACGACGGCCATCGGCAGCACGAGCACCAGCAGGACGGCCAGCGAGGGCGACAGCCCCGCCACCACCTGAAGCAGCGCGCCCGTCGCCGCGAGGGCGCCCACGACCCGCACGGACGGCTTGCGCAGCCGGGCGCCGAGGACGGCACCGAGGATGCCGCCGACGGCGAGCACCGTGGACACCGTGCCGAACGCCCCGGCGCCGCCCGCGAGCGGCCCGGTGACGAGGACGGCGAGGGTGAGCCCGTAGTTGCGGCCGAAGACCGCGCTGATCCCGGTGATCCCGGCGAGCGCGAGCAGGCGGGGCCGACGGGCGAAGAAGGCCAGCCCCTCGCGCACGGTCATGTCCGGCTCCCCGCGCCCGCGCCCGCGCTCGCCCGCGACCCGGCGGGCCGCGCCGCGCACCGGCCGCAGGAAGGGGATGACGGCGGTCACGAAGAGGAAGGACAGCCCGTTGGCGAAGTACGCGGCGGACGTGCCGAGGAAGCCGACGGTCACGCCCGCCATGGCGGCGCCCGCGAGCCGGCCCGCGTTGTGCACCAGCGCACCCACGCCGATGGCGGAGGGCACGTCCTCGGCGGGCACGAGGTCGTTGCCGAGCAGGGCGCAGGCCGGGTTGTCGACGGTGGCGACCATGCCGGTCACGGCGGCCAGCACCATCAGGGAGGTCATGTCGAGCCGGTCCGTGGCCACCAGGACGGCCGTGGTGAAGGCGATCGCGCCGAGCAGCGCCTGGCTGACCGCGGCGGTGAGCTTCCGCGGCCACCGGTCGACCATCGCGCCGCCCAGCATGCTCATCAGCAGGGCGGGGGCGGCCTGCACGGACATGGACAGACCGGTGGCGGCGGCGGACCCGGTGATCTGCAGGACCAGCAGGTTCTGCACCGTGAGCTGCATCCACGTGCCGGCGTTCGACACGAAGTTGGCGACGGACCACCAGCGCATGCTGCGGTACCGCAGGGACCGCCAGGGCGAGCGGGACGGGGCCTCGGCGGGGCCGGAAGCGGATTCCGGCGCGGGGGCGGGCAGGGCGGAGGTGGGTGAGGAAGTCACAGTGCGCTACTCGAAGACGAGTCCGGGGACTCAGGCGAAGGGGACTCGGGGAGCGGAACGCCGGCTGCGCTGCGCGGCGGCTCCCGTCGCCGGGAAACGGCGCGGACCATCGTGGCAGAAGGGAGGCCCGAGTCCTTTCCGGTGGCGGCTCCGGCGGACGGCCCCGACGCTTCAACTACGCCGTGGAAGACGGGGACTTGGCGCAGTGAGTGGGGTTGATCACAGACGCCGCGCGCCCGCGCCCGGTGACCGGCCGCGCACAGGGCGTCAGCGCATGAAGTCGGTGCGTCAGGGGCACTCGGGGCGCCGGCTCTCTCGCGTCGGACCAGTGAGAAGGGCGTTCCAAGATGCCGATGACGACATTCCCCGACGGCACGCTCTCCCCGGCTCCGTGGCGGCGCGCCCTGGTGACCGGCGGGGCGGGCTTCCTAGGCTCCCATGTGTGCGAGCGGCTGCTCGCTTCAGGAGTCGACGTCGACTGTCTGGACAATCTCTCCACCGGCCACGCCGACAACATCGGCCGGCTCACCGGTCGGCCCGGCTTCCGGTTCCTGGAGTACGACCTCGCCGATCCGGCCTGCCCGAACGCGCTCGCCGGGCCCTACGACCTGGTCCTGCACCTCGCCGGCCCGGCCTCGCCGACGGACGGGCTGGAGCGGCCCGTGGAGGTCCTCGACGCGGCCGGCCGGGGCACCCGCAACGCGCTCGCCGTGGCGGACAGGCACGGGGCCCGCTTCCTGCTCGCCTCCGCGCCCGCGGACGACGGCGACTCACCGCTCGCCGCGCCCCCGCCCGCGCCGGGCGACGCGGCGGATCCGCTGGCCCCGCGCACCGCGTACGTCGAGGCCCAGCGGTTCTCCGAGGCTCTCGTGGCCGCCCACGCGGGGGCCCGGGGCAGCAACGCGGGCATCGTGCGGCTGTTCGCCGTGCACGGCCCCCGGATGCGGACGGACGACGGCCGGATGATCCCGGTCTTCGTCCGGCAGGCGCTCGCGGGTGAGCCGGTCGCGGTCACCGGTGACGGCAGCCGCCCGTGCTCGCTGTGCTACGTCGACGACGCGGTCGACGGGATGCTGCTGGTGGCCGCGGGGCGGTCGGTGCGGCCGGTCGACCTGGGGTCGGACGAGGAGACGACCGACGGGGAGGTGGCCCGGCGGGTGATCGAGCTGACGGGCTCCCGGTCGCCGCTGGTGTACGTCGCCCCACCGGCCGCACCGGCCGCCCCCTGTGACGAGCGGCCGCGGCCTGCCACGGGGTTCGCGCACGAGCTGTTCGGCTGGTCGCCGAGGGTGCCCTGGGAGGAGGGCCTGGAACGCACGGTGGCCGCCCTCACGGGAGGGTCCGGCCGGACCCCGGCGGTGGTCACCGGACACGACGACGAGTGGCCGCCCTGACCCCGGAGGGACGGGCCGGGCAAAAAGGCGGGCCCGGAAGGAGCAGGCCCGGTGAGGACACGTGGGAGGGCCCGTCGCGTCGCGGCGACGGGCCCTCCCACCTGGCGTCCCGGAGTGTCCGTGACCGTGTCACTCGAGCTTGCCGCGCCCGCTCAGCGCGTCGCGCAGCCGGTCCACCATGCCGACGCCCGGTGCCAGCAGCTTGTTCGCCGGGGGCTTGTCCGGCGCGGCGGGGTGCGGCCGGGTCGGTGCCGTCTTCTTCGCCTGCCGCACCTTGTCCCCGAGCTGGTCGAGCTGCTCGGGCGGGCAGGAGGCGCGCAGCCTGGGGAAGAGGTTGCCCTCCTCGTCCGCGATGTGGGACCGGATCTCGCTCATCAGCATGCCGACGAGCCGGTCGAACTCCGGGTCACCGGCGTCGCAGCCCTCTAGGTCCTTCATGATCCGCTCGGCCTCGGCGTGGTCCTCGAGCTCCTTGTCGGCCAGGGTGTCCCCGCCGGGCACGTGCTCCCGCACCGCCGGGTAGAGGTAGGCCTCCTCGGCCACGGAGTGGCGGACGAGTTCGATGGTGGCCTGGTCGGCGTACGTCTTGCGGTCCTTGTGGCCCGGGGGCAGTTCCTCGATCTTGGTGAAGAGTTCCTCGACCTCCCGGTGATCGGTCACCAGTTCGTCGATGACGTTTCCTCCGTGTCCCATCTCTTCCTCCTCCGGTTCGTGGTGGCACACCGTGCCGGGTCCCTCGGGTCCCCCCGGCCGTCGGGGGCTAACGCCTCCCGCGCGGCCCGGGTACGGTGCGTGACGGTTCTCGGTCAGCGGGGCAGCTTGCCGCGGACGCGGCCGGCCGCGGCGGCGGGCCTGGCGCCGGCGCGGACGGAGCGCCGTACCAGGCGGGCGTCGCGGCGCACGCCGCGGGCGGTGTGCCGGCCGCGCCACAGCAGCGAGGGGGCGGCGCCGGTGTCGTCGGCGGCGATCAGCAGCCCGCCGAGCATGGAGAGGTTCTTCAGGAAGTGGACGCGCTGCTGACTGCGTGCGTCGGGGTCCTCCTCCTCCCAGAAGCGGTGTCCCGCCAGCGTGGTGGGGACGAGCGTGGCGGCGACGGCGAGCGCGGCCGGGCGGGGCATGCGTCCGGTGGCCAGCATCAGTCCGGCGACGACCTGGACGGCGCCGTTGAGCCGTACGACCTGCTCGGTGCGGTCGGGCAGCGCCTGGACGCGTTCGGTGACGGGCTGGACGACGGGGTCGGCGACCGGGGTGACGTCCTGCGGGCGGCGGGCGGATTCCAGGCCGCCCGCGATGAACATCGACGCGAGCATCGGGCGGCCGAGGACGCGCAACACACTCATGGCCTTCTCCTGGGATGTCGGGGTGGGGGGGGGTGCGGGTTCCCTCGCGCACGGCGGCCATGCGGCGCCGCGGGTGACGCGGGAGGGGCCGACGTCACCAGAACCGGGTCGTCAGTGCGGGCTGGTGGACGGCCTCCACGGCGTCGCGCAGACGCAGGGCGATGCCGATGGTGGCGCGCAGGGCGGAGGGGCGTGCGGTCTGGGCGGTCTCGGTGGCCAGGACCAGCAGGCAGCCGGCGGCCTGTTCCACCACGGAGACCGGCAGCGTGTAGTCGTTGTCGGCGGCGGCCCGGAACGCCTTCAGCGGGATCCCGGCACCGTCGACGGTCCGCTGCGCGGCCTGCTCCAGGTGCTCGACGGCCTGTTCGCACAGGGAGGCGGGCAGGGTGAGGGTGCGCTGGAACGGTGAACTCGTCATGACCCAGTGCTCCCCCGGCCCGGCCCGGGACGATCGGCGGGTGACGGGAATTCACCGTCCCGCGTGAGCGGTTGACGGCGAATGTCCCGCCCCCGTCGAAGGTCCCACGGGGTCGTTCGTTCAGCGGGTCACGACGTGGCGTTCGTCGGGGACGCAGTGGGTCATGGTGAGGCCCTCCACGTCGCGCGGCGGGTTGTCGCCGAGGTGGGACAGCCGCTTGCGGTCCTCGTCGGTGAGGTCCTGGCTCGCCAGGGGTTCCAGCGTGGCGACGTCCTCGGGCGTGATGCCGAGTCCTTCGCCGACCCGGCGGCCGAGGTCGTTCTCGACCAGCAGGAAGTGCCAGACCATGCGCTCCTGCACCGCACGGTCGCACTGGGAGATCAGCGTGACGAAGTTGTGCACCAGGTCGTCGCGCTCCCAGTCCTCCATGAGCAGATAGCGCTGGCCGGCCTGCTGGTAGTCGTTGGTGCGGGGGATGCGCCGGCGGGTGAGTCGGCCCCGGATCTCCGGGCCCTGCTCGTCGTGCGTCGGGTACTGGGCCTCGCGCAGCCCGCCGGTGATCGACGGCTCGTAGTTGACGTGCGGGTTCTCCCCGTGGCCGTCCTGGTGGTAGGTCATGAGGCCGTCGCGCTGGTTGGTGCGCACGTCGGCGTTCTTGGCCTGGTTGACCGGGAGCTGGAGGTAGTTCGGGCCGACCCGGTGGCGCTGGGTGTCGCTGTAGGAGAAGGTGCGGCCGACGAGCATCTTGTCGTCGGAGAAGTCCAGGCCGTCGACGAGGACGCCGGTGCCGAAGGAGATCTGCTCGTTCTCGGCGAAGAAGTTGTCCGGCATCCGGTTCAGCACCATGCGGCCCACCGGCTTGGGCGGGAAGTCCTGCTCGGGCCAGGTCTTGGTGTCGTCCAGCGGGTCGAAGTCCAGCTCCGGGTGCTCGTGGTCGTCCATCATCTGGACGAGCAGTTCCCACTCGGGGTGGTCGCCGCGCCCCACCGCCTCGTAGAGGTCCTTGGTGGCGTGTCCGAGCCCCTCGGCCTGGACGTTGGCCGCGTCCTCCTCGGTCATGCTGCGCACGCCCTGCTTGGGCATCCAGTGGTACTTGACCAGCTTGGTCTCGCCCTCGGCGTTGACCCACTTGTAGGTGTTGACGCCGAAGCCCTGCATATGGCGGTAGTCCGCCGGGATGCCGCGCGGGCTGAACAGGTTGACCAGCATGTGCATCGACTCGGGCGTCTGCGACATGAAGTCGAAGATGCGCCGAGGCTGCTGCTCGAAGGTGACCGGGTCGGGCTTGAGGGCGTGGATGACGTCCGGGAACTTGATCGCGTCCCGGATGAAGAAGACGCCCAGGTTGTTGCCGACGAGGTCCCAGTTCCCGTCCTCGGTGTAGAACTTCACCGCGAATCCGCGCGGGTCGCGGGCGGCCTCGGAGGAGTCGCGTCCGCCGATGACCGTGGAGAAGCGGACGGCCAGGTCGGTGCGCTTGCCCGGCTCCTGGAAGAGCTTGGCGCGGGTGTAGCGGGAGATCGGCTCGTCGCCCCACTTCCCGTACGCCTCGAAGTAGCCGTACGCGGTGACGCCACGGGCGTGCACCACCCGCTCGGGGATGCGTTCCCGGTCGAAGTGGCTGATCTTCTCCAGGAACTGGTAGTTCTCCAGCGTGGCCGGGCCGCGGGCGCCGACGGTGCGCTGGTTCTGGTTGTCGTAGACCGGATGGCCCTGGCGGTTGGTGAGTACCTTGCGGTCGTCGCCCGGAGCGGGGCCCCGGCTCGATACGTCCGTCATGTTCGTGGGCTCCTTCGGCTGCTCTCGGCTGCGGCGGGCCCGGGCACGGTGCGCCCGGCCGGCCGCTGGTGGCGGACGGCCCGGGTACCCGGCACCGCGAGGTCACTCACGCCTCGGCTCTCCCGCCGCGGCGCACGTGGGCCATGCTGCCGCGCCGCGCGGGGTGCGGCGACTCGAAGGCGCCCGGTGGCTCAGGGCCGGGAGGGCGGCCCGGACAGGAACCAGTCGAGGGCGGCGGTCAGCTCCTTCGGCTTCTCCACGGGCAGTTCGTGGCCCGCGTCGATGATGCGGATCACCGCGTCCGGGTAGCCCTTGGCCATGCGCAGCATCTGGTGCACCGGGAGCTGGATGTCGTGGTAGCCGTGCACCATCAGGGTGGGGACGCGGATCTCGCCGACCCGGTCCAGGACGTCGAAGGCCCGCATGGCGTCGTACAGCGTCATCACGACCTCGCGGGGTGTGGCCGCGGAGGCGCGGATGTACTCCTTGATCTCGTGGCGGGGGTGGCCGGGGGCGAAGGCGCGCTGGATGTTGGCGGCGACGAACAGCTTGAACGGCACGCGGGTGGAGGCGGCCATCAGCAGTCCGCGTCCCCGGCTGTAGGCCATTCGGCTGATGGAGTTCACGAGGACCATGCGCTCGACCCGCTCGGGGTGGGTGAGGGCGATGGTCTGGGCGATCATGCCGCCCATGGAGTGGCCGACCGGGACGAACCGGTCGACCTCCAGGTGGTCGAGGAGGGCCATGACGTCTCCGGCGAGGTCCGCGATCGCGCGGGCCCCGATGCCGGTGCTGTCGCCGTGTCCGCGCAGGTCGAGGCGGATCACCCGGCGCCCGGCGGCGAAGTGCTCCATCTGGTGGTCCCAGCGGTGCCGGTTGGCCGTCCACCCGTGGATGAACACCAGGGGCACGCCCTCGGCGTCGCGCGGGCCCTCGTCGTCGTAGGTGAGTTCCGCGCCGTCGACAGCGAACTGCGGCATGGGGCGTCGCCTCCTGGTGTGCCGTTGGGTTACTGATCGGTAGGGTAGCGGCCGTCAGCGGCGTTCACCGAGGAAGTCCAGGATGTGGCCGTACACGTCGAGCGCGGCGCCCCGGCCGAGGAACGTGTCGAGATGGCCGTAGCCCGGGATCTCGGTGTAGCGCACGTCGAGCTGCGGCTGTCTGCGGGCGAGCACCTCGTGACAGAGCTTCTGCGAGTCGAGCCACAGCCCGTTCTCGCTGCCGGCCAGCAGCAGCACGGGGGTGTCGATGCGGGCGGCGGCGTCGAGGGCGTTGGGCGGCAGGGCGCGGTAGCGGTGGTCGGTGTCGTGCCAGCGCACGACCGTGCGGGCCAGTTCGATGCGCCGCAGGTGGGGCAGGATCCACAGCGGCGCGGGGCCGAGGAGGTCGGCCAGCCGGTCGTGGGTGGCCTCGGTGAGGTGCTCGTGCACGAACAGCGAAGCGCCGGTCCCCCAGGCCGAGTTGTGCAGGATCTGGCAGGTCGGGTCGGGGCAGTCGGCCTTGCGGGAGGCGAGGGCGAACAGCGGGGTGTACTTCGACCACAGGCCGACCTTGCGGAAGTCGACGGGGATGTGGTCGATGCGGGACTTCAGCAGTTCCCCCGCGAGCGACATGCGCAGGGAGGTACGGCCGGCCAGCTTGGGTGTGAGGAACACGCCCTGGGAGACCACGCCCGCGAGTCCCGGCACCAGTCCGGCGGTCATGCTCAGCGACAGGGTGAGCGAGCCGATGCAGTGGGCGACCACGAACAGCGGGCGGTCGCCGACGCGTTCGCGGATGTGGGCGACGGCGGCGGGGATGTCGTACAGGGCGACGTCGTCGTAGGTGTAGCGTCCGCCGGTCTCGTTGTAGGGCAGCCGGCAGCTGCCGCGCCAGTCGAGCAGCCAGGGCTCGTAGCCGTCGTCGAGGAGGACGTCGACGAGGTTGCGGGTCTCCGGCAGCAGGAACATGTCGGCGGAGGCGGTGTGCCCGTGCAGCAGCAGGACGGCGGGACGGCCGCGGTCGCCGCTGTCGACACGCGTGAGTCCGAGGCGTGTGCCGTCGGCGGCGCGCAGCGGGATCTCCTCGACGGCGGCCGGGTCGAGGCGGTGCCGGAGGGGGCGCAGCGCGGGGGCGGTCCTGACCCGGCGGAGGGCGGGCCGTGCGGTGGTCCTGGTCCTGGGCCGGAAGATCATCGGTTGCGCTCCGTGAGGGTGGTGGTGCGGCGCAGGTCGAGCAGGTCGGCGGCGGCGCGGGCGAAGGGGCCGAGCAGTCCGCGGCCCATCTCCAGGCCGAACCAGGCGAGCCAGGTCAGCTTGGCGGCCCGCTTCTCCTGACCGGTCAGGCGCGGGTCGACCTCGATGCCGTCGATCTGGTCGCGGACGTAGGAGTCGGCGGGGACGACGACCTCGCCGGCCAGCGTCGCCGGCGCGCCCTCGGGGCCGATCTCGACGGTCAGGGCGCGGGTCTGCCGCCACAGGTCGCGGCGGGCCCGGGCGTGCTTGCGGCCCTCCAGCCACCAGCGTCCGCCGTCGGCGTCCCGCAGCTCCAGGCGGTAGCGGAGCAGTTGGTGCTTCATCCCGTGCCGCTGCGGGATGCCCTCCTCGGGGCGGACCCACAGGTCGCCGCGCTCCACCGTCAGCGCCTCGGCGTGCAGCGCGGGGCAGGTCACCGTGCCGCGGACGTCGACGCGGCGCTCGCTCACCAGCTGGTGCATGCTCGCGATGGAGAGGGTGAGGGCCATGGAGCAGGGGCTGTCGGCGGGGGCGCCGGCCGGTCCGACGGCGCCCTCGGTGGTCTCGGAGAACCACAGGTAGGGCTGGTCGTCCTTGGACGGGAGGCGGCCGAGACCGTCCTCGGCGAGCTTCTCGAACGTCTTCAACTGGGCGCGGGCGTCGTAGCGTTCGGCGGGCGGCAGGCCCAGCGCCTCGACGAGGGCGGCGGTGCGCTCCATCTCCGCGGCCGGCCCCTTGAGCGTGGCCTCGCACAGCTTCAGCGCGGTGGGGCTCTGCAACACGCGGGTCAGGAAAGCGAGTTCGGGGACCGGCTCGGCCTCCAGCCTGGCCAGGGTGTCGGTGCGCCACTCGTCCCAGTCCTGCACGCGCACATGCATCCCGCCGAACGCCATGTCCCGTACGACGTCGTCCAGGGTGTTGGGGACGCCGGTGAGGTTGTAGTCGAAGCCCCAGGCGTCGGGTTCGCAGACGACGGCCGCGGCGACGCGGCTCACCCAGTCGACGGGGGCGGCGTTCAGGTAGCGGAAGGCGGGAACGGTGCGGAAGCGGCCGAAGGCCGAGATCAGGCCGCTGCTGAGGTCCTGCGGGTTGTAGGCACCGGTCTTGGTGTGGCCCCCGATGCCGCCGGGGCGCAGCGCGGTGACGATCAGGCCGTGGTCGCGGGCGCGGCGCAGGGCCACTTCGGCGGCCCACTTGGTCTGGTCGTAGCCGGCGATCAGGCGGTCGACGTGCGCGAGCGGGTCGTCCTCACCCATGGAGGCGATGCCGACCTCGTTGAACACGGCGACGGACGAGATGTGGTGCAGCGGCTTGGGGCGTCCCGTCGCGGCGAGCTCGGCGAGGGTCAGGGCGCCGAGGACGTTGCTGTGCCGCAGCGACTGGTAGCCGCGCAGGAAGTCCACGGCGGCGGCGACGCCGACGACGCTGTCCAGCTCCCGCGTGAGCCTCGTCCACGTCTCGTCGGAGAGGCCGAGGCGGGGGCGGCGCATGTCGCCGGGGAGGACGGTGATGCGCCGGCGGACCTCCGACGACCAGGGCAGCCGGTAGCTCGTGAGCGCCTCGCCGAGCCGGGCGAGCGCCGCGGCCTCGTCGGCGGCGCGGACCAGGCAGTACACGTGCGCGTCGCTGTGCCGGAGCAGGTCGAGCAGCATGTGCCCGCCGAGGAAGCCGGTGGCACCGGTGAGCAGGATCCGGCGGGGCGGCAGGGGCTCGGGGTTCGCGGTGAAGGGGAGCCGGTCGGCCAGGGCCAGGTCGGCGAGGATCTGCTCGAGGTCGTCGGGGCGGGCGGTGGAGTGGGGGCCGGCCGACTCAGGGCCGGACGAGGCGGGCAGGACGAGCGCGGGGCGTGTGGCCGGAACCGGCGAGACGGTCGCAGGCGGTTCGGCTGCGGGCGGTGCGGTCGCCGGCCGTGCGGTCGACGGCGGTAGGGGCGACGGCGGTATGGGCGACGGTCGTACGGCCTCGGGTGGTGTGCCGCTGTGCAGACACCGGCGGGCGAGGCTGCTCGGACGGGCGTCGGCGAACACCTCGTCCAGATCGAGCACGATCCCGAGCTCGTCCTCCAGCGCGGCGGCGAGTTCGACGGCGTTGACGGAGGTACCGCCGGCGTCGAAGAAGTCGGCGTCCACGGCGAGCTGCCCGCCGGGCACGAAACGTCCGGCGATGGCGGCGATGGTCGTGGCCAAACCAGTGTCGGTGGTGTGCTCTCCCGAGTTCGTTCCCGAGTTCGTTCCCGGGTTGGGCCCGGGGTCCGGCGCGACGTCGGCAGGTCCGGCGGATGCGGCGGGGAGACCGTCAGGCTCTCCGGCGTCGCGCGCCCGAGAGTCCCCGGCACCGTCCTCCCCGGCCGGACGCACGTGCGGGTCACCGCCGGACTCCGCGGCCGGGCGCCCGAGCCCCTCGGCGCTCTCGGGCGCCGTCGCGGCAGCGGCCGCAGCAGGGGTGTCCGCGTCCCGGTCCGAGGCCGTGGCCGCGGCAGGCGCCCCGTCGGTGGCCTCGGCCTCGGCCGGCGGCCGTGTCTGCTCGGCCACCTTGGCCAGCAGTTCGCTGATCCCGAGCGTCCCGCCGCCCCGTTCGATGGACTCGGCTTCCGCCACCGTGTCCTGGTTCACCTCACGCATGGGAGCCCTTCGCCGCCGTGACTGCCTTCACTGGTCCGTGTTCCTTTCCGTTCCGCCGCAGCGGGGCCTACTGCTGCCGCCAGGACCGGAACGCCCGCAGGTGTTCCGGTGTGACGACGGCTTCCAGGCGGTCGTCGTTCTCGTCTCCCCCGCCGAGCGCGGCCAGCAGCCGCCGCGCCGGTGCGTTGCGCGGGGTGCGCTCCGCCGTGAGCCGGACCTTGGTGCAGCCGAGTTCCTCCGCCCGTGCCGCCGTCCACTGCAGCAGCCGCTCCTCGACTCCTCGGCCGAGCGCCCGGCAGCTCATCGACCAGGCGAGGACGTCGAGCAGGTCGCCCTCGGCCCGTACGGCGATGAGGCCGATCTGCCCGTAGTCGCCGAACCGGTCCCGCGCCGCAGCCGTCCACACCTCGCCGCTCTCGCGCCAGCGCGCCAGGTCACCGCCGTCCGACGAGCGCGCCCGGAGGGTGAACTGGTTGGTCCGGCGGACGAGTTGCTCGCCTCGCCGCACATCGGCCTCCGCCAGCGGGCGGATGTCGACCTCCAGCTCGAGCCCGGCGAGGAACTCCTCGAAGCCGGCCTGCGCACGCGCCGCGTCCCGTTCGCGTTCCTGTTCGTAGAAGCGTGCCCGCAGCGCGTCCTCGGCGGTCGCCGCCGCCGGGACCAGCGGCCACAACCGGTCCAGGAAGCCGGGGAGTTCGCCGGCCGGCGGGCAGGTCACCGACAGCACCTGCGGGTGGGCCGCGCGCATCCGGGCGATCTCGGCGGGGTTGTCGTCCAGGAACACGAAACTGTCCAGACCGAGGCCAAGGGTGCGGGCGGCCTCGGAGAGCCGTGCCGGCTTGGGGCCCCAGGCGGCGGAGAGCACGCTGAAGTGCTCGGCCTTGAGCGTGCTGTCGGGGCGGTCGAGGACCGCGCGGACCACGTCCTCGTCGTTGTTGCTGACGAGGACGAGCAGGGCGCCCGCCTCCCGCCAGCGCAGCAGGCGGCGGGCCAGCAGGGCGCGCGGGCCGGTCAGGTCCACCGACGCCGGTCCTGTCTCCCCGGCGACGCCGCCCCACAGGGTCTCGTCGCCGTCGACCGCGATCACCTTGGGCGCGGGGCGGCGCACCGCGCGGACGGCCTCGGCGAGCGTCAGGGCCACGGCTGCCTGGAACGGTGCGGTGAACGGCAGATGGGCCAGCCGCTCGGTGCGTTCGTCGAAGATCTCCTCGACGCTGTGACGGCGGGTCCACGCGTCGGTGCCGAGGACGGCGATGCCGGGCTGCTCGGCCAGGTCGGCGGCCAGTTGCTGTTCCCAGGCGGTGTGGCGGTCGTCGGGGCGGGCGGTGGGCAGGATGCCGACGACGACCGGCTTGCCGGTCCGCTCGATGAGTGCGCGCAGCGCGGCGGAACAGGCGCCGCGCAGCTCGGCGAGCAGTTCGTCGTCCAGGGCGCCGAACCGTTCGAGATCGGCCCCGCGCAGCAGCACCACGCCCACCGCCGTCTCCGGGGCGGAGAAGACCCCGGAGGGGTCCTGGAGCGCGGCGAGCACCTGGTGGTACGGCGCCTCCGCGACGGTCGTCCCGCGCGTGGCCGGCTCCGCGTCGAGGGCCGCATGGCACATCAGCGGCAGGGTGCCGAGCGCGAAGGTGGCGGCGAGCGCCACCCGGGCAGGGGGAGCGGACGGGGTGCCCGCAGCCGTGCCCGCAGCGGTGCGGGCAGCCGTGCCGACGGCCGCCGCCGGATCCTCGGCCGTCTCCTCCAGCAGACGCAGGTAGTCCTCCGCAAGGGCGCGCGTCGCCGCCGCGTCGAGGATGTCGAGGTTGTGGTCCAGCCGGATCCGGCCCGCGTCGGGGGTCATGGTGATCATCAGGTCGAGGTCGGAGTAGCCCGTCCCGGCCGGCAGCACCTCCAGGGAGTCCAGGCGGCCGGCGGCGGAGCGGACGTAGTTGAAGTAGACCTCCACCAGAGGGGCGTTCGGCCGGTGCAGGCCCTGACGGGACAGGGTCGGCAGCACGTCGGAGAACATCGCGCCCTTGGCGAGGATCCGGCGCAGGCGCACGTCGGTGCGGTGCAGCACCTCCCCGACCCGTTCTCCGGGCCGGGCCTCGGCCGGGAACGGCACCGGCACCCCGAAGAACCCGAGGGCGTCGTACGCGTCCGCGTGGATCCGGGTGTCCACGGGCACCGCGAGGACGAACCGCTCACGCTGCCGCTCGCGGGCCAGGAGCACGGTGAGGGCGCCGAGGCAGAACGCGGCCGGTGTGACGCCGAGGCGGCTCGCGGCGGCCGAGATCCGGGCGGTGAGCTCGTCCGGGACCGGCACGGTGACACTGCCCGCCCGGTAGGAGCGTTCGGCCGGGCGCTCATGACTCAGCGTCAGGTCGAGACGTGCGGCTCCCTCGAAGGCCGCGCGCCATTCCGCGTCGGCGGCCGGTCCGTCCGCGCCGCCGCTGTCCTGGGACTGGACGAGCAGGGCGACGTCCCGGTTGGTGGTGTGGCCGCCGAGGGGCCTGCCGGACAGCTCGGTGTCGATCTCCCCCGCCACCAGCAGCAGGGACTGCAGATCGCTCACCGCGTGGTGAGCGCCGAGGACGAGGGTCTGCCCGTGCTCGCCGCCGTCCAGCAGCTCGAACCGCCACAGGGACGGCCGCGCCAGGTCGAACGGCGGTTCCAGCAGCGCACGCAGGCGGCTCGCCGCGTCGAGGTCCGTGCCGTCGGCGACGGGGGTCCAGCGCAGCACCGGTTCCGGTGTCTCGCGGTCCACGCGCAGCAGCCGTCCGCCGTCGGCACCGGTGACGATGCCGGTGCGCAGCGCCGCGTGGCGTGCGGTCAGCCGGGCGAGGATGCCGGTGAGCGCGTCGCGGGTGGTCGGGGCGGTGAGCCGCAGCGCGAGGCCGATGGCGTGGGCGGCGGCGGGCATGCCGGGCCCGGCGCTGCGCAGCAGTCGCACCACGTCCCGGGTCGCGGGCAGCAGCTCGGTGGCGGGCACCTCGCCGGTGGCCGCCGGCTGTTCCTCGGGGGCCACCGCCTGCTCAGGCAGCGCGGTGGCCAGCATGCGGGCGAGACCCCGGGTGTCGGCGGCCGAGAACACCTCGGCGGCCGGGAGGTCGACGCCGAGTTCGCGGGCGAAGTCGTTGCGCAGCCGCACCAGCATCAGGGAGTCCAGGCCGAGTTCCTTCAGGGCCGTCGACGCGGTCACGTCCGCCACGCCTCCGGAGACGGCCGTGATCCGCGCCCGTACGTATGCCTCCAGCCAGATGGCGCGGTCCTCCTCGGTGGCCGCCGCGAACACCTTGCGCACGAGTTCGTCCGCGTCCGGGTCGCCGGCCGGTGCGCCGATGAGGTCGCCGAGGACCGGGCGCGTGCGGGCGAGGTCGGGCGCGAGGGCCAGCATCTCCCAGTCGAGGGCGATCGGGGCGAGCCGGCGCCGGGAGTCGCCCAGCACGCGCGTGAAGAGTGCGCCGCCGTCCTCGGGGGTGAAGGGGACGAGTCCCGACCGGCCGGTCTCGGCGGCGCGGGTGCCCGAGGCGGCGACCATGCCGACGCCGGTCCAGGCGCCCCAGTCCAGGCTCAGCGCACGCCGGTCGAGGTGGTGGGCCCAGGCGTCGAGGAAGGCGTTGGCCGCGCAGTACGGGGCTTGTCCGGCGGAGCCGAGCAGGCCGGCCGCCGAGGCGAACAGCACCAGGTTGCCGGCCTCGGGGACCAGTTCGGTGAGCAGGGCGGTGCCGAGGACCTTCGGCGCGAGGACGCGCAGGACGCGCTCGTCGGTCAGGTTCGCCACGGTGGCGTCGTCGAGGACACCGGCCGCGTGCACGACGGTGGCGATGGCCCCGGCCTCCTCGCGCACGGCGTCCAGGGCGGCCGTGAGGGCGGCGCGGTCGGCGACGTCGGCGCGGGCCAGGTGCACGGTGACGCCGCGCTGCTCCAGGCCGGCGATCCAGGCGGCGGCGTCCGGGCCGGGCGTGCCGCGGCTCAGCAGGGCCAGCCGCCGCGCCCCGAGCCGGACCAGGCGTTCGGCGACGACCCGGCCCAGGCCGCCGAGACCGCCGGTGATCAGGTGGACGCCGTCGGGGCTGACGGTGCCGTCGGCGCCGTCGTCGGGGCGGGTGCGGGCCAGGCGGGGCACCAGGCGGCCCGTCTCGCGCAGCGCGACGAGCCGTTCGTCGTCGGCGTGCCGCAGCTGGGTCCACAGCGCGTCGGTCCCGCCGGTGTCGGGCAGGTCGACGAGGGTGGTGGACAGCTCCGGGTGCTCCTGCGCGACGGCCAGGCCGAAGCCCCAGGCGAGCGCCTGCTGCGGACGGGCGACCCGCGGGTGGTCGCCGGCGGCCTGGCTGGCGCGGACGACGACGAACAGGCGCGGCGCCGGACCGCGGCCGGTGAGGGACCGCACCAGGTGCAGGGTGCTCAGGCAGCACAGGCGGGCCGCCCGGCCGGCGCTCAGGTCGTCCGTGACCGGCGGGGCGTCGAGCGCGGTCAGCTGGACCACCCGCTCGGGCGGGCCGTCCGGGAACGCCTCGTCGAGCAACCGGGTCAGCTGGTGTTCGTCGGTCAGGTCGAGGACGTAGCGGCCGGGCCCGTCCGGGGCGAACGTCTCCCCGTCCCGTGCCACGACGTGCGGGGTCGACGCCCCGAGGCGCGCGGCGAGTTCGTCGGCCACGCCCGTGGTGTCGGCCAGGATCAGCCAGCGGCCGTCGGTCGCGGGTTCCCGGGCGTCGGGGCGGGGCTGCCAGCGGGTCTCGAAGAGCGCGCCGTCCAGCGGCGAGAGCGCGGCCAGCCGGAACTCCCGCGCCTCCAGGACGAGTTGTTCGTCGTCGTCCCACAGGCGCAGGTCGAGCGTGGCGGTGTCGCCGTCCACGGACCGCAGCGCGCAGGTGACCCACGCGGGTGCGGTGCGCCGCCCGGTGAACCGCAGCCGTCCGACCCCGGCGGGCACGAACGCCCGGCCCTCGGGCGCGTCACCGGGCAGACCGGCGCTGTGGAAGGCCGCGTCGAGGACGGCGGGGTGCAGCAGGTGTCCCTCGGCGGACCGGTCGGCCAGCCGGGCGAGGGCGGTGGAGGCGTCGCGCAGGCCGTCGGTCAGGCCGCGGAAGGCCGGGCCGTACTCGATGCCGAGGGTGCCGAGCCGCGCGTAGAGGGCGGGCGGATCCGCCTGTTCGGTGCAGCGTGCGCGCAGGACCGACGGCGGCTCGGCCGTGCCGGTGTCACCGGACGCGCCGGTGAGGACGCGGCCGGTGACATGCCGCTCCCAGCGGGCGCCGGGCGCGGCGGCCGCCACGGTGAACTCCCGGACGCCGTCCTGGGCGGGCCGCAGCACCAGCTGGAGCCGTACGGGCCGCTCCTCCTCCAGACGCAGGGGCCGCAGGAAGTCGACGTCGGCCAGGCGCACCTCGGCTGACTGCTCGACGGTCGCGGCGGCCTCCAGGGCCATGCCGAGGAAGGCGGAGCCCGGCAGCCACACCTCACCGGTGACACGGTGGTCCGTCAGATAGGCGAAGCGGCGGTCGCGCAGGTCGATCTCGCTCTGGAACAGGTGCCGACCGGGTGTGTCACTGGCCTCGACGTGGGTGCCGAGCAGCGGGGAGCCGCCGGAGGCGGTGGCCGGGGCGGGCGCGAGCCAGTGCCGGGATCGGGCGAAGGCGTACGTCGGCAGGGCGACGCGGTGGCCGGCCGGGACAAGTGCTTCCAGGTCCGGGGTGTGGCCGGCCGCGTACAGCTCGCCGGCCCTGCGCAGCAGTACGTGCCGGCCGTCCTGCTGCCGGCGCAGTGAGCCGACGGCGGCCGCGTCGGATCCTGCGTCGGCGGCGACCGCCTCGATGGAGGCCGTGAGGGACGGGTGCGGGCTGAGCTCGACGAAGTGGCGGTAGCCGTCGTCGAGCAGGCGGCGGATCGTGTCGGCGAAGCGGACGGGCCGGCTGAGGTTGGCGAACCAGTAGGCGGGGTCGAGGCGTTCGCCCGGCACGGGTTCGGCCAGCACGCTGGAGTACAGCGGGGTGCGCGGTTCGACGGGCCGCACCCCGCCGAACCTCTCCAGGAGTTCGTCCCGCAGGGGTTCCATCAGCGGGGTGTGCGAAGCGAACGGCGTCGACAGCCGCCGTACGGTGACGCCGCGTTCCTCCAGGCGGGCGCGCAGCTCGGCCAGGGCGCCCGAGTCGCCGGAGACGGCCGTGGATCCGGGACTGTTGACCGCGGCGACGAACAGCCGGCCGGTGTACGGCGCGAGGAGTTCCTCGACGTCCGCCCGCGGCAGTTCCACGGCGGCCATCCCACCGCGCCCGACCAGCGGCACGACCGCGTGGGCGCGGCCGGTGACCACGGTCACGGCGTCGTCGAGTCCGAGCGCGCCCGCGCTGTACGCGGCCGCGATCTCGCCGAGGCTGTGCCCGACCACCGCGCCGGGGGTGACGCCGAGCGCCCGCCAGGCGGCGGCGAGCGAGGCGTTGACGGCGAACAGCACGGGCTGCAGGTACTCGGTGCGGTCCAGCGGGGAGAACTCCTCCGGGGCGCGCAGCGCGTCGAGCACCGACCAGCCGGCGTGCCGCCGTACGGCCTCGTCGATCCGGGTGAGCTCCTCACGGAACGCCTCCGACTGCGCCATCAGTTCCAGGCCCATGCCCGGCCACTGCCCGCCGTGCCCGGCGAACACGAAGGCGACCTTGCCGTCCTGTTCCCGTCGTGCCGGCGGCACCGGCATGCGGCCGCTCGCCAACGCCTCCAGCTGCGCGAGGAGTTCGTCCCGGTCGTGGGCGACGAGTCCGGCGCGCCGCTCGAAGTGGCTGCGGTGCCGGGCCAGGGTGTGGGCGACGTCCGGCAGGGACACGTCGTCGGTCAGGTGCCGGGCGAGGCGTGCGGCCTGCCCGCGCAGGGCCGGCTCGCTGCGCGCGGACAGCAGGAACAGTCCGGCGGCCGGGCGCTCGTCGCCGTCCCGGGTCGGCGAGGCCATCCGCGCGGCCGGGACCTCCTCCACGATCACGTGTGCGTTGGTGCCGCTGATCCCGAACGCGCTCACTCCGGCCCGCCGCACCCGCTCTCCGGACGGCCAGGCCACCGGCTCGCGCAGCAGGTGCAGTCCGCTGTCCGCCCAGTCGACGTGCCGGCTGGGCGTGCCGGCGTGCAGGGTGGCCGGCAGGGTCTCGTGGCGGAGCGACTCGACGACCTTGATCAGCCCGGCGATGCCCGAGGCGGCCTGCACATGCCCGATGTTGGACTTCAGGGACCCGAGATACAGCGGCCGGTCGTCGGGGCGGGTGGCGCCGAAGACCTGCGTCAGCGCGTTCGCCTCGATGGGGTCGCCGAGGGTGGTGCCGGTGCCGTGGGCCTCCACGTAGTCGATGTCGGCGGGCGTGAGCCCGGACTGCGTGAGTGCCCGCCGGATCACGTGTTCCTGCGCGGGCCCGTTGGGCGCGGACAGGCCCTGGCTGCGGCCGTCCTGGTTGACGGCGGTGCCGCGCAGCACGGCCAGCACCTCGTCGCCGTCGCGCCGCGCGTCGGCGAGCCGCTTCAGTACGACCATGCCGGCGCCCTCGGCCCAGACGGCACCGTCGGCGTCGTCGGAGAAGGAGCGGCAGCGGCCGGTCGGGGACAGCCCGCGCAGCCGGCTGAACTCGACGAACGTCTGCGGGGTCACCATCAGTGTCACCCCGCCGGCGAGGGCCAGGTCGCACTCGCCGGAACGCAGCGCCTGGACGGCGAGGTGGGTGGCGACGAGCGACGACGAGCAGGCGGTGTCCACGGTCATCGCGGGACCGTGCAGGCCGAGCGTGTAGGCCAGCCGGCCGGAGGCGACGCTCAGTGCCGAGCCGGTGCCGACGTACCCGTCGAGCTGGTCGAGGCGGGAGCCCGCCAGATAGTCGCTGCCGAACATGCCGACGTACACGCCGGTGGTGCTGCCCGCGAGTCCGCCCGGTACGATCCCGGCCCGCTCCAGCGCCTCCCAGGCGGTCTCCAGGAGCAGCCGCTGCTGCGGGTCCATGGCCGCCGCCTCCTTGGGGGTGATCCCGAAGAAGCCCGCGTCGAAGGACTCGATGTCGTCGAGGAAGCCGCCCTCGCGGGTGTAGGAGGTGCCGGGGGTGTCGGGGTCGGGGTCGTAGAGCGCCTCCACGTCCCAGCGTCCGGCCGGGAACGGGCCGACCGCGTCGCGTTCCTCGGCGAGCAGCCGCCACAGCGCCTCCGGGTCGTCGGCGCCGCCGGGCAGCCGGCAGGCCATGGCCACCAGGGCGATCGGCTCGTCGGCGGTGGCCGCGGTGGTGCCGGACGGGACCGGCCGGGCCGCCGGGCGGGCCGCGGCACGGCCGGCCGCGAGCACCGTGCCGAGCAGGTGGGCCGTGAGCCGGGCGGGCGTGGGGTGGTCGAACAGCAGCGTCGCGGGGAGCCGGGCGTCGATGCGGGCGCCGATGCGGTTGCGGAGTTCGACGGCCGTCACGGAGTCCATGCCGAGCTCGCGCAGCGGCTGTTCGGGGCGTACGGCGTCCGGGGTGCGCAGACCGAGGGCGCGGGCGGCCTCCTCGCGGACCAGGGCGAGGACGCGGGCGGCGCGTTCGTCCTCGGGCAGCCGGGCCAGGCGGTCGGCGAGCCGGTCGCCGCCGCCGGGTGCGGTGCGGGGCGCGGCGGGCAGCAGGGTGCGCCAGAGCGCCGGTGTGCCGCCGGGCGCGGAGGTGAGGGCCGCGCGCAGGCGGGGCAGGTCCAGGGACCAGGCGACCAGGTGCGGGCCGGGCCGGCGCAGGGCCAGCTCGACGAGGTCCCGGGCCTGTTCGGGGGTGAGGGCCCGGTGGCCCAGGCGGGCCATGCGGTCCAGGTCGGCGTGCCCGGCGGCCAGCCCCTCGCCCGCCCAGGCGCCGAAGGAGACGGACTGGGCGGTGAGGCCCCGGGCCCTGCGGTGGTGGGCGAGTTGGTCGAGGAAGACGTTCGCCGCGGCGTAGTTCGCCTGGCCGGCGTTGCCGGCGACACCGGCGGCGGAGGAGACCAGCAGGAACAGGTCGAGGGGCAGGTGGGCGGTGAGGCGGTGCAGATGCGCGGCGCCGTCGGCCTTGGGGCGCAGCACCTGGCCGAGGCGTTCGGGGGTCAGGTCGGTGACGAGCCCGTCGGCGAGGACGCCGGCGCAGTGCACGACGCCCCGCAGGGGTGCCTCGTCCGGGATCCCGGCGAGCACGTCGGCGAGCGCGTCCGCGTCGGCGACGTCGCAGGCCGCGACGTCCACCTCGGCGCCGAGGGCGGTGAGTTCGGCGGTGATCTCGTCGCGGCGGGGGTCGGCGGGCCCCTGACGGGAGGTCAGCAGCAGGCGCGGTGTGCCGTGTTCGGCGAGCAGCCGGGCCAGGGTGCGGCCGACCGCGCCGAGCCCGCCGGTGATCAGCACGGTGCCGTCGGTGGGGATCCGCCGGCCGGCGGCCTCCGTCGCCCCGGCCTCGTCCGCGAAGCGGGCCCGGACGAGACGCGGAGCGAGCAGCGCGCCCCGCCGGACGGCGAGTTCGGGCTCCTGCGGATGTGCGGCGGCGGTGAGGAGGGCGGGCGTCACGTCCTCGGCGTCGTCGAGGTCGAGGTCGAGCAGGGTGAGACCGAGCCCGGGGTGTTCGGCGCGGGCGCTGCGGGCGAGGCCCCACAGCACCGACTGGGCGAGACCCTGGACGTCGTCGCCCGCACCGGCCCCGACCGCTTGGCGGGTCACCCACAGGATCCGCGACGGTGTCTCCTCGGGCGGAAGGGCGATGAGGTCGCGCAGCTCGGCGAGGGCCGTGGCGGCCTGCTCGGCCGTCCCGGCCCACGGGTCGGTGCGCGGCCAGAGCCGTACGACCACGTCGGGGTGCGCGTCCGGAGCGGCGAGGGCTGCACCGGCCGCTTCGAGCTCCCGCGCGAGGCCGCCCGCGACGGGGTCGTCGCCGAGCACCCGCCAGGTGCCCTGCGCGTCCGGCTCCGCCCGGACGGGTGTCCACGTCACCTCGTACAGATGCCGGGCGTTCTCCGAGGAACCGTCCAGATCGGCGCGCTCGGCGGCGCGCAGGCGTACGCCCTCCAGACGGCCGACGGGGATGCCGTCGGTGTCCCACAGGCCGACGTCGAGGGTGACGTCCGTGTCCGACGCGCCGGTGCGCCGCACGCGGACGGTCAGTTCGGTGGCACCGCCGGGCGTAAGGACGCAGCGGCCCACCGCGACCGGCAGCATCACCCGGGTGCCGTCGGGGTCGAGCGCGGCCGTCACGTGCAGTGCGGCGTCCAGCAGCGCGGGGTGGACCGGGTAGGGGTCGGTGGTGTCGCGCGCCGACGGGGGCAGGGACAGCCGGGCCAGCAGAGCGCCCTCGCCGGTGCGGACGGCCTGCCGTACGCCCCGGAACGCGGGGCCGTAGCCGAGGCCGAGGCCGGCCAGCCGGTCGTAGGTGTCCTCGCTCCAGGCGGGGTCCGCCGCGTCCGGCCAGGCCGGTGGTGCCTCCCCCGTCGTCGCGGCGGCGGCGTCGGCGGTGGCGGTGGCGTGCAGGGTCCAGCCCGTGGCCTCCTGGCCGCGCGGGCGGCTGTGCACGGTGATCTCCGGCGCCGGGCCGGAGGTCACCACCTCGACGGACACCTCGACCGTGCCGGAGGCCGGCAGGGCGAGCGGGGCGGTGAGGAGCAGGTCGGTGACGTCGGACGGGGTGTCCGGGCGGGCCACGGCGAGGGCGGCGCGGCACAGCTCCGCCACCGTCGTCCCGGAGACCACGGTGCGGCCGAACACCGCGTGGTCCGGGAGCCATGCTGCGGTGGCGGCGGACCATTCACCGCGGAAGGTCCAGCGCGTCTCGTCCGCCGACTGCAACTGGACGCCGAGCAAAGGGTGTGCGGCGCGGTCGAAGAGGCCGGGAGCCGTGCCGGTGCCGACGGCCTCGGACCAGTGGCGCTCCTCGTCCCACGCGTACGTCGGCAGATCGGCCGGGGTGGTCCCGGCGACCCGCCGGCGCCAGTCCACGGGCCGTCCGTGGACGTGCAGTTCGGCGGTGGCCCGGTCGAGACAGGCCGGGCCGTCCTCGTCGCGGCGCAGCGAGCCCACGGCGACGAGATCCTCGGTGCCGGTGTCCTCGGCGACCGTGCGCAGCGCGGTGAGCAGGGACGGGTGGGGGCTCAGTTCGACGAACCAGCGGTACCCGTCGGCGATCATCCGCTCGACGGTCGGCCCGAACCGCACGGGTTCGCGCAGGTTGGTGTACCAGTAGCCGGCGTCCAGTTCCTCCGTGACGGGTGCGCCGGTGACGGTGGAGTACCAGGCGACGGACGCCGGGATCGCGGTGACGCCGTCGAGCTCGTCGAGGATGTCGGCGCGGACCGCTTCGACACCGGCGCTGTGGGAGGCGTAGTCGACGTCGAGGCGGCGGGCGAAGACCTGCTCGCGGTCGAGGCCGGCGAGCAGCGCCTCGACGCCTTCCGCCTCGCCCGCGACGACGGTGGAGCGGCCGCTGTTGACGGCGGCGACCGACACCCGGTCCTCACCGAGTCCGGCGAGGCGGGTCTCCAGCTCGGTGTGCGGCAGGGCGACGACCGCCATGGCGCCGGTGCCGGACAGGGCGGTCAGCGCCTGGCTGCGCAGGGCGACCACGGCCGCCGCGTCGTTGAGGCTGAGGGCGCCCGCGACGCAGGCCGCGGCGACCTCGCCCTGGCTGTGCCCGATCACGGCGTCCGGCCTGATGCCGCGGGCCCGCCAGGCGGCGGCCAGGGACACCATCACGGCGAACAGCACCGGCTGGACGACGTCCACGCGGTCCAGGGAGGGCGCGCCCGCGTCGCCGCGCAGGACGGCCGCCGCCGACCAGGTGGTGAACGGGCGCAGGGCGGCGTCGCAGCGGTCGAGTTCGTCGGCGAACACGGGGTCGTGCGCGAGGAGGTCGCGGGCCATGCCCGCCCACTGGGATCCCTGGCCGGGGAGGACGAAGGCCAGCTTGCCGTGCGGACGGGCGTGGGCCGGGCCGACGACCAGGCCGGGGTCGGGTTCTCCGGCGGCGAGTCCGCGCAGCGCCGTGAGCAGGGCGTCGCGGTCCTCGGCGGGGATCACGGCCCGGTGCTCGAAGTGGGTGCGGTGGTGGGCCAGGGTCGCCGCCACCCCGGGCAGGGGCAGGCCGGGCCGCGCCGTGAGGGCGCGCTGGAGGCGGTCGGCCTGCTGCCGGAGCGCGGGGACGGTGCGGGCGGAGAGGGGGAACAGGTGCCGTCCGCCGGGGTCGGGAGCGGGCGTGGTGTCCGGCTCGCGGGGTGCTTCCTCCAGGACGACATGGGCGTTCGTGCCGCTGATGCCGAAGGCGCTGACCCCGGCGCGGCGGACCCGGCCCTCCCCTCGCGGCCACGGCCGCGCGTCGTCCACGACACGCAGGCCGCCCGCGGCCCAGTCGACGTGCTCGGTCGGGGTGTCCGCGTGCAGGGACGCGGGGAGTGTCTCGTGCCGCAGGGCGAGAACGGTCTTGATGACGCCCGCGACGCCCGCGGCGGCCTGGGTGTGGCCGAGGTTGGACTTCAGCGACCCGATGGCCAGGGGGCGTTCGGCCGGGCGGCCGGGGCCGAAGACGCGGGCCAGCGCCCGGCCCTCGATCGGGTCGCCGAGCCGGGTGCCGGTGCCGTGGGCCTCGATGTAGTCGATGTCGTGCGGGGTGAGCCCGGCGGCGTCGAGGGCGGCGCGCACCACGCGTTCCTGCGCGGGACCGTTGGGGGCGCTGAGGCCCTGGCTGCGGCCGTCCTGGTTGATCGCCGAGCCCTTGACGACGGCGAGGACCCGGTCGCCGTCGCGCTGTGCGTCCGCCAGTCGCTTGAGGAGCACCAGGCCGCAGCCCTCGGCCCACACCACTCCGTCGGCGTCCGCCGAGAAGGGGCTGCACCGGCCGCTGGGCGACAGTGCGCGCAGCCGGCTGAACTCCACGTGCCCGCGCGGGGTGACCAGCAGCGTGGCGCCGCCCGCGAGCGCCAGGTCGCACTCGCCGTCGGCCAGCGCCCGTGCCGCGAGGTGCAGGGCGACCAGGGACGAGGAGCAGGCGGTGTCCACCGTCACCGCCGGTCCCTCGAGCCCGAGGGAGTAGGCGATGCGCCCGGAGGCGACGCTGGACGCCGAGCCGGTGCCGACGTGCCCGTCGAGCCGGTCCAGCCCGGCGGAGGCGAGATAGCCGCTGTCGTAGAGGCCGACGTAGACGCCGGTGGCGGTGCCGCTGAGCGTGCCGGGGACGATCCCGGCGCGCTCGACGGTCTCCCAGGCGGTCCGGAGCAGCAGCCGCTGCTGGGGGTCCATGGCGTCGGCCTCGCGGGGCGAGATGCCGAAGAAGGCCGCGTCGAACCGGTCGATGCCGGTGAGGAATCCGCCGCGCAGGCTGTACGCCGTGCCGGTCGCCTCCGGGTCGGGGTCGTACAGGCCCTGGGTGTGCCAGCGGCCTGCGGGCACCTCGGTGACGGCGTCCCGTCCGTCGGCCAGCAGCCGCCACAGCGCCTCCGGGTCGTCGGCTCCTCCCGGAAGACGGCAGGCCATGGAGACGATGGCGATGTCGTCGCCGGGGTGGGCGGCTGCCGCGGACACCGGCCCGGCATCCGGCGCCGGTCCGCAAGCGCCCGCGGGACCCGGCCCGGCGCCCGGCGCGGGGACGGCCCGCCGCGTCTGTCCCGCGCCGGCCGCCCGGCCGGCGGCCCGCCCGCCCGGCGCACGAACGGTGCCGTCGGTGCTGTCGGTGCCGTCGGTGCCGTCGTGCAGGATCGCCGTCGCGAGGGCCGTGATCGTCGGGTGGTCGAAGACCGCGGCGGCGTCCGGGGAGCGGCCGGTGCGCGCGGCGAGTTCGGCGGACAGGGTGACCAACTGCCGTGATCCCAGGCCGAATTCCGCGAGGGGACGGTCGGGGTCGACGCTCAGCGGATCGATTCCGGTGGCCCCGGCGACGGCCGACACCAGCCAGGCCCGCAGCTCGTCCACGGTCGTCGGGGGCGTGTCGTCGGTCTGCTTCGGGGGCTCGGGCGCGGGCATCTCTGACACGGGTGGTCCTCGTGAACTCGGGCGCTGGGCAGGGCTGGTGCGGAGGCGGGCGTACGAAGGGCGGGCGTACGAAGGGCGGGCTCACGGCGGACCGGAAACGGCGCGCCGGGTGCGCGGTGACCTACGGGCCGCCGGCCGGCCGGCGTCCGGCAGGCCGGCCGTCGGCGCGCGGGGGGTCATCCGGCGGTGGGAGCGCCGAGCGTGGAGAGGGTGCCGTCGAGGTACGCGGACCGGCAGGCGCGGCGCTGGATCTTGCCGCTGGAGGTCTTGGGGATCGTGCCCGGAAGGACGAGCACCACATCGCGGACGGCGAGTTGGTGGGCGTCGCCGAGCGCGCCGCGGATCACCTCGGTGATCTTCTCGGCCTCGGCGGCGGCCTCCGGGGCGGCCTCGGCGACGAGGACGGCCTGTTCGCCGCCGGACCCGTCCGCGCCGGTGTCCACGGCGAAGGCGGCGGTGCAGCCGGGCCGCAGCGCCGGGTGGGCCATCTCGGCGGAGAGTTCGAGGTCCTGCGGGTAGTGGTTGCGGCCGTCGACGACGATGAGGTCCTTCAGCCGTCCGGTGACGAACAGTTCGCCGTCGCGCAGGAACCCGAGGTCGCCGGTGCGCAGGAAGCGGCCCTCGCGGCCGGTGACCCGGGCGCGGAAGGTCTCACGGGTGGCGACGGCGTTGCGCCAGTAGCCCCTGGCGACGCTGGCGCCGGCGACGCGGATCTCGCCGACCTCTCCGTCGGGCAGTTCCTCGTGGGTCTCGGGGTCGGCGATCACCACGGTCAGTCCGGGGCCGGGCCGGCCGGTGCCGACCGCCGCCGCGTCCGCCTCGCCCGCGTGCGGCCCGTCGTCGGCGGCGGACAGGAGCGTGGGCGGGGCGTCGATCGAGCCGCCGGTGACCATCAGGGTGGCCTCGGCCAGCCCGTAGCAGGGGTAGAGGGCCGCGCGGCGGAAGCCCGCCGGGGCGAAGGTGTCGGCGAAGCAGCGCAGGGTGGCGGCCCGTACGGGTTCGGCGCCGTTGAAGGCGACCTTCCAGGCGCCGAGGTCGAGCCGGTCGAGGAAGGCGGGTGTGGCGTGTTTCAGGGACAGTTCGTAGGCGAAGTTGGGGGCCCCGCTGGTGTGCGGGCGGTAGCGGGTCACGGCGTCGAGCCAGCGCTGCGGCTGCTGGAGGAAGTGCAGCGGGGAGAACAGGGTGCTGGTGCCGCCGAGGTAGACGGTGTTGAGGACGGGTCCGATGAGGCCCATGTCGTGGTACACGGGCAGCCAGCTGACGAACAGTTCGCCCGCGTGGGCGGCGAGGGCGTCCGGGGTGTGGCCCATCCGCTCGGTGATGATCCGCTGGTTGTCGAGCAGGTTGCCGTGGGTGACCATCACGCCGCGCGGCGCGGAGGTGGAGCCGGAGGTGTACTGGAGGAAGGCGACGGTGTCGGCGTCGGGTTCGGGTGCCTGCCAGCCGGCGGACAGCTCGCCGGGGATGTCCTCGGTGGCGACGCGGGTGACGTCGGCCAGTTCGGGCAGGTGGGGTGCCATGGTGTCGAGCGCGCCGATCACCTCGCGTCCACCGAGGATCACCTTGGTGTCGGCGTCGGCCATCAGGCGCTTCATCCGGGTCAGGGCGCGGTGGTTCTGTGTGCGTCCCTGCGGCGGCACTCCGGGGACCGCGACGACCCCGGCGGCGAGACAGCCGAGGTAGCCGGATATGAACTCCAGGCCGGGCGGGTACAGCAGCATGGCGCGCGAGCCGGCCAGTCCGCGGTCCTGCAGCCAGGCGGCGACCGCTCGGGTGCGGTCGGCCAGGCGGCCGTAGGTGATGTCGTGGATCTCGGAGGTCTCGCCCGTGCAGTCGCCGGTGGCGAGGAAGCGGTAGGCGGTCCGGTCAGGGTGCTCGGTGGCGTGCGCGATCAGTAGGTCGACCAGGGAACGGGCCATAGGAGGAGACTCACCTGTTCTTGCGTCAGTGCGAGGAACCGGAGTGCGAGGGCCGCGCCTTGGGAACGCGCGAGACTGTGGCCGGCCTGGCCCCCTTGCCAGACCGCTGCCGCTGGACACCGCGGGGAGCGCTGATGCGGTCAACACCGGCCCCCCGAACCCCCGTTCAGCTTGCTACCGGCGAGTAGCACGATAGCAAGTCCGCCCGCCCGGCAGACCGGGCGGGTGTGAACTCCGCGTAACCACCTGTGTGGAACGCGTATGCGACCGTAGCAGAACCGTCCACCGCGGTCCGCCGCGCACGACAAAGGCCCGGCCGTCGTCCAGGTGACGACGGCCGGGCCTCGACAGCGGTGCGTTCAGCCGCCGTTGAGCCGTGCGCGCAGAAGTCCCTTGCCCAGTTCGGCGCCCTTGCGGCTGTCCGCCTGGGCCTTGCGGAACAGGTCCGCGACCTCGGTGTCCTTGGCGCGCTCGGCGTCCTGGATGTAGCTCTCCAGGCGCAGCGCGTTGCTCAGGCACGCCTCGACGTACCAGATCAGGTTGTAGTCCTTGTCCTGCGTGCCCGTCACGCCGCCGGTCTCCGTGTCGCTGGTCATTCGGGCCTCCTTCTCGCGGCTCGCTCGGTTCCGGGTCCGCCGGCCCCGAACCGCCTGGGCGGGGGGCGGACCTCCACAGCGCCGCTCGGGTACCCGTCCTCGGCGGGGACACACAGCACGACGGCACGGGAGCGCGACCGGTCCCCCGTTCCGGTCGTGCTCCCGCGGCAGGAAGAAACTATGCGGGCGCGGAGGGTCTGGGTACCGCACTCGTGCCCGCCGCGGCGGCCGGAGGACTCACCTGTGCACAACCGAGTCCGGAAAGTACCGGTCGGCCCCGCTTCGCGCAGGTGGTCCCTCACCAAGGAATGGTCATTCACGCAGGTGAGGATGCCTGCGCCGGGGCGGCGAACACCGGCTGCCGCAGGTCCCCGGCCGCGAGCAGCGCCACGACCACCTCGTACAGGTCGGTCCCGGCGGCCAGCAGCTGGCGCTCCAGGACCGGCTCGGCGCTGCGCACATGCTCGCGGACGGTCTGGGCGTGGACACCCAGGCTCTGCGCGGCGCGTTCGGCGTTGCCGCCCGAGGCGATCCAGGCGCGCAGGGTGCGGCGCAGGTTCCGGGCGTCCTCGTCGAGCGGGCCCAGCAGTTGCTGGGCCCAGGCGCGGACGGCCGGGCCGGCCAGCAGCTCGGCGAGGCCGGGCGGGGCCGTGCCGGGGTCGGCGACCGCCTGCCCGTCCTGGAGGTTGATCTGGGTGTGCAGCGCCAGATGGGCCACGGCGCGTGCGGTGACGTCGGTGAAGTCGGTGCCCAGCATGGTCTCGACGCGTTCCATCCGGGCACGCACGGTGTTGCGGCTCACGCCGAGGATCTTGGCCGTGTTGACCGCCGTGAACTCCAGGCCGAGGCGGGTGGTGGCGAGGAGTTCGGCGCGGGTGTGGTGGGGCAGGGCGTCGAGCGGGCGCAGCACCCGCGCCGTCCAGCCGCGCAGGGCCGCCGGGTCCATCAGCCGCTCGGGATGCGTGCGCTCGGCGTACACGGCCGTCCGGTCCGGCCGGAAGCGCGCCACGGCCAGGGCACTGACGGCCTGCCCGTAGGCGGTGGCGGTGCGCGCGAGGCTCTGCCGGGCGCTGCCGCCGAGAAAGGTGTCCGGATGCCGTACGACCAGCGACCGGAGATCGCCGGCGGTGGTCTCGCGGGGGCTGACGACGATCACATGGCCGTCCATGGCCGGGCACCGCACCACCAGTGCCTCCTCGGCCGTGGCGTCCAGGCACTCCTCGGCGAGGCGGTCCCGGTGGGCCGGGGTCGACTCGACCACGTAGACGCAGGCCGAGTCGGCGTCGAGCAGTCCGGGCCACAGTCCCGCGGCGACCCGGCGGGCCGCGACGGTGTCCTCGACCATCAGCAGCTGGAGGATCGCGAGCCGGAGGTCGGCGGTGGCGCGGCGCAGCAGATGCCCGGCCGTGGTGGTCTCGCGGGCGGTCAGCAGCAGCTCCAGCACCTGGGCGGTGTACGTGACGACATCGGCGGCGTGCCGGTCGAACGGGGTCCGCCGGGAGACGGCCAGCACCCAGGCCTGCGAAGGGTGCTCGACCCGCACCAGCCGCAGATGGCGCCCCTCTTCCTCCCAGGCGGCGGAGGCGATCCGGCCGGAGGTGAGGTCGGCGACGAGATCCTCGTCGAGCTGGAGCCGGGTGCCCGCGACGAGGGCTCCCCCGGCGTCCTGGAGGGCGACGGTGGCGTGCGCGGTCCGGCCGAGCCAGTCGGCGATCCTGCGGACGTCGCGGCCGGCCGGGCGCAGGTGCTCGAGCAGCTCCCGCGCCCACGTCGGGGCCTCCCCGGCCGCCGGCTGTGTGTCCCGGACTCCGTCCCTGCGGCCTGCCACCTCGGCCTTCCCCTCGCTCTCGGCGCCGTTTCGGTCCAGGTCGGGCACGTTACCTCACCCGTGCGCCCGGCTCATCCCTTGTGCCCGGCTCGTCCCGGACACCCCACGGCGGAACGGGTCGCGGCCCGCCTCGGCACGGGACGCCGCCCGCACGGGGCGCCGCCCGCACCCGCACGGCCCGCTCTCGACACGGGACGGCCCGCTCTCGACACGGAACGGACCGCACCGGCACGGGACGGACCTCACCCGGCACGGGACGGACCTCACCCGGCACCGGGGCACGGCCGGGCCTCGGGGGACGCACCGGCGCGGGCGGCATAAGCTCGGTGAATGGCGAAGTACTTCGATGTGCACCCCGACAACCCGCAGCCGCGCACCATCTCCCAGGTCGCCGACAGCATCCGCGCCGACGCACTGATCGCGTACCCCACGGACTCCTGCTACGCGCTGGGCTGCCGCCTGGGCAGCCGTGACGGCATCGACCGGATCCGCACCATCCGCAAGCTGGACGACCGGCACCACTTCACGCTGGTGTGCCGGGACTTCGCCCAGCTCGGCCAGTTCGTGCGGATCGACAACGACGTGTTCCGCGCGGTGAAGGCGTCGACCCCGGGCAGCTACACGTTCATCCTGCCCGCGACGAAGGAGGTGCCGCGCATGCTCCAGCACCCGAAGAAGAAGACGGTGGGCGTGCGCATCCCCGACCATGTCGTCACCCAGGCGCTGCTGGCGGAGCTCGGCGAGCCCCTGCTGTCCAGCACCCTGCTGCTGCCCGGCGAGGACGAGCCGATGACGCAGGGCTGGGAGATCAAGGACCGCCTCGACCACGTGGTGGACGCGGTGCTCGACTCCGGTGACTGCGGCACCGAGCCGACGACGGTCATCGACTTCTCCGGCGGCGAGGCGGAGATCGTACGGCAGGGCGCGGGCGACGTGTCGCGGTTCGAGTAGCGTCCCGGGGGCAGTTGAAGCTCGGCACACCCCTGCGCCCGTGCACCGCACCGTTGTTACGGTGCCCCGATGTCCAACTCCTCACGCGACACGGCCGAGGGCGCAGGCTGGGGCTCCGCAGAACGCGGCACGTACCGGCGGCTGATGCCCGGCGGGGCCGAGAAGGTGTCCTGGCTCGACCCGCGCATGTTGTGGGCCGCCCGCAACGGCGTCCTGGCCTCCTGGTTCGGGGACCCCACCGGCCGCACCCGCAGCCGCTGGACGGCGCAGCGGGAGGCGGCCGGCGCGCCCGCCGACAAGGTGATCCGGCGCGACGACCCGGACCGGTTCTCCTTCCTGGTCATCGGTGACACCGGCGAGGGCGGCGAGCCGCAGTACGCGGTGGTGCCGGGCCTGTTGAACGCGGGCCGGGACACCCGATTCGCCGTCCTGGCCAGCGATGTGATCTACCCGGTGGGCAGCGCCGGCGACTACGGCGAGAAGTTCTTCCGCCCGTACGCGGACTACCCCGCGCCGATCTACGCGATACCCGGCAACCACGACTGGTACGAGGACCTCCGCGGTTTCATGCGCGTCTTCTGCGACGACGCCCCGCCCCTGCCGCCTGAGCAGCCCCCGCGCCCCCTCACCCGCGCCTGGCTGCGCTCGCTGCTGTGGCACCGGCCGCGCCCGGACGACGGCCGCGGTCTCGCCGAGGCGCGGAAGCTGCGGGCGGCCCCCGCCCAGCAGGCCGTCCAGCCGGGCCCCTACTGGGCGATCGACGCGGGACCGGTACGGATCGTGGGCATCGACACGGGGCTGCTGGGGACCCTCGACGCCGAGCAGGGCGCCTGGCTGCGCGAGGTGTCCCGCGGTCCGCGCCCGAAGATCCTCGTCGCGGGCTCCCCGCTGTACGTGGACGGCAAGCACCACCCGTGCCCCGTCGAGGGCGGCGGCACCGTCGACGACGTCGTCCGCGACCCGGAGCATCACTACGTCGCGGCGATCGGCGGTGACATCCACAACTACCAGCGCTACCCGGTGCGGCTGCCGGACGGGCGCACGATCCAGTACGTGGTGGCGGGCGGCGGGGGCGCGTTCACGCACGCCACCCACACCATCCCCCGCGTCGCCGTCGCCGGTGTCACCGAGCGGGACTTCCGCTGCTACCCGCTGCGCGGCGACTCCCTCGCCTTCTACAGCGCCCTCTACGGCCGCCGGCTGCGGCTGCGCCGCTTCTTCACCCTCACCGAGGCGGAGGCGGCCGCCGTGGTCGCCGAGCGGCTCGGCATCGGACCGACCCGTCCCACGGACCCGGCGGCACGGGTCACCCGGCGGGTGCGGCTGGTCGCCGCGCTGCTCGGCACCGGCCGCCGGCCCGACCGGGCCAAGCGGATCCGGCTGCCCGTGCGCAAGATCTACACGCAGGTGTTCTCGCCGGGTTCGGCCACCTACAGCCCGCCGTTCTTCAAGTGCTTCCTGCGCCTGGACGTCGGCCCGGAGGAGATCCGGCTGCGCTGCCACGCGGCCACGGGCAACCGCGCGCAGGAAGTCGACCCGCCGGTCGAGGACGAGGTGACCATCCCGCTGGCCTGAACCCGGGGCGTGGTGGCCCGCCGCTCACCAGCGGCCCGGTGCGGTGCCGGTGAGCGGCGTGGACGGCCGCCCGTCGACGCCGACCGGGACGTCGCCGGCGAGCATCACCCGGTGCATGATCCGGGGATGGTCCAGGTGGGCGGTGTCGCTCGGGGCCAGGTGGATGGTGGCCCGGTTGTCCCAGAAGGCCACGCTGCCCGGCTCCCAGCGGAACCGCACGGTGTACTCGGGCCGGGTCGCCTGCTCCAGCAGCATCCGCAGGACGGCCTCGCTCTCCGGGCGGGACAGGCCGGTGATCTGCTCGACGTAGTAGCCGTTGACGAACAGGATCCGCTCCCCCGTCTCCGGGTGGACCCGCACCAGGGGGTGCTCGGAGGCGGTCTGGTGGTCCAGCAGATGCCGCACGTAGGCGTCGTCGCCGGGCCGTGGCTGATAGCCGACCCCCAGCCGGTGCTCGGCGCGCAGCCCGTCGGCGAACGCCCGGACCGGCGCGGACAGTCCGGCGTAGGCGGCGGCCAGATTCGACCAGGTGGTGTCGCCGCCGTAGGGCGGGACGGTCTCGGCGCGCAGGATCGTCGCGGCGGGCGGGTCGACGCGGGCGCCGTGGTCGCAGTGCCAGCCGCGCAGCAGGGTGTGCCGGCGGCGCCGCAGCCACTCGTCGTGCTCCATGCCGAACCGGCCGCCGAGCTCCAGCCGGTCGGCGGTCGTCTCGATCTCCGGGGCGCCGGGCGGGGAGGCCTTGCCGCGCCGCGGCAGAACGACCGGTTCGCCGAACCGGCGCGCCAGCGCCACGTGTCCGGCGTGGTCGAGGCGCTGTGCGCGGAAGAACACCACCTTCCAGCGCAGCACCGCCGCCCTGATCGCGGCGATCACCGCGTCGTCGAGGTCACCGGTGAGATCGACCCCGCCGATCTCGGCCCCGATGCACCCGGCGACGGGCCGTACGTCCAGCTCCGCGACCCGCTCGTCGTGATCCGGCACGCCACCCCTGTCGCTCGTCATCGGTCCCCGCTCCGTCGCTCGTGCGCACCGGCCCGGTGCGGGCCGGCTCTCGGAAGATCGTGACAGCCGTGCGGGCGCTTGGCGACAGGGCCTCGGCCGCGTGGGCTCCCTCCTCCGGTTGATCACGGCCCGTCGTGTCCCCGAGGCTGGGGGTACGACATCGCCGACGGGAGGTCCTTTCGTGATCAGCGTCCCCACCCGCACCCTGAACGACGGCACGACGATCCCCGCCCTGGGCCTGGGCACCTGGCCCCTGGACGACGACCAGGCGGAACGCGCGGTGACCGGCGCCCTGGAGATGGGGTACCGCCTCGTCGACACGGCGGCCAACTACCGCAACGAGACCGGCGTCGGCCGCGCCGTCGCCCGCGCCGGTGTCCCGCGCGAGGAGATCGTCGTCACGACGAAGCTCCCGGGCCGCCACCACGGCTACGACGAGACCCTCGCCTCGTTCGAGGAGTCCCGCACGCGGCTCGGCCTGGAGTACGTCGACCTGTATCTGATCCACTGGCCGCTCCCCCGCGTCGACAAGTACGTCGACTCCTGGAAAGCCATGATCAAGCTGCGGGAGGAGGGCCTCGTACGGTCCATCGGCGTCTCCAACTTCACCCCCGCCCACATCGAGCGGCTGGAGAAGGAGACGGGAGTGCTGCCCTCGGTCAACCAGATCGAGCTGCACCCCTTCTTCCCGCAGGACGAACTGCGCGCCTACCACGAGGAGAAGGGCGTCCTCACCGAGAGCTGGAGCCCGCTCGGCCGGGGCTCGACGCTGCTCGACGACCTGGCCGTGGCCGCCGTGGCGGAGGCGCACGGGGTGACACCCGCCCAGGCGGTGCTGCGCTGGCACGTCCAGCTCGGGGCGCTGCCGGTCCCCAAGTCGGCGGACCCCGAGCGGCAGCGCGCGAACCTGGACGTCTTCGGCTTCGAACTGGACGCCGCGCAGATGCGCACGATCACCGACCGGGCCCACCGGCGCCTCGGCGGGGACCCCGAGGTGCACGAGGAGTACTGACCGGGTACCCGGCCCGGCACCGGGCGGCACGGCGCGTGCAGCCGCATCAGGCTGTGTGGAGCCGCGGGAAGGGAGCAGGACCGTGGGCCGACAGGACGGACGAGGCGAGCGGGACGGACAGGACCGGCTGCGGGACTACCGCGGCAAGCGGGACTTCGCACGGACCGCCGAGCCCCGGGGCCGGAGCGCGTCGCCCGGCCCGGAGCCCCGGTTCGTCGTGCAGATCCACGACGCTCGCACGATGCACTTCGACTTCCGGCTCCAGGTCGACGACGTGCTGAGGTCCTGGTCCGTGCCGAAGGGGCCGCCCGCCGACCCGAAGGACAAGCGGCTCGCCGTGCCCACGGAGGATCATCCGCTGGAGTACGAGGAGTTCGAGGGGGTGATCCCGCACGGCGAGTACGGGGGCGGCACGGTGATCGTGTGGGACCACGGCACGTACGTGCCCCTCAGCCACGACCGCAGGGGCCGGCCGGTCGACTTCGCCGAGTCGCTGGAGCGCGGGCACGCCACGTTCCGGCTGAAGGGGTCGAAGCTGCGCGGCGAGTACGCCCTGACGCGGTTCCGCGGCGGCGGGGACGGCAGCGGTGAGGAGGCGTGGCTGCTGGTGCGGGCGTCCTCCGGCCGGTCCGGGGGCCGCGGGGCGCCCGATCCCCGGCGGGCCCGTTCGGCGCGGTCCGGCCGCACCCTCGCGCAGGTCGCCGCGGACGACGGCGGCACCTGAGAGCGGGCCGAGGCGGCCGGAGCCGGAAGAACCGCCGGAGCTGCGGGACTGCCGGGACGGGGCCTGCTTCACACCGCGGACAGTGACTGTTCCGCCCAGATCGTCTTGCCGGTGCCGGTCTGCCGGCTGCCCCAGCGCTGGGTCAGCTGGGCCACCAGCAGCAGGCCCCGGCCGCCCTCGTCGTAGGCGTTCGCCCGGCGCATGTGCGGCGAGGTGGCGCTGCCGTCGGAGACCTCGCAGATCAGGGCGCGATCGCGGATCAGGCGCAGGTGCACCGGCGGGGTGCCGTAGC
The DNA here is from genome assembly GCF_040689265.1 of Streptomyces sp. NPDC052012. NCBI lineage: Bacteria > Bacillati > Actinomycetota > Actinomycetes > Kitasatosporales > Streptomycetaceae > Streptomyces > Streptomyces sp. NPDC052012. The sequence continues at coordinate 158,276 of NZ_JBFAXA010000016.1, forward strand.
GGATGGCGTTGGTGACCAGCTCGCTGACGACCAGTTCGGTGACGAAGGCGAACTCGTCCAGGCCCCAGGCGGTCAGCCGCTCGACGGCCCACTGCCGGGCGGCGGCCACCTCCGCGGGATCGGGCGGCACCTCCTTCGTGGCGACCTGTCCCGCGCCGAGGGCCCGGGTGCACGCCAGCAGCAGGGCCACGTCGTCGCCGGGCTCCTCCGGCAGGACGGCCTTCAGCACGCTGTCGCACAGGGCGTCCAGCGAGGCGGCGGGCACCGTCAGGGCGCGGCACAGTTCGCCGGTGGCGTGGTCGACGTCGCGGTCGCGGCTCTCCACCAGGCCGTCGGTGTAGAGGGCGACGACGGAGCCCTCGGGCAGCTGGAGCTCCGTCGCCTCGAACGGCAGCCCGCCGACGCCGAGCGGGGGTCCCGCGCTCAGCCGGAGCAGGCGACAGGTGCCGTCGGGGAGCACGACGGCGGGTGGGGGGTGTCCGGCGGTCGCGGCGGTCAGACGGCGCGAGACGGGGTCGTAGACGGCGTACAGGCAGGTGGCGCCGAGCTCGGCGGCCTCGTCGCCGTCGTCGGAGGCGAGATGGATGACCAGGTCGTCGAGGTGGGTGAGCAGTTCGTCCGGCGGCAGGTCCACGTCGGCGAGGGTGCGGACGGCCGTGCACAGCCGGCCCATGGTTGCGGTGGAGGGGATGCCGTGGCCGACGACGTCGCCGACGACCAGGGCGACCCGGCTGCCGGACAGCGGGATGACGTCGAACCAGTCGCCGCCGATGCCGGCCTCCGACCCGGAGGGCAGATAGCGGTGGGCGACCTCGACCGCGGCCTGACCCGGCAGGCCCTTGGGCAGCAGGCTGTGCTGGAGGGCCAGGGCGGTGCTGCGCTCGCGGGCGAAGCGGCGGGCGTTGTCGACGCAGACGGCGGCGCGGCTGGCGAGTTCCTCGGCGAGGACCGCGTCGTCGGCGGCGTACGGGTCGGGGAAGAGATTGCGGACGGCGACGGCGACGCCGAGGGTCGTGCCGCGGGCGCGCAGCGGCACCGCCAGCAGGGAGTGGATGGGGGCCCGGCGTGACCGGTCCGGCGGGGCGGGGGCCCCTCGCCCGCCCAGCCAGCGGTCGAACTCCGGCTCGCCGGCGCGGCCGAGGACCGGCCTGCCCTCGCGCAGCGCCCGCGCGGGCGGCGAGGCCGGCGGATACACGTCCGTGCCGCCGAGGTGGACGGCGCCGGCCGGGGAGCCCTGGGTGGCGGAGCCGTGTGCCACGCGGCGCAGCACGATCTCGGCGTCCGTGAGGGCCGGGGGTTCGTGGGTGCCGAGGACCCAGTCGAGCAGGTCGACGGCGGCGAAGTCGGCGAAGGTCGGCACCAGGAACTCCACGAGTTCCTCGGCGGTGCGGACCACGTCCAGGGTGGTGCCGATGCCGGTGGCGGCCTCGTTGAGCAGCGCCAGCCGCTGCCGGCCCCGGTGCTGCTCGGTGCTGTCGAACGCGGCGAGCGCGGTCCCGAGGAGCCGCCCGGAGGGGTCGCGGACCGGCCACATCTCCACGCTCCAGGCGTGGAACCGCTTGCCGGAGGGTGCTCGGCCGAGGGTCTCGTAGTGCACGGGCTCGCCCGTCTCGACGACCCGCCGCAGATACCACTGGAAGCCGCGCTGATGGCCGGCCGCCTCCCCGGTGTCCAGGTACGGCCGGCCGACCAGCTCCTCCTCGGTCGTCCCCATCGCCCGGCACGAGGCGTCGTTGAGCCGAAGGTAGCGCTGCTCGGTGTCGAAGACGCTCATCGCCATGGACGCCTGCTGGAAGGCCTGCCCGGCCAGGGAACTCTCGGCCGCGCCGGGCGGCTCGGCGACGAGGACGTACCCGGCGGGGGTGTCGCTCGGGCCGGTGAGCGGCGTGACCGTCACCCGGAGCGGGACGGGGTGCCCCGCGCGGTGACGCAGCACGACGATGCCCGAGGGCACGGGCGGGGCGGCGGAGGGCGCGTCCTCGGCGAGCAGCTCGGTCACGGCCCGCCCCACGGCCTCCTCGGCCGGGTGTCCGGTCAGCCGCCGGGCACCCTCGCTCCACCCCGTCACGATGCCGCGGACATCGACGACCACCGCAGCGGAGGCCTCCTCCATTCGTCCAGGATCGGTCCATCACGTCCCCTTATCAACCGCGATCAACCGCGGCCCGGGGCCGTGGCCGGTCTCAGGGGCGGTGGTCGCGCAGGGCGGCGAGGGCCCGGTCGGCGTGGGTGTTCATGCGCAGCTCGCTGCGCACGACCTCGAGGACGGTGCGGTCCTGGCCTATCACGAAGGTGGCGCGCCTGGTCGGCGCCAGGGCGATGCCGCGCTTGACCCCGAACCGCTCACGCACCGTGCCGTCGGTGTCGGACAGCAGGGGCATGCCGAGGGTGTGCCGACCGGCGAACTCCGCCTGCCGTTCGACCCGGTCGCCGCTGATGCCGACCGGCCGGGCCCCGAGCGCGGCGAACTCGGCGGCCAGGTCGCGGAAGTGGCAGGCCTGCGCGGTGCAGCCGGGACTGAGCGCGGCCGGGTAGAAGAACAACACGACCGGCCCCTCGGCGAGCAGGTCCGTCAGCCGGCGGACGGTGCCGGTCTCGTCCGGCAGCGCGAAGTCCTCGACCGTGTCGCCCGTGACGAGCTTGCCGCTCACGACCGTCCCTCCGCGTTCCTGGCGACGCCGCGCGCCCAGAGCACCAGGGGCAGCTGCAGCGGCAGCCGCCCGAACGCGGCGGCCTTCTGCGGGGCGGGGCGGTGCCGCCAGTCGACGGCCATCTTCACGTTGGCGGGGAACACGGCGACGAAGAAGGCCGCCGCGGCGAGTGCGGCGGCCTTGCGGGTCCGGGGCAGCGCGATCCCCGCGGCCAGCCCGAGCTCGACGGCACCGCTGACATGGGTCCAGGTGCGGGGCGCTCCGGGCAGGGAGCGGGGCACGATGTGGTCGAACTGCCGCGGGGCGGCGAAGTGGGCGGTGCCCGCGACGGCCAGCAGACCGGCGAGCAACAGGGGCGAGCGATCGGACCGGGACACGGTTCCTCCTCTGACGACCTGCCGCGCGATATTACCCGACGGTAGGTAGGCCACTCGCCGAGGGAGCGGCCGTGCAACCCCCTTCAGGGGCGCGGGGAACTGCGCGACCAGCCCCCCACAACCCGCAGCCGCCCCCGAACCGCACCCCCTACGGCGCCTGGGCACCACAGCCCTCCCAGGGGGCCGCCACGGCGCCGTTCAGGCGAAACCCCGCCCCCGCACGCGTAGCAACCACCACCCGCGTCCACACCTCACCCGTGACCCTGCCGCTGATCCCGCCCATGCTCGCCACCTCCGGCACCCTGCCGTCCCGCGCGCTGGACGACCGCTGGGCCTACGAGACCAAACAGGACGGCCAGCGCGCGGTGATCTACCTCCCCGGCGACGGCACCGTCCTCCTGCGCGCCCGGTCCGGCCAGGACATCACCCGCGCCTACCCCGAGCTGGCCCCGCTGGCCACCGCCCTCGGCAGCACACCGGCGGTCCTGGACGGCGAGGTGCTCGCACTGGACGAACACGGCCGCGCCAGCTTCCAGTTGCTCCAGTCCCGCATGGGCCTGGCCCACGCGCCCGCCAAAGCGGCGCAGCGAGCCGCGGCGGTCCCCGTCCATCTCGTGCTGTTCGACGTGATGCACCTGCGCGGGCACTCCCTGGTCCGTCTGCCGTACGCGCGGCGCCGTGAGGAGCTGGAGGCGCTCGGCCTGGACGGGCCCTCCTGGTCGACCCCGGCCGCGATCGTCGGCCACGGCGCCGAGGCGCTGCGTGCCACGCAGGAGCACGGGCTCGAGGGCCTGGTCTGCAAACGGCTGGACTCGGTGTACGAGCCGGGGGTGCGCTCCCGGGCCTGGATCAAGATTCGCAACATGCGCAGCGAGGACGTCCTGATCGGCGGCTGGCTGCCCGGCAAGGGGCGGCTGACGGGGCTGCCGGGCGCCGTACTGGTGGGCCAGCGGGCGGCGGGGCGGCTGCGCTACGTCGGCGGTGTGGGCACGGGCTGGAGCGAGGCCGAACGCACCGAACTGGCCGCGTTGCTGTCCGGTGCGGCGAGCCAGGTGTGCCCCTTCGACCCGGTGCCTTCGGTGCCGGGCGCGCACTGGGTGGTCCCCCGGCTGGTCGGCGAGGTCCGCTACAGCACCCGTACCCGGGAGGGGATGCTGCGCCAGCCGTCCTGGCTGCGCCTGCGGCCGGACCTGGCGCCCGAGGAGGCGGCGGCCGACCTGCCCGACGACATGGTGTGAGCCCCCCGTGCGCCCACGAAGAGTTGGGCCGCGCTTCACCGCCGGTACGCCTCTCCCTCTTGGCATGGACGCGTCGAGCCGCGATGCTGAACTCCCTTGCCCCCCACAGCCGTTGTGCTGCGCCCGTACTCCCAGGAGGACGCAGTGTCGTCGAGCACGCTCCGCACCCACCGCAGAAGATGGCTGACCGGCCTGGCCGGAGCCGCAGCGCTCGTCATCGCCTTCCCCGCCACCGCCTTCGCCGCTCCGCCGCCCGCTCTGCCGGCGAACGCCGATGCTCTGGAGCAGACGTACCAGCCCGCCTACGACTACGACACCGACGGCTGCTACCCCACCCCCGCGATCGGCCCCGGCGGCGAGGTGAACGGCGGACTGAAGCCGACCGGCGCCCTGAACGGCAACTGCCGCGACGCCGCCGACCTGGCCAACACCAACGGCTACGCCCGCGCGAAGTGCAACAACGGCTGGTGCGCCGTCGTCTACGCCCTGTACTTCGAGAAGGACCAGGCGCTGCCGGGCAGCAGCCTGGGCGGCCACCGCCACGACTGGGAGCACGTCGTGGTGTGGGTGCAGAACGACACGGTGCAGTACGTCTCGACGTCCAACCACGGCTCGTTCACCGTCCACGCGCGCTCGGCGGTCCGCTTCGACGGCACCCACCCGAAGATCGTCTACCACAAGGACGGCCTCAGCACCCACTGCTTCCGCGTCGCGACCTCCGGCGACGAACCACCCGAGAACCACCGGGGCAGCTGGCAGTACCCGGCCCTCGTCGGCTGGAACGGCTACCCGGCCGGGCTGCGCGACAGGCTGGTCTCGTACGACTTCGGCAGCGCCCACTTCGGCCTGAAGGACGGCAGTTTCGCCTCACACCTCGCCGCCGCCCAGCCGCCCGGCATCCCGTTCGATCCGAACGCCTGACGGTTCGCGAGGAGGACTCCGGCCGGAGGGTCTATCGTGTCGCCATGTCCGCCCCCGAGCTGATCCGCATCGTCTCCCGCGACTCGCCCATGGCGCTCGCCCAAGTGGAGCGTGTCAGGGCCGAGTTGGCCGCCGCCCACCCCGGCGTGCGCACCGAGGTCGTACCCGTGCGCACGACCGGCGACAAGTGGCTGGGCGACCTGTCGAAGGTGGAGGGCAAGGGCGCGTTCACCAAGGAGGTGGACGCCGCTCTGCTCGCCGGCGAGGCGGATGTCGCCGCGCACTGCCTCAAGGACGTGCCCGCCGACCGTCCGCTGCCCGCGGGCACGGTGTTCGCCGCCTTCCTGAAGCGGGACGACATCCGCGACGCCCTCGTCCACCCCGAGGGGCTCACCCTGGACGAGCTCGCGCCCGGCACCCGGATCGGCACCTCCTCGGTGCGGCGAGTCGCCCAACTCGCCGCCACCCACCCCCACCTGGCCTGCGTGCCGTTCCGCGGCAACGCCAACCGGCGGCTGGCGAAGCTCGCGGCCGGCGAGGCCGACGCGCTGCTCCTGGCGGTCTCCGGACTGGAGCGCATCGGGCGCGGGGACGTGATCAGCGAGGTCCTCTCACCCGAGGCGATGATGCCGCCCATCGGTGCGGGAGTGCTCGCGCTGCAGTGCCGGGAGGACGACACCGCCGTCATCGACGCGATCAGCGTCCTCGGCGATCCGGACACCTACCGCGAGGCCACCGCCGAGCGCATGCTCCTGCATGTGCTCCAGGGGCACTGCAACAGCCCGATCGCCGGCTACGCACGCGTGGACCGCAGCGGCGAACTGTCCCTGCGGGCCTGCGTGTTCACCCCGGACGGCAAGACCCGGCTGAACGCGCACGAATGGGCCGGCCGCCTCGATCCGGCCACGCTCGGCACCTCGGTCGCCGTGGCCCTGCTGCGTCAGGGCGCCCGGGAGATCATCGACGCGATCCCGCACTGAGCCGGGTCAGCGGGTGCCGCTGTCACCGCCCGGTCAGGCCGTGCCCTCCTCCGCCTGGTCGCGCAGGAACACGCTCACCTGGTGCGCGAGGCTCTCCCGGCAGGCACCGGCGGGAGCCCCGGCGGACGGCTCGTGCACCCCGATGCCGCCCGCCCACAGCCGGCGGCCGGTCCACTCCTCGTCGACCCGCAGCTGGACCTGGACGTCGACATGGTTCAGCGACGCCTCGGGACCCGCGGCGTAGATCACCGCGGTGGCCCGGCGCAGCGGGTAGACGTCGAAGCCCTCGATGAACTGCGAGTTGCGCCAGTCGATGAAGGCGCTCTCCCCGTCGGCGCCGACCCGGACGTCGATCTGACCGTCCTCGAGATGAATGCCGAAGGCACGATTTCCGCGGTTCTCGACGGTCACGCGGACACTGAAGTACGCCAGCCCCTCGGCGGCGTCGTCGCGTCCGCGCGGCGGCTCGCCCGCCTCCAGACGGTGGACGCGGACCCGCAGACCGGCATGCTCATCGTACTCCTGCCAGTCCCCGACCACGTTCGGCTCGTACACAGTGCACCTCTCGACATTCTGTGGCTGCTTCCTATCTGTGGGCTCAGCGCACTGTCAAATGAGCGGAATGCGCTGTGGACAGGCAGTTCACCGGCGCTGATCGCTGATCAAGCGCTGCGCTGGAACGATCCCCCGTACCGGTCGGCCGCCCCGTCCCGGCGGCGTGCCGCACATCACGTTCCGTGTCGTGATCACGCGCGGGCCGGGGGCGACGGCCCGGGCCGGCCGCCGCACGGCGGGACCACCGCCACCCGCCCTGCGCCGCGACCGGCCCGCCCTCCGGGAATTTCACGCCACGAATTCCTTTGATTTCACGGCGTACAACACCAAGGAATTCTCTCTCGTTGAATTCCCAAGCTGTTTCGGAATGCCGGGGCATGGGAAAATGTGGTTCAGTGCTTCGGACCGGAGGCACGTCCGCGGGAACCGGCTCACCGGCCCGGACCGCTCCGTGTCGTCCGAGTCCAGGCTCCCGCGGTGTCCGTCCCACCGGCACCTGCTCAGGGAGGTGCGCACCATGCGTAACCCCGGCAGCACCACCAGGCCGCACCCCCACGACGACGCCCCGGACACCATCGAGGACTTCGCCCGCCTCGCTCAGCTGCCCGAAGGGCCCGAGCGCACGGCACTGCGCAACGAACTGGTCCGGGCCTGGCTGCCCATGGCGGAGCGGATCGCGGTCCGCTTCCGCGGCCGCGGCGAGGCCCTGGAGGACCTGTACCAGGTGGCGGCCCTGGGGCTGGTCAAGGCCGTCGACCACTACGACCCGGCGCGCGGCAACGCCTTCGAGGCGTACGCCGTGCCGACGGTCACCGGTGAGATCAAGCGCCACTTCCGTGACCACATGTGGACCCTGCACGTGCCGCGCCGGGTCCAGGACCTGCGCAACCGCGTGCGGAACGCGGTCAAGGAGCTCTCCCAGACGACCACGGGCCGGGCCCCCACGACCGCCGAGATCGCCGCGTACGCGCAGTTGACCGAGGACGAGGTGCGGACCGGGACGGAGGCCCTGGAGTGCTTCTCCGCGCTGTCGCTGGAGGCAGAGATGCCGGGCACCGACGGCTACGCGCTGGGGGACGCGATCGGCGGCCCCGACCCGGCGTACGACACGGTGGTCGACCGGGTGGCGGCGCGGCCGTGTCTCGAGGCGCTCCCGGAGCGTGAGCGGATCATCCTCTACCTGCGGTTCTTCCGGGGCATGACCCAGAGCACGATCGCCGAGCAGCTCGGCATCTCGCAGATGCATGTGTCACGGCTGCTGAGCAGCTGCTTCGCCCATCTGCGCGAGGAGCTGGAGGCCGAGTCCGGCTGAGCCGCGCGGGCGCGCCGCGCATCAGGGAGCCGGCGGCGCGCCCGGGACCTGGGTCGGGCCGAGCCGGTCGAGGGCGTCCTCCAGGGCCGCGCGTATCTCCGGCGGCATGACGCCGCTGCGACCCCATACGAGGATCATGTCGGCGATGTTGCGGGCCTTGATGTTGGTGTGCTGGGAGACCTCTTTCAGCACGGTCCAGCCCTGGTCGGGGGAGACGCGCCCGAGGGCGACGATCACGCCGATCGCCTGGTCGACGACCGCGTGCGAGACGACCGCGTCCTTCAGCTGCCGCACCTCAGCCTCCAGCTGGAGGATCCGCTCCGAGCCCCCGTCCGTGGGCATGGTCACCTCCCGGTCCGGTGTGCCGCTCTCATCCCGGCTTCGCACAGTGCTTGAGTGCCTTCACCCAGTGTCCGGCCCCTCCATCGTCGCCACTCCTCGCGCCTCGTGCCACTGGGGCGGACGAGGGCGTTCCGGATCACCGTTTCGGCACCGCCGCCGGGGTACTCGGCAGGCGCCCGGACGGGTCCGGGCCGGACACTGGTGTCATTCCGGTGGCCACCGGGCCGACGAGATCAGGACGCGACTGCCATGAACCACGACATGCCCTCCCCCGCCGGCACGAAGGACGTCTTCTCGACGGACGCCGTGTTCGGGGCGCCCTGCTGGGTGAGCCTGACCAGCCGCGATGTGAAGACGACGGAGGAGTTCTACGGCGCCGTGCTGGGCTGGACCTGGCGGCCGGTCCGGCTCGGGGACCGGTTCCGGATCGCGCTGGCGGACGGGGCGCCGGTCGCGGGCATCGCGGGGGTCGCCACCATGTGGCAGATGGCGGTGGCCTGGACGCCCTACTTCGCCGTGCGCAGCGCCGACGAGGCGGTGTCGCGGGTGCAGGAGCGCGGCGGCACGACGGCGGTCGGGCCGATCTCGCTGGCGCCGGGGCGTGCGGCGCTGCTGGCCGACCGGGACGGGGCGACCTTCGGCATCTGGGAGGGCGAACTCTTCACCGACTGGCCCACCTGGCGCCGCGCCCAGCCGGCGTTCATCAAGCTGCACACACGGGACGCCTTCGACGCCGCGATCTTCTACGGCGAGGTCTTCGACTGGGCGTCGGAGAAACCGGGCTGCTGCGAGGTCCAGTACGAGGGCGACGAGGTGGTGCTGCGCAGTGGCGGCGACGTGGTGGCCCGCATCGAGTCGGGCGCCCTGGAGGCGGCGCCCGATCCGACGATCCGGCCGCACTGGCAGGTCCACTTCGCGGTGCAGGACGTGGCCGCCTGCGCCCGTGCCGCCGAGATCCACGGCGGCAGCGTCCTGTCCCTGAGCCCCGACGAGGCGGTCCTCCGCGACAACGACGGCGCCCAGTTCACGGTGACGACCCGCCGCGGCCGCTGACCGCTCACGCGGGGCGGGCGCGGCGGCCACGACGAGCGAGCCCGCCCGGCAGGTCAACCGGAGGTGCGGGACGGGCGGGAGAGGAGGACCAGGCTGCGGGGGGCGACCGTCAGGGTGGTGCGGGGTTTGTGTTCCGACTCGTCGGGGGTGCCCTCCGGGTCCGCCGTGTCGATCAGGGCCGTCCAGCGCTCGCCGTAGGTCGCGTCGGGCAGGCGGAAGTCCACCGGCTCCCAGTGGCTGTTGAGCAGGAGCAGGAACGAGTCGTCGACCACGGGCCGGCCGCGTGCGTCGGGTTCGGCGATGGCGTCTCCGTTGAGGAAGACGCCGACCGAGTGGGCGTCGGAGCGCTGCCAGTCGTCGTCGGTCATCTCCTCGGCGTCCGGCAGCAGCCACACCAGGTCGGGCAGCGGCTGACCGGCGTGACACACGGTCTCCCCGCGGAAGAAGCGGCGCCGGCGCAGCACCGGGTGGGCGGTGCGCAACGCGATCACCCGGCGCGTGAAGTCCAGCAGGTCGCGCTGTTCGCGGCTGAGCCGCCAGTCGATCCAGGAGGTCTTGTTGTCCTGGCAGTAGGCGTTGTTGTTGCCGCGCTGGGTGCGCCCGAGCTCGTCGCCGTGGGAGAGCATCGGGATGCCCTGGGAGAGCAGCAGGGTCGCGAGGAAGTTGCGCTGCTGCCGGGCGCGCAGCTCCCGCACGGCCGGGTCCTTCGTCTCGCCCTCGGCTCCGCAGTTCCAGGACCGGTTGTCGTTCTCGCCGTCCCGGTTGCCCTCGCCGTTGGCCTCGTTGTGCTTGTCGTTGTACGAGACCAGGTCGCGCAGCGTGAAACCGTCGTGCGCGGTGACGAAGTTGACGCTGGCCCGGGGCCGCCGCCTGCTGTGGGCGTAGAGGTCGGAGGACCCGGTCAGGCGGGAGGCGAACTCGCCCAGCGTGTGCTCCTCGCCGCGCCAGAAGTCCCGTACGGCGTCCCGGTACTTGCCGTTCCACTCCGACCACAGCGGCGGGAAGTTGCCCACCTGGTAGCCACCCTCGCCGACGTCCCACGGTTCGGCGATGAGCTTGACCCGGCTGATCACCGGGTCCTGCTGGATCAGGTCGAAGAACGCCGACAGCCGGTCCACCTCGTGGAACTGCCGCGCGAGGGTGGCGGCGAGGTCGAAGCGGAAGCCGTCGACATGCATCTCGGTGACCCAGTACCGCAACGAGTCCATGATCAGCTGGAGTACGTAGGGGTGCCGCATCAGCAGGCTGTTGCCGGTGCCGGTGGTGTCGTAGTAGTGCGCCCAGTCGCCGTCCACCAGACGGTAGTAGGAGCAGTTGTCGATGCCCCGGAAGGACAGCGTGGGCCCCTTCTCGTTGCCCTCGGCGGTGTGGTTGTAGACCACGTCGAGGATCACCTCGAGCCCGGCGGCGTGCAGGGTGCGCACCATCTCCTTGAACTCGGTGACCTGCTGGCCGCGCGTGCCGTGGGCGGCGTAGGCGTTGTGCGGGGCGAAGAAGCCGATGGTGTTGTAGCCCCAGTAGTTGGCCAGGCCCCGGCCCTGCAGCACTCCGTCCTGGACGAACTGGTGCACCGGCATCAGCTCCACCGCGGTGACGCCGAGGGAGGTCAGATGCTCCACCACGGCCGGGTGGGCGAGTCCGGCGTAGGTCCCGCGCAGTTCGGCGGGCACCTCAGGGTGCGTGCGGGTCAGGCCCTTGACGTGCGCCTCGTAGATCACGGTGTCGGCGTAGGGGCGGCAGGGCCGGCGGTCCTCGCCCCAGTCGAAGGCCGGGTCGGTCACCACGCCGAGCATGGTGTGGCCGGCGCTGTCCGCGGGGTCGGGTCCGTCGGGGTTGCGCTCGTACAGCGAGGGGTGGTTGTCGATCTGCCCGTCGACGGCGGTGGCGTACGGGTCGAGCAGCAGCTTGGCCGGGTTGCAGCGGTGACCGGAGTCCGGGTCCCAGGGCCCGTGCACCCGGTAGCCGTAGCGCTGGCCGGGGCCGACGCCGGGCACATAGCCGTGCCACACGAAGCCGTCGACCTCGGTCAGCGCGACGCCGGTATGTCGGCCGTCGTCGTCGACGAGGATCAGCTCGACGTGTTCGGCCACTTCGCTGAACAGCGCGAAGTTGGTGCCCTCGCCGTCGTGGGACGCCCCGAGCGGGTAGGGGCGCCCGCTCCACGCGGGCGCCCCTCGCCGGTTCTGCCGCCGGGTCACCGGGCGTCCTCCAGGACGCCCTCGGAGGTGCGCACCCGGCCGGTGAGCTGGGCGACGCTCACCTCGCGGGGCACGTCCAGGCCCTCGCTCTCGCGCGGGTCGGGGGCGGTGGGCACCAGCGGGACGCGTTCGCCGGCGCGGGCGCGCTGCGAGAACCAGATGACCTTGCTGCCGGTCTCGGTGGCGCAGCAGCCCCATCCGTCGCTGCTGGCGGCGATGTGCTCCAGGCAGCCGCGCAGTTCCTGGTCCGGGCGCAGGGCGCGGTCGTTGTCCCCGATGGCGGTGATGAGGTGCTGGCCGTTCCACCACATCTCGATCGAGATGTTCTTGTCGGTGGCGTGCTCGTCGATGGCCCGCAGCAGCATCTCCGTGCCGCCGCACACGCGCTCCATCAGGTTCTCGAGGTCCCAGAACCGGAGGTGAGCGGCCAGAATGCGGCTGACCTGTCCCACCCTCTCCGGGCTGACTTCCACATCGAGGTGGTAGTAGCAGGGCACTGCGGTCTTCATGGTCGTTGGCTCCTCACCGCGAGACTCCCGTTCCTCCTCGCCCCTGCGGGACGGGCCCCGAACACGGAACGTGAGCACTTATCGCTTCTGAGTCACCCTCAGCGTGACCGGGTTGGTCCATTCGTGCAACACGAGCGCACGCCTGAGATGTCGGAGGCGACAACTGAGCACAAATGGTTGAAAGCCCAACAAGACGCAGGGTCACAGCGCGTGCACCATATGTGAAGACCTCGATCGCCGTTACGGTCCGTGCCGCTGTGCGCACGGGCGCCGCCCGACCGTCGGGAGAACGTGCCCCCATCGAGCCACGGAAAGGTGAACGGCGCCATGCTGCTACCCGCCAAAGCCGAAGTTGCCCGGCAGTTGCGTCGCTACCGGGCCTGGGAACGCGTGATGCTGGCGGCACCGGCCGATCGCACGGTCCGGGCCACCTTCGAGGACTCCGGCTACACCCTCTGCGTGCTGATGGGCAAGCGCTGCGCGCGCGAGGCGGCGGACGCCGCCGAGCGGTACCTGCGCACCAACCTCGTCACCTATCTGCAGGAACAGAACGACAGGCCCCGTCCGGCCGCCGCGGTCAGACGGGGCCCGCCGACGATCGAGCGGCGCTCCCCGGCGGGAAGGCAATGACCTTCCCGCCGCAGTTTGGTCCCCACGACCGGGCGCGGGCCCGGCGTTCGAGCACGGCGGAGGTGCACATCCATGAAGACGACCCGGGCCATCGGCCGCGTCCCGGTGCGGGACGTCCGCCCGTCCGTCGAGTGCGGCAGGCGGCCGGCGAAGGCGGTCGTGGGCGAGACGTTCGAGGTCACGGCGACCGTGTTCCGTGAGGGGCACGACGCGGTCGCCGCCAATGTCGTCCTGAAGGACCCCGAAGGGCGGCCCGGCCCGTTCACCCCGATGCGCGAACTGGCGCCGGGCAGCGACCGGTGGGGCGCGGAGGTCACCGCCGGCGCCGTGGGCCGCTGGACGTACCGCGTGGAGGCCTGGGGCGATCCGATCACCACCTGGCGCCGCACCGCGGGCATCAAGGTGCCCGCGGGCATCGACACGGGCCTGGTCCTGGAGGAGGGCGCCGATCTGTACGAGCGGGCGGCCGCCGGTGTCCCGCAGGACGAGGGACAGGACGTCGTCCTCGCCGCCGCGGCGACCCTCCGCGACGACTCCCTGCCCTGCGCCACCCGCTTCGCGGCGGCGTTGACGCCGGAGGTGGACGCGGTGCTGGCCCGGCATCCGCTGCGGGAGCTGGTCACCAGCAGTGACCCGCTGCCCCTGCTGGTCGA
>NZ_JBFAXA010000017.1:0-166437 GCF_040689265.1 Streptomyces sp. NPDC052012
CTGCACCATGTCCTCACAGAGCGATCCGCTCTCCAAAGTGAGCAAGGCCCAGCTCAGAGAACCTTGCCCTGCTCACCTTCAAGCGAGCCGCAACATGATCACCCGCGTCCAACAGGTCAACCAGGCGTTGGACTGCTCACTCGAATCCGAAACCGAGCACCTCATCAACGAACTCCTCAACAGGCCAAACACAGCCGTGCCAAGGTCCCAGTAACGGCACCGGGTTCAAGGGGCGCTTTTTCAACCGTCGCGCCACGGCGCCAAACGCAGCTCACCGGTCCAGCCAGCTGACCAAAGGCGACGCTCATCCACCGCTGATGCACGGGGAGCAGACCGGTGCCGGTGTCCCTGGCCTTGGAGAGACGCCGCTGGCAGCCCGAAGTCATGGCCCGGCCGCACCGCGAGCGCAAGTACCGCGTCCGGGTCTGCTTCTTCGCGCGCAATGCACTCCACCCGGTTCTTCCCTTTGCTTTCCACCAACATGCCCGGTGACCGCCTTCGATGGCCGGCCCCAGCCCCGCTCTGTAGCACGGCCGGCCTTCGGACAGTCGTGGCAAGGCGCTGCGCCCGCCCTTCTCTTCGCAGGTCACCGCGTCGCGAAGCCGGACGTTGATCCGGTTGGATGTCGAGGAAGGGGCAGCGAGTGAGCCTTTTCCAATCTCAATCCCGGTGACGATGTAGGGCGGTGATGGACTCGATGCGTTCTTGGCAGAGCTGGCGAAAGCTCTTCGTGGGTGAACCGTGCCCGAACCATATTCTTTTGCCATTGCTCCTTATGAAGAGCGGATATTCGGCGGCCGGCTCGCACGGCAGCGGAAGCACGGGCCCCACAGGCGTGCCCGCCCCTGGAGGCGGGCACGCCGTGCTTCAACTGTGTGGGTGGCCGGTCAGGTGCCGCCCATACGGGTGGCGCGTATCAGTGGTGGTCGCCCCAGGAGACCTCGTCGACAAAGCGGCCTCGGTGATTGTGCAGGGTGGCGGTGTCGGAGTGGTTGTCCCACATGTAGCGGCGGCGGTCCTGGTAGAGGTCGGTGCGGGCGTCACGGCCGACGCCGGTGTGGATACGGACCGTGGAACGGCCGTTGAGGTGGAAGCGGTCGAAGGTGTAGGTGCGGCCGTCTTCGTCCTGAAGAGTCCAGCCGTCCAGGTTGATGCGCTGCCGACTGGTGTTGGTGATCTCCACCCATTCCCGGTTCAGGGAGCGGTTGGAGTAGTCGTCGCGGCCGGGGGAGTTGTACTGCACGTCGGAGATCTCCACGCGGGTGCGGTCGGGACGCCCATGGTCGCCCGCGGACGCCGGCAGCGCGGTGGCGGTGAGCACGGCACCGGCCGTGAGCACGGCGGCGGCCACGCGACGGACAGTGATACAAGCGGACACAGAGTCCTCCTTGGAGATGCGGGCACCCTCCTTCGGCCGGGCCGGGGGAAGGTGCGGGTTGATGGGCGGCGGCCTCACTGGCCGCGCACCCGCACTATGTCCGCCGTGTGAACCGTGCAGGCAGAAATCGGTGCCTGTGTTACTGATTGCCCATATTTCTGTGACTCTTGGATGCAACCTCCATGTATGTCGAATGGTGTGCAATGTGGACGCCTGTGCCGAGGCATCGCTGCTGCTTCGGCTGCATCACAGCCTCTGTCCGCCACCCCAACGCCACCCCGATGCGCTTGGCCTGTCACCCGAAAGTGAGCAACAGCCTGCACTGCCCGCCAGCCCGGCCTGACCCATCCCTGCCACCGCCCGGCCTTGACCCCGTGCTCTGGGTGCCGCACAGCAGCCGACCCCTCAGCCCCCGACAGACGTCAACGGGCCTTGCCAGCGTTCCCGGGCCACCGGGCCACCCACCGGCCCGGGCAGCACCGCTCGCGCTACTGGCGGGGAGACCGGCATCGCGCCCACGCGGTGCGCCGGCACCACCGTCTAGCCACCGCGCTCGGGGGCTGTCTCTGGCACAGCGAGCGGGGCCCGGCCCGCGGGCAGCAGACCCCGATCACGAGGAGGGCATCGGGTTTCGCGTCCGGCGAGCCGGGATGCGCAGCAAGTAATGCAGGGGCAGGCCCTCGCCGGCCCACTGGTGCAGCCGGTCGCGGTCGATCCAGTGGATGTCGTGCCGTTCACCCCACGTTCTGGCGTCGCGGGTGAGGTGGCCGTTGGTGACGACGACGGCCGTGCGTGCGTGGTGGACGGGGCCGGCGGTTCCCTTGACCTGGTACATCACCGCTGAGCCGACTTTGGCGCGAACGGTGGTGTGCTTTGCCTGCACCACCAGTCGGCCGAGTCGGGCGTGGTCGGCGATGATGTCGGCGCCCTGGTCGCCCGCCTGACCGACTCGGCGTGCCCGCCAGCCGTCCCGGATCAGCAATTGGGTCAGGGCGTTCTCGAATTGCCGGTCGTCCATGGCATCGAACTCGGACAAGGTGATCCTCAGCCGGGCTGCCATCTGCGCCGCCAGGCGGCGGGTACGCACCGCGCGCCGTATCCTCCACACGCCGTGGAAGCCGGCTGCTGCCAGCCCTGCGAGCACAAGCGGCCACCAGCGCAGCGTCGCCCGTCCCACCGCGTTGGCCGCGATGACGAACATCCAGCCGGCCGCGGCCAGCACCGCGACGGCGGCCAACTGCTCGCTGCGGCCCCGCGGAGCAGGCAGCCCCCACCAAGTCCGGTGCGGGCGGCCGGGCATCAACGCCCCGCAGATGCCGACACCGACGGCTGCGGCGCTGGCGGATGCTGATCCGACGTGGAGGATGCGGAGTCGAACCCGAAAAGCTGGCCCCATAACCACACCCCCGCCACCAGCCCGGCGATCGTCCAGCCGCTGAGTTTTTTCGCCCCCGGCCGCGGATTGCGCCTCAGATGCGCTCGCACTATGTGATATCCCTCAGGAGCCTTCGCCATCTCATCCCTCCACCGGTCAATGGCAGGCCGCCGATGCGTTGCCTGCCTCTGGGGAGTTGGTCTAGCAGCGGCCACTGACATCGCCCGGTCGATCGACCGGCCGGGGCGCCTCGGTGGGTGCCAATTACGCCGCCGCCGCGCCAGCAGCCGATGTCTCGTTTGCACAATCCCGGGAACGACCGGTGTGAGCTGCGGCGATGTCCCGCACGAAGCGTCTCGGCTAGGTCCTCTCCCGAGGTAGGGGCAGCAGCACTCGCCTCCCTGCAGGCTGGGCGCGCCCCGTCCTCCCCGTGTGAATTGGCCAAAAATACAACAGTGCTCGATGCTCCCGGGCGGGATCTCGATCATCCAGGGCTTGTTGGCCGGAGCGCGCTAGCTGCGCATCCCGCCATGAACGGCTCCTTGCCCCACGGGAGGGCGGGTTTGTCCCAGTGCCCGTGGTTGGTGGTCCTGGGACACGCCGTCTGTGGTGACACGGAGGCAGGGGTCGAGCAACTGCGCGCTTGCGGGCCAGGTCTCCCTCAAGGAGAGCCGACTCTGCTGGCCTGCCCCTGTGCCTGATTCTCGCAAGCATCTGACCAGCATTCTCTCGAAGTTGGCCGTCGACCCGTCCCGCTGCTGGCTTGCGGTCCGGCAACGGGACAGGCGTTATGGGGGTTGCGACCCTGACCCTGCGGTCGCCATGGGGCCCCTTGCACCGGGGCAGGGCGCGGCCGTCAGCGGCCGGTGTGACGCACCTCGTTGCGGCACGTGGCGTGCACGCGGCCGGTGCGCAGCCCGCCGCCGGAGGGGCGAATCTGGTCGTACGGCGTCCACTTTTCGCCCGGCTCGATCCCGTGGCCGCAGGCGAGGCACTTGCTGGCGCCAGTGAGTGCGTCGTGGTGGTCACACAGGGTGACGACCGAGCGGGCGAGCCGCTTCACGCGGGCCACCTCCCCGGCCAGGCCCGCGGCCTCCGGCTCGCACAGCCGCCTACGGGCCTCTTCGACCGCGGCGAGCGCCGTCTTCGCGGGCACGTCGTCGGCGTCCCGCCGCGCGGCCAGCTGCTCGATGAGCGGCATCAGCAGCGCCAGGTGGTCGCGGAAGCCCTTCGCGAACAGCATGGCCTCGCCGTGGCGGGGCAGGGTGGACCGGTCGATGAACCAGGTGGCGGCCGACCGGATCGAGCCAACGCCCTCCGGTGGGGCCTGAACCGTCTCGGGGTTCGGCTGGGTGGTATTCACGCCCTCACCACCCGGGCGGCCCGGTGGCGCGGACAGGCACAGGGCGGCCAGGCGCAGGTGGCCGGCACCTTCTCCTTGCCGCTGCGGACGGCGACCACGGTGCCCCAGTCCTCGATCACGTGGCCGTGCCGGTGCACGGTGAACACCTCGATGGTCATCTTGACGCTGCGCCTTCTGCGGGCTGTAGCGTTCATGGTGTTGGCGCTCCTCAGTAGCGTTGGCCGGCCCCGGAGTCGTTCGCGCGGCTGCCGGCGCGCACCGCGCCAAACAGTCGCTGGGGCTGCCCCCTGCGTCACTCTGACCCGATGTGAGTACAGCGTGACCCTCTGAGAAGGGCGGAACGCTCACAGTTTTGTGAGCGTTGTGAGCCTGCTACAGGCCGATCCAGGCGGCCATGTGACTGAGTGTGTCCGGCGTGCGGCGCGCCATGTGTACGAGCCCGGTGATCGTCTCCCGGGCCGTCGGGTGGTACCGAGTCTGCTCCGGCGCCACGCGGCGCGCCTCCATCAGCGTTTTCAACGCGGCTTTGGTGTGCCCCGTCTCCATCTCGGTGCGCGCCTTGTCGATCAGGAAGTGCGCGCGTCGGGAAACCGCCAGCTGGTGCGGCACCTTGATCTTCCGGGCCTGCTTGAGCGCGTCGTCGTACTGGCGCATCTCCACTGCGGCGGACATCTTGTGCAGCACCACGTTCGTCGGCCCGAAGGACAGCCAGTGAACGTCGGAGGCATCACCGATCCGCTTGGCGATCTTTCGCGCCTCCTCGATGTGGACGGCCACCCCGCAGGGTCTTCCGCCCGCGCCGCGATAACCGACGCTCCGAGATGGAGCTGGCCCGCAACAGCCAGTGCCTCCCGGTTTGGCTCGGCTTGGTCGACCTCGCTGCGTCCGGCTGCGATCAGGCGCTGCCCGATCCGGTACTCGCCCTCCCGGAAGTACACCAGGGCTCGCATGTACTGACGGACGGCGGCCAGGCACGGGTCGGAGGCCCGCTGCGCCGCCCAATCCATGCGGTCCAACGCGACCGCCGACAGGTCGTAGTAGCCGAGCTTCACGCTGATGTCGTGCGCGGTGCGGTACGCCGACGCGAGGGCTTGCCACACCTCGGTCGACGGCTCCGACCACGCGGTGTGCGTCAGCTCGGCAATCACGCCCGGCAGCGCGCGGGCCGCGTTACGCAGGTGCGTGGCACGCACCTCGGCACACAGGTGGTCGGCCGCGGCAATGAGCTGATCCGCTGGCCTCACGCTGATGTCCGGGCTGGGGCCAAGGTCGTACAGGTCCAAGGACTCCCGGATCGGCCTGACGAGTTCAGCGAGCCGGTCCCGCTGCAATTCGGTCACATACGGCTGACCGGTCAGCACTGTCACGTCGACGTTCAGGGCTTTCGCGCAGGCGGCCACGAAGGCGGCTGTGGCCGGGCGGGCCCCGCACTCCACCTGGTTGAGGTAGCTGTACGAGTACGGCAACAGGGCGGCCATCTGGCGCTGCGTCAGCCTGGCCAGTCTGCGTTGTTCCTTGATGCGCGCGCCCGTGTGGTCGTCGTCCAGCGTTGGCATACTGGTCTCCGTTCTAAGCACCCACTTGGAACGGTACCCGCGGCCGACGGCCTGGGTGCACCCTTCCGCCCCCGACTCCGCCGTGAGCGGGGGCGGTTGTGTGATCGACTAGCCGCATGACCACAACTGACCGTGTGCTGTACCTGTTCGGGTCGGCTGCGCCGCCCGTGTTCGACCTCGCTCAGGTGATCCGAGACGCTCAGGCCCGCGGATTCGACGTGTGCCTGGGGCTGACCCCGACCGCCGCCCGATGGCTCGCCCCGCAGCAGACCGAGCTCGAACTGCTCACCGGTCACCCAGTCCGCTCCGACTACAAGATGCCGGGCGAGCCCGACGTCTGGCCGAAGGCGGACGTCATCGCCGTCGCACCCGCCACCTTCAACACAATCAACGCCTGGGCTCTGGGCATCACCCGCGACTTCATCGTCGGGGTGGTGGCCGAGGGCATCGGCAAGGGCATCCCGCTCGTGACGATGCCGTGCGTCAATGCGGCCTACGCGCAGCACCGGCAGTTCGAGCGGAGCGTGACAGAGTTGCGCGACATGGGCGTGCGCGTCCTGTACGGCGCGACCGGATTCGTGCCGAACCAACCGGGCCAGGGCCGACCGAACGAGTACCCGTGGCACGTGGTGCTCGATGCCGTGGAGGATGCCGTCGCCAGGTAGTCAGGCGGGCACCCAGACGGAGCGCCGCGAGTCTGACTAACCGTGCTCGTCTTCACGTGGTGCGCCGTGTGTCACCAAGCCGTCTGCTCTCTCGTGTCGACAGCCGGTACTCGCCGACGGGTCCCCGCGCCGAGGCCGGGGCAGGGGCGGCCGGGAGCTCGTTGTGATGCCGGCGCATGATCTGCCGCAGCGCGCGGGCACGGGACGGGAACGGGCGGACGCTCATGCGCCCACCCTGCCAGACGATCACCCGCCCTACGGGGTCGCTGTTACCCCCGAGGGTGACGTTCGATTCCGCCCGGCCTAGAATCGAACGTGTGAACGACTTGCCGCCTGACCTGCCCCGACTCCGCATTCTGGAGACGTGGCTGGCCTACACCCTCGCCAGGGTGCGGCGACAGATCGAGGAAGCCGAACAGCGCGAGGGGAACGGCAGCGCGGCATCGCCGCCCGGCCAGCCCCACCGGACTGGCTGCTGGAGCGCGGCCTGAACCGAGACGTCCCGCCGGTCGCGGTGCACGTCGGCGGCTGCTGGGACGCGGGGAACGATCGAGGGGGATCACGCGAGGCGAGGCGCTGCGGGCCCTGGCCGACGGCGTGAAGCCGTGTACCCAGTGCCGCCCGGACACGGAGCTCGGGATCCTCGATGGGTGAGCCCGCCGTGCGGACAGCGGCGGCCACGCGCACGCTGGGGGCATGGCCAGCAACCGCCCCGTCGTCGCGCACCCGCCCACCGAGCCGGGCGGCCGACTGGTGCGTCGACGGGACGATCCTGGGCTGGGCGTACGACGTGCATGATGCGGCTCGGTTCAGCGCTGGATGCGGGGCTCTCCATAGCTGGACGAGATGGACATCATCCGAACTCTGCTGATCGACTGGCGAGGCGGAGGGCCAGAGGTGTGGGCGCCCTGACGCTTCTCTCGCCTTTCCGCACCGTTACTGTCCCACCCATGGATTGGGGAGATGTGCCCGCATGGGCAGCCTTTGCACTGTCCGCCGGAGCCCTTTGGATCGCCTTCAAGGCGCGCGGTGACGGCAAGAAGTCGGCTGATGCGTCGGCGCAGCGTTGGGAATGATGGTCCTGAGGGTGCCATTCCCGCCGCAGGTGCAAATCCTGGGTATGCCAGTTGCCGCCCTGATCGGCGCGGCCATGCTGGGCATATTCCATGAGCCAGTGAATCGCACCACTGCACGCATCAGGTGCTGGCTCCTGGGCTCGCCTCTGCGGGAGCTCTCGGATGGGCTCCTGACCATCGCAGTCCTGCTCGCAGGGCGACCTCGTGCACACCTCGCCGACGATTGGCGTGCGGTCGTCGCCGGCCCTCCAGAAGAAGGCATGACGGTCTCTACTTGGGAAAGTCTGCACCATTCTTGCGGCTTCATCGTCGCGAGCCTACGAATGCGCATCCAAGATGTCGGTGCGCCGCTGTGGCGCCCCATCGACTGGCTCCTGAAGACTGAGCTCTTTCAGCGTTGCCGCTCCAGAGTGAGGACGGCTGCAGCAATTGACGGCATTCGATTTTTGACTGCATCCGGTCTTGCGGAAGATCCGCCAGGACTTCGGACGGGCCACACCCCGCTCCGTCGCGCGTACGAGGCCGCCCAGGAAGTCTCGGGTCCCAGGCCGACCGGCCCCCACACTCCAGAGCCGACGGCTTCTCGTCCGCAGAGGCCGGCGCGGCGGGAATCAGCTGGTTGAGTGGAGTTCAGGCGTAGCCGTCCTCGATAGCGACTCGTCGCACTGTGCGCAGCGTCGACTGGAGACTGTCCAGATCGGTCGAGCCGAGTGCGAGGCGGAGCGCCTGTGGTGTGCGCTTCGAGGTGGTGAAAGGCTCCGCCGTGCTTACCGAGATGTGCTGACGCGCGAGGGTAGCGGTCAGGCGATCGGCGCGTGCGTCGTCGGGCAGCGGCAGCCAGGTGAAGTAGGACGAGGGGTGGCTGATGAGTGGTAGGCCCGCCAGTTCTTGTCTGGCAAGTGCTTGGCGGGCCTTGGCGTCGTCTCGTTTCTGCGCTTCCAAGTGGTCCACCGTGCCGTCCTCGAGCCAGCGGCAGGCGATCGCGGTGGTGAGGGCCGGGGTGTTCCAGGTGGTCGCCCGAATCGCGCGTTCGAGCGACGGCACCCTAGACGGCGGGGCGACGACGAAGCCGACCCGGAGGCCGGTGGCGACGCTCTTGGACAGTCCCGAGACGTAGACGGTGATGTCCGGTGCATTTGCAGCCAGAGGCGGTGGAGGGTCCTCGGCCAGGTAGGCGTATGCGGCGTCTTCGATGATGAGCGGACCGTGCTGCCGAGCGATCTCGATCAGACGGGTGCGGTCAGTTGCCGGCATGACCCACCCCAGAGGGTTTTGCAAGGTTGGCATGGTGTAGATCGCGCGCACAGGGCGGGTCGCGCACAGCTTCTCGAGGGCATCGAGATCCGGCCCGTCGGTGGTTGTGGGTATGGGCTCCAGGTCAAGATGAAAGGCATGCGCGAGCACCTTGAAACCCGGGTAGGTGAGTGCGTCAACCGCGACGACGTCGCCGGCGTTGAGCGCGGCCATGACGGTGATGGCAAGGCCCTGCTGCGCACCGTTGACGATGAGGATCTGATCCGCGTCAGGAGTGATTCCTCGACGCCTCAGGTGCCGTGCGATCGAGGCTCTGTCCTGGGGACGCCCTCGATGTGGTTGGTAGCGCAGCAGCGAGTCGAGTTCACCAGAGGTGGCCACCTCTCGCAGAGCCTGCCGTAGGAGATCGGCTTGACCGGGCAGCGACGGATAGTTGAAGTTGAGGTCGACCGCATCCGTGGCGACGACTTGCTGATCGATGCCGTGACCGGCGGGAACCGCGATGTCGCGCACGAATGTGCCGCGGCCCTGTTCCCGGCTCACCAGGCCCATCGCTTCCAGCTCGGCGTACACCCGGGTCGCGGTCACCACGGCGATGCCCTCGCGGGCGGCGAGCCCGCGGTGTGTCGGCAGCCGCACGCCTGCGGCGAGTCGGCCTGTCCGTATGTCGGATGCGAGCGCGTCGACCAGGATTTTGTACCGCGAGGCTGCCATGCATCGAATTGTACCCATGACAATTCTTTGACTGTCCTGTTCGCGGCTCCTTACCGTCAAGACCCCACTCATCCGGAAGGGCAGCCGCCGTGCACATCGCCATCCTCACCTTCGAGGGCTACAACGAGCTCGACTCCTTGATCGCGCTCGGTGTGCTCAACCGCATCAAGACCGATGACTGGCGTGTCACCATCGCCACCCCCAGCCCCAAGGTCACGTCGATGAACGGCGTGACCATCGAACAGATGTCCCCTCTTGAGGAGGCGTGTGCCGCTGACGCCGTCATCGTCGGCAGTGGCATCGCTACCCGCGAGGTCATCGAAGACCAGGCGATCATGAGAGTTCTGCGCGGCCTGGACCCCTCGCGTCAACTCATCGCCGCGCAGTGCTCCGGCGCGCTCGTGCTGGCCAAGCTCGGCCTGCTCAACGACATCCCCGCCTGCACCGACCTGACCACAAAGCCCTGGGTCATCGCCGCCGGCGTCGAGGTGCTCAACCAGCCCTTCTACGCCAAGGACAACATCGCCACCGCCGGCGGCTGCCTCGCCTCGCACTACCTCGCTGCCTGGATCATCGCCCGCCTCGAGGGCAACGACGCCGCCGAAGGCGCACTGCACTATGTCGCCCCGGTCGGCGAGAAGGAGGAATACATCGAGCGGGCGTGGCACAACATCACCCCCTACCTGCCCGCTCCCACACCGGCGCTCGTCTGAACAACCAGTCGCAAGCAGTGACCGGCCAGGAAGTTTCTGCCCTATGGCCCAGTGAGCTTTTCAGCGTTGCCTCTCCAGCGTGAGGATCGCGGCTGCGATTGACGTCATCCGGTTGGGGCTGCAGCGTGACCTGCGGAAGATCCGCCAGGACTTCAGCCGTGCCATCGCCCGCTCGACGGGTGCCCGGGCCTGGGCAAGTGCTCGGTTGACCGTTCGCCGGGTCGGGCTGAGTTCACCGCCGGGCGGGCGTTTGAGTCCGGTGGTCCCCCAGGCTCCGGCGCCTTGGTAGGCACGGTCGGCGAGTACGGGAACGCCCTGGCGTTCGCAGATCCGGATGATGCGGTGGGTGCGGGCTGCGGCCAAATCGTGGGTCCGGCCCGGGAGGGCTGGCGAGATCCACAGCACACACCCGGCCGGGTCGGTGACGACCTGGATGTTCACGCCGTGCCGGCGGTACTTGTGGGAGTAGTCGGCACGTCCGTCGCCTAGTCGGTCGCACTCGGCGAGGGTGCCGTCCAGAAACACATAGTCCGGAGTGCTCTCGCGCAGGACTTTGAGCAGGCCCGGTGCTCGGGCTGCGAGCAGGTGGATCACCGTCGCGGTGTAGGCATGGGCGGTGCCGACCGAGATCCCGAAACC
The DNA here is from genome assembly GCF_040689265.1 of Streptomyces sp. NPDC052012. NCBI lineage: Bacteria > Bacillati > Actinomycetota > Actinomycetes > Kitasatosporales > Streptomycetaceae > Streptomyces > Streptomyces sp. NPDC052012. The sequence continues at coordinate 10,734 of NZ_JBFAXA010000017.1, forward strand.
CTCCGCGACCTGGGCTAGGGTGTCGTGCTTGGGCAGGTACACCAGGGCGACCAGGGCACGCTGGTGCGGTGGAGCTTGCAGCGGCGGTCACCCTCGCGGGTGACGATGAGCATGGTGACCTACTCGACCAGGGCGTGAGGCAGGTCGAGTGCGGCAGATTACGGGACCAACGCGGCTCCTGTGCCTGTGGGTGAGACGTCGAACCCCAACGGCGCGGGAGCCTCGTGCGTTGCGGGCGTCGAACCGTCACCCGATCAGTGGCCACGCTGAAGGAGCTCATTGATCGACGCACTAACAACTGGATCGTCGTCGTGGTCGCGGGGCAGGCTGGCTACATCGTCAGTAATGGCGGCTTGAGCACACTGGCTAGGAGATCTGGGAACCGTGCGGGATCGCGGGCACAGCGTTGTACACCCTGTCGAGGTGGCTGCGTCGTTTGCGCGGGATCGAACTCACCGCAGCAGAGCGCGAGTCCACTGACGAGTTGCGCCAAGCCGCCCGCTTCCCCCGATGCGGGCGGCTCGTGCCTGAATGCACAGAGATCGAAGCGGCGACGACATTGGTGTCCTTGACCGCTAGACGACACCGGCCGTCCCCGCCAGGAGCCATGCGGGTTCGCCACCTACGCGGCGAGCTCGTAGGTGACCGTCTGGTCCGGGCATTCGCCAGCGATGTCATGCAGCGCTGCCAACTCGGGGCCATCGGCGCTCAGGGCCCAGCGGAGTTTCGTGCCCACCCACTCGGCTGCGTACCGGCAGTGCACCTCAGCGGCGGGCGGCAGCCACTCCGAAGGGTCCTGGTCCGCCTTGCTCCTGTTCGAGCGGGCCGTGACCGCCACGAGCGAGGCTTCGGCCCCCTGGTCGTTGGCGTACTGCTCGCGGCGCTGCGCCGTCCACGCTGACGCGCCGCTGTCCCAACTCTCCGCCAGCGGGACCATGTGGTCGATGTCGAGGGCGCGGGCTGACGTCACGGTGGTCGCGTCGTAGTACGACCACCAGGTCCCACCGGTGAGGCGGCAGCCGGGCCCGATCGTGGGTGGCTCCACCGCTTCGTGGATCAACACCTCGTTCCGGGTGTTGCAGCCGTCAGCGGGGTCGTCGCCAGTGTTCCAGTGCCGGAACTTGTCACGGTCGTAGCCGTCGCGGGATTCGGTGGCCAGGGGCAGGGCAGCGACGGCTTCTGTGAGGGTGAGGGTTTCTGCGGCAAGGGCGGGAGACGGTGCGGCGAGGGGCAGGACAGCGAGGGTGGCGGCAGCCAGGCCGCGCAACACAGCGTTCAGCATGTGCCGTTGATAGCCGCTGGTCAGGGGCGCACTGTACGCGAATGGCTCGTGCGCCCCCTGGGTGGGTGGATAGGTCGTACCGGAGAAACGAAACTGCCTCCACGGCCAGTCGCCGCAGCCTAAGAGCTGTCCCGTAATTGTCGCTTCGTGTCGACTGGGCCAGGCTCAGGAGCTTTGCGAGGTGGAAGCGTGATCCGCTGCCGCTTGGACGGCGGGGATCAGGTCTGCGATCCGTTCGAGCTGGTCGTGCTGGGAGTGCAGGTCCAGGGCACCGAGGCGGGCGACGATGTGCCGAGCACCGGCGGCGACGTACCGTCCTAGGTGCTCAAGCACCTCGTCCTAGGTGCTCAAGCACCTGGTCCGCGGAGCCGGTGACAGCTGCCTGGATCTTTTCCAGCTCCTCAAGTGGCATGCCGTATGTGGCCCGCGCGTAGTCGTCCAGTGCCCGACGGCCGCTCTCGATGTCGTTGTCGATCCGTACCGAGGCGAATAGTGCGGGGGTGATGTCCTCGGTCTCGCGTCCCGCTTCGGTCGCCGCTTTATGGACGTTGCGGAGGCCGGACGCGTAGTCGGCGGGGTCAGGCGGGTAGGGCAGCCATCCGTCGTACTGTCGGCCAGTGCGGGCCAGTGCTGCGGGGGTCGCGCCGCCGAGCCAGATGGGCGGGCCACCGTCTCGGGGCGGCCTGGTCGTGGGCGGGATGTCATCGAACCGAAGGATCTCGCCGTGGAAGGCGTCGGCGCCGTCCCACAGGGCCCGCCACAGCGCGACAGTCTCGTCCAGGCGGGCCAAGCGCCTTTCCCACGGCAGCTCGGACAGTGTGTAGAGGGGCCGCCCGAAGCGGCCAGGGAAGCCGACGCCGACGGTCACGGTGAGCCGGCCACCGGACAGCAGGTCGATCGACGCAAGTGCCTGCGCGGCCTGGATCGGCCGACGGAGGAACGGCATCAGTGCAGCTGTGCCCAGTGTCACGGTCTCGGTCACCGGGGCGAGTGCGGCCAGCATCGTCAGCGCCTCGATGCGCGGGCTGATCAGAGAATCGTTGACGAAGAGCGAGGAGAACGTCAAGCGTTCGGCGTAGCGGCCGAAGGCAACCAGCTCGCGAGGGTCGTCGGCAGGTCCCCACTCGGCGGTTCCGGTCGGAAGCAGTACACCGATGTCCGTGTCGGCAATGTTCACGACCGGTACGAGTGGCGACAATTCCCTGCGGGGAATGGCCTGGGACCCTCCGCCGCCGTTACAACAGGCCCGTGGACTTCCCTCGTAGGCTTCGTGAACATCGTACCCGCCGTCATGTCAGCCAGCTCGACCTGGCGCTGCGAGCGGGCACCACCCAGCGCCACCTCAGCTTCATTGAATCTGGCAGGTCAGTCCCGGGCCGGAACATGGTCGTACGCCTGGCCGAGTCGCTGGAGCTGCCGCTGCGTGAGCGCAACGAGCTGCTGCTGGCCGCCGGGTACGCGCCCGCCTACCCGGAGAGTTCACTGGACGATCCGGTGTTGGCCCCCGTGCGCACGGCGATCGACCACATCCTCCGCGGGCATCTGCCGTATCCGGCGCTGGTTGTGGACCGAGGCGGTGACCTGATCGCCGCGAACACCGCATTCGACCTGATCACCGAGGGCGCGGCTGACGAGCTGGTGGGTCCGGGCACGAATATTTACCGCCTGGCGCTGCATCCCGACGGACTGGCTCCCCGCATCCTCAACCTCGCCGAGTGGGCGCGCCACATCCTGGTGCGCCTTGGCCATCTGGAGGAGTTGCGCGCCGAGCTCACCGGGTACGTTCCCGAACTGGAGCCGTCCGCCGGGCAACTCGGTTTCGCGGTGCCACTCCGCCTGCGGTCCTCATACGGTGAGCTCCGCCTGATGACGACTGTGACGACCTTCGCGACCGCCGTCGACGTGACGCTTGCCGAGCTGAAGCTGGAGGCCTTCCTGCCAGCCGACCCGACGACGGCCGAGGCTCTCTCAGCAGCCGCCGGGGCAATGGCTTGTGCTGCCGCCGCTCAGGAGCCCGGGAACATGTAATCGGCCTCGATGCGGCCGTTGTCGTCAAGTACGAGGATGTCCGAACCACCACCCACCACGTCACCGGTTGCGGTGTACACCACCTCCCAGCCGATCCTGACCACGCCATTGAGACGTATCGCCCCGGGGCGCGCCCGGAACGCGAATCCCTGTTTCTCGACGAACCGCTCGTAGCTTCGCGCCACTCGGGTCTCGATGGCGTCGTATCCCTGTGCCTCCAGAGTCGGGTGGTCGAAGCCGAGTTCCGCGGCGGTCTCCCGTATCTCCGCAGGCGGGTGAAGGATGTGGGTGCCGTCCTCGGCCCAGAGTCGCTCGATGGCCGCGCGGCGCTCTGCCGCATCGGGCACATTCCATTGAGCCACGTAGCAGTCGGCCAGCTGCTGCGGATCGATCTCGATCATCTTCGTCCCCTTGCCCGGGCAGGTCCATTCGGACCAGATCCTGCGGGGCGCGGTGAAGACCGACAATTCCCTGTAGGGAATGGGACTTTCAAGTCAGAGACGACAGCGGTCATGCGTAGTCTCAGTGGAGTGATCACTACGTGAGTGGTGTGATGACGACGTCGGAACCGTCCTGGATAGCTCCGTTCACTGGGCTGAGCCCGTCGGCTTTCGGCAAGCTGGTGGCGCAGCTGCGAGGCGAGGGCGCCGACGCGTCCAGCCGGGGACGACCGTGGAAACTGTCGCTGGAGGACCGAGTGCTGCTCGTGACGATGTCGGACAGTCCGGTGTTGATCTCCCCTCGGAGGTTCGCCAGCTCCACCGCCAAGTTCGTCGTCGGGTCCGGGCCAGCAGGGGTGCGGTCATGCCCCGTCCTTCGGCTCCCGGTTCGGACTGCCAAGGTGACGCCCATGGTGCCGAGGACGGCCAGGGCGACGGTGACACCTCAGCCGACGTGACGGTGCCGTCCTGGTCGGCTGTGCCAGCGCCGCCGACCTGGCTGCCGCAGCAGCGAACACGGCCTTCCACATCGTCGAGGTCCTGTACGTGCGTGCGCCGAGGCCGGGCTATGGCCGCCGCTGGGCGTGGCAGGTCAGGGCCTGCCAGCGGCGCTCGAACTCTTCGCTGGCGTCGGCGACGTAGGTGGGAGTGATGGGCCGGTTGTACTGGGCAGTTATCCCCCGGGCCGCGCACACCCGGGCCACCTCCACGGGCGATGGCGCGTCCCCGTGCTCACGCTGCTCGGCCCAGACGTCGTACACCCGCCACCGCACGAAATGCCGACGCACATTGGAGGGGCTGACCGGCCTTCCGCCGCGGCCGTGCAGGCCCTTGCGCGCAAGGTAGGCCGAGAACTCCTCGCCATTAGGTTCTTCGCCGTGCTCCCTGTGGTACCCCGTCCAGGCGAGGTAGTAGCGGTCAACGGTGGTGAGCGCTACAACCTTTTCGGGCGCCGTGTCCTCCCGGGGCGGGTGGTCGATGGCGGCTCTAACCCGAGCAGGCCCCTTCCTCCCGGCGGGGTGCGCGCCCGAGCCGACCGGCATCTGGTCGAACTGCCCACCGCCCCCCGCATGTTCCATAGCAGCAGACGGGCTGGGATCAGGGGCGTCTTGCTCGGTTGCGGATTCGCCTGCGTCGACGCCGCGTCGCCGGACTGTCGCAGCGACGTCCTCCAGACCCTGGTCGGTGGAGCCCCGCTCGGGGCTGTGCGCTCCTGCGGCATCCCTGGTTCGCTCGCAGGTGAACGGGATCGGCGGCTGCTCAATACCGGCGGCGGCCAGCCCCGCCGCGGCCGTCTCGGCCAGCGGGACTCCGTAGCGGGCCAGACGCAGCGGAATCAACGCCTCCACCGGCGCCTTACGACGCCAGGCCCGCCCGAAACGGGAACGCAGACTGGCCCGATAGACCAGGCGCTCCCGCTCCAGCCGGATAACCTGCTCGTAAGAGCGCAGCTCCCACAGCTTCATCCGCCGCCACAGCAGGAAGGTGGAGACCGGTGCGAGCAGCCAGCGCGCCCGCCGGACGGCCTCCATGTGCCGGCCCGCGGTGACCGCGGCGATCCGGCCAATCGCATGCCGGGCCGCCTCAACCGCCACCACGAACAGCACCGGGATCACCGCGTGCATGCTCACACCCAGCAGATCCGGCCACGCAGCAGCGCCGTTGAAGGCGATGGTGGCCAATGTCAGCAACCACGCAGTCTGCCGCAGCAACGACAACGGCATCCGCAACCAGGTCAGCAGCAGATCCAGCGCCAGCAGGACGCAAATGCCCGCATCGATACCGACCGGGAAGAGATACGAGAAGCCGCCGAAGCCCTTGTCGTGTGCCAGTTCGCGGACCGCCACATACGAACCGACAAACCCGACACCAGCAATCACCGCGACACCGAAAGTGACCACAGCGAGGAGAACCCGGTGGGCCCGCACAAGCCGCGGTAAACCCTCCTCCCCCGCAACCACTCCCCTGGCCTCCCCTCCCTAGCTCACCCCGACACCCAGGAATCACCTTTCCACACCGCTGCTTGCCATCGCAACGAACTCACGCTCAACACGGTCAGCCACGTGCACAAAACCAGTCACCCCAGCAAACACCCCACCCGGGCCGCACCCACAAGCCCTTCTCCTCCTCGCCACGCTCGACGGCGGGAGTCCAGCGGGAAACTGGCGCGTCGACGGGAGGACACATCCGTGGACGGTAACCGGCACGTCTAGAGCGTTTCTTTCCGATCACCGGATCGTTGGTCTGCCCGTGCCGTTGGCTGACGCGCAGTGGGCGCGGATAGAGCCGCTGTCGCCTGATCGGACGCCGAGGCGGGGCGGGGCGGGCGGCAGCGTGATCATGGACAGGTGATCGATGCGGTCGCCTGGAAGTTCCAGACCGGGTCCCAATGGGTGAACCTGCCCGCCGCGTGCCTCTCACGGAGGGGCGTCTATACGCAGCTGAGGAACTGGGCCATCGATGGCCCTTGGGAACGTGTGCACCGCGCTTCTCGCCCAGGCCGATGCCGACAGCGACCTGGACTGGGTGGTTGCGGCTGACTCCACCATCGTGCGCGTTCACCAGCACACTGCCGGCGCTCGCAAAAAAGGCCCCGACCTGGGAGCCAGGCGACCATGCCATGGGTCGCTCCCGCGGCGGGCTGACCACGAACCTCGCCGCCGATAGCAGCTGTCGGCCGCTGGCCTTCGTGCGTCGCCGCCGGCCAGGCCGGTGACGCACCCCCTTTCGTAGAGGTGATGGGCCGCCCGGGTGTCCCGCGTCGGCGCGGACGACCTCGCACAGTCCGGATGTGGTCCTGGCCGACAAGGCGTACTCCTCAGCGCCTTTCGTAACCACATGAGCAAGCGCAGCATCCGCGCGGTGATTCCGGTTCCGGCAGACCAGCGGGGCCACCGCCTTCGACCGTGACGCGTACAAGCACCGCAATACGGTTGAGCGGCGCATCAACCGGCTGAAGCAGCGGCACGGCATCGCCACCCGTTACGAGAAGACCGCCACGGTCTACCGCGCAGACCTCCTCATCGCGTGCATTTCCCTCTGGTCTACCCGCTGAACGAACAAGCAGATCAGGTCCGGATGCATTCTCCCTGCAGAGGGAAGCAGACGAGTCCGTCCTCACGAGCCAGCGTGGCGGCGTACTCGGACGCCTCCTGCGCCTTGCCATGGGACATGAGCAAGTACACGATCGGGCCCGATGCCTCCTCGATGATCGGCGAGGACGCCCATACGACACTGCGATCGACCTCGTCCGGATATCGCGCGACGAGAGCTTCCACATACGCCACGATGCGTGGCGCAGGAGGCACGACGACATCGTCCGACTCCAGGTAGCGCTCATAGAGCTCGTCGTAGGTCAAGCCCGCTGGGCGGTCGTCGAGTGGACGGTCACCGTCCCACACCGCAAGGTCATAACTCACAAGCGCATCGCCGCATGCAACGGCCCCGCCAGTGCCAGCGAGCCGGAGATCGAACCCCCGGCCAACTGATCCGTATGAGAGCTCCCAGGGCTGTAGCGCTCCGCCTCGTGCCACACTGGCCGCGGGCCCGCCACGCATCCCCCGTCGTGGAGGGCTCACTTGTTGTCAGCCCCAGTCGCAGCCGGTGCCGTCGCCGTCCCGGTCGAGATGGCGGCCGTAGCCGGGTTCGCCGGCGTGGACGGGTGCAGCACCGGCGGCGCGGGCTGCGGCGCAGTTCTCGTAGTAGATGCTGCCCCCGCCGCTGCTGTCGTCGTCGCCACCGGTGTCCACGGCGGGCTCGGCGGTGACGGTCTTCGTGACCTCCGCCTTGACCGTCTCCGTCACGGTCGGCGCCGGCTCAGGCCTCGCGGTCGGCGTGGCGGTTACGGTTTCGGTGACCGTGGTCGTCGGCCTAGCGGACAGCGGCTTCGTATCGTCCTTCGGCTGGCTGTCGCTGGCGCCGGCGCCGATGCCGAGGAAGAAGGCGAGACCGAGCGCGGGCAGGACGTAGCGTTTTCGGGCCCACTTCGGTGCGGGCCGTCCTGGTATCGGCGGCGGTGGCATGTACGAGCTGGTCATGGTTCGCCCCCCTTGGCGCTGATCACTGCCCCCAACGGTAGTGGGTACGTGAAGCTCTCGTGTGCATTTGGTGAACGGGTCATCAGATCGTGACGGAAGGCTCGGCCCGTTTTGTGCGCGATGCCAGGTCACCAAGGTGACGTAGTGGCACTACGGCCCTTCAACTGCGCAGCTCCGCTGCCATGCGCAACTCCACCGCTCCACGGACCGCAGCCTGCTCTGCCTGCCTCGTGCTGACTTCTCGGAGGTGTCGAATGGCGGTCTGGTGGCGTCCTGCTTGTCGGGGTGCTGGCACAGTCCGGCGGCTGCTTCGTCCACCTCGGCGTGGGGGAAGACGGCTTCCGGGGTCCTCCACAACCCCACTGACGCACGTCGGCGCCATGCTCATCGCGGCGGCACTCATCGCTCTTTCGGCCGGTCTCGTCCGCGCCGCATGCCAGCCATGATGTCGTGGAGAGGAACGACATGATTTGGTGACCGGCGCGACCGGCAACATGGGATCGGAACTGGTCAGCGCGCTGGCCGAGGCCGGCGAGCCAGTACGCGCGCTCACGAGTGACCCCTCGGCCGTCACCTTGCCGCCCGGCGCCGAGACAGTGGGAGGTGACCTGAACCGGCCACAGCCCCTGACCGACGCACTGGAAGGTGTCAGCGGCATCTTTCTGCTGCCCGGCTACCAGGACATGCCGGGTCTGCTTGCGCAAGCGCGGACGGCCGGAGTGGAGCGGGTCGTGCTGCTGTCCGGTGCTCGGCCGCGCTCGCCGACCTCGACAACGCCGTATCCCGGTACATGACCCTCGCCGAACGCGCCGTACGCGAGTCAGGGCTGGCGTGGACCTTCCTGCGGCCCAGGGCGTTCATCTCCTCGGCCGCCGGGCGCTGGCAGGTTCACACCGAGCGGCCAGCCGATGGGATGACCGATTCACCTCCTGATCGCCACCGAGTCGCGGCGTGCGTGCGCTCACCGCGCGCCGGACTTCGTAGGGACCCGCCGCGAGGCGGTCAAGGCGGGTTCCATGGGCTGGCCGAGGGGCGGTCCGCGTTTCGCCGGGGGTGGCCTCCGCCGCACGGCACGTCACCTTTCCGTGAGCACCAACGAGCATGCTGAGCGGTTCACGAGCGTCTCCCGGAGTTCGAACGGTGGAGTCGCGGGCTGGAGGGCACGTCTCCAGTCTCCAGCTCGACGTATCCGGTACGGCGAGCCGGCATCCGTGCGTGTGTCGTCTCATGATGTTGGTGCCACGGCTTCGCTCCATGGCTGCTCGACCGGATTCCGCGGGCCAGCCCGCTCAGCGATGAGCCGCCGGTAGTTGGGGCACTGGGTGACGTTCTCGTACTCGCAGTTCAGGCCGCCCTCGATGAGGTCCAGTGCCGCTTGGGCCGCTGCGATGGTCGACCGGAGCTCCTCGGCGACAGGATGCAGAATCTCGCGCCGGGTGGCGCGGTCGACGGTTGTGGACAGACTCCTGATGCTGCTCAGACTGAGGCCGGCTTCCTTCATGATGAGAATCGTCGCCACGTGGGTCAGGTCGTTTGCGCCGTAGCGGCGGCGTCCGCCGCCGTCCCGATCGGGGTGCAGCAGGCCCATCGCCTCCCAATGTCGCAGCACGTGCGTGGCCAGGCCAAACCGTCCCGCCAGCTCACCGATGCTCAACGTGCCGACGCCGCCGTCGTCTTCGCTTGACTTCATGTCGACATTAAGTCGCAGCATGACGTCCATGTCCAAGAATCAGGAAGCGGCGGAAGAGCACCGCGATACCGAAGCCTTGCTGGCCGTCCTCGACGCTGCGGACCAGATGCCGAGCGCCACCCGGCTGCGGGCCCGTTCCTACGAACTGCTGTCTCTCGTCCCTGGCGCGACCGTCGTGGATGTCGGCTGCGGCACCGGACGAGCGGTCGCCGAACTGGCCGAACGCGGCGCCGACGCGGTGGGTGTAGACCCCAACCCGTGGATGCTCGCGGTGGCCCGGGAGCGGTGGCCCAAGGCCGACTTCCGGGAGGCCGGGGCGGAAAATCTGCCGTTCACCGACGCGAGCGTGCGCGGCTACCGTGCCGACAAGGTCTTCCACATGCTTCAGGAGCCGGCGCGTGCAGTGGCAGAAGCACGGCGAGTCCTCTGCCCGAGCGGCAGGATCGTCCTAGTTGGTCAGGACTGGGACGCCATCATGATCGACTCGGATGATGCGGCACTCACCCGCACGATCGTGCACTCCCGCGCCGACCTTCTGGGCACGCCCCGCGCCGGCCGCCAATACCGCAGCATGCTCCTGGACGGCGGCTTCGACGACGTCACGGTCGAAGTGCACACCATGGCGTTCACCGACCCCGAGACGCTGCCGCTGCTCGCGAGGCTCGCCGAGCCGGCCTGCACCAGCGGCGCCGTCGGCCGTGACCAGGCGGACGGGTGGCTCGCCGAACAGCGCCGACGCGCCGAGGACGGCCGCCTCCTCGTCGCCATTCCGTTCTTTGTGGCCTCCGCCTCCGCCTCCGCCTCCGCCAACTAACGTGCGCAGACGCCGCGTGAACCTAGTCAGGGTGGTGCCGTGGTGATCAAATTGTTGCCGAACGGGGTACAACCGCGTACCGCCCTCCTCTGTCCCACAGGCAGCTGCTGAGAACGATCACTCTGGCCGGTGCGCCCGTGCGCTCGGTCCAGGCTGCTGGGAGAGGACGGGCTTGTCCGTGGGGAAGACGATGTGGAGCGCGGTGGTAGCCGGTGGAGCGGCCCTGGTGGTCACAGGTGTGACGGCGGTGCCGGCCGGTGCGGCGGAGGGTGGGGTCTCCTTCTCCCGGGTCGCGGTGAACGGCGGGAAGCCGATCGTGATCGGGGTCAAGGAGGAGGTCGAGGTGCCCGCGGTCTTCCGGATGACGACCACGCTCAAGTACGACTTCGGACCGACGGTGTTCCCCTACCGGGGCAAGCCCGACGCGGGAGACACGTTGCACAGTTCCGTGATCACCAGCGACTGCAAGGTCGTGGACAGGGCGAAGGGGATCTGCGACTTCAAGGAATGGCTCTACATCGACCCCCGGGACTATGACTTCGGGAACGAGGACGCCGGCACCTGGCAGACCGCCGCGCGGGTCTTTCTCGCCGGTGACGCCCACGACACTGACGATCTGAACCTCCCGTTGCAGGTCAAGCGGGCCACTCGCGTGACCGCCAACGCGTCGCCCGAGCCGGTCACGGCAGGGAAGACGATCACCGTGACCGGGCGGGTCACACGGGCGAACTGGGACACCCACACGTACCAGGGGTACACGGGCCGCACGGTGAGTCTGCAGTTCAAGGCGGCGGGTGCCTCCTCGTACACGACGGTCAAGAAGGTGACGTCGAGCAGTACGGGGGCGCTCAGGACCACGGTGAAGGCCACCGGGTCAGGGACTTGGCGGTGGGCGTACTACGGGAACTCCACCTCCGGGGCGAAGTCGTCGAGCGGGGACTACGTCGCCGTCAGGTAAGCGACGCCGTGGGGGTCGGAACTCTTGTAGTTCAAGCAAAGTCCGATCCCCGCACCTGTTCGGAGCGGCAGCAATGGTCCAGAAGGCGGTTCTGCAGGACGAGCGAGGTATTTGGGGCGGGTGAGGTGCGGGTGTGTAGGTCATCGTCAGCGCGCTGACGGGAGTTGGTGCGTGACCCAGTACTCGACGGCGATGATCACGGGCGATCCAGGCACGAACGTCGATGATGTGCTGGGCCAGATCACGAAGGCCCCCCAATCCCCGTCGGCGTCCAAGGTGAGGTGCCGGACATGGTGACTGCGATGCGGTGGTGTGGTGTCGCTGGGTGGCTGAAGCATCACCGGTTCTCGAGCGCCAGCTCAGGGGTGGGGCGCTGGAATCCGCGGGTGAGCCAGAGCAGGTAGGTGACTCCGGCCGCGAGCCAGGTGAGTCCGATGGTGAGGGCGTCCGAACTCAGCTGGGTGATCAGGTAGACGGTGACGCAGGAACCGAGCGCCGGCGCGATGACGTAGCCGAGGACGCTGCCGCCACTGATGTCGCGGTTGCGGAGGTAGAAGACCAGGACGCAGACGTTGACCACGGTGAACGCGGAGAACGCGCCGAAGTTGATGAAGGATGTCGCGGTCTGGAGACCGATGTCCAGACCGGTCAGGCACATGGCCCCCGTGAGGAGGAGGCTGAGGACCGGCGTCTGCGTCCGGGGGTGCAGCGCCCCGAAGAATCGGCGTGGCAGGACGCCGTCCCGGCCCATGCTGTACAGCAGTCGGCTGGAGCTGAGCTGCACGGCGAGGCCCGACGCGAAGCCGCCGACGATGGCGGCCAGGTTCGTCCAGTCGGCGAAGGTCTGGCCACCGACCTGTACGGACATCGTGTACCCGGCGATGTCCGGGTCGGCGAACTGGCCGCCCGGGTGCAGGAGTTGCATGATGTAGGCGACTGCGGCGAACAGCAGACCGCCGATCGCGACGACGAGGACGACGGCGCGGGGGATGGTCCGTTGTGCGTTCCGGGTTTCCTCGGAGAGCGTGGTGACGGCATCGAACCCGAGGTATGAGTAGGCGGCGACGGCAGCCGCGGCCGAGATGCCGGTCAGTCCGCTGTCCGCGTTCCACAGTGGTGCCGTGTACGACTGCGGTGCCCGGTCCGCGAGGTGGATCAGGCAGTAGGCGACGAAGAGCAGTACGAGGAACACCGCGAGCGCGGTGAGGAGTTTGTTGACGCGGTCGGCCAGCGAGATGCCGATGATGTTGACCAGCGTGGTCAGGCCGGCGTTGAGGAGCATCCACGCCCAGACCGGGATGCCTGGGAACTGTGCGTTGAGGTAGATGGACTGGACGAGCCAGGCGACCATCGGCAGGAACAGGTAGTCCAGCAGGACGAGCCAGCCGACGAGGAACCCGGCTCGCCCGCCCAGCACCTTGCGGGCATAGCCGTACGCCGATCCGGACACCGGGAAGTGACGGGCCATCATGGCGTAACTGAGAGCGGTGAGGCACATCGCCGCGGTGGCGATGAGGAACGCCGTCGGCGCGGTCCCCGCGCTGGCCGCGGCGATCACACCGAACAGCACCATCACGAGGCTGGGCGCCATGTAGGCGAGCCCGAAGGTCACCACGGACGGCAGTGACAGCTTGGGGGCGAGCCCCACGGAGGTCGTCTCATTCATCGCCGGCGCCGCCCTCCAGGACAGTCCCAGCGCCGCTGCGGGCGGCAGGGCGCAGTGGGGCGGGCGTTTCCGGAGGAACGACCGGACGCCAGGTGGCGGGGTCGATGTGGCCGTTGTACAGCGGGAGCTCCAGGCGACTGTCGCCTTCCCGGAAGTGCTCCCAGGGCCAGGAGTCACCGCTCGTACCGAAGGCGCGGGCGGCTGCGACCCGGTCGAAGTCGACGATGCCGACAAGGGTGGCGTCCTCCATTCCCGCGGCCGGGATCTGGAAGTGTCCCTCGGGGTCGACGAGCAGGCTTCTGCCGTGGACGGTGGGGGACGCGCCGTTGACGCTGGCCGCCCGCTTCCATCGGCGCCCTGGTCTGCCTCGCCGGAATGGCCGTGATCATGTACGTCCCCCGCAGCCACTGACCGTGCCCCGGCACGTCTAGGCTGCCCCCGGACACAGCCGAAGGGGAAGACATCGTGGCGGACGAGCAGGAGCTGGCCGAGATCCAGCGGCGGCACTGGCAGGACACCTACGCCGCCCATCCGGGCATGTACGGCGAGGAGCCGTCGGATCCCGCGGTCCATGCCGCCGCCGTGTTCCGTGCTGCGGGGGCCCGCAATGTTCTGGAGCTGGGGGCCGGGCACGGCCGCGACGCGCTGTTCTTCGCCCGTGAGGGCTTCACCGTGCAGGCGACCGACTTCAGCCCCGTCGGGCTGGAGCAATTGCGTGACGTGGCTCGCTCCCAGGGAGTCGAGGAGCGAGTGGCCACCGCGGTGCACGACGTGCGCGAACCGCTGGCCCTGCCGGACGACTCGGTGGACGCGGTCTTCGCGCACATGCTGCTGTGCATGGCGCTGTCGACGAAGGAACTCCACGCCCTGGTCGGCGAGGTCCGCCGTGTCCTGCGGCCTAGCGGGGTGTTCGTCTACACCGTGCGGCACACCGGCGACGCCCACTACGGTGCCGGGACCGAGCACGGCGACGACATCTTCGAGCACGGCGGCTTCGCGGTCCACTTCTTCGGCCGCGACCTGGTCGACACCCTCGCCGAGGGCTGGACCCTGAACGAGGTCCACGCCTTCGAGGAAGGCGACCTGCCCCGCCGCCTGTGGCGGGTCACCCAGACCCTGCCCCGATGACTGAGACCCCGCGCCGCCGGCAGACACCACCGTCGACGGCACCGTCGATGTCCTGGCCAGCGGCTCCGAGCGCAATCTGCGCGTCTGATGCCCTTTTAGCTTCGCCCGTCCCATCGAAGTCTGGGGTGACGATGTCGCCGCGTTCGGCCATCACGTCGAGCTGAGCCTCGAGTTTCTCCGGCGCGGCCCCGACGGCGGCGATCTGTGCGAAGAGGGCGGAGGCAGCGAAGGCGACGTGCCGGGGGGCCCGGCCCGGGACGCCGAGCTGGCCCGCGCCCGACGCCTGAAAGACTCCCTGCCCGCACCGTTCGACAGCGCGGTCCACCGGTGGATCGACGTCCTCCGCGGCCAGGGCTCCCGCCCCCAAGTCCCGCCCTGGCCAACGCGACCATGTACGTCTACGTCTTCAACACCGCCCCGGTCCTGAACATCTGGGCAGCCGAGGGGGTCACCGACCTCTGGGAGATCACCAGCAGCCACATTGCTGCTGTCCTCGAAGAGAGCGAAGCCGCGCGCCGGCATTCGATCCACCCCCCACTCCGGTCGCTCTTCCGCGCACTGCGCGGCGAACGCAAGATCTTCCGCGACCCCGCCCGCCACATCACCCTGACCACCGCTCCACGGCTGCCGGCCCCGCTGCCGAGCGACACGCTCAAGGACCTCCTGAACCGCGTCGGGGACGCCCGGAGCCAGCTGATCATCGCTCTCGTGGCCATCCACGCCCTCAGGCACGAAGACCTGCCGCGTCTGCTCTTGGACGACCTCGATCGGGCGCGGGGACGGCTGCGCGTCCGCCGCCGCGGATGCGCCGACCACTACGTGTACCTCGAGGAGATCACCGCCGTCCTGGCCACTGCCTGGCTGCGGCAGCGCCACCGCAGCTGGCCACGGACCACGAACCCTCACCTCCTCGTGAGCCGGATCTCCGCCACCGACCCCACCGGCCCGATGCTCAGCACCGAGGTCACCAAGACCGTGTTCGAACGGGCTGGACTCCCTGCGCGCCGACTGCGGAGGACCGCATCTACGACGAAGCCCGCCACACGGCGGACCCGGTCCAGCTGATACGGCTGTTCGGCCTGGGCAAGGCCACGGCCATGAAGTACGTCACGGCCGCCCACCCACTTCCTTGCTCTGTCCAGCGAAACGGAATCCACTGCTCAATGGAAACATGTGTTTGATTTAAATGCGGCAAGGGCGCCCCTACCTGCACCAAGTGTCTTGTGTGCCAGAGCGCGATAGCTGTCACCTGGGCTCGGTATCTGTCACCGACGCGGCCGCCAGCGAACGGCGGTGGGGCGCTGTGCTCTCTGGGGGGCCTCGATGCTCTGGCGGGCTGACGAACCCTGGCCGTGTGCACCGCCGTCCACTCCAAGGCGACGGGCATCTGCTCGCCGACGTCCGCCGCGCGCGCCGCATCCGCGCCGCCTCGGAGGGACGGAACAAGACCGACGAGGAGATCGCGCTCCTCGCCACCTTCGAGGCCCGCCCCCAGGGCGTCCCGATCGGCGATGCGGACCCCGTCCCCATGCTGGCCGTCGTCCAACTGTGGGCACGTGGCATCCCCGACCTCACCGGACCCGAAGGCCATGGCCTCCTCCAGGTCTTCTGGTGCCCCTTCGAAGCCCACGGTCCCGAGCAGAGTGTCGACGCCGTCCTCAAGTGGCGCCGCAGCGACGAAATCGGCACCGTTTTCGGTGACCAGCCCGAGCCGATCGTGGTCGACTCACCCGAGTGCGTGCCCCAGCCTTCGAGGTCCACCCCGAGCAGATCACCGAGCGCGAATACCTGGGTCTGCTCCCGGAAGACCTCCAGGAAGCCATCGAGACCTGGGAGGAAGAGCTCCTCGACGAGGACGAGGAATAGGCGGAGGCGGACTTCCCCACCGACCTGTCCCGCGCACCCGGCTGGAAGGTCGGCGGCTTCGCCTCCTAGCACCTCACCGACCCCCGCCCCGTCGACTGCACCGTCTGCGGTACCTCCATGCCCCCGCTGCTGACCGCGCACTACGTCGAATGGGACCCCGCGTCGGCGAGCTGGGCTCCTAGGGAAGACGCCCGTCCCGACCTGTTCAGGCACGTCATCACTCCCACCGGCGTGTACCTGGGGCGCGGCTACATACGCATCCACACCTGCCCCGCAGACCCCTTCCACCTCCACCGGCTCAGCCTCCAGTAACGGCCTCTCGGGGGAAGAACGGGAAGAGGACGGCATTGATCCGCTCCTGGCACACGGCGCAGAACGGCTCGCCTACACGGAGCCTTTTCAGCGTTGCTTCTCCAGGGTGAGGACGGCTTGGCGATGACGGTCATGCGGTTGGGGCTTACGCGGGACCGGCGGAAGATGCGCCAGGACTTCAGTCGTGCCATCCCGCGCTCGACGGGTGCCCGGAATTGGGCCAGTGCTCGGTTGATCGTGCGCTGGGTCGGGGACAGTTCGCCGCCGATAGGCCGTTTACGGCGGTCACCCTCGCGGGTGACGATGAGCATCGTGACCCACTCGACCAGGGCATGCGGAAGGTCGAGTGCGACAGGATAGGGAACCAACGAGGCTCCTGTGCCGGTGGGTTGAGACTTCGAATACCTCCCTCAATGGCACGGGAGCCTCGTGCATTGTGGTGCCCGCCCACCCCGCCGCAGTCACCCGATCGGTGCCCACGCTGCAAACCTCACTGGAACAGCTGGGCAGACTACTGC
This sequence comes from Streptomyces sp. NPDC052012, assembly GCF_040689265.1. Lineage (NCBI taxonomy): Bacteria > Bacillati > Actinomycetota > Actinomycetes > Kitasatosporales > Streptomycetaceae > Streptomyces > Streptomyces sp. NPDC052012. Next base: position 27,473 of record NZ_JBFAXA010000017.1, read on the forward strand.
AGGCGGCAGGATTTCTCCCTACAGTCCGATCCCAGGCAGCGGGTGGTGCAGGACGTATAGCCGCCGATGCTTCTGTCGGCTACGCCGAACATTCGCCTGCCGACTGGATTGAGCTAGGCGGCTCACGCTTTGCCATGTTCGTCAAGATGCCTGTTGAGTGCAGGCGTTGTATGGTGAAGGAGAGGGACGTCGCAGCCCTCTCAGTAGGTGAAGGGCGTGACGCCAACGGTTGCCACTTCGGGTCCTTTCATCGGCGTGGAACGAGAGTTCCGTCCAGGAGCATGGTCGGTGAACCGGGATTCATGAGTCAGTAATGCGGCCTGGCCCCGACCACGGTCGACCGCTACGACCGTCTGCTGCGCCTGCACATCCTGCTAGGTGTCACCTACGGGGCGCTTGGCTGACTGCAACCCACGAGATATTCAAGGGCAGCACTGCACCAAGTGACCACGGCTGCGCCCAGTCCCGTGCCCGCCGACTCTCCCTGGCATAACGACAGTCAGTGGTTCTACGACGGATGCACGAATCGGAGAACAATATGGCTGCGGAATTCGATAAGATCGCAATATGGTTCGTTGCATTCATCCCGATGCCCGTTGTCCAGGTGCTGGATGACTGCTTTCACGGCGACGACCGGGACTTCAGTTCGGATCCCAACGAGCAGCGTTTCCGTGTGCCGTCAGACATTGTCGTGTCCGGATTCGTGGCGGATGACCCACAGGAGACGGACTTCCATCAGTGCGGAGAAACGCTGAAACTGGACTGTGCGACAGCTGAGGTCCTGGCCACGGCGACTGCCGGCACCGACGGGATGTCGTTGAATCACTTCAACATCGGAAACACCTTCCCCGACCCCGAGGGCGGAGTGGTCGACAACCCGAACGAGTTCTGTGTCAACTTCCTCTACGACCGTGCTGCCTCCAATCCCCTGGCCGGGGCGGTATCACCCGACTTGGACATGAATGCCTTCGTCACGATCGATCCGATCAGCCGTACAGTGTCTCTTAGAGGGGCGACCAACGCATTCCCCGACTACGAGGCGTACGCGAGCGTCGACGACGGCGCACCTGTAGTGCTCTTTCGGCAGAAGCACACGCTCGACCCAGTTTTCGGGCTCCCCGGTGGCGCCGACCAAGCCGTCAGCGCCATGGTTACCGTCTAAAGACTCGCCGACGAGATAGGCGCATTCCCGTGTCCCAATTTTGCACTTCAATCGAGGTTGCGTTCATTTCCCTCAGGCGTGCATCCGTCGCATTCGGCCGCGCCCGCACATCGTTGACGAGAATCCAGCCCCGTCCGAGAGGAGGCTGAGATGCGCGGGCATGTGCGCTCCGTCACCGGGGACGAGCCGATCTTCATGATCAAGGTTAGCGTTCACCGCTCCGACCTCACCCTCATCGACCGCGCCTACACCGACGAAGACGGCGCGTACAGCGTCGACGTACCCGCCGGTGAGACGGTCACCGTACGATTCGACACCCATTACTCGCTCACCAACGCAGACGAATGGCAGCCCTCGCTGGTCACGAATGTGGTCTCCGACGGCAGCGTCCCGCTCGACCGCCGCCTGGTCCCGGTGGGCCACTTCGCGGACACGGCGCGCGGCATCGACATCCTCGCCGCCTTCCTCGTGGCTTCGGCCGTGGAAGAACCCGAGTACGCCGCCCACGCCGCTACCCGGCTGACCCAGCTCAAGCAGAACAACCTGTTCCTCCAGCACATCCAGCAGGCCCTCCTCCAGCACTTCACGGAGCAGGACAACGCCTGACGGTGCCGCACCCGACCCGGCCGGTGGCCATCGTGTCGCATCCCCACCTCGCCCGATCCACGGCACTTTCGTTCAGCAGTACCGGACAGATCCTCGCAACGTCGTGCAGCGCGGATCATCGCACCCTTGTCGAGGGTGCCCCCGAGGGAACGTAAGCACTGCTGAGGAGTCACCATGCCCATGCTGCTCATCAAAGGCTTCTACGACATCAAGGGGTCCCAGCCGGACGGGGACACGGTTCATTTCACGGCCGCCGACCCGGCCGAGTGGAGCCTCGTCGGTGGAGGCGGCGGTCGTGCCGTCGAGCACAGCGCGGTGGGGCGCGCGAAGCTGCGCCTCGACGCGGTCGACGCGCTCGAGACCCATTACGGCCCGTCCCGTGACCACCAGCCCCTCCAGTTCGCCCACGCCGCACGCGACGAACTGCTGAAGTCGCTCGGCTTCGTCGACGTTCAGCGGCAACCGGACGAGACCGTGACCGCCACCACCCCGGAAACGGTTCCCGGCTTCGTCCTCACACGCGGTGCCGACGTCCACGGCCGCTGCATCGCCCTGGCTGGCGCCGGTAGCCCGCCCGGCACCAGCGGTCTGGAGATCGACGTGGACGTCGCCGTGCTGCGGACGACGGTCAATCACCATCTGCTCGTCGAGGGGCTGGCCTACCCGACGTTCTACCGGAGCCTGTTCACCAGTCTTCGTGTGGAAATGGCCGCCGTGGCCGTGCAGGCACGCGAGGCCCGCCGAGGCCTGTGGGCCAGCGATGTGACCACCACCGGAGCGAAGATCACGGGGCTGGCCTCACTGACCGACGACCTGGTGATCCTCCCCAAGCTGTTCCGCCGCACCGTCGACTACCTGCGCTTGGCCATGCCGCTGTCGTGCTACCCCGGCTTCCTGGCCGGTGTCCAGGACCGGTACTCCGTCCTGTCCACGGGCGAACGCCGCGCTGGCCTGCACCACATCGTCGAGGTGACGAACGGCCACACGGTGAGGATGACGCACCAGCCCGAGGACTTGGTCTTCGAGGACGCCTGACGCTTCAACCCTGGGCGGCGGCCACGAGAGCGGTGAGCACCCGGTGGGTCTTGCTGTCGGGGAGCCCGGACAGCATCACCCCTCGTTCGAGCACCGCCTCTTCGAGCTTGCGCAGCTGGCGCTCGGCCCGTTCCTTGAACTTCTCCTCGTCGTCGCCGGCCTTGGGCTTCACACGGATCGAAGCCTCCAGGAAGTTCAGGCCGGCGGCCGACCACGCGTCCAGGTCGACCTTCAGGTCCTCGAGCGGAACATCGTCCGCCTTCGTCGCGGAGATCGGCCCCAGAGCGACAAGCCCGTCGAACTGGACGTCGTGAGCGCAGGCATCCAGGAACTGGTCCTGCACCTCGTCGAACAGCGTGGCGGGATCGGACCCCTGGGTCACCGCGGCCGGCAATGCCCCCGGTGGGTGACTGCGCACCAGGGAGGCCGCCAGAACGCGGCCGTTCCTCGACCAGTCCTCCTCGATCCTGTACGTGAGCGGATCCACCGTGAACGGGGCGGAGAACCGGCCGACCAGCTGTTCCCGGGTACAGGGACGCAACTTGACGACCGAGTCATCCTGACCGCCACCGATCCTGAGGCGTACGATCACTCCACCGTCCAGGAGCAGTAGCTTCCCCTGCGCGACACCGACCCGGTCCTCGGCAAACCAGATCCGACGCGTCATCAGCGCGCCCTGCGAAGCGCCGAGAGCCGACATCGCTCCCGCCACGTCGCCCTCGACATTGAGCTTGATTTCCACCGGCAGTAGGTCCATGACATCGCTCCTGCACGCGTATGGAGAGCTCATGAAACCTAAGCGGTCGCCTGCCCTTCACGGACTTTCCGAAATCATCAGTCTCGAGCCGCACGTGCCTGTTCCGCTCGTCCACGGCCGCCTGACGGCGCTCGCGCAACTCCTCCTCTGCCTCGCGCGTGGACAGCCGCGAGGGAAGACGTAGGGCGTCAGGCAGGCGCAGCGAACGACGTCGCCACCGGCGCAGCGCGTCCGCGCTGGAGGGGAAGGTGTCGTCGGCCGCGACCCGGGCGATGAGGCCGCGCGTGCAGCTCCTGGAGGACCTTGATCGCTATGACGCTGTCATGTAGCCGGGCGAGCGTTATCTGGAGCGTCGTCGGCAACTATCGCCTCCGGCGGCGTTTCGAACGCCGACCGGACGGCCTCGGCCACCGCGTCCCGGGTAACTATGACGCCGGTTTCTGAGACACCCGCCTCCGTGTCCCGTGATACCGACGAGCGACTCAGACCGTTGTCGTGTCGCGTGTCCGTGCTTCGTCGCCAGCTAGGAAAAGTCGATCAGGCCACGCCCCCAGGTGTCCGCGTTGGGCTTCTGCTTGTAGGCGAAGGTCGACAGCGCTTTTGCCGGGTCGAGGGTCTTGTTGCGGGACAGCAGGAGCGCGACCGCACCGGCCACGAAGGGCGCTGCCATGCTCGTGCCCTGCATCGCCACATGGTTCTGGTCGATCATCCAGCGGCGGCTGTTCCTAGAGTCGCGGGACTGCGCGGAGACGATCACGGCGCCGGGCGCGGCGAGATCAGGCTTGGCTTTGCCGTCACGTCGCGGCCCCACGCTACTGAAAGGCGCGATGTCGTCCGGCTTCAGCCAGCTCGCCTCGCGGCTCGTGCCATCGATGTCTGCCCAGCGAGTCCTGGTCGTGTAAGCAGCCACCGTGATCGCGCTGGTCGCGGTACCCGGAGATCCGATCGTCATGGAATTCCTGGCATGCGGACCGGAAAATCTGCCATCGCCGAGAGCCCAGACGTCCACCCGCGCCGTTTGCTGGGCCGCCTTCTTCCCTCGGACCAGTAGGGTCCAGGTGCGCGAGCCCGCGGCGTTGATAGGGGGCATCAGGCGCACGGTGAACTGGTGGTCCTGGTTCCTGCTGTCGAGCCCAGGGGTGCCGATCTGCACCGTCCAGTGACCCAGCCGGTATACCTTGTTCGGGTTGCCCTGCGGGCCGTTCGGCAGAACGCCCTGGAACGGTGTGGTCAGGCCTTCCGGCGCGGCTACCGCCACCTCGACGTCGTCGCCGCCCGCGTACCAGCCGTTGAACCACAGATCCTGGACGACACCGTCGGGGTCGGGACTGTGCAGACAGGGCACCCTCAGCGTCTCCCCTGGTTTCGGGTTGAGTTGGGCATGGATGTTGTCTTCTCCCTCGTTCCCCGCCGCACAGCAGACGATCCTGCCGGGACCGGACTCATCGTCGATCGCCTTGGCCAGGGCGTCCGTTCCGTCATGGGGGTCACTGTGGCCGCCGAGGCTCAGGTTGACCACGGCTGCTTTGCCGAGCTCCCGGGCGAGGCGGAACACGTACTGGATGCCGTCGATGATGCCCACGTCCGTCATGTTCGTCTTGACCACGACGACGTCCGCTTCCGGCGCCACACCCTGGAACTTTCTGTCCGAGCCGGCGGCGATTCCGGCGACGTGTGTGCCGTGCCCGTGGTCGTCCTTGGACTTGACCAGGTCGGCCGCGTTGGCGTACTCGATGCCGTACCCACCTTCGGGCACACCTGTTCCGCCACGCGCCTCCTGGTCCCATATCCGCAGGATGCGGCCGGCGAATGCCGAGTGCCGCGCGTCGATCCCACTATCGACGACACCGATGATGACGCCCTTGCCGGTGAGCTGGTTTTCCGTCCGGAAGGCGGGGAGCCCCACCTTGCCCTGGGCTACGTCCATCAGAGGATGGACCCTCTGTGCCGGGGCGACGCGCTCGACTCCCGGATACTGGGTCAGGGCCGGCAGGTCGTCGAGCGGGACGATGGCCGTGCGTACCCTCTCTCCACCGGCGTTGATCTCGATTCCGGTAGTGCCCTCCAGGTCTCTGAAGTCAGCGCCCGGAGAACACTCCAGTGTGACCACGACCCGAGCGGGCTTGGCGAAGTCCCGTGGGGCCACAAAACCCGGCATCTGGTCTTCCTGCACGTGGTCAGCGAGTGCTTGGCGCCCCTCGACGTACTCGTCGTAGGCCATCGCGAGAGACGGAGCGAGTTTGCTGTAGTCCATGAGCGTTCTCCCTGCATCAAGGCGATCGGGGCCACTGCATCACTCGTGACGCCGTTACGCGGCCAGTGGGCAGACGAGTTGTCGCGGAACGTGGCAGAGTCTGCGCCGAAATCGAGCGCCCTGCCAGCGACCGATGTCGCAGGGGAGAGTTGGTCCAGCGCACAGGGCCCTCGCCGCCGGCTATTCCCTGGCATGCAAAGAACACAACCAGGTTCCCTCCAGCCCAAGACCGCGGCAACTCGATCAGTTGTGTGTTGATCTCCCTGAGGGCGCTACGGCGCCAGGAGCCCGGTGTCCGGCTTGGCGGAGGGCATCCATTGTTTCCCGTCGCGGACCGTACGGGAGAACACCCGACACACCGGTGTCGGCGGACCGCTGCGGCACGCCGTGCCCACGGTCGAGCTGATCTCCGGCCGGTCCCGCAAGCACCCCGCCGACCGCGGTCCCGGAGTACGCCGATGCCGCGCACGATGGTGCAGGTCAGGAACGCGGTGCCTTGTGGGGCGTGCGACGGCGGCCGCCTGTCGCGGGACTGGTACATGGAGATGAGCGGGGTCCTCGTCGTGGGCTCCGAGTGCTGGCGGCACGTGATCGTCCTGAAGCTGCCGCCGTTCCTGCGGGCAGGGGCCGAGTCATGAGCGCCCTGGCTGTCGAGGCCCTGGCCGCCCCACCCGAGTGGGACGGCCGCCTGGTGGTGCGCGCCGCGGGTCGCCCCCTCCTGCACATCGGCGCCCAGGGCGTCACGCGCCCGCGGTGCCGGTGTTCACCGTGGCGCTGGAGTGCGCACTGGACGCCGAACAGGCGCCAGGCGTCCGGCCGTGGGATGGCCCGGTCACCGAGGCACGCATCTGAGGCCCCGGCGCCCGGCCTGCCTGCGCTCCCTTCGCGGAGAGAGCCGGAGCCCGAGGGGCCCGCCTTGTTCCCGCCGGCGTCGCCAAGGTCCTTCCCGAGCCGGAGCCTGAGCCGGACCGCCGAGGCGGCCACCTTCGGGCCGTCCCGGACCTCCCGACATACGTCGAGGCGCCCCTGCCCGCCGAGCACGCCGGGCGCCCGATCACCTGGTCCCGCTGGACGAAGTCCCCGCTCCTCTCCCACTACGACCCGTCATGCGAGTGGTGCGGGGACCAGGGCCCCGGCGAGGAGGGCTGGCGGCCGCCAGGGCAACCCGATGTCGCGGACCGATCCCCTGCGCCGCTACGTCGCCTACCGCTGCACGGCCTGCCAGTTGATGACCGCGTAGGAGCGGGTCGGCAGCGAACTGAAGACCATCGCACACCACAAGTCTCGCGCTCCAAAGGACTGCAACCGATGACCGCGGTTGCCGAAGCTCCCAGCCTCGCCGAACTCGAGGAGCGCCTGGCCCTGACCGCGGGCGGGGAGAACCCCCGGCCCGACAAGACGCAGGGCTGCGACTCCTGCCGTAAGAAGGGCTCCACCCTGTCCGTTCTTAATCGCCTCTACCGGGGCAGCCGACGCCCTCGCCGCGGCGATATGCGGCACCGGGGATCGCCGCGTCAGCACGTGCGATCCGTGTAGGGAGAAGGCCGTCGGGATGATCCGCATCTACAACTGGGAGAGCGTGTGACCATCGCAATCGCCCCGCCGGCCGTCGCCTTCGACCTCGAGGGCGGTCTTATCAACGTCTCGATGATTCACCACCTGGCGAAAGACTTCTCCGTGTTCCATGCCGCGATGCTCGAATGCCCGGCCAACCGCAACGTCGTGGCCGAGGTCCGGCGCGCGCATGAGAGCGGGAAGACCGTCCTCGTCATGACTGGCGAGCAGCGCCGCCTGGAACAACACGTCATCGCGTGGCTCGCCCGGAACCGCGTACCGGCGACCCTGGTCCTGATGCGCGGCCGCGGAGACTACCGGCCCAGCGCCGTGGTGAAGCGGGAGCGGCTTCGCGCCGCCCACCGTCAGTTCGGCGGCTTCACCTTGTGGAGCACCGACCCGAGCGTGAACCGCCTGTCGGAGCAGGAGGGCATCGACGTCATACCGCAGCCCGGTTACTGGGGAGATGTCTCGTGAACGGCTCGTTCAACGTCGGAGAGTCCCGCAGCCTCGTCGGTGTGCCGGTGACCGGCCTCACCATGCCCACCGCGGCGAAGCCGATCACCTCATACACGATCCGAATCCCCGGCGCCAACAACCGGCCCTTGGTGACGATCCACCCCGACGGGCGCCTCGAGTTCGGAGAGAACTACGAACCGGATGTGGCTGCCCGAGCGTTCCGGGACGCCGTGAAGCGCTTTGCCCCATCCCCCCAAGTACGGCTGTTCGGGGCGCCGCTCGCGGCCCGGATCAACGAGGCGTTGGCCCGCAGGCAGGAGGCGGAGTCCCTTCTGCACTCCGCGCTGGTGCAGTACGAGGCCGTGACCTGCGGACAGGTCGACGGGACCACTATCGGGGAGCTGGCCGCGAAGACCCGCGCCTTCCTGAACACGGGGCGGTCGTGACACGCCCCGGGAACCAGGAGTTCGCCGCCGACGAGCTGACCGAGCTCATGGGGGCGAACTGCCTCCTACGCCGCCGCTCGAGGGCTGGCGCACGGTGACCCTGCACTGCCAGGTCGACGCGATCGGCCCGTCCGACCGGCACCCGGAATTGGTCAGGCTGGAAGTGTCGTTCCCTCCGGGGGGCGGCGTCTGCCCCGCCGGGGTCCTGGCCCGCGTCGTTGACGGTGCGGAGCAACTCCTGCAGGCGTCGGCGGTCGTCGGCCAGATGCCGCAGCCGGTAGGAGTTCTTCGCGAAGAAGATGCCTTGCATCGGCTCAAAGAGGGCCTGCACACGGCGAGCCGTTCCACCAGCGGCAGTCCGGCCAACCACACCCCCCGCGCAGCCACTACCGCTCCGGTCAGCAACTGCTGCAGGTCCAACGTTTAGCCATCAGCCGTTTCACACTCAGCCGGTCCCGCTGCTGGACCTCCTCGGCTGACCTCGGTTCCAGTCACCCGGGCTGGTCACATCCGCTGGAGGTCGTCTGCCGGCGCAAGGGCATCGTGGCCGAGGCCGAATTTCTACGCAGGCGTCTCGCAGTCGATCGAGAGCGGCGAGATTCCACATGCCCTCACGATGTGCTCGACACCTTCGAGCAGAGCCTGCATGCGGTGCGGGACGTATCCGGAACTCGAGGCGTCCTGGAACAGTTGCCCGAGTACGTCGGCAGGGTGGGGCCCTCATGGGAAACCGCGACCGCCTCGAGTGCGGCGAGTCATCTCGCAGACCGTCCGGTCGCGGCTTCCCGAGGGGTCGGCACTCGTCGAGTCCCTGTGCGTTCCGGCGCTTGACGCGTCGGCCGTCGTGGCCGAAGGCGGGTCTCGTGGGGCCCGACCGGCACTACGCCTCCGTCGCCACGCCCGATCGCGACGACAACGTCCGCGGTGATCGACCTGGATAGGGCGACAGCGTCGACGCGACGATCGTCCTGCTGCGCCGCGACGTCACCCGCGGCGGCCCGGGCGCGCGGCATCGACCCGCAGAAGGCGCGTGCGGACGACGTAGCGCGGGCGACCCGGCTGTCGAACGCATGACTCTCCGGTCTGCTGGCGCCGCCCGTCTCCCCGCTCCACCCCACCAGCCGCCGAACGTCCAACGCGAACCGGGCCTGGCACCAGTCGCAGCGGCCCACCGGCCCGGCTCGCGCTGCCGGGTGAGGGGACATGGCCCGCAGGGAGCCGGTCGGGGCCGGGTCGCCGTCCCTACGCTGTTCGGCCGTCCCTCCAACGGCCCCCCGCGACCTGCGTGGACACCCGCACCCATGCCTAAGTTCGGATTCGGTGTGTCTGACCGAAAGGCTCCTCATGGACCAGCAGATCGTGCAGGTGAAGATCCATCCGGCGATCGGCATCGCCCGGGTCGGCAACAGTTCCGCGGACCCGTTCATAGGCCCCGAGTCACCGCACCAGAAGCCGCTCCCGCCCGGTTCCTACAAGGACGCGTCCGGGGCGATCATCAAGCAGGCGGCCCGCTTTCGAGTCTACGGATACAACCGGGCGGGCGAGGTCGTCAGGGAGCTGAAGCTGGGCCAGGACGGCGTGAGTGAGATTCGCTGGTCGGTGCACCTGGCCAACAAGAAGGCCGCCTGGTACCAATTTCACATTCCGCTCGACATCCCCGAAGCGGCCTCCCTGGCGCCGGATCGGCGAGGCAGACGCAACGCCGCCGTGATCGGCGCGGAGCGACGGAAACTCGTCATCGACCCCGGAATCCGCACCGTCCGCGCCTCCCTGCACGAGGTGGGCACTTTCGACACCGGCACCATCATGGGCCGCAAGGTCTCGCTGGGCGGGATCTCCACCGAGCCCACCGGACGCCTGCTCGTCGTCGGGGGCGACGGGAAGTCGGCCTCCTACGCCACCCCGGAGAAGCCGATCAGCGGTGTCACCAACAACGACACCTGGTACGACGACGTCTCCGACGGCCCCGTGACCGCCGAGGTCACGATCGGCGGGCAGACCCGGACGGCGACACCGTCCTGGGTCGTGGTGGCCCCTCCGCACTACGCACCCGGTGTGAAGACCGTCCGCACCCTCTACGACGTGCTCCAGGACGTCTTCATCACCGAGGGAACCCTGCCGCGCGAGGACGTCGTCTCCTATGCCGATCACATCGAACCGATCCTCAGCAGGTTCTGCGGACTCCAGTGGACCAACCACGGCTTCGCCACCCAGTTCGGCTGGAAGGGCCCGCACCACTTCCTCGACCCCGCACTACGGGCCCGCCTCGCCGACCCGGGCGCCGGCAGCCAGGAACTGCGTCGCCAGATATACGTCCAGATGCGGGACTGGGACCGTGACGGAGTCTCACCGCTGCCGTGGCCCTGGTTGTACGGCGACGCGATGGCCGGCGGCCGGGGCACGTCGGTACGGCAGCACATCACGCTCTCCCCCACGCAGGACCGGCTGCTCGCCCAGTGGGCCGTGGGCCGCTTCCAGCCCGGCCCGCTCCACGAGCACCACGAGGACGTCGACCAGGCACCCGTCGGCGAGCAACCGGCCCTGCTCGATCGGGCCGCGCTGGAGAACTGCGCTGCGGACGCCTTCCACCCCGGCTGCGAGCTCACTTGGCCTGTACGGCACAAGACCATGTACGCCGAGCCCTTCCGCATCCTGCACCGCGCCACGGGCCATCCGGAACGCGACTATGGCGACGTCCTCAGCGACCAGGAGGTCAAGTCCAAGGACGGCCCGCTGTACGCGCAGGGCCCGGGAGACCTCACCCGCTGGATGGCCGCCCCGTGGCAGTGCGACGCCGCCAGCTGCCGCTCCGGTTACCAGGTGCTCAACGGTCTGGGCCCGCGCTACAGCCCCTACCTGCCCACCTTCTGGCCTGCCCAGGTCCCCAACCATGTGCTTAAACGCGCAGACTTCGACGTCGTCAACAACCCCGGCGCCGATCTGGCGACCAGAGAGCGCGCCTTCGAACGACGCGCCGTGTGGTTGCGCGGCCTGACGGGCTCCGACTTCAACAAGCAGCGCCGCCAGATGATCGACGACTGGCCGGACTTCGGCATCGTGGAGACCCATCGGTACACGGTCGGGGACAGCAGGTTCCCGGAGTTCATCCAGGTCGAGTCCGTCCCCGGCGAACGGCTGCGCGCGGCTCCCGACCAGGCGAATCTGGTGAACGTGCAGGTCCCGCAGGCGGCCAGCCCCCAATTGGCCGCGGAGGCCGGCACCTGGAGCGGGGAACTCCCGGCCGAAGAGGTGGAGGCCGCTCTGGTGACGCAGGCCATCGGCGAGGTCATGCGTGTCACCGGCCACGACGAGGCGGTCGTCGCCGCCGGCTACCTGGAGAAGCTCGATCCGCTCCGAGAATCCCTGTGATCCGCGAGACCGTGACGTACCGCCCGTCATGCGACCACTACGACGTCGTTGTCGCGGGCGGCGGCCCGGCCGGCTGCGCCGCGGCCCTCACCTTGACCCGGGCAGGCCGTACGGTGCTCCTCGTTGACTCGACGACCGGCCCGCCCAAGACCGGCGAGGCCCTCGTGCCGGTCGCGCGCCTGCTCCTGCACGACCTCCAGGTCGCCGACACCGTCCTCGCTGCCGGACATCTGCCCAGCCACGGCAACCACTCCGCCTGGGGTTCCCCCGTCCTCCACACCGTCGACTTCATCCGCGATCCCTACGGCCACGGCTGGCATCTGGACCGACCGCTGTTCGACCGCACCCTGCGTACCGCGGCCGGCGCCGCGGGAGCGGAGGTGGTCGAACACACCACCGTACGACGACCCGTGCGCTGCCGCGACGGGACCTGGCACCTCACCCTGCGTGCCGCTCACGCCGCACCGCGCCCCGTCACGTGCCGCTGGATCGTGGACGCCACCGGCAGACGCGCCGCGATCGCCGTCACCTCCGGCGCCCGCAGACGCGTCGAGGACCGGCTGACAGCTCATCACCTCACCCTCGACGCCCTGCCCGGTGCCACCGACGGCCACTCCCTGGTCGAGTCCGCTCCGGACGGCTGGTGGTACACGACCTTGCTGCCTTCCCGCCGCCGTCTCCTCTCCTACTTCACCGACCCCGACCTGTTCACCCCCACGGACTTCCGCCGCCGCCTTCTCGCCACCCGGTATGTGGCACCAACCGCCCACCCCCACGGACTCGGCGACCTGGGCCCCCTGCGCCGCGCCCCGGCTCAAAGCAGTCACCTGGACCGGGTCCATGGCGACGGCTGGATCGCGGCGGGGGACGCCGCCGTGGCATTCGACCCCCTGTCCTCCCAGGGCATTCTCACCGCTCTCTACACTGGGCTCGGTGCGGCCCAGGCCATCGACGCCCACCTGCGGGGCACCTCAGACGCCCTCGACGCTTACACAGCCCAGATCACCGCCGCGCTGGCCGCATACCGACAAGGCCACCGGATGGTCCACGCCCAGGAAACCCGCTGGCTAGACCACCCCTTCTGGTCGCGAAGACAAGGAAGGGCAGATACACGAGGGGCACATCAGCAGCGCTTGCGGGCATAGCCTGCAGCAGATGGGATCACCGGCCGTTGGTACGGAGCCCACTGAGGCCGTGCACTCCCCGCCGCGCTGGTGCCGGGGGGGACCAGATCTCCTGGTCGGGCGTGTTGGTCCCAGAACGCGCTCCTTCCATCGTCCCCTCCTCGAACGTTGTGTCGACCTAAGGCCATGTCAGCCGGCCCGGCTGACGCCCACCCGATGCCAACGCCCACACACTCTCGTCCGCCAGCTCCAGGCCCTCGGCCACCAGGTCGCCCTCACGCCGAAAGCGGCACCTGCTCACCGACACCTTCGGACTGCTGCTGTCCGTGCAGGTCACGCCGGCGTCCACGACCGGTCGGGACGCCGCCCGGACCCTGCTGCCGGCGGGGACGGGCTGCTTCCGGCGGCTGTCACGGGTCTGGGCCGACGGCGGCTACAGCGGCCACCTCGTCGACTGGGCCACCGCGCACCCCGGACTCGTCCTGGGCGTCGTCCGCCGCAGTGACGACGTCCAAGGCTTCCAGGTGCTGCCCCGCCGCTGGGTGGTGAAGAGACCTTTCGCCTGGTGCCTGCGCAGCCGTCGTCTGGTCCGTGACTACGAACGGCGCACCGATTGAACCCCGCCCTGCTCCCACAGACGTCTCCACCGGCGCACACTTCGGGATGCATCCCCACTGCCCGGGCAACCTCGGATGAAGGACGTCTCTGCTCGAACAACGCGGCCGCGCGCATGCGACGGGCCTCGGCCAACTGCGGCCCCGTCAACGGCAGAACGGAGACATCAGCAACAGCATCCTGCGGCTCGGAAGACACCCCATCATGCTCACGCTGCTGAAGCCCTTGCACCCACAGAACTAACGAAAAACTCAGTAGTCGGTCGCCTCGCTGGATGCCGCCGCTGGGCGTTGGCGCTGTGCTCGCAGGCCGGACAGCTTTCGCATCACCCGGTTGGCCACGGCGGCGTAGCCGATGCCGAAGAGGAGCGAGGCGAGCAGTGCCAGCCATCCGGAGACGTCGTCGATCAGTGGGTAGATCTGCCAGTGGGTCAGGTAGATGTAGAGCGAGCTGCTCGCCAGGACGCCGGCCGCGGTGTTGACCCGGCCCAGGCTAGGCAGGCTGCGGACCCACACCAGGAGGACGAAGCCGGCCGCGAGGACAGCGTCCCGGAAGGGTTCACCTGGGAAGAAGCCCGGGATGGTGGCCACGGCCGCGGCGGTCACCAGCACGCGCTGGCGGGTCTTGTCCGCCTTCGCCGCGGCCCATCCCAGCGCGAACAGCCAGAAGACCACGGCCGCCGACGGGAGGTGAATGCGGTCGCGCAGTGCGAAGAGGTCGTAGCGGGTGACCAGCCCCAGGGCCGCGATCGTGATGGGGAGGGCGAACGGGAAGCGTCGCTCGGTGCGGTCCACGATCCGCAGGCTCAGCAGGGCCATGGCGGCCACCAGGATGTAGGTGAGCGCCTCGATGAACCAGAAATGCATGGCCGTTTCGCTGTCATGCGGCCCGAGAACGCTGTGCAGCAGGACGAGGTTGGTCAGGCTGTAGTCGTCCGTGAGCAGCAGGGCGATGGCGATCCAGGCGATGCTGGGCAGGACGATGCGGGTGATGCTGCGCAGTCCGTGCCGGACGCGTTCGCGGCGTTGGGCGGGAGGGGCGAGGTGGAAGCGGGCGAGGTTGTAGCCCGCGACCGCCAGTAGCAGGTGGGCGCCGCCCTTGACGTAGAAGACGTGGATGTGCGAGCCGACGATGAGCACGATGGCCAGGGCACGCAGGGCGATGCCGGTCTCCAGGGTGCGCCTGCGTGCGTTCTTCGGCGATTGCGGCGGCGCGGGTTCCGGTCGGCGGAGATCGCGGATCGGTCTGGTGTGCCAGTCCGGTGGCAGGTGGCCGAGCGCCCGTTCCAGGTTGAGCGACATCTCGACGTACGACAGTGAGTCGCCGCCCAGCGACACGAAGCTGCTGTCCTCGGTGACGTCCGTGCGGTCGAGTATCTCGGCGTACAACCTGCACAGATCGGCCGGTTGTTCACCCGGCAGGGGTTCGCGGCCGAGCTTCCGTACGGCCTCGTAGTCAGGCTTGCCCGTGGCCAGCCGGGGCAGTTCGGGCAGAACGTGGACGGCGACGGCCCGGGGCGGAAGCCCGTACTCGCCGGTGACGAGGCGCCGCACCTGGCCCGCGTCGGTGTCGCTCCCACCTGCCACGGCCACCACCAGTTCGTCGTCGGCGCCGGCGCAGAGGGCGGTGAGGCCGTGGCGGTGCAGCAGCGCCTCGACGCGCCCCGGGTCGATGCGCAGGCCGAGGATCTTCGCGAACCGGCTGCTGCGGCCCACGATTTCGTACAGCCCGTCGGGTGTGCGTCGTGCGATGTCGCCGGTGTGCAGTTCGTCAGTGGTGCGGCCGAGGGCGAGATCCGATGCGCTTTCGGCGTATCCGAGCATGACGTTCGGGCCCGAGTAGACGAGCTCGCCGGTGTCCTGACCGAGCCAGTCGGGGTGAGGTTCGAGGCGGAAGGAGCCGCCGGGTATGGGGAGGCCGATCGTCTCGGGGTGGGTGGCGGCGTGGTGCGGTGGCAGGTAGGCCATGCGGGCGGTCGCCTCGGTCTGGCCGTACATGACGTACAGGTCCCAGCCCTCACGGTGCCCCAACTCCGCGTAGTGGCGGACGCGGTCGGGGGCGAGCCGGCCACCCGCCTGGGTGACGTAGCGCAGGTGGGGCAGGCGCAGTTCGGCGAAGCCGATCCGGTCGAGGAGGTCGAAGGTGTAGGGGACGGCGGCGAAGGCGGTGGCGCGCGCGGCGGCGAAGAGGTCCCAGAAGCCGTCGTCAGCGACCGAGAGGTCGGTGAGGATCAGGCCTGCGCCACGCAGCAGATGGCTGTTGATGACCGACAGGCCGTAGCAGTAGTGCATGGGCAGGGTGGTGGCGGCGCGGTCGTCTTCGCGGATGCCCAGGTAGGTGGCGATGGACTCGGCGTTGGCCTGCAGGTTCTCGTACGACAGCCGTACCAGCTTCGGCGATCCGGTCGAGCCGGAGGTGCTCAGCAGCAGGGCGAGGTCCGGATGGAGTTCGTGGGCGGAGACGGCCCGCCGCTCGTTGAGTTGCCACCGCCCCGAGCGGTCGGCGGCCACCACGACATCGGGATCGTAGGCGGCGGTCAGGGACCGCACGGCCTCCTCGTTGTCGCCGGGGACCAGCAGGACCGGATGGCCCGCCGCCAATGCGGCGAGGTAAGTGACGACGGCATCGGCCGTGTTGGCGCCAGCCAGGAGCACCAGTCGCCTCCGGCTGCCCAGGCGTGCGGCGATCCGGGCGACCTTTTCGGCCAGTTCGCGGTAGGACAGTTCGCTGTCGCCGGTCAGCAGAGCGGTTCGGTCGCCGTGTGCGGCGAGACGCCTGGCGAACAGCGGCGACATGGCGCCGGGAACGCCTGAGAGCAGGTCGGAGGGGGTGAGCACAGGCGCAGTATTAGGTGTACCTAACCTCAAAGGAAAGACACAGAAATGTCACAAGCGGCGCACGACAGACGCACAGGGTGTGATGAGAACAGCGAGCAACGCCCGTTATCAAGCTGTTCTTGACGGTGAGGTTAGCTTTACCTTATTCATAGGGCGTTCACAGGTTCCTTCGGCACCGCTCCCCCGCTCGCTCCCCTCGCCGTCCCCACGGCGCGTTGTCCGGCACCGGAAGTGAGCCATGTCAGGAAGGCTTCACCATGCGACGCCCCCCGGCCAGACGCCTCTACGTACCGCTCCTGGCTCTCGGCCTGCTCGCCCCGGCACTCGCGGCCTGCAGCGACGAGCCAGCCGACCTGGTCATCTACTCCGGCCGCAACGAGGACCTGGTCGCACCGCTGCTGGAGAAGCTGGAGAAGGAACTCGACGCCAACATCGTGGTCCGTTACGGCGACAGCGCCGAACTGGCCGCCCAGATCCTGGAGGAGGGCGACAAGACCGAGGCCGGTCTGTTCTTCTCGCAGGACGCGGGTGCGCTCGGTGCCCTGTCGAAGGAAGGCGCACTCACGGCACTACCGCAGCCGACGCTGGACAGGGTCGACGCGGCCTACCGGGGCAGCGCGGGCGACTGGGTCGGTGTGTCCGGGCGCGTCCGCGTCCTCGCGTACCACCCGGGCAAGGTCTCCACACCGCCGGACAGCGTGCACGACCTGACCGAGCCGGAGTGGAAGGGCAGGATCGGGTTCGCGCCGAACAACGCCTCCTTCCAGGCGTTCGTCACCGGCATGCGCGTCCTGGAAGGCGACGACGCCACCCGCGACTGGCTCAAGGGCTTCAAGGCCAACTCCCCCAAGGTGTACGAGAAGAACACCGAGATCCTTGAGGCAGTGGACTCCGGCGAGGTCTCCATCGGCCTGATCAACCACTACTACTGGTACGAGAAGGCCGCGGAGGAGGGCGACGACAAGCTCACCGCCAAGCTCCACTTCCTGCCCAATGGCGACCCGGGCGGTCTGGTCAACGTCGCCGGCGTCGGCCTGCTGAAGGGCGCCGGCAAGAAGGAGGCTGACTACGCGCAGAAGGCAGCGGATTTCCTGCTCGGCGAGGGGGCCCAGAGCTACTTCGCCGAGGAGACCAAGGAGTACCCGCTGTCGGCGGGCGTCGCTCCGGCGGAGGGCCTGCCCGCGCTCGGTTCCCTCCAGGCGCCCAAGATCAACCTGGGTGAGCTCGACTCGCTCAAGGAGACCTTGGCCATGCTCCAGGAAACCGGACTGGTCTGAGGACCAGGTCAGCCATGAAGACGGATACCTCCGTCGGCGCCAACCCCCGTACCCGGCCGGTGCTTCGGCTCCGGCCGGCCCGGCGGCTCCCGTGGGTGCTGGGCCTTCCGGCGGCAGTGGCCGCCGTCTTCGCGGTGCTTCCGCTCGTCTACCTCTGCGTGCGCGCCCTCGAACGCGGGCCAGGCTACGCCTGGGGCATCGTCACCACCGAGCGCGCGGCGCTGCTGCTCGGCCGCAGTCTCGCCCTGGCGGCCGTCGTCGTGGCCGCCTGTCTGGTGCTCGGCGTCTCGCTGGCCTGGCTCACCACCCGCACGGCTCTTCCATGGGCGCGCGGCTGGGCGGTGCTGGTGACCCTGCCGCTCGCCGTGCCGAGCTACGTCGCCGCCTTCGCCTGGCTGTCTGCCGCCCCACAGCTGGCCGGGTTCACCGGGTCGGCCCTTTCGCTGACCCTGGTGAGCTTCCCGTACGTCCATCTGCCCGTCGCCGCCGCGCTGCGCCGCACCGACCCCGCGCAGGAGGAGGCGGCCCGCTCCCTCGGACTCGGGCCGATGCGCACCTTCTGGCGCGTCACCCTTCCCCAACTGCGCCCGGCCGCCGCCGGCGGTGCGGTCCTAGTGGCGCTGTACGTGTTCTCCGACTTCGGCGCGGTCTCGCTGATGCGCTACGACACCTTCACCCGCGGCATCCACACCTCGTACCGGGCGTCCTTCGACCGGACCCCGGCCGCCGCGCTCAGCGTGGTCCTGGTGCTGCTCACCGTGGCCCTGGTCGCCGCCGAGGCGCGCACCCGGGGGCGGGCCGGGTACGCGCGCACCGGCACCGGAGCCGCGCGCCCTGCGGATCCCGCTCCCTTGGGGAAGTGGCTTGTGCCGTCGCTGAGTTGGTGCGGTGCCGTCACGGCCGCCGCCGTCGCGTTCCCGCTCGCCACTCTCAGCTACTGGCTGGCCGTCGGCAACTCCGCGACCTGGGACCCGGCGCGTCTCGCCGAGACCGCCACGACCACCCTCGGCCTCGCGGCAGCGGGCGCCGCGCTGACCACCGTGCTCGCCCTGCCGATCGGCGTGATCGCGGCCCGCCATCGGGGCCGGGTCGCCCACCTGCTCGAACAGGCCGCCTACGCCGGCCACGCCCTGCCCGGCATCACCATCGCCCTGTCGCTCGTCTTCTTCGCGGTGCGCTACGCCCACCCCGTGTACCAGGAACTCCCGCTGCTGGTCGGCGCGTACGCCGTGCTGTTCCTGCCCGTCGCGGTCGCCGCCACGCGCACTGCCGTACTCCAGGCCCCGCCCGGACTGGAAGACGTAGCAAGGTCTTTGGGCCGTGGGCCCTGGCGGGTCCTGCGCGAGATCACCGTGCCGCTGGCCGCGCCCGGCGTGGCGGCGGGCGCCGCGCTGACCTTCGTGGTGTGCATGAAGGAACTCCCCGCCACCCTGCTGTTGCGCCCCACCGACATGGACACGCTTGCCACCCGCCTGTGGACGGAAACCGGGACCGCCTCCTACGCCGCCGCGGCCCCGTACGCCGCCGCACTGATCCTGCTCGCCGCGATCCCCTCCTACCTCCTCGGGAGGCACCGCACATGACCGAACTGCGCATCGAAGGACTGACCAAGTCCTACAGTCCGCGCGCGCCGCGCGTCCTCGACGGACTCGACCTGACCGTCCCTGGTGGCGCCCTGGCAGCGGTGCTCGGCCCCTCGGGCTGCGGCAAGACCACCCTGCTGCGGATCATCGCAGGGTTCCTGCGCGCCGACGCGGGCAGCGTTTCCCTCGGCGGACGCGTCCTGACCGGCCCCGGAGTCCACCTGCCGCCCGAGCGCCGCCGCATCGGCATCGTCCCCCAAGAGGGCGCCCTCTTTCCGCACTTGAGCGTAGCGCGGAACGTCGCCTTCGGCCTCACCGGCCTCGACCGGACCGCGCGCTTGCGCCGCACGGAGGAAATGCTGGAACTGGTCGGACTGGCCGACTACGGCGAACGCATGCCCCACGAGTTGTCCGGCGGCCAGCAGCAACGCATCGCCCTGGCCCGCGCCCTGGCCCCGCGCCCGGCACTGGTCTTGCTCGACGAGCCGTTCAACGCCCTCGACAGCGCCCTGCGCGCAGGCGTCCGCGCCGATGTCCGCACGGCCCTGCATCTGAGCGGCGCCACCGCCGTCCTGGTCACCCACGACCAGCAGGAGGCCCTGTCCACCGCGGACCTCGTCGCCGTCGTACGCGACGGCCGCGTGGCCCAGCGCGATACCCCGCAACAGGTCTACCGGCGCCCGGCCGATCCCTGGGTCGCCGGCTTCGTCGGCGACGCCGTCCTACTGCCGGCGACCGCGCGCAGCGGCGGCACGGCGAACACCGCACTGGGCGCGATCCCGCTCGTCACGAATGCCGGCCCAGGAACGGGCACCGGCACCGGCACGGTCATGCTGCGCCCCGAGCAACTGCAGCTCACCGAACCCGCGTCCGCAGCCACCGTCGGCACCGTCACCGACGTGCGCTTCTACGGCCACGACGCCATGGTCACCGTGGCTGTCGACGGCCTTGACACCCCGGTGGACATCCGCGCGAGCGGCCCGGTAGCCGTACAGCCCGGCGACCGCACCGGCATCCTCGTCAAGGGGGAGGCAGTCTTGCACCCGTGAGACGGCGAGAGAGACCGACGCGGTCGTGGACCTTTGTGCGGCGAGGCGGTGCTCCTGCGCTTCACGCCCACTGGATCGTCCTGGCTCAACCTGGTCGAGCGGTGATTCGCCGAGCTGACCGACGAGCAGATACGGCGCGGCGTCCACAAAAGTGTCCAGTCCCTTGAGAACCTGACTCAGAAGACTAGGCCGAAGGCGCCTCTCCAGGGGCGGGGGATCGTGCGGTGCCCCGCCCCCGGTTCGGAGGGCCGATGGATCAGGCAGTCGCTGGCAGCGGCTGAGAAGCGGACGGCGCCGCCAGTCGGCCGGTGCGGTGCAGGCTGTAGAGGGCGGCCGCGCATGCCAGCCCGAGCGCGCACAGCGTGATCCACGGCAGCGCGGGCATCCCGGCCGCACGTGCGGCGTCGAGCGCGGCGCCGGTGCCCAGGTTCCCGACGGTGATGCAGATGCCGCAGATCGTGTTGTACAGCCCGTAGTGAGTGGCGACGAGGCGGTCACCGGAGAGGCGGACGATGGTGTCCATCTCGAACGGGTAGGCGATCATCATGCCGACGGTCAGCAGTTGCGCGGCAAGCGTCGGCGGCACCGCCGCGAGCAGCCACAATCCGATCCCGGACTCCGGGACGGGCACGGCGGTGGCCAACAGCAGGGGCACGAAGGCCAGGCCCATGGCCGCCAGTCCCCGTACCAGCGCCTGCCCAGGTTCGTACCGCTCTTTGCACCACGCCGTCACCCGCGTCTGACCGACGATCGTGCTCAGCCCGGAGACGGCGAAGAGCACCGCCACCGCCGCCGTGCCGAACTCCCCGTCGCCGCCGAGCCGGCGCACCTCCAGCGGCAGCGCCAGATAGACCTGGAAGGACAGGACGTCCGAACCGATCATGGCCACGGAGAACAGCAGGAACGGCCGGTTGGCGAGGATGCTTCGCCACTGGGCCAGTACACCGTCCCGGTCTTCCTTCTTGCTCTGACTGTCGTCGGCCCGGACGGCGGGCAGTGCCTGGATCTGGACCACGGACAGCAGGGCGAAGATCTCGGCCGACACCAGGCAGGTGATGCGGAAGTCCACCCCGGTCAGGACCATGCCCACCAGGGGGCCCAGCAGGATGCCGGCCTGGTAGAACACGTTGAACAGGGCGAACGCCTCAACCCTGCGCTCCCCCGCGTCGGCCGCGAGGTACGCCCGTACGGCCGGGTTGAACAGCGGCCCCGGCCAGTCCGGTGGCCGCCGAGGCGGCGAGCAGGGCGGGCAGGGAGTCCACCAGCCCGAGCGTCGCGAAGCCGAGAGTACGCAGCACGCACCCGGCGACGATCATCGGCTTGTAGCCGATCCGGTCGGCGAGTGTGCCGCCGACCAGGAATATGCCCTGCTGGCTGAAGTTCCGTACGCGAGGACCAGCCCGACGATCCAGCCGGCCAGGCCGAGTGTGCCGGAGAGGTGGGCGGCCAGGTAGGGCATCAGCATGTAGAAGCCCTCGGCATCCTCTTGTTCCGCGCCTTGCAGGGTGAGGGGATCGACCACGGTGGTGCACCGGGTCCAGCGGGTGACCTCCTTCTCATCGAGGCGGCCGATCAACTCCGGTTCGGGCGTCGGCGGGGAGTCCAGCAGGCCGTGGGCGGCGCAGTAGTCGTCGTAGACCGTCCCCAGGTAGCGCTGCGGGCCGTCGGGAAAGATCGCGACGATCCGTGCGTCCGCGTGCATCGTCCGGGCCAGCCAGCCGGCCACCAGCGCGACCGCGCCGACACTCCACCCGCCGGTGGCGTAGTGGGAGGCGGCCAGCTGCCGGCAAGTCCACACCGACTCTGCCGGGGCCACCCAGTGCACTTCGGAGAAGTTCTCGTAGGCGACGTTGCGGGGGTAGATGCTGGAGCCGAGCCCGCGCATCGGGCGGGGGCGCGCGGGCTGGCCGAAGATCGTCGAGCCGGTCGTGTCCGCGCCGACGACGGTCAGCTCCGGGTAGAGCTGCGGCAGGACCCCGGGAGACGCCGGCCGAGTGGCCGCCGGTGCCGACGCTGCACACCAGCACGTCGATGTGGCCCAGCTCAGAGGCGAGTTCGAGCGCCAGCGGGGTGTAGGCGGCGGCGTTGTCAGGGTTGTTGTACTGGTCCGGGCACCAGGAGTCCGGGGCTGCTCCAGCAGCCGCTGCACACGCTCACGGCGGGCCTGTTGCCAGCCGCCCGTCGGATGCGGCTCGGAGACGACGTTGACCTGGGCGCCGTACGCCGTCAGCAACCGGATCATGGACAACTCCAGCCCCGGATCGGTGACCAGAGTGACCGGGTGGCCGTACACCATCCCGGCCAGCGCCAGCCCCAGCCCCAGGGTCCCGCTGATGGACTCGATGATCCGTCCGCCGGGCCGCAGGTCGCCACGGGCCCGGGCCCGCTCCACCATGTGCAGTGCCGGACGGTCCTTGATACCGCCGGGGTTGAACCCTTCAAGCTTCGCCCAGACGCCGCGCCCGGCCGGGGCCAGCGGCTCCGACACCCGTAGCAGAGGGGTGTTGCCCACCAGTCCGGACAGGGCGGAATGGCCCGCGTCGACCGCGGTCTTGGTCAATGACTGCATGTCTGTCTTGTCACTCTCGCTCGATGAATGCACGCTGCGGGTTCATCTCGCGCCCCATGGCGACAGGGCGGACCGAACGGGTCCGCCGTACGGGCCATGAGCACGCGGCAGCCGACGCCTGTGGGTGCCGTTCGGGCCTTTTATCATGGGCACCCTGGGGGTGTGGTGCGCCCGAAGTCCCGGCTGGCGGCCCCGGTTGTGTTCGGTGCTGGCGCCGCTGGAGCCGGTGGGGTTTCCGGTCACCCGCACGATGCTGCCGCTGGAGGACTTGGACAATGCGATCCAAAGGGGCGACTTTCTGGGCGTGCTCTACGTATTGGTCCTGGGCGTAACCGTGCTGCCCTGGCTGCTCGGCTGCGGCATCACACGCGTGACGCGCATCCTGCGCGCCCGCCGGGGTCGGGCCTGATGGCGACGCAGGACGGTGAGTGCGCCGCCACCACCGACCGACCCTCTCTGGCGTTTCGCGGCATCTCCGCCCATCTTGCCGTGTCGCTGGCCGTCGCTGGGCTGTACGTGGCGTGGCTGTTCGGCGCGAAGGTCCTCGCCGGTGCCGGATGGGTCGGCACCCCGGGCCGGCTCACCGTCGAGCGCTGCGTGGACCACGAGTCGACCTCGTCCGACGGTGGTGTCGTCCGGACGTACCGGTGCTCCGGCACCTTCCGCCCGGACGACGGTGGACCGGAGATCGAGCACGTCACGCTCAAGGGCGGCCGCGGCGACGCGTACGTGCAGCCACGGCCGGGAAGCTGGTGCTACGGCAACTCGCCGGACCGCCCCTGGTGGTGCAAGGTGACCAGCCGACCTCGGTTGCGGTGGGCTATCTCGGCGGCGAGGCGTGGATGTTCGGCAACGGGCTGTTCGTGCCGGGTCCCGTGTCGCTCCTGGGCCTGTGCGGCTTCGGGCTGGGGGTACTGCTGACCCTCCGGCTCATGGTGTGGCCCAACTCCGAACGGCGCCCGCTGTGGCTGCGGCGCCGCATCTGCGACATCTGCGGGATCGGAACGCTCAGTTGGCTTGTACTCCTGGCCGCGCTGGCGTTCGACGTCAACGGCTGACAACTCACAACGGGTCCGCGCCCGGCCGCGCCGTTGCGTCATGCCGTGGTCGCGCTCAAAGGGTCGGGAAGACCACTGCGAAGAAGAGCCACAGCAGTACGGCCCAGAAGACCGCCGCCTGCCAGCGACACAAGCAGGGAGCTGCGCCACCTCAGGAGCAGCAACGGGAAGAGCTCCACGACCGCCCGCCCGCAGGGCACACCCCCGGTGCAGCGCAACGCATGGGAATCCTCAGCCTTCAGGTCGCCCAACTTGCCCATGTACTGCGCGTATTGCCGCCACGCTCGTACCATACGTGCGGACCGCAGGTGTGGGAGATGCCCAGCCATGGCGTCAGGCCCACCTGTCGGGCAGCGGCATGCTGCTGCCAGGCCGGTCGCGCTCGGTCGGCCCCCTCGCAACGCAAGGGGGGTCGGAGGCGAGTACTGGCGGAGTCGGCTGAAAGGAGCGCCGAAGGTGGGCGAGCACACGAACGGTGATCCACGGCTCGTCTTCGCGGCGGAACTCACCCGACTGCGCCGCACGCTGCGGGACGTGCCGGACGAGGCCTTGGCTCGGCGGGCCAGCGCGGTGGTGCTGCCGTCCGGGCGCCGCGTGGCCGTCAACGCACGTCGGCTCGGCGAATGGACCAGCGGGCAGTCGGTGCCGCGCCAGTTCGAGGCCGTCATGGCCTTGGTGCGCGCCATCGAGCAGGCGAGCGGTGGCATGGCGACCGGCCGGACCGCGGTGGCGCACTGGCAGGGTCTGTGGCGCGCAGCGCGGGACTACCGTGGCAGCCGCACCGCCACGGGATCGCCGGAGCGCGTCACCGAACGGCCGCAGGGTATGCGGGCGCCGATCGTCATCGGGCGTCCGCCGAGTGACGCCGCCGCGCTACGCCGGCGTGACGAGTTCGCCGAGCGCATCGACGAGGGCCTGGCGGACGATTCCGTACGGCGGATCCTGCTCACCGGTGCGGGCGGCGTCGGCAAGTCGCAGCTGGCCGCGGCGGCGTTCCACCGTGCCAAGCGGCGTTCCGAGCTCCTGCTGTGGGTGCCCGCCGACAACCGTGCTTCCGTCCTGGACGGCTATGCCCGCGCCTGGCGTGCGCTGTCGCGGGCGAGTGTCGCCGGTGGCGGCGCCACGCCGGGCACGGACCTCGGCAGCGACGACGAGACGCAGGCCGACCTTTTCCTCGCCTGGCTGCGGTCGACCGGGACGTCCTGGCTCGTGGTGCTCGACGACGTCGACGACCTCGGCGAAGTGGCCGGTCTGTGGCCGGAGGGCGACGCGGGCCGGACCGTCGTCACCACACGTCGGCGGGACGCCGCGCTGCTCCGTCCGGGCGTGCGGGTGATCCCCGTCGGTGTGTTCACCCTTGAGGAAGCCACCGGGTACCTGGTTGACCGGTTCTCTTTGGATGTGGACCCCGCCGCCGGGCCTGCGGGGCTCCCGGCGCACCAGCCGGAGGACGTGGCCGCCCTCACCTCGGTGCTCGGGCACTTTCCGCTCGCCCTCTCCCAGGCGGCGGCCTTCCTCATCGACACCGGCATGGACCTGCCCTCGTACCTGAGCCTTCTGACCGACGAGCGGGAGAGCCTCGCCGGGCTGTTCCCGTCGTCCTCCCCCGCCGACGAGCACGGCGGTACGGTGACAAGCACGCTCCAACTCGCCCTCGCACGAGCGGAGTCACTGGCTCCGCCCGGAGCCGCCCGTGCCATGCTCGAGCTGATCTCGGTGCTGGCGCCCGACGGCATTCCGGAGGCGGTCCTGCTCGGCCCGGCGGCCCGCACCTGGCTCGACGGTGACCACCGATGCGAGCGAGGTGAACTCACCGAGCGGGACACACCCGCTCGTCCGGGCAGCCTTCCCGCGCGCAGCAACCTCCTCGCGCTGCGCGCCCTGCACCGGTTGAGTCTCGTCACCCACCAGAAACCGTCCGGTCTGTCCGTCGTCGAGGTGCACTCCCTCGTCCAGCGGGCGGTCCGCGACGGCGTACAGGCGGACCGGCGCGCGGCGATCGCCGCGGCGGCAGCCGACGCTCTGGAAGAGGTGTGGTCCGCGCCCGACTGCGCTCCCGACACGACGGCCGTGCTGTACCGCTGCGCCGACGCACTGCTGACACACGTCGGCGACCACCTGTGGCACGACGCCGGCATGCACCAGTTGCTCCGCAGGCTGGGGCCGCACCTGGCTGGCCTGGGCCGGCACGAGGCGGCGCGGGCCGTGGCGAAGCAGCTCGCCGACCAGGCCCGGCGGCGACTCCCCGCCGGCCATCGCGATCTGCTGACGGTGTGCGCGCAGGTGGCCCAGGCCGAAGGAGACCTGGGAAACACAGCGGAGGCTGTACGGCAGCTGACGGACCTGCGGCGCAAGGCGGAGGATGGTCTGGGCCCGGCCGATCCCGACACGCTGTCCATACGGCTGCACGATGCCCGCTGGCGGATGGAGACGGGCCAGATCGTCGCCGCGCTGGACGACTTCGTCGCCCTGACAGCCGAGGCACGGGCGGTGCTCGCCGCGGACGCCCCCCTGGTGACGGCCGCCGAGGAGCATGTCGCCCTGTGCCGCGGCCTGTCCGGGGACGCCGACGGTGCCCGCAACGCCTATGCCGCGCTCGCCCGGGACCTGGAGCGGAGTCTGGGGCCACGGCACCCGTCGACGCTGCGCGTCCTGTCCGATCTCAGCCGGTGGATCGGAGAGACGGGTGACGTGCACACGGCCGTCGCCACCTACCAAAGGGCGGTGGACGGACTGGTCTGCGTCCTCGGCCGGCTGCACCACGACACCCTCATCGCCCGGCACAACCTTGCCTACTGGCACGGCATCGCCGGAGACCACGACCTGGCGGTCGAGCAGTTCGCCACGGCGGCCGACGACGCGGAACTCGGGCTCGGCGCCCAGCACCCCACCACCCTGACCTGCCAGACCAACCTGGCCTTCTGGCGCGGTGTCGCCGGTGACACCCACGCGGCGGTGCAACGACTCGAGCGGCTTCACGGGACGGTCGAGCGGGTCTTCGGCTCCGACCACCCACGTTCCCTGCGCATCCGCCAGCAACGGGCCGAACTGCTGTACCGCGATGGGGATCACGCCACTGCGGTCACCCAACTCACCGCCGTGCTGGCAGACATGGTCCGCGTGCAAGGCACCCACCACCCACGTACCCGCGAGACCGAGCAGCTGCTGGCCGACTGGTCCCAGGAACCAACCGCCGCACCCTGAACCTCACCCCTGACCGACGTTCACGGGCGCCACCATGGTCACGCGGTCCATCTGTCACCGTGCCCTGGCGGCACCGCCACGGACACCCGGCCCCGCACGGACCAGAGCGACGAGTACTCCCAGGCGCAGCAGGAACTCCAGGACCAAGACCGCCGCCCCCGTCTGCAGACCGGTCGTCGGATGCAGGGAAGCACCCCGCACACCTCCGAGGCCAACCGCACCCACCAGGAGGGTCACCGCGGCGAACGGCCACATCAGGCCCCGGACCACCACCGCGGCTCTGGTCGCCCCGGTCACCAGCAGCACCATCGTCAGCGCGATGTCCGCCAGGAAGATATACAGCTTGGGGTCGTCGCCCGCATACACCTCCACCCAGCGGTCGTAGGGGACGTCGAACTCCACGGTGAGCGGGAGACGCAGCCCCGCGACCGCCAGCAGGACCACGCACCCCAGGGCGGCCCCGAGGCGTGGCGGGGTGGGCCGCCACGCCACCCACAGAGCACCGGCCAGCCCCAGCAGCAGGGCGATGGGCACGGCCACCCCCGGCGGAAGTCCTTCGGGTCCCGTCGGCATACCGTTCACAGGCTCCCCCTTTCCCGTTCGCCGGAGGCCACGTCAGAGGGCCGGAAAGAGCAGCACGAAGAAGAGCCACAGCAGCACGGCCCAGAAGACCGCCGCCGCCAGCGACACGAGCAGGGAGCTGCGCCACTTCAGCACCACGAACGGGAAGAGCACC
Organism: Streptomyces sp. NPDC052012; assembly: GCF_040689265.1. Lineage (NCBI taxonomy): Bacteria > Bacillati > Actinomycetota > Actinomycetes > Kitasatosporales > Streptomycetaceae > Streptomyces > Streptomyces sp. NPDC052012. Next base: position 55,167 of record NZ_JBFAXA010000017.1, read on the forward strand.
AGGGCTGCCCAGTGACCGGCCACGTCGATCGACATGCGGGCGGCCTCGCCGAGGGTTGCCGCGCGTCCCGTGGCGATACGACGAAGCAGCCGCTGGGAAACGAGGCCGTACAGGCCGAAGACGAGAGGGAAGAACCACAGCGGTGTGATCGTGACCAGCTCGGACTCCGAGAAGTCGTCGAACATGACCAGGTAGATGAGCCCGGCCCCTGTCAGGCCGCCGGTCAGCCCTGTCAGGTAGAGGGCGGTCAGTGCGACCGGCTCGACCGCACCGATCGGCACGGCGACCGGAGAAGCGTAGGGAACGTCGGGCGGCGGGACCCGGACCACCTGGTGGCAATGGGGGCAGCGGACGTCCTGCCTGACACGGCCGGCCGAAGCCGCTATCAAGTGCCCGCACGAGGCTTGGAACTCGATCTGCTGACCTGGGTTCATGCGCTGCCCCTCCTTGTGCCGCGCCGGTGCCACCGTATGCTCCCTGCCGGCGGGCACCTGGAGGTGCCTCGCCGGTTCCCGGACGCGGGAGAACGTACCGTGCAGGGCAGGGCCGCCGTCTCCCGCAGAACCCGGCGGCACGCGCGTCGGCCCAGGTGGGACGCCGGAGCGCGGATCGCCGCTCCGGCCCGGTCCGGGAATCCGGGAGGCGCTGGTAGGACGGTGAGACGCCGACGATCGGCGGGCTCCCGTCGGCGCGGTGTCGGGCATCCTGCCCTTGGCTCGGTCACGGAGTTGCGGAGGGAGATGTCGGTGCCACGGCCCCCAAAGGGGCCGTCAGGATAGGTCGGTTGCGTCGTCCGGGCCGGCCGGGTTGAGTCAACGCCGAACGAGCGGATCAGTATGGTGACGAAAAGCAGGGCATGGGAGCTGCGACACGGGAGGCCTCCGCGACCAGGGGTCGGTATGCGTGACGCAGCCGCAGGATCATGGCTGGGGCCACGTCGTTGGACCGTGCTCGTCCTCGCGGGAGTCTTCGCCGTAGCGGGGTGCTCGGCGGCGTCCGGCGGCTCCGCGAGTGAGGAGGGGGCGGCGAAGACCATGCCCGCTCAGAAGGCGAGCGCCTGTTCGCTGCTGGATGTCGATGAGCTTCCAGTGATCTTCGGTAAATACGGTGGTTACGAGGCTTTCGTGGGTACGCGCCCCGATCCCGTCGACGGCAAGCGCCCGTGGGGGTGCACGTGGGGCAGCCCCACCTCCTACGCGAGCGTCCAGGAGGTCAGTCGAGAGGACTACCGGACCCACCTCGAGGCGCCCGGGGCGCGGTTGATCCCACAGGGCATGGCAAAGGGCGAGTCCTTCGCGGTCTGGCCCGCTGACGACGACGAACCCATGGCGTTCGCTTTCACAGTGGGTAGCCGGCACTACCACTTCGAGGTGGTCCCTTCCCGCGACGGCGACTACCCGGGGTTCATGCAGAACGAGATCGGCCAGAACGTGCTTCGGCTCCTCATCCCGGCCATGGAAGAGGCCCTTGCCTGACCTGCGACCAGGTACTCGGCGGCGGGTACGGCGGCCGGCGGAGCTGGGATCGAGCGACTCAGGCCGCGCTGCCTTCCTCGCGCTCTGTCCTGCTCCGAGCGCGGGTGGGCCTGATCCGAAACCCGCAAGGCGCGGATGCCGACAGCGCTTCACCTGAATCGGCGATACCACAACACCTGTTGTACCCGTCAGCGTCAAGGAAACTGCCGCTGAGCTGCATGGAGCCCCATGGGCTAGCCTCGCGCCACAGTCACTCCCCCAGGGAATCGACGCGACGCCCAGGCCCTGACCGAAGTGCTCAAATTGCGTGCGCTCGCCCACTTCGCCCTGCACAGTTCTGCGGAGTGCGCTGGCAACCGGATGCTCGCCGCCACGGCCCGCGCCCTCACCCCGCGAGGCCGGCGCACCGTCGAGCTGTTGTTGAGCCACCACAGCGCCGTAGTACGTGGCGACGGCAGTGAAGACCAGACTGCCGATGGCCGCCACGGCACCAACCACGGTCCCAATGTGGGCCCAAGGAATGGGCCTGCCTGATGCCGGGGTCGCATCGACACCCACCCGTTGCGGAGCGGCTCTGCCGCGAACCCGGACGCGGGCGGCTACCGTGCTTCGGCGTGCTCTGCCCAGCCGAGCCCGCTGCTGTTGTTCTCGACGTTCAGCGGCTGCACCACCACTGCCGGACTGCAGTGGCGGCCGCCGGTTCCAGTGCCCGCGCGTCATGCTTCAGGCGGCGGTCCCCAGCCAACCGACCAGGAACTCCGTTACCTCCAAGTACCGGCGGCTCCTTCGGACACGCAGGACCCGCACCGCGATCGCCGAACGGGGACAGTCTCACGGCGCCGGCCAGGGCACCTTCCGCTGGGTCGTCGAGCGAACGACCTTCTGGCTTCCCGGGTCACAGTGCCCCGGCCTTCCAGCTGAGGATGAGCCAGAGATCGGTGACCTTGTCGGCGTCGAAATGGAGGACTGTCTCCCCGACGGCCGAAGGCATGGGGACGTTCTCGAGGCGGCCGACGAACAGGCCGCCGAGTGTGTCGTCACGGCTGAGGGTGTCCTTGGGCGCCGCTGTCTCGGGGCCCGCGTGCACGCTGATGGTGTCCGCGTCCGCCGGCCCGCGGGCCAGGAGCAGTACGCTCGCGGTCTCGCGGGTAAGCCCGTGTGACCAGAACGGGTAGTGCTCCTCGCGCAGTGTGACGCTCAGCCGCGGGCGGGCGCTGTCGTCCGCGGTGAAGCGTGCCCATTCGGTGGGGAACTCCATCCGGGTCGCGAACAACCGTGCCGTGCAGACGGCCTGGGCTTGCTCGATCTGCTGCCGGAGGTGGCCGACGGCCTGGTTGCGCAGCAGTTGGCCGCCGTCACGGGCCGTGTACCGCAGGTGCAGGACGACGTCGGCGATGGTGTCGTAGTCGAACTGCCGGAACTCGGAGGGCAGTTCGATCCGCCAGGTGCTGATGGCTCCGGCGCCCTCGAAGGGCAGGGGACGGTCGTCGGAGGCCGCGGAGGGGAACATGCCGTCGTCGTCCCGGCCGGCGCTGGTCACGATGGCCTGGATCGCGCCCGTGTAGTCCTGGAAGCGTTCGTCAGTGTCGGTGTGGCGCGGATAGTCGGCTCCGGTGGCCACCATGCGGAGGGAACTGCGCAGCAGGGAGAGGGTGCAGTTCACGCTGGTGTACGGACCGGTCACCGCGGGGACGGACAGGCTCACATGCCTCAGGCGGCGCATGTAGTGTCCGGGGCAGTCGAAATCGAAGTAGGACTCCGGGACGGTGATCTCGCAGCTGCCGGTCTCGCGCAGGCGCACCAGCGCCAGCGGGTCGAGTTGGTTGACGGACACGTGCCGGACCAGTTCGTACTCGCGGCGCCGGTTCTCCTGGTACGCCACCTCCAGCCGGCGCAGGTCCAGGCTGAGGGCGTCGGCCGCGAGCAGGCCCTTGCGTCCGGCGTTCCAGTAGTCGCCCCGGACGTGCTGCACGGCGTCGAAGTCGGGCTGCATCAGCTCGCGTTTGAGGGTCAGTTCGGCCTTGCGGGCGACGTCGAGCGCGAAGCGGTAGGAGTCGTGGTAGACGCGGGTCAGCTCGCCCTGCATCCAGCTGTACAGCTCTCGGTTGGTGTACTTGCCCTTCAGCAGGGCGTCGATCTCCGCGAGTTCCGTGATCTCGGTCCGTGTGTTGAGGTACTCGCGGTGGGCGGCCTGTTCGGCGATGACCGCGCCGAGGACCTGACGCCCCAGGTTCATGAGTTCGTGCGCTGCGAGGTTGCTCTGGAGCATCCATTCGTCGGCGCGGCGCTCGTACGCCGCCGTGCGGGCCGCCATGCCGGCCTGGTCGTGCTCCCAGGCGGCCTTGGTGCGGATGATTCCGGCGGCGATCCTGCTGATCTCCGACAGTTTGACGCCGCCGAACACCTGGCTGTGCAGGCCCAGGCCCCAGAAGTGCAGGTCGACGTCGATGTCGGGGATCATCCTGACCACGGAGGCGACGGTGTCGAGCACCGAGGACGCCAGGTTCAGGTCGCGGGAGGCCGGGAGGTGCTCGTTCAGCTCCTTGTCCTCGTTGGCGGTCAGGCTCAGCCGGCCGTGGCTGGAGGCACCGGCGCTGGCTGTCGGGCCGCCTCCGGCCAGCTTGAGGCGCGGGTAGAGCTGGAGGGGAAGTGGCTGGTCGAATTGCAGGACCAGCTGTCGGTAGGCCTCTTCGAAGTCCTGTTCGGTGGTGAGTTTCGGCGCGTCGTCGGGCTTGAGGGGGCGCGGGACGATCATGGGTCCGGACGGGGCCAGGCTGGGGTCGAGTCCGAGCAGGCGCAGGTGGTAGCGGTACCGCTCGAGCGCGACATTGCGGCTGCGGATCAGGGCGTCCGTCGCCTCCTGGGCCTGACGCCAGCCCAGGTAGCGCACGTCCTGCGCCCGTCGGCGGATCTTCCCCTCGTGGCTCTGCCGTAGCAGGGCGACGGCCTCGGCGTCCTCCTTCTCCAGTGCGGCCAGCAGGGCGCCGCCCAGGGCGCGTACGTCGTCGCAGAGGGCGCGGGCCGACTGGAGGAACGTATGACCGCGCACGGGGCCGGCGGAGTTGGCCGGTCCGGCCGTGACCGCGCTGGTGTCGATGCCGGCCGCGGCCGCCTTGACCAGCAGGCCGGGCTCGATCGCGGGCTCGAAGAGGGCGAGCCTGCGAACCGTCCCGTCCAGGCTCATGCAGCTGCGGATCTTGGAGAGCCGGTCGGCCACGCGATCCCAGTAAGCCAGCATCCGCTGGTTGCGCGGCACGCAGAAGTACGGAGCGCGGCCGATCCAGTCGTGCGACGCCTCCGAGTTGCCCGGCGTCGGTGACGGAGGTGCGGGGGCGAGGTTGAACGGGAACTGGCTCTCCAGCTCGACCAGGACGTTCCCGATCTCCTGGAGCTGGGCCTCGCGCAGTTGCAGAAAGCTCTTGGCTTTGCGCTCGCCCTGTGCCGGGAGTTCCTGCGGCCGGGGGCCGAGGATGTGGGAGGCGAGCACATAGCGCTGTGTGGCCTCGTTGATCGACTCAGCGGTGTCCTCGCGGAAGAGGCTGTCTCCCCAGGCGATCAGGTTGTCCAGGTACTTCATCACCACGTGGTACTGATAGGCGATGGTCCGGGTGGCTGCGACTCGATGCGGTTCGAAGGGGAACCTTCTGATGGCGCCGTACCCCTCGAGCAGGGTTTCCTTGGCCCGCCTGCGCTCGGCGGACAGTTCGTCGTCGGGGGTGCTCAGCAGGGCGACGGCCTCGACGATGTTCTGAGTCTCGCTGTCCCGGCGGAAGGCGAGGAACTTCCAGTAGCGGGCGGGGCCTTGGACGCTGGTGTCGGTGCTCGTGGGGTCGAAGACGTAGTGGAACCAGCTCTGCGCCTCCGCGAAACGCTGGTTGTTGCTCAGGTGCACGGCGATCGACAGGGGGACGTGGAAGAGCAGTTCCCAGTTGTAGTTGGAGTACGGTCCCCCGGGACGTACGTCGATGTCCTTCGGGAACGATGTCACCCGGCCTGCCGCGGCCGGAGAGTAGAAGGCGTCGAAGAAACCGGGTTCCTTGAGTTTCTGCTCCTGGTAGGCCGGATCGAGCAGGCCCGCCACTGAGCCCTTGTTGAGGCGCTCGATGAGTTCACCCACGTAAGGGTGGAAGAAGTTCTCGAACTCGTAGGAGACGTCGCTGCCGGGCAGGTCCCCGGGGGCGTCGCCGAGCCGCCCGTCCCTGCGTTCGTGGAATCCACGGCTCCGTCCGCGGTCAGGCATGGCGCGGCCTCCTCTTGCGGGTCTCGGCGGTCGGCCTGCCGACGCGCCCTGTGGGTGCGATCTCCACGTCGCCGTGCACGACGGAGCGGGGCGAGTCGATCAGGAAGTGCACGGGGATCTCGGGCGGTGTCTCCGGCCGTGTCAGGACCCTGGGGATGGGCTGCGGGACCGCCTCCGCCTGGGGCAGCCCGAAGCGCGGGCTGTCGGCGAACGGCACGTTCGTGCCGTGGGGCGTCACGTAGAAGGCGTGCCGGCTGTCGCTGTACAGGAACGGCGCCGCCCACGGGTTCCTGACCAGGCTCTGCTGGTCGCCGTCCGGGAAGTAACTGACGTGGAACGGGGCTGAGATGCGGTAGGCCGAGCCGTCCCGCACGGTGAGGACGTCCTGGCTGGTCTCCCCCTCGACGGCTCCGATGTAGGTGATGCGCAGGGTGGGGCCCGATGCGTCGATGTTGCGGACGAAGCGCGCGAAGCTCTCGATGTCCAGGGGCTCCTGCGCCCGGTCCTCCTGCCGTTCCGGAAGGCTGTGGGTGTTGTAGAACAGGAACGAACTGCCCTTGCCCTGGCCCCAGATCCGTACCCGCAGAGCATCGGATTCGAGGGTCTCGCCGAGGACGAGCAGGTCGCGGTGGAAGGCGCCGTCACCCGAGGTGTCGAAGGATTTGCCGAACCCGGTGGGCAGCGCGATGTTCGACGTCTTCGGCGGCTGCCACCGCCCGTTGTAGTACTCGCTCCAGCACAAGGCGGCCTGCGGGAACAGTTTGACGTTCTGCGTACCCTCTCCCTGCACCTGGCCGATCGTCAGGTCGGTCAGGGCGGTGCCCGCCAGGGCGGGCGACATCGGCTGCGCGGGCGGAGCGCTGCTCATCAGCTTAAGCCAGAACAGCAGCAACCGCCCCCGCCACAGCACCGGCGTCACCGGGTTGTCCTCGATGTCGAGGTTGATCTGCTCCCACGCCGTCCACGAACCGGTGGCCCGCCGGCGGTAGTAGTACTTGCGCTGCGCCCCCGCGGTACGGGCGATCACATGGGCGACCTCGTCGCCGAAGTCCTTGTCACCCTCGTCGTAGTGGAGGGCGCACGGTTCGAGTTTGGCGACCTCTTCGAGCCGCGACAGATAGCCGAGCAGCGCGCCGGCCGCGGTGTCGTCGGTGATGTCGCTCTGCAGCAGTTCGCTCAGCGCCTGGCGGAACGCGGGCGACTGGTCGGTGCGCAGCTCGGGGTCGAGCCAGTTCTGCGGCCACAGGAACACCTGCCGGTTGGCCTCCCACAGCCGATACCGCTTCATCCACTTCCAGCGGGAGGAGTCGAACGTCGCCGCGGGCACCTCGGGGTCCAGGTTCATGAGGACGCGTTCGACGAAGAGCTGCACCGCGGAGATGGCGTTGCGTACGCGCGAGGTGCGCATGCACGGCTCAAGCTGCACGTCCATCAGAAAGAACTCGAACAGTTTGTCCGGGGTGTCGACGTGGGCGGTCTCCGGCCTGGAGCGCAGCTCACGCAGGATGAACGTCACCAGGGCGTCGCGACGCCTGGCGCGCAGCGGGTCGTTGACGGACCTGAGCACCTCCAGCCAGCCCGATCCGTGCCGGGCCCGCAGCGCCGAGTGCATGAGACGCACGGCCTCGGCGCCGGGGTCGGGGGTGACGGTACGGATCAGGGTGGCGACGGAGGTGCCCAGGGTGGCGGCGAGCGTCATCGCGTCGGCCACCGTGCGCAGCACGGAGACGTCCGTCAGGTCCTCGCCGCTCAGTCCTCGGTGTTCCAGCAGGGCTTGCAGGGAGCCGCGGTCCCATCCCGTCACGCGGACCAGCGTCGGCTCCCGGAGCGCGCTGTCGTCGGCCGGTGAGACGAGCTCCGCCAGGTCGTCGCCCGCCAGCTTCAGCGTCGTCCGCAGGCGGGCGAAGTCGAGGAGGGCGTCCAGGACGTCACCGAGGGGCGGTGCCTGCGCGTCCGGGTGTACGGGCAGCGCGTTGAGCCAGCCCGCACCGTCGACCGCCAGCCGCTGGAGCCGGGCGAGGCAGGCGATGCCCGCCGTGCCGAGCGAGAACCGCTCGGCCAGGTTCCTGGCCGCCAGACAGCGGGCCACCACCTCGGTCAGTCCCGCGACCGAGGCCTTCCCGTACAGCTTTGCGGGCGGGACGGGCTGCCAGTCCTGCCCGGCGCGCTGCCATTCCAGGGCCGGTTGCCGCTCGCTCTCCCCTCCGGTGACCGTCAGGGTGACGGCGATAAGCCTGTTCGCCTGCAGGGTGAGGCTGTCCCGGGTGCGGAAGGAGCCCCCCTCGGCGACCAGGGCCGCCTCGGCTCCGTCGAGCGTGAGTGTGACCGCGGTGGCGGCGGCAGCCGTCACCCTCATCCGGTACGGGCCGGTCTCCGTGACGTCGGCGTAACCGCGGTGGACCGTCGACCCGTCGTCGCCGGGGACGGCCTCCAGACCGGTTTCGCCCGCCTTGAGCACCGCAGTCAGTGCCACCTGATCGGGGCTGCCGGGCGCGTGCAGGGCCCGCACGTCGGTCAGCAGGGCCTCGGCGAGCGAGGGCGGGGTTCCGGTGCCCGCCACGACCGCTGTCAGCGCCTGGGTCCGCCACCGTTCCTCACGCAGGGGTGCCAGTGCGGTGCGCAGCAGTGTCCGCCGCCGGGTGGCCGGAGCGTCGGCGGAGGTGAGGTGGGCGACCAGCAGCGGCCGGAAGTCCGGATTCCGTTCGAGGGAGCGTTCGATCAGCGCTCCGGCCTGGGCGAAGACGCCGTCCCGGGAACGCCGGTCCTCACTCGCGGCGAACAGCGCGTCGATGTCGGCGTCGAAGTCCGCTACGGCCTTCAGGGCGTCGCGCGTGGCAGCGCTGAGCGGCCCCGCGTACGACAGCCGCCCCCGGTCGGCGTCGTAGGCGATGCGGCACCCGGACGCCTCGACGACGGCCGCCGGCAGCGCCGCCTCCTCCTGCCGGTGGGGTACCTCGACCGCGGCCGACCCGCTCAGCAGGCTCGTGAACGCCTGCGCGGCCTCGGTCCCGAATCGGGGGGCGAGGAGCTGCTGCACCCGGTCGTCGAACGCGACGTCGTCGGTGTTCAGCTCACCGTCGACCAGCACCAGGCGGGCACGGAGGTCGCGCAGTAGCGTGAGAGCCGACTCGTCCGGCTGAGCTCCCTCCGCGGGGGCCTCGGGCGGCCCGAGCGCCGCGACGACCGCCGCCGGGGTGGTGCCCACCGCGGCGAGCGTGTCCAGGCGGTCGAGCAGTTCGGCCATCCCGGGGCGGGGGCTCCCCTCCCAGCTGAACGGGTCGATGCCGGTCAGTTGGAGCAGGTGGGCGAGCTCGCGCTGTCCCAGTCCGAGCAGCCGCCCGAGCCAGGCCCGCCGATGCGCGGCGCTCACGGTCGCCAGGGAGAGCGGGGTGGCCTCGTCGAAGCCCAGCTCGTCGACCAGGACCGTGAAGTCGTCCGCCGACAGGTTGAACGCGGCCCGCAGCGCGTCCCCCTGGGGAAGCAACGTCTGTCCGGGCTTGTGCAGGACGTCTCCGAACCCGTTGTCGCCGAACACCCCGGGGTCGGCCCCGCCTGCCGGGAACAGCTTGCGGTAGAGCGCGTCCGGGCCGTACGTCTCGAGGTCGGCCCAGCAGGCGAGCAGGTGCTGCAGCTGGTCGTCGGGGTCGAGTGCGTACCGCCTCATCACCGACACGACGGTGCCCAGGCGGTCCAGGACCGTCAGCACGCCGGCGTCCAGCCCGGCCGGGGTCTGCTCGTCCGCCTCGTCGGGGAACAGCGCCGCGAGGGCGCTGTCGGTCTGCTCGATCGTCCAGCCGAGTTTGCGCCACAACCGCACGAAACGCACGAGGCGTACGGCGTCGATGGGCTGCAGTGCCGCGCGCGCGGCGTCGGGGTCGGCGCGGCGCACCAGGAACTCGTCGAAGGCCGGCGTGGCCTGTCCGCTCGACGCGCCGTCCGGGGGCGGGGGCGGGACGGTGACGAGCAGTTGCATGATCCGCCGGTGGTTGGCGTCGTCGGTGGCCCACGCCGCCACGTCGCCGCCGTACGCGCTGCGGTCCAGGTCGGTCGGGAGCATGGCGTCGAACGCCGCGCCGGAGAGCGTGCCGCTCTTGAGCCGTTGGAGGTCGGCGAAGGAGACGCCGAGGCGGGCGACGCGCGGTTTGAGCGTGACGCCCGGGTTGACGAATCTGGTGCCGAGGATCCCGAGGACTTCGCTGTACGTCAGGCCGAGGCGGGTGGCCCAGGTCCGTACCGAGGACAGGTCCTGGAGGATCTGCGCGTCCGGGGTGCCGTCCGGGTAGCCGAGCAGCTTGGACAGCGGGACCGAACTGTCGGTCAGCAGCTGCGCCTCGGGCGGGGAGACGCCGGCCTGCTCGTGCGCGATGTCGCGCAGGCCGTAGCTGTTCTCGTTCACCTGCTCGTCGTTCTTGCGCAGCGCGAGCATGACGTCCGCCAAGGGGACGCCCAGGCGGGTGAACAGTGCCCGCAGGGTCTCCAGGTGGTGGTGGAAGGGCAGCGGCGACGCGAACAGGGCGGTGCGCAACGGCTGGTACGCGTTGTCGTCGACGAACTCCGACTGCGCCAGGAGCTCGTCTGGTTCCCGGTCGACGGGCGTGCTGTGGCCGACGAAGCCCTGGAGCGAGAGCCTGTGGGCGACGAAATGCTCCAGGGTTTCGTTCACCAGGTCGATGTGCGGCAGGACGGAGTCGGTGTTCTCGCAGCTCAACGGCAGATGCCCGATGTCGGGGCGGCGTGCGAGGAGGACGTCGAGCGGGTTGGTGACCGCGTCGGGCAGATCGATGAAGTGCAGCAGGTCGACCAGGTACGCCGCCGGGCTCAGGATGGACTCGCACTGCTCGCAGGACGCGACGTTGAGCGAACCGAACAGCCCCTCGAGGGTGGGGGTGGCGACCACGCCCGCGGCCGCGTCCGAGGTGTCCGGGGCCTCGACGATCGGCGTGCCGAATCCGAGCGAGGGGGCTCTGCGCGCGGCCAGGAAGCCGGCGGCGATGTTGGCCACCGCGTCGGAGATCTGTACGGCCCGTGCGTGGACGGCGCGGGCGTCGGACTCCCCCAGGTCGCCGGCGCGTGCCGCGACGAACTCGCTCTCCCGCAGTCCGGCGATCTTGGTCGCGGAGTCCAGGCCGTTGGCGAGCAGGACGGCGAGTGCGTCGTCGTCGGGCGTTAGCTGGTATACGCGTTGCAGTCGTTTGATCGCTTCGAGGGTCTTCGGTTGTTCGGGGGCCGCCACGTCGCCGGCCCGGGCAAGGAACCGCTCGACGGGTTCCACGCCCAGTTCGAACCGCCCCACGTGCGCGGTGAGGAACCCGGCGACGCCGTCCTGGACGTCGGACTCCGCCGCCACCGGCAGATCACCTGCCGCGACGCGTGCCGCGGTCACGGCTGTGGGGAAGGACAGCCGGACCTGGGCGGCCAGGAACTCCGCGTAGCGGGCCTTGCGTTCGTCCGGCTCCGCGCCGGGGACGTCGTCCGGCACGCTGTCGCCGAGCAGGTCCAGCCAGCGCTCCGGGCGGAAGTACGAGCGCCGGGCCAGGTCCTCGGTGGCCGTCAGCGGACCTTCGGGATGCCGCTCCTCAGCCTCGTGCAGCGCCTTGACCAGCGCCGCGTTGTTCAGGGTGAGCACACTGAGCCGCCCGTCGAGCTGCAGCCGCCCGCGCCGCTCCGCGCCGAAGGAGGCCTCCACTCGCTCCCAGAAGGGCTCCCCGCCCTCCGGCATGGCGACCTGGAGCCTGGCGAAGGCGCGCTTGTTCTCCTCGTCCGCCGGGAACGTGCGGTCGAGCAGGTCGCCGACGGGGTCGGCCTGCAGCAGCCGATCGACCGACAGCTCGGCGAACGCCTCCAGCGCCGAGGGGATGCCGGCTTCGGCGCTGCGGGGCACGACTCCCCGCTCGGTGGCCTCGCGCCACACGGCCTCGACCTTCACGATCGCTGTGCGGTACAGGACCTCGGCCGAGGCCGGCAGGCCCGCGCGGAGCAGGGCGTAGAAGAACGGTGCCGCGATGGTGTTCCCGCACTCCTGGGCCAGCCGGTCGGCCTGCGCCGCCATGGCCACCGCGCGTGCGTCCCATCCGGTCCGGTTCGCCAGGTGGGTCACGTCCTCCCGGCTGTCCGACTCCTCGACAGCGCCGAGGCGGCCGCCGACGAACGGCTGTACGGCGCGTTGCAAGGCCTCGTACTCGCTCTCCAGTGCCGTCGAGTCCGGTTCCACCTCGACATCGAGCCGCACCGGCGACGCCGTGGCCCCGTAGGCCACCGCGGACTCGCCCACGAACACGGCGGTGTCGTCGTCGCTGGTCCACACCCGTGCCTGGAGGTCCGGCGCCTGCCGCGCCCCTGCGTCGATCTCGGCCCGGAAGGCACCGCCTGCCTCGGTGAGGGTGGAGCCGACGCGGACGTCCTGTCCGACGAGGCAGTCGACGATCTCCACGAAGAGCCCGGCCGCACCGGTGCGGCCGGAGGCGAACAAGCGGCCCTCGACCACAGCACGCTGTGCGGCCGGCGCCGCCGGATCAGGGGAAGTCATGGCCTCTCCTCAGGCTCTGCGGGGTCGGCGACGATGCCGGCGCCCACTTCGGGACGCTCGGCGGGGCGGATGAAGGTCCGCCCGAGCGGCAGGGCCTCGTCGGCCTCGACGTCGGCGGCCGGATCCTCTTCCAGGAACTCGGCCACGCCACGGAACACGGAGGCGTCCCCGAACGGCGACTCGAAGTCCTTCTCGATCTTCAGGAGGTCCTTGTCCTGCTTGTCCTGGAAGTCTTTCCCGTCCTTCAGCTGCTTCTCGGTGGGCGTGTCGCGATCGTCCTTGTCGTCCTTGCCGTCCTTCTCCTCCTTGGTCTCCTTCTCATCCTTGACGTCTTTGTCGTCTTTCGTGAACTTGTCGGAGTCGTCCTTGCCGTCCTTCGCGTCCTTGTCGTCCTTGCTGTCCTTGGCCTCCTTCTCGTCCTTCGCATCCTTGTCGTCCTTCTGCTCCTTGTCGTCCTTGTCGTCCTTCTGCTCCTTGTCGTCCTTGCTGTCCTTCGCCTCCTTGTTCTCCTTGTCGTCCTTCGTGTCCTTGGCCTCCTTCTCCTCCTGGAGCAGGAAGGCACGGAAGAAGCCGACCTCGTCCTCCCAGTAAGGGGGCAGGACGTCGAACACCGCTCCCAGGTTGGGGTCCTGACGCGACCTGGTGATCCACACCGTCCGCGAATTCCGCTCGCCGACCGCAAGTTCGGCGACCGACCGCATCGTCTCCGCGTCGCGGCAGTCGTTGACCACATGCACCGTGCGCCACCTCAGAGCAGGCCCCGGATCCCACCAGCCGGGCACGCCCGGACTCTGTTCGGGACGGCAGGCGTCGCGCGCCTGGAACTTGGATCGGTACGGCAGGACGCCTGCCTCCCACAGCGTGAGGAAGTCGGCCTGCAGGGACCGCAACCACTGGCTCGGCTGACTGTCCGGATACTGCGCGGCCTGGACGAAGAGGAAGTAGCCGAGCTGGCGGACGGCCTGCCTGTAGGCCGCGTAGTTCTCCGGGATGCCGGGCACGCTTCCGGGGACGGCCGGGTCGGTGCAGTCGGCCGGGCCCGAATCCAGGTAGATTCCGGCGATCCGGTCGCCGTAGAGCCGACGCCAGGCGTCGATCTGGTCCGCCACGGCCGGAACCTGGCGTCCCGGCCTGAGCGGGTCGTCCAGCTGCGTTCCCACAGCGCCCAGGCCGAGCTTGCCGCCGGCGACGTAGACGCGTCCGAACACCAGCTGTTCGGCGTCCCTGCACGCGTCGAACTTGGCGCGGGCCTCGTCGCGCCTGCCCGCTCCGACGGATGTCTGCAGGTCCAGGCGGCTGTAGGGCTGGTCGGCGACGACCAGCCGGACGGCCGCGCCCGCCTGTGCGACACGGTCCCACTGCTTCATCGCCCAGTCCCAGTCGGCGTGGGTGCCCTGGGCGTCGACCAACCGGCCGTCGAAGGGGAAGTACCCCCAGACGGCCATCCTGGGTCCGAGGAGCCGGGGCGGGATGGTGGGTTGGGCCATCAGGCGACCTCCGCCTCGTGGAGCAGCCGCGCGACGGCATCGCCGATGCCCAGGCCGTCGCGGTCGTAGAACGTGAACGCGGGTGAGGGGTTGATCTCGAAGCAGTACCAGTCCCCCTGGGGGGTCAGCCGCAGGTCGATGCCCGCCAGCGGGAGGCCGAGGCCGGCGGCCAGACGCCGGCACCGTTCGGGCAGGTCGTCGGGCAGGCAGGCGGGCACGACCGACACCTTGTCGCCCTGTCGGACCGCGTAGCGGTAGTCGTCGGCCCCGGACTCGACGCGTGAGCAGAAGACGTCCTCACCCACGATGTGCACGCGGTAGTCGATGCCCGGCACATGCTCCTGGAACTGCGTCGGGCACCAGGCGAGATCGTCGAGTCTGTCGTCGTCCGGCCGCAACTGCGAGACGATGCTGCGTACTCCGCTCACCGACTTGTAGACGACGTTGTCGTGCCGGGCGGCGAAGGCACGGGCCGATTCGGCGTCCGTGGTGATGAGCGTGTCGGGAACGCTGAATCCATGGGTCCGGATGACGGCCGCCTGCCCCGGTTTGCAGCCGTTTCCGGCCATGCGGCTCGGCCGGTTCAGGATCGTTGCGTCGGTCAGCTCGCACCACAGCCACAGACTGTCGTCGAACGCGGCGGCGTGCCGGCGCTCGCCGCTGTCCCGCCCCGCACGGGCCACCGCTCCGATGCGCCAGGAGTCGTACGGGCGCACATAGGCCGCCGTGACGTCCGCCAGGTCGACCACCGTGTCTCCCACGGTGATCGCGCCGTGGACGCCGTCGTCGACCTCGACGCGGATGCCGGAGTCCAGTACGGCCCGTTGGTCGACGAAGAGCACGGACGCACCGAGGTCTCGCAGCGCGGTGCGCACCCGTGCCAGTGGCATGTCCTGGAGCAGCCCCCACAACAGAATCACGACGTCTGGTCCCTTCGGTGGGAACGGCGCTCCGAGGCGCTCCGGGCACGGTCGAGATGGTCGCGCAGGGCTTCGGTCACGCGGGGGTCGAAGGCGTTGGTCCACGGATGGGCGTCGACGAACCGCACCTGGGAGCCGTCCGCCTCGAAGAACACCGTGAGCAGCGGGACATCGGCCGCCGCGGCCAGAGCCCGGGCGGCCTCGGCCAGATGATGGTCGTCCCCGCCGACACACAGGTCGCCGATCACGGTGACCTGCAACCGGGTTCGGTCGCCCGGTGCCTCGTGCGACACCGCCTGCGCGGAGGCGGCGCCCTGGTACGGCGGCACCTCGCGGCGGACGGCGCGGACCGGGATGCCCAGGCAGCGTGCGGTCAGGGACCACTGCTCGCTTCTCCAGCCCGGACCACACAACCCGGTCGGGCCGGGCCGGTTGAGCACCGGGCACGGCAGCACGGACAGCCAGTAGTGGAGGAACGCCGTCATCTCGCTGGCGGCGTAGTCGCGGTCGTCGTGATGGATCCTGCGTACCTCTTCGGAGGTCACCGCGGGCAGGCGCGTCACCACACCGGTGATCTCACCGGCGGTGACCACCTCGCCCTGGACGACCGCCCGTGAGGACCGCGGATCCTCCGTGTGGACGCTCCAGCCGGGACTGGACAGGTCGTCGGGGGTGAGCAGGCGGGCCTCCGGACCCCAGCTGCGCACCAGGCGGCGCGCTCCGGCGTCGCGGCGCGAGGCAACCACGAGGATCATGAAACGACCTCACTCCTCATCCAGAGGGCGCGGCGCGCGCTCGCGCCGCTCACTTCTTGATCCAGCCGCCGAGGGTGCGCCCGAGAGCGAGCCCCGGTGCCACGGTGATCGCGCTCACTCCCGCGACGACCCCGCCGGCGACGAGTGCCGTGCCGTCCCATCCGGTCAGCTTCTTGACGCCCTGGCGGACGCTCTCGCCGTGTTCTGCGGCGACCTGGTCGATGCCGAGCAGGTTGTTCGCCGCCTCCCCCGTCTCCATGCCCATGTGGCCTGCTCCGACCACGTCGCCCACCACGGGAACGGCTTCGGCCGCGTCCCACGCGGCGGACTTCAGGTCTCCCGCCTTGGCGTCGTTGGCGACGAGGACGATCCCGACCGCGATGCCGACGACCGGCGTGTACTTCAGCACCTTCTTGCCGCCGGCCTTCAGCAGTCCCTTGGTGCCGGTGCTGAGCAGTTCCTTGCCCTCGACGACCCCGGCCTCCTTGCCCGCGAGCAGCGCCTTCTTCGCGGCCTGCTCCTTCTTGGCCGCGGCGTCCAGCTCGCGTACCTCCTTCGCCGTCTCCTTGAGCGACTGGGAGCTGTGGAGTTCGTCGAGCTGGCCCCGGACGGCCTCGTCGACCGCCTTCTTTGCCATCCCCGACTCCACGGCCGCCTTTCGGCTGGGGTCGACGATGTCGGTGGTGAAGTGCGTCATCCCCTCCTTCTTCAGACGGTTGAGCTCGTTCACGTCGGACTGCGGATGGTGGAAGGTCTTCTTGGTGTGCGGCTTGGCCGCGGACTTCGGGGTCGCCTTTCCCGTCTCGACCACCACGGTGGGGTCCTTCTTCGGGTCGTAGTGGACGCGGCCCTTCGGGTCGGTGCGCATCAGGCGCATCTTTCCCTGGGAGATCACGTGGTCCTTCTGCACGTTCTTGCCGATCAGATGGCGGTCGACGAGCTTCTTTCCGTACTGGACCACGTCGTTGATCTTGTGCCGGATCTTCTTGCTCGCCATGCCGTCCGGATCCGTGTGGCCCACCGGGTCGCCGCGGCCGTAGGTATAGGGACCGAGTCCGTCGGTGAGCCCGGCCGGATCGCAGCTCGTCCACCGCCCCAGCCAGGACGCGTAGTGCCGAGCCCCGCAGTAGGTGAGGCCCGACTCCTCGTCACGTTCCCGGCCGGCGAATCGGTAGCGCTTCGGTGCCTCGATACCGGCGCCGACCGCCTGGTAGGCCGTGGTGCCGTAGGGGTGGTACTCCTCGTACGAGATCACTCGCGCGCGTTCGTCCAGTTCGACCGCCGACGAGTCCAGGTGGTCGGCCAGCTGGTAGCGCACCAGCTGGGCCGGAGCGCGGTCCGTGCCGATGGTGCGGGTCTCTACCAGGGCGACGCGCTGGGTGTCGTCCATGATGTGGAGGGTCTCGCGTTCGAGGGTGACCGTCGTCCCATCGGGGCCGTACTCCCGGTAGATCTCCGTGTCCTCGAGGTAGATCCGCTCCTTAGTCCGTACCGGGGTCGCGCCCTCGGCCGCGAAGCCCTCGGTGACCTTGCGGGTGCGGCGGCCGGTGGCGTCGTACACGTAGTAGGTCGTCTCGGGTGTCCCCTGGTTGGTGAACTGGGTCGCCACGGCCGCGAGTTGGTCGTGGTGGTTCCAGCGCGCCACGGACAGGTGCGGCATCCGGGTCATGTTGCCGTGCGCGTCGTGGGTGAATTCCTCGACGGTCGCCCCGGTGGTCGTCGAGGCGAGGCGGTTGGTGCCCGGCTCGTAGAGATAGTCGCGCGTCCATCCGGACTGGCCGGCTGCTTCCGGTACCGAGTGCCGGACCGAGCTGAGATTGCCGACCGGGTCGTAGTGGAAGCGCTGGCGGTAGGCGCCCAGGGCGGAGCCGTCACCTGGGTGGATCACACCCGTACGGGAGGCGTCCTTCCAGTCGGTGGGGACGGGCGCGTCGAGCTGTCCTCCGGTCTGGCCCAGGTGCTCCCTGCCGGTCCCCTCGACGAGGCGGTACACCGCGTCGTACACGAAGGCGCGCGAGGGCGCGATGCGCTGGTTGCGGAAGAAGACGGTCTGCTGGGCGTCGTCGCGGATGTGCGTGATGTTGCCGACCGGGTCGTAGGTGTAGGTCAGGTTCGGGATTCCGCACGGCACGGCTCCCGGCTGCGGGCAGTCGTCGGGAAAGCCGGTGCCGCGGGTGGTGCGCGAGGTGGCCAGCCGGAACGTCAGCGGGTCATAGGTGTGGGCGGTGCGCACGCCGTTGCCGAGCGCGATGTGCGTGCGGCGGCCCTTGGCGTCGTAGCCGATGTCTGTCACGAAGGCCGTCGCTTCGGCGCCCCGCACCCCGCCCGTCACCGACCGCAGCAGTCCGCCGTCGTCGTACTCGAAGGTGAGCCGCGAGCCGTCGGGGAGGACGCGGCTGAGGGGGCGGCCGAGCGCGTCGTGCCGGGTCGAGGTGGACAGCGCGGGCCCGTCCAGTTGCGGGGGCAGCGACCAGTCGGGCGGGTCGCGGTACGCGGCGGCCGTCCGGAACTCGCTGTGCTCGGGGCGGCCGCCGAGGTCGTAGCGGAGGGTGGTGGTGAGCCCGGATCCGTCGAACGACTCGAAGAGCCGACCGCGCAGATTGCCCTCGGCCGCCGCTGCCGCGCCTCCTGGATGGCCGGGGTCGTCGCCGTACGTGGAGCGTCCGATCCGGATCTCGGCGGCCTGTCCCGCCCGGCGGAGAAAGGTCCCGACGGGGCGGCGCAGCAGGTCGTACTCGGTCCGCGTGTCGTCGTGCCGGCTGTTCCAGGCGCGCAGTGGCAGCTCGTCGACGCCGAGGAGGGTCCAGCGGTCGCCCGAGTCCACGTGCCGTTCGTGGACGCGGTGCCCGAGCAGGTCGTACGCGTAGACGCAGGCCTGCCGGCCGAGTTGGTCGTGGACGGCGCGTTCGTTGCCCTCGATGTCCCGGTCCACACGCAGCGGATGCTGTTCGGTCGTCGAAGTCCCTTCCAGCAGGGCGCGGTTGACGGCGATGGTGAGGAACGGACGCCCCAGCGCGTCGAAGAACGCCGTGGTCGGGGTGTCCGCGTACACCTCGGCCTGGCGGGCCGCCTCGTGTGCGGGTCCGGGCGGTTCGGCCAGCCGGGCGGCACGCCAGGTGGGCAGGTAGGTGTGTGCCGGCAGCCGCGCGAAGTGAGGGCCCACATGGGGGTCGGCGGACGGGTCGTCGACCATGGAGGTGTCACCGGCGTCCCACGTGGTCTGTCCCCACGGCGTGAACGCGATCTTCTGCCAGGTGTGGTCGGGATGGAGGGTGGCGACGACGCGGCCGAGCGGGTCGCGGCAGATGACCGGGCTGACGCCGTGCGCGAAGTCGGTCTCGAACTCCGGCGTGTCGCTGAAGAACGGCTCGAACTGCCGTACCGGACGGCCCTTGTTGTCGAAGACGGTCCAGCCGCTGCTCACCCAGCGGGGCGTCCCGTCGGCCCCGGGTGCCGCCTGGTGCTTGCGCATGATCTCGCGGCCGAAGCCGTCGGAGTAGGTGAGCGATGCCTGGACGCGTGGCAGTGGGACGGCGTCCGGTCCCCGGCTGTGCCGTTCGCGTGCCAGGGTGAGCACAGCCACGGGCGGACCCGTCGCGGGTGGGTCTGCTCCGTGTTCGAGCGCGGCCCGGCGGTAGGCGTCGACGTCGTACACCAGCCGGGTGGTGGCCTGGCCGAGGATGTCCAGCGGCGCGTCGGCGGGGTGCCTGAGGTGGCGCTCGGTCACGTCGTCCGGAAGGTCGGGTTCGAAACCGTCGAGTGTGTCCCCTTCCTGCTCGTCGTCCCCGGCACTGTCGATCTTGCCCATGGTCGCGGTGCCGACGACCACGCCGAGGACGTCGAAGGCCACCGCGTCGCGGTTGCCGTTGGTGTCGGTGACCAGGGCGGGCGCGAGTACCCGGTAGTCGTTGCGCCATACCACGCCGTCGGGGCGCCGCTCGCCCACCGTGGTGCGGTTGCCGAGCGCGTCGACGGTTTCGCGGACCAGCAGGTCGTCGGGGTCGTAGGCGACGGTGGTCACCGAGCCGAAGGGGTCACGGAACCGCCGGGGGACGAAGAAGTGCCGCCGCGCCTCGGCCAGTTCATCCTCGTCCTCAATGGTCGCGTAGCTGATGGTCCCCGAGGGCTCCCACCACAGACCCGGCGGGTCCGTGGCGGGGAATCCGCCGGGTCCCCCCAGCGCGGCGGTGTCGCGGTAGCCTGCCGCGGTCAGGACGGCTGCCGGGTCACTCAGCAGCGGATCTCCGTCCCGCCGGTAGACGGCGGCCAGGACGTCGGGGGTGAGGGCCAGCCGGTAGTGCTCGTGGGGCAGGGCGAGCGCGCCGGTGCGTCCGAGGGGTTCGGGCCCGGACAGATCGTCGCGGCGGAACAGGGTGCGGTGGTGTTCGACCAGACGCCGGTGCGGGCCCGCGGCAGCGCCCTCGCCGTCGACGTCGGTGTAGGGCAGATCGGCGTGCCCGTCCGCCAGCGCGGCGACGGCACGGGCGAGGGTGTCCGGTTCGACGAGGGGCGCTGCGGAGTCGGGAGCGGGAAGGTCGAACCCGTGCAGCTGGTAGGTGCGTGCTTCGCACAGCAGCGGCGTACGCCAGGTGCCGGCGGTGTCGATGGGCGCGGTGTAGGCGTTCTCGGTGATCTGGACGTGCCCGAGCCGCTGCGCCGCGTGGTCGGCGTCGGTGAGGCGGGGGTCGGCGTCACGGTGCCGTCGCCCGTACGCGATCGACGCGGACCGCAGCGTGTTCCCGAACGGGTCGACGGCCAGGACGAGTTCGTGCATGATGCGTGGATCGGCGACGGTGGATCCGTCCAGCTGGTGGACGGTCCGCTCGTAGTGCAAGGTGACCGTCTCGCGCGTGTGCCTCATGAACACCGCGTCCGAGTTCGGTCCGGACGGCTGGACCACCTCGATGCCGTAGCTGTGTTCTTCGACGGAGTACGGCCGTGGGGCCGCGTCGGTGCCGTCCTCAGCGTAGACCTCCTGCCGCAGCACTGCGCCTCGCATGGCCCGCTGGACCTCGCGCGCTTCGTCCGGGCTGAGCCGCCAGGGGGTCGTCGTACCGTCGGCCGCTCGGTGCCGCGGTGGTGGTGGCTGGTCGGGGCGCAGCAGGTCCGGTCCGTCAAAGGCGCCCTCACGGTAGTACTCGTCGGCCAGCGCGAGGGAGATGTCGCCTGCGTCGGTGAAGGCGCCGGTGTGGTACCAGGTCGTGACACGGACCGGCGGCGAGTGCGAGGCGGCGGCCAGGTTCACCGGATCGGGCAGGGACGCGGGCGGATCCGTGCTGTCGGTCAGCGCGGCGAACTGCGCGGTGTCCCACTGGTCGACGCGTGCGAAGCCGCGGAATTCGCGTTCCGCACTGTCGAAGTAACCGTGGTGGTAGGCATAACGCGTCGTGAAGCGGTTGCAGCTGACGTGGTCGACCGTGTCGACGCGGTCGACGACATGCACGGGGAAGGGCAGCCGTGTCACCCAAGGCCGTCCCGCGGCCTCGTCGGCGAGCCGGAACGCGGTGGACGTGGAGTAGCCGATCACGGTCTCCGCGCCGAGGTTGTTGCGAATGCCGGTGAGCAGGTGGGGTTTGCCGCGGGGCATGAGCTCCAGATAGCGCACCGACGTGCGCGCCTCGGTGGGCAAGGAGGACGCCCACACGAGGCAGGGCGTCCCGGTGCCCAACAGGTCCACGGTGGTGGGGTGTTCCCTGGTCGGGAAGTCCGGCAGGACCACGGGCACCGCCGAGTCCCAGCGGTTGCCGGACTGGTTGACGTACACACGCAGGCCGGAGGCGCCCAGGTAGAGCAGGTCGTGCGGGCCGGCGCCGTCGAGATCGGCGAGCAGCACGCGGCGCGGGTCGAAGAGGTCCGGTGTGTCGAGGAGCGGAGGGTCGTCCATGCGGACCGCCGCGCCGAAGCGGCCGTAGCCCAGATTGGGCCAGTAGCACACCTCGTCGTGGCGTACCCGCACGAGGTCGGGCAGCCCGTCCCCGGACATGTCCGCCAGGAAGACCGCGTGCTCGGTGTCGGCGGCGACCGGCGCAGGCCCCTGGCCGTCACGGGACCCGGCCGGGACCCGCCTCGCCGGACCGAAGCCGCTCTCCCCCATCGACGGGTACCAGGTCAGGGCGTCGCCCTCGCTGATCAGCAGGTCGGCACGGCCGTCACCGACGAGGTCCGTGAAGCGCAGGCTCCCGTCGCTCCAGGACACGTTGGGAAGGTGCTCGAACACCCGGAAGGGCGCCCAGCCGTGCCGGTCCGTGCGTTTGAGGAAGCCGGGCGTGCTTGCCGCGAACGCGACAAGGTCGAGGCGGCCGTCACCGGCGAGGTCGAGGAGTTGGCCGCCCTCGTCCGGCTGCGCGACCGTGGGAACCGTGGCCTGCAGCCGGGGGGCGCCGATCTCGCCACCGCCGCGATTGGCGGCATAGCGCCAGCCCTCCGCGGTGGTGGTGAGGACACCGGGGATTCCCTCTCCGTCCAGGTCCACCCAGTGGGCGGCCGAGCCCTCGGCGCCGACCGCCAGCCCCGCGACCGGCCCGTCGAGCGTGCGTACCTCGCTGGACTCGCCCAACGACGCCGCGCTGTAGTCGAGTTCGAGTGGCGGCAGGGAACGACTCGTCAGGCCGCCGCCGGTCCGCCGGTAGCCGCGGGGCGTGGCCGACACCAGCAGCGACGCGACCGGGTTCTCGTCGTAGGCCAGGTCCAGCGAGCGCACCAGGCACGCGCGGCCGGCGGAGGGCTCGTCGGGGAAGTGGTGGAAGACCAGGAAACGCCGGCACAGCCGATAGGTGCGCACCTCGAATCCGGGGCGGTGCGTGGAGAAGGGGTCGCGACGGCACGTCCATGCGGCGCCGGCCGGTGTGGGCTCGTCCGGGTCGTGGTCGCCGTAGTCGAGCACGACCTCGAACATCCACGGGTCGGGTCCGGGCGGAGTCCCGGCCGGACCGCTGGTGCGGTTGCCGTACAGGACGCGTTTGAGGAAGCGCTGCGTGCCGCGGGTCTCGGAGGTGCGATGGCGCTCGTGTGCGGCGAGCGCGTCGATGCCGGTGTCGTCCTCCCGTGCGTACCGGTACCGGATGACGTTGCCCTTGTCGTCGCGCGACTCACTGATGAGCCAGGCGAAGACACGGGGTGCACCGGGCGGCGCGGAGGGGTCGTGGACGCGGGATTCGTCGTCGGCTCCGTACAGGGTGATGACGTTGTCACCGCTGATCGAGCGCCAGTGCGTGGTGGCGTCGTCCTCGTCCGTCCATCGCTCGATGCGGGCGAACGTCCCTTCCACCCGGGGCCGGTAGCGCCGCACCTCGTAGGTGCGGCCGTCCTCGACCTGGGCGGGCAGCGTCTGCCGGTGCCACTGCCCGTCGGCGCCCTCTTCGAGCACCGGCACGAGGTCCTCGGACCCCGACAGCAGGAACGTGTCCGACTCCTCGCTGTCGAGGTAGCGCGGCAGGCCCTTGTCGGTCTTGCGGGTCACCGTGGGCAGACCCAGGCTCCAGCCCAGTCCGAACGGCCCGTTGCCCGCGCCCGAGTCATAGCTCAACGTCAACGACGGGCCGAAACCGGAACGGCCTTGCGGAGCCGGCACGGGGATCTGCAGACCGGCTGTCCCCGTCGCCGGAGCGACCCCGAACGTCTCCCCGATGCCTCGCAGCGCGCCTCCGCCCTTGGGCAGCGACACCGAGGGCGCTGTGGCCGGCCGGCGATCACCTTCGTCGGGCGCCGGGTCTCGTGGTGCTGCTGTCGGCTCCATCGCGCCTCCTCGCCCCTGCGGGCCATAGGCACCATTACAACCCGGGCCGGGTTGCGGAACCGGGACGCAGCCACCGGGAATCACCTGATCGGCCGCGCCGCCCCGGCTGTGCCACAGCGCCTCAGCCAGGCCCGGGCTGTGTGTCGCGGTGTGCGCAGGCGGCCCCGTACAGCACCCGCCCGGCCTCCACCCGTATGGGTGCGCTGAACGGGCGGCGTGACGTACGGCATGTGGACGCTAGTGACGAAGCCCGCTTTTACGAGGCTCATGTCCCCAGCCGCAGCGAAGGTGACCCATGAACGCCGACCCATCGGGATCCTCCCGGCGAACCCGGAAGACCGCTGCCCGCGGTGCCACCGCCAAGAAGACCGCCAAGAAGGCCACCCCCGCCAAACGGCAGCCCGCCCGCAAGACGACCGCCTCCGGCAACGGGAAGGGCAGCGGCGAGCACCGGTCCGGTCCCGTCGCCGGAACCACGCTGGTGGACGGCGCGACCTTCCGCGCCAAGGCCCTCCACTACGCCGAGGTGGACGGGCTCGCGATGTTCGAGGGCGACATCGTGCTCGGCACGGTCGACGAGCTGACACAGGAGTCCGACGCGGGGCCGGTGCTCTCCGCCGTCGGGATCCCGGCGATCGAACAGGGCCGGCAGCGTCGCTGGCCCGACGCCACGGTGCCCTTCGAGATCGACCCCGGTCTGCCCGACCCGCAGCGCGTGACGGACGCCATCGCCCACTGGCAGTCCCACACCCGCATCCGGTTCGTCGAACGCACCGCTGCCAACGCGGCCCAGTTCCCGGACTTCGTACGGTTTGTGCCGGGCAACGGATGCACGTCCCACGTGGGCCGGCGCGGCGGCATGCAGAAGATCACGCTGGGCCCCAACTGCTCCACCGGCAACGCCATCCACGAGATCGGTCACACAGTGGGGCTGTGGCACGAGCAGAGCCGCGAGGACCGGGACCAGCACGTCACGATCGTGTTCGCGAACGTCCAGCCGGACATGCAGCACAACTTCCTGCAGCACATCGCGGACGGCGACGACCTCGGGCCGTACGACTTCGGCTCGATCATGCACTACCCGGCCACAGCCTTCGCGATCGACCCGAACCAGCCGACGATCGTCCCCCGGGCGCCGCTGCCTCCCGGTGTGACCATGGGGCAGCGGTCGGGGCTCTCCCAGGGCGACATCGACGGGGTGCACATGATGTATCCGGCCCCGCAGCCGCCCACGTTCAAGGAGATCTCCAAGGACCCCGTCTCCGACACGACCGTCAAGGAACTGTCCAAGGACCCGGTGTTCGAGGGGCCCCCCAAGAATCCTGGGCTCGAGCCCATGAGCCCGCCTGCGCTGATCAGTCCGTTCGTGCTGGCCACACCCCATCAGTCACCGGCGATGACCGGTCAGACGGACGGAGTGGCCGAGCAGCTGCGCCAGTTGGGCCAGATGGTCGCCTCACTGCAGCAGGGGCTGTCCGCCGTGCAGGCCGGCTACAACCTCCTGCTCGCCCAGGCCGGCACCCAGCCCGGTGCCGCCGGACGGCCCCGATGATCCTGGTCGTGTCCCACGACGAGGACCACACCCGCGCAGTTCTGCGCCGGCTGGAGGCGGCCGGACGCGAGGTGGTCCGCCTCGACCTGGCCGACTTCCCCGCCCGCGGCGACGTCACGCTCGACTACGCCGCGGACGGGGAACCGGTCTACACGGTCCGCACACCGACGGCCCACGCCCGCCTGGAGCGCTGCCGAGCCGCTTGGTGGCGGCGCGTGCGCCCGTTCACCGTCGACCGCAGGCTGGGCACCTTCCGTGATCAGAACTTCGCGATCAGCGAGACCGGTGAGGCGCTGCACGGCCTGTTCCACTCACTCGACTGCGCGTGGGTCAATCCGCCCGCGCTGGACGCGATCGCTCACCACAAGCCCTACCAGTGGCACGTGGCACGCCGCACGGGGCTCGCCCTGCCCCGGACCCTGGTCACCAACCAGGCGGAGCAGGCCCGCCGTTTCATCCGCGAGATCGGCGTCGGCCGAACCGTCTTCAAGGCCTTCGTCGCCTCGGTCGAGGCCTGGCGCGAGACCCGGCTCGTACGGGACGAGGAACTGACGGTCCTGGACGCCGTACGCTACGCGCCTGTCATCTTCCAGGAGTACGTGCCGGGGAGGGATCTGCGGGTGACCATCGTGGGCGACCGTGTCTTCGCCGCGGAGATCGACGCCTCGCAGACCGGATATCCGGTGGACATGCGCATGGTCGTCGACGAGGCACGGGTGCGGCCGGTCGATCTGCCCGCGGCCGTCACCGACCGCCTCCTGCGTGTCATGCGGGCCCTCGGCCTGGTCTTCGGCGCCGTCGATCTGCGCCGGCGGGCCGACGGGGAGTACGTGTTCCTGGAGGTGAACCCGGCGGGCCAGTGGCTGTTCGTGGAGGAACGGACCGGACTGCCGATCACCGCGGAGGTGGCAGCCCTCCTGTCGCGTCTCGACGAAGGTGAGCCGGAAGCGGCCTTGACAGCCGGTTCACTCGCGGGAGGGGCGCCATGACGACCACCGTCACGGGTTTCGTGTCCCTGCCGTCCGACGCCCCGGCCGGAACCGCCGCCTCTCTCCTGGTCGAGGTCCGTGACGTATCCCTGGCCGACGCGCCGTCCACCGTCGTCGGTGCACAGGTCCAGACGGACGTGCCGCTCTCTCCGGGAGGCCGGGTTCCGTTCCGAGTGAACGTGCCCGAACTCGACTCGTCGGCCACGTACGGGCTGCGCGTGCACGTCGACCGCTCGGGGAGCGGCACGCTCGAGTCAGGCGACCTCATCAACACACAAGCCATACAGGTGCGGACGGAATCCATCGAAGGTCTCGAGGCGCCAGTCAATCTCGTGTGAGCCTGTGTTCCGCTTCGGGTCATGGGGTCGCCGCGTTCAGCGATGGTGGGTGCCGGTGGCCGCTGGCGCGTGCCTTGTCCTGCCGGACCGCCGGCATTGCCTACCGGCCCTGGACGGCCGTGTCTGACGCTTCCCCCCATGGCCGCATCAGCGAGCGTGCAAGGTGACAGACGCTCCATCAACCCCCTTTGTCAGAGCGAGTTGGCTCACCTGGCAAGAGTGGTCATCAAGGTGGTCTCGTCCACGCCGTTACGGCCGACGAGGCCGATGCGGTCGATAGGTTCGGTGAGCAGCCCCGGACAAGTGGGGCACCGTGGACGAGGCGGGTGGGGTGTCTGACGCCCGCCTCGTCTGCATCAGTCTGCTCAGACGCCGGATTGGGCGGCACCCTTTTCGACGAGCTGCATGACGGCCGCGAACGCAGCCTCGTCTCCTCCCCACGGGTCGGGCACGTCCCGGTCCCCGAGATACAGCCGCAGCTTGGCCCGGACGCGCTCGCTGGCCAAGCTGTGGAGTGACTCGAGGTTTCTGCGGTCCATGGCCAGCACCAGGTCGGCTGCGGGCGTTGGCGTTGCGCCAGCGGAGGTAGGCGTGCAAGGGCCCGGGTCTGCACGGTGTGGTTGGGGTGGGTTGGAGTTGGCGATGGTGAACTGCCTCAGCGGTCCGAAGTGGGCTTCGACGGGGTTCACCCACGAGGCGTAGGTCGGGGTGAAGCACAACTCGACCTTGTTCTTCTTCGCCCAGCCACGGATGTCGGCGCCTTTGCAGGTTGTCCAGGATCACGTAGATCGGGACGCCGTCGGGCCGTGCGGCGCGGATCGACTTCAGCGCGGCCAGTGTGTTCCCGGCGCCCTTCCTGCGGCGGTTGACGCCCCCAGAACCTCCTCGATCCGGTCCAGCTTCGCCTTGCGGTCCGGGTCGGGGGATTCCTTCCATGTCTTGGTGCGCTGGATTGCCCGCCGGTAACGCACCGAGTTGGTCCTGCCCCAGCGCACGATCTGCTGCAGCCGTTGGCCTTCCTGGTACGTCAGTCTGCGCAGACGGACAGGCTCAGCCACCGCGCCTCCAGCGGTCGGATCGGACGTCACCGCACATCCAACCGTCACGACCGCCACCCCGGCGAACCTATGCGGTCACAGCACTAAGGCTCGAACAGTACGGGGAGGCCCTGACTGTGTCCTGTGACGGGCCGCCGCGCATTTGCGAACCACGCGCCACGAGTGAAGACTGGTAGGTGCCCCTCATATGACCATTGCAGCCGGTTCGGGGGAAGGGACCCCGCTCCGCTCGTCCCTGCGCGCCAGATCTCCCTTCGCCGGCAGACAGCCGCCGCCGACGCTCGGTCGCCATGGTGGTGCGGATCGTCAGAAGCCGCCGCACAGGAGAGGGAGATAGACCGGCTGCCGCGGGGGCCCGGCACGTCCGCAGTGAGGTTGTCCATGAAACGCATTCTTCCGAGGTCGTCCCGAAGAACGCCGAAGATCGGTCGAGGAGGCCCGGTGGCGGGCACCGCGCTGCTTGACGGTCTGACGTTCAAAGCCAAAGGCGTCCAGTACGCCGACGTGGGCGGGATGGCGGTCGTCGAGGGCGACGTCGAGATCGGCGCGGTGGAGGATGTCGAGGCTGCCGCCGCTGCAGCGGCTCGTAGTCATGAACACGGGTCAGTATTCCCGGAGGCGGTGAAGATCACGGATGTGTCCTTCCGTTGGTTCGACGGGACCATCCCTTTCGAGATCGATCCAGCCCTTCCCGACCAGCAGCGAGTCTTGGATGCGATAGCACACTGGGAAAGCCGCACCGTCATCAAATTTGTCAAGCGGACCCCGGTGAACATGGCGCAGTTCCCGGATGTCGTGCGATTCGTTCCGGGCGATGACTGCCGTTCCCGTGTCGGACGAGTGGGGGGCGTTCAGAACATCCACCTGGCCGACGACTGCCCCACGTCCACGGTCCTTCACGAGATCGGTCACGCGGTCGGCCTCTGGCATGAGCACAGTCGAGAGGACCGCGATCAATTCATAAAACTCGATTTCTCGAACATCATTCCGGAAGATCAGCACAACTTCCTTCAGAACATCACCGACGGGGACGACGTCGGCGGGTACGACTACGCCTCGATCATGCACTACCCGACCTGGTTCCTGGCGCTCGACAGAGCGAAACCGACCTTCCAGGTACTCAAGCCGCTGCCTGCCGGTCTGGAGGTCGGAGAGGTTGAAGAACTGTCAGCGGGCGACATAAGCGCAGTCACGAAGATGTACAAGAATCCGGTCCTCGACAGCCTGGGCAAGGAGGGTTCCAAGGAACCTTCCACCGAGTCACCGCCGAACAAACCCCCACTGTCCGCGGAGCCCCAGGGTCCGGCCTCCAGCAGCCCCTTCATCCTGGCCACTTCCCACCGGTCCCAAACACTGCCCGTCGGACCCGATGACGTCGTCCAGGAGGTGCGCCGGCTCAATGAGGTGGTCGGGGCCCTGCAGCAGACCGTTTCCGCTGTAGCGGCGGACCACGAACGGCTTTTGGCCCGCCTCGGCGCCTTCAGCGTCGCCCCACCGCCACAATGATCCTCATAGTGTCCCACGACGAGGACCACACTCTCGCGGTCATGCGGAGCTTGGAGCCGACGGGGTGCGAGACCGTCCGAGTCGACTTCGCCGATTTCCCCGCCCGCGGCGAGATCTCCCTCGAGTACCCCGTGAACGGGCATCCGCACTACGGGATCACCACACCCACTGCCCACACCTCGCTGAATCAATGTCGCGTCGCCTGGTGGCGACGAGTGAGCCCCTTCACACTGGACGGGAGCCTCGGCACCTCCACAGACAGGGACTTCGCGGCCAGCGAGACGGGACAGGCGCTGGGCGGCCTGTTTCAATCTCTCGACTGCACGTGGGTCAACCCTCCCTCACTGGACGCGGTCGCCCAGCACAAGCCATACCAATGGGAGGTCGCGCGCCGGACCGGGCTGGCCCTGCCACGGACTCTGGTGACCAACCAGCCTGAACGAGCCCGCCGGTTCATCCAGGATGTGGGCCTCGGACGCACCGTCTTCAAGGCCTTCCTAGCGTTGCCCCATGCATGGCGAGAAACCAGGTTGGTCTCGCCCGACGACATGGCCTGTCTTGACACCGTCCGCCATGCGCCGGTGATCTTCCAGGAGTTCGTACCGGGCGCTGATCTACGGGTGACGATCGTGGGCGACCGTCTCTTCGCCGCCGAGATCGACGCCTCGTCCACCAGCTATCCCGTCGATATGAGGATGGTGGTAGGGGAGGCGCAAGTGCGGCCGGTGACTCTTCCCTCAGCGCTCACCGACACTCTTCTTCGACTCATGGACAGGCTTGGTCTCGTGTACGGTGCCGTCGACCTGCGTCGGCGGCCGGACGGACAGTATGTGTTCTTCGAGGTCAACCCAGCGGGACAATGGCTGTTCGTCGAGAAACTGACAGGTCTGCCGATCACGGCCGAGGTTGCCGGATTGCTCGCGCGGATCGACAAGGGATCAGACGCCCGCTCTTGAGCTCGCGAGTGGCGAAGCACACCGGGCGAGCCGACCGACGAGAACCGCCCTCCCTAGCGAGACCGGCAGCGGCTGGGCTGTGAGCCCTTGTGCGCTGCGCATCGACTACAGCTGGTTCCGCATTGACTGGGCGTATGGCAACACGCCCGGCAGCCCTAACCGGGTCGGTCTCCCGGGACGAGTAATCTCAGCACGATGTGATCGATGTACTCCTCATCGCCCCTGTCCGGGTGTACCGGGAGGCGACGCTCCACGCGCTCCGCTCCCACCCCACCCTCTCCCTCGTCGACAGCGGTGGCACCGCGGCGGAAGCAGTTTCGGACGCGCGCGCGGCACTTTCTACGCCCTTCTTCTCGTGGCCACGCAGGACTGGATCCACGACTGCGGCGGATACGTCGGACGTCCGCGTGGCCGCCGCCCTCACCTGGCCCGCCTCGTGGACGATCCCGTCCCCGACGAGCTGCGCACGACACTCGACGCTCTCGGCAACACGGCATAACCGGCGCGACAACACCCTCGAGTTGCACCGCTTTCAGCAGATCCTGGGCTACGACGCCCTGCAGACCGGCGCAGGGTTCCTGATCCCCACAGCGGTCGTGGTGGCAGGCTCGACGACGGCGGGCCAGTTCGTCACCCGGTTCGGGCTCAAGCGCACGCTGGTGGCTGCTCTTGCCATCGGTGCGCTCGGCGCTGTGCTGCTCGGCGTTGCCATCTCGCCGGACGGCTCGTACGTCGAACTGCTGCCAGGACTCATCGCGCTCAGCATCGGTGACGGCGTGGTGTTCACCACCATGTTCATCGCCGCCGCGACCGGAGTGGCAGACCGAGAACAAGGCATCGCCTCAGGTATCGCCTCCACCGGCTCCGGCGTCGGCGCCGCAGTCGGCCTCGCCGTCCTCGTCCTCGTAGCGACCGCCGGTCTGGACGACCTCACCGGCGAACGCCTACGCATCGCGACGGCAGACGGAATCAGCACCGCGCTGTTCATGGTGGCTGGCGGGATCGCCGGCACGCTTCTCGTCGCCGTGACCCGGTGCCCGACCCCTCCAGCACCGGAGCCGGCTCCAGTACCCCGCCAGTGGCGGCGCTGCTAAGACGCCGATTCCTTTGGCGTGTCGCCGGAACAGCGTCAATGGTCCCGCCGACGCAAGTCATATGCCCGCGGGCGGCGGTCGACGGTGGGCCGGTGACCGTGAATGCCTAGCGGCGATCATTTCGTGGCCGCCTCGGGTTGCACCTGGTGACAGCTCCCGCCGGTGTCGGCCCGGCCTGGCCGATGGTCTACCGGCGCTTCGCCCAGTGGTGCCGAGAGCGAGTTGGGCCCGGCTCTACCGCGTCATCCTCGACGAACTCTGCTTCAGAGGCGAATTGGACTGGTCCCGCTGAGCGATCGGCTTTGTCAGTCTCAGTCCACGCGACTCGGCCGACACCGCTGGGTCGTCGAGAGAACAGCCTCCTGGCTGGCCGGATAGCCGAAGGCTGCACCGCCGCTACGAACGCAATGCCGAACAGTTCCTGGCCCTCGTCGGCATCGCCGCAAGCCTCATCGGCTACCGCCGACTCATCAACTGAAACGACGTCCAAGACACCGTTTCGGTGATCTCGCCGTCAAGGATGGGGCAGGCGCACACGCCTGAGCGGGTCCAGGAGGATTTCTCAGCCGAGCAGCTCCGCGCTGGAGACCGGTTCGCGCCGCTGTTGCCCGTTGATGCGGTGTCGCTCGATGGACGAGCGCCGGTACACCTCCTGCCGCACCCGCTGGATCTCGCCGATCGGCCGGTGCTCCTCGCGGGATCGCCACGGTGTGATCGATGTGGTGTCGGCGGCCGCCAGGTTGTCGTCCCCGCTGATGTCCTGGCGCGGGAGGTCCACACGGGCGACCGTCACCCAGGGCGACAGCTCTTCGGGCCACTTGACGGAGGTGTTGTCCACCGGCATGCGGACCGGATCGGTGTTGAGCTGCACCTGGAGCTCGAAGGAGTGGTCCCGCTCCGCGGCCTCGGCGACCAGAGTGCGACGGAACGCCTCGTTGTCCGCGCGCACGTCCACGATCTGATGGGTGAGGGATGCCAGGGAATCGGCCGTCGGCACGGTACGGATCTTGGCGATGTGGTCGCCGTACCGGAAGGCGCCCATGCTGTTGTAGGTGTACGACAGCAGGTTCCTGCGCGGGACGGTGGTGAACGACAGCATGGCGAACAGTTCGTCCCACAGCCAGCTGTCGGCATCCGTGAGCGTGCCCCTGCGGGTCAGGAACTCTGCCATCCAGGTCTTGCGGCGGGCGGGATTGACCAGGGCCTCGGGCAGCTCGGCGAACAGCTCCTCGATGACCATGTAGTCGTAGGCGGTGTTCGCGAAGAAGACCTCGTTGTTGATCAGGTTGAGGTCGAAGGTACCGCTGTCCGGCTCGTCGTCCAGCAGTGAGTGGCCGGGGACCCCGAACAGCTTGATGCCCATCCCGCAGGCCGCGCCCAGCTGGTGGTCGGGGCGCTGGTGGCCGAGACCGTTGGAGTAGCGGACGACCGCGTCGTGCACGGTGGGCGTTGCGAAGATGCCCTGGCCGTAGAAGCCCGGGTTGTCACCGATCGTGACGGTGGCCTTGAGGAGGCCGTAGGTCTTTCCGTGGGCGGTGCGGACGGCGTGGCCGACGGCCTCACGCTCGACCGAGGCGCGGGTGCGCCGTGCCACTTGTGCGACCACTGCGTCCAACTCTTGCTGGTAAGAAGGGCGTTCGGCCGGGCGGTAAACCTCGTAGCGGACGGGATCCATGATGCTGCCTCTCTGGTGGTTCGCGTTTACCCCAGACACTAGCCAGCAATTAAATTGTGCACAACATAACTTCTTGTGATGAAGCGCACGCCGGGCAGTCGCAGCGACGCAGCGGAACCACGACCGCGGCGTCGACGCATGAGCCGCCTGGGACACGTGCCGGTGAGGCACTGCGCGTCCCCCCGGCCAAACGCGGCACGCCCCTCGAGGCGGTGCTGGCTGCCTTCCGCGGGTCCGAACGTCGGGCCCTGGCCCGTGTTCACCGTGCCGTGGGTGCCGCTCGGGCGGCATGGTGCGAGCCTCGTGCGCCGGGAGACGACCGGACGGACAGCTGAGCTGCGCGTGCCGGTCGTCGCACAGCGGGGGCCCGTTCCGCCGCGGGCTGCCGCTTAGCGAGCCGGGGGGGAGCCCTTGTGAGGGGTCGAATCCGAGTAGCTGGATTGTGTGTTGGCGGGTGGCTTTGGCAGACCGCCACTGCTGACTGGCCGGGTACGGCAGGTTCAGCCCCTCTGCCGGGGGGCCACCTGATAGTCGGTCCTGGCGCGGCCGGTGAGGTGGGGCGTTCCTCGAGGACGGGGTTGCAGAGGGCGCTCAGGAGCCCGGGCGCCCCGGGCCGGCATGGTCGTCATGGTGGACCGTTCCCCCGGAGCGCTGGAACTCCTCGGCGCCGGCGCTGAAAACCTGTCCAATAGCTGCCTGTCGGTCCGTCATCGGAGCGCTGCAGATGTCTCAGGCGGTATTCGTCGTCGGAATGTATTTCCGGGGTGCTCCCTTTGGACAAAGCCCTGCGTGGTGGGTGCGCAGAGGCCGACGTCCGACGAGCAGGTCACGTGGCCTGACTGCGGACGCGGCGGGGAGCCATGCAACGAGCAGGTCTTCACGCGCCCGGACACACCTGCGTCCCGGAGCACGGCCCGTGCAGAAGACACGCCACCGGCCTGCGCTCCCGCACGGCCCTACGTGAAAGTCAGCGCCGGCCCGCCTTACGGCGCCGCAGGGCCCGAGTGGTCGAGAACCTTCTTCACGACGTCCCGGTGGAAGCCACGCACATGCGCCTCCACGAGATCCCCGGCCGCCTCGGCGTCTCCGGCCGCGATGGCGTCGTAGATCGCGTGGTGCTCCGCCCGCAGCCGGGCGGCGACCTGGTCCCAGTCGTCGTCGAGCCTGTTGAACACCGTGAGCAGGGTGTGCCGCACCGCGTTGCGGACCGCGACCGTCATGTCGGCCATCAGCCGGTTGCCCCCGGCCTCGGCGATGGCGACATGGAAGTCCGTGTCGCAGTCGTTGAAGTGCTCCCGGGGCAGGTCCGGGTCGTCCATCCGGAGCAGTGGGTCGCGGATGCGGTCGAGCCCCTCGTCGGTGACGAGTCCGGCGGCCAGCCGGGCGCTGGCCCGCTCCAGCGTGGCGCGGGCCTCGACCACGTGATCCATGGGAAAGTTGGCCAGCGCTATGTGCAGCCGCAGCAACTGCGTGAGACCGGCGTCGGGCATCGCCGCGATCACCGTGCCGGAGGACGGTCCGGTCCCCACACGTGAGCGCAGCACTCCCTGGGCCTCGAGCACGCGCAGCGCCTCGCGCACCGCTGCCCGGCTCACGCCGAGCATGTCGACCAGCTCCCGCTCGGGCGGCAGCCGGTCACCGACCCGGAGATTGCCCGCGAGGATCTGCTCCTCGATCCGGGCCAGGACGAGCTCGAACGTGCGCGAGCGGGGCACCGGCTCCCAGGCCGCAGTCGTGTCAGCCATGGGAAGCCCTTTCCGCACATCGTCACGTCGTTGCCGAGTCCCTTTGATCATAGCTTGAGCCACCCACCCTTTGGTCAGACCAAGCTAATTTTTCTCATTCGAGGCTCTGGACAACCGGAAGGTGGCTGCCTAGCTTGAAAACCAAGTAATGGTCTGACCAAGCCCGCAAACATGGTGAGGGTTTATGTATCAGCCGGATCTCTCCCCCGTAGCCGACAGCCTCGCGCTCTCGTCGCTCGTCGCCGCCCTGCCGCTGCTCACGCTCTTCGTCCTGCTCGGTGGCCTGAAGATGAAGGCCCACTGGGCCGGGCTCGCCTCACTGGCCGTCGCGGTGGCCGTCGCCGTGACCGCTTACGGCATGCCCGGCAGACTCGCCCTGCTCTCGGCGAGCGAAGGAGCCGCCTTCGGGCTTTTCCCGATCATGTGGATCGTTGTCACCGCCATCTGGGTCTACCAGCTCACCGTCGTCAGCGGCCGCTTCGAGGACTTGCGCCGGGCGTTCGGGCTGATCAGTGCCGATCCGCGGATCCAGGCCATCATCATCGCCTTCTGCTTCGGCGGACTGCTCGAGGCGCTGGCCGGGTTCGGCGCGCCCGTGGCCATCACCGGCGTGATGCTGATGGGCCTCGGCTTCGCCCCGGTGCGGGCCGCCGTCACCGTGCTGGTCGCCAACACGGCACCCGTCGCGTTCGGCGCCATCGCCACGCCCATCATCACGGCCGGCAACCTGACGAAGATCCCGTACACGGAGATCGGCGCGTACGTCGGCCACCAGACACCGCTGATCGCCCTCTTCGTACCGCTCCTCCTCGTCGGCCTGGTCCACGGCCGCCGCGGAGTGCGCCAGACCTGGCCGGTCGCCCTGGTGTGCGGCGCGGTGTTCGGACTGGCCCAGTTCGTCAGCGCCACCTACCTCTCGGTGGAGCTCACCGACATCGTCGCCTCGCTGGCCGGCCTCGCCGCCATCGTTCTCTTCCTGCGTGTGTGGCGCCCTCAGGGAAGCGAAGAGGCCAGGGCCGATCTGCACAAGGCGGCCCGGGCGGAGCAGGCCGGGGGTGCGGCGGGGCAGCCGTCGGACCCCGGGCACGCGGACCGGCCCTCAGCGCCGTCCGGAACGCACACCGGGCAGGACGGGGCACGCACTCCGCACGACCGTGCCGCCGCCAC
This sequence comes from Streptomyces sp. NPDC052012, assembly GCF_040689265.1. Lineage (NCBI taxonomy): Bacteria > Bacillati > Actinomycetota > Actinomycetes > Kitasatosporales > Streptomycetaceae > Streptomyces > Streptomyces sp. NPDC052012. The sequence goes on from NZ_JBFAXA010000017.1 coordinate 90,385, forward strand.
CGACACCCTCCCGGTGGCCGGCTCAGCCCAGCGGATCAAAGGCTCCAGGATCCTCATGGCGTTCCTGCCCTACCTGATCATCATCGCGGTCTTCTCCCTCGCCAAGCTGTGGACCCCCCTCAAGGAGTTCCTGACCGCCTCCGACGCGAAGCTCGGCTGGCCCGGACTCGACGGCGAGGTCCTCACCGCCGCCGGCCAGGTGTCGGCCACCACGGTCTACACCTTCCCCTGGCTGTCCTCGCCCGGCACGCTCCTGCTGCTGTCGGGCGCCGTGATCGCCGCCGTCTACCGGGTGACCCCGGCAGCCGCCGCCCGGGAGTTCACCGCCACGCTGGCCAAACTGCGCTGGGCCCTGCTGACCGTAGCCGCCGTACTCGCACTCGCCTATGTGATGAACCTGTCCGGGCAGACCATCACCATCGGCACCTGGATCGCCGGAGCCGGTACGGCCTTCGCCTTCCTCTCTCCCATCCTCGGCTGGCTGGGCACCGCGGTCACGGGTTCGGACACATCCGCCAACGCCCTGTTCGCCACGCTCCAGCAGACCGCCGCGAACAAGGCCGGTCTCGATCCGACGCTGCTGGTGGCGGCCAACACCTCCGGCGGCGTCGTCGGCAAGATGATCAGCCCGCAGAACCTGACCATCGCCGCCACCGCAGTGGGCCTCATCGGCCGCGAGTCCCAGCTGTTCCGGGCGGCCATCAAGTGGAGCCTGCTGCTCCTGCTCGCCCTGTGCGTCCTGGTCTACCTCCAGTCCAACGTCCTGGCGTGGATGCTGCCATGAGCCCCGCACCCCTGCACAAACCGCAGAAACCGTCGCCCTCCACCGGAGCAACCATGCGGATCGCTCTGTTCGTCACCTGCCTCAACGACACCCTCTTCCCGGCCACCGGCCAGGCGGTGGTGACGCTGCTGGAGCGGCTGGGCTGCCGCGTGGACTTCCCCCCGGACCAGACCTGCTGCGGCCAGATGCACTTCAACACCGGCTACCAGCGTGACTGCGTGCCGCTCGTACGACGCTTCGCCCAGGCATTCGCCGGGTACGACGCCGTCGTCACACCGTCCGGTTCGTGCGCCGCCATGGTGCGCGAGTACCACGGGCGGGTCGCCGAGGTGTCCGGCGACCCCCGGCTGCCCGTCGCGGTCCAGGACGCACCGCCCGTGTACGAGCTCTCCGAGTTCGTCGTCGACGTCCTCGGTGTCACCGATGTCGGGGCGTACTTCCCCCACCGGGTCACCTACCACCCGACGTGCCACTCCCAGCGCATGCTCGGCGTCGCCGACCGGCCGCTCGCCCTGCTGCGGGCCGTCCGCGGCCTCGACCTCGTGGAGCTCGGCGCGGCCAACCAGTGCTGTGGTTTCGGTGGCACGTTCGCCCTGAAGAACGCCGACACCTCCGCGGCCATGTGCGCGGACAAGGTACGGCACGTCCTGAACACCGGAGCCGACGTGCTGTGCGCCGGCGACAACTCCTGCCTCATGCACATCGGCGGCGCGCTGTCCCGGCTGCGCACCGGCGTGCGCGTCATGCACCTCGCCGAGATTCTCGCCTCCACGGAGACGGGACCGGATCACGGCGCGGCGGCGGCAGACCCACCCGCCTTCTCGCGCGGCAACGAAAGGACGAGGAAACCGTGAACGAAGCGACGTTCCTGGGCATGCCGGCCTTCCCCACGGCGGCGCGCAGCGCCCTGGGAGACTCCCAGCTGCGCGGCAATCTGGCCCGCGCCACCGGCACCATCCGCTCCCGCCGCGCGGCAGCCGTCGGCGAGGTGGACGACTGGGAGCAACTGCGGGAAGCGGGCCGCGCGGTCAAGGAACGCACCCTGCGCCATCTGGACCACTATCTGCTGCAGTTGGAGGAGAAGGTCACCGCGGCGGGCGGCCAGGTGCACTGGGCGCGCGACGCCGAGGAGGCGTGCCGCATCGTCGTCGGCCTCGTGCAGGACACCGGCGAACGGGAGGTCGTCAAGGTCAAGTCGATGGCCACCCAGGAGATCGGGCTCAACGACGCGCTGGCCGACGCGGGCATCGACGCGTACGAGACCGATCTGGCCGAGTTGATCGTGCAACTCGGCCGGGACCAGCCCTCCCACATCCTGGTGCCGGCCATCCACCGCAACCGGGCGGAGATCCGGGAGATCTTTCTGCGGTCGATGGGCGCGTACGGCACTCCGGCACCCGCCGACCTGGACGACGATCCACGACGGCTGGCCGACGCCGCCAGGCGCCATCTGCGGGAGAAGTTCCTGCGGGCCAAGGTCGCCGTCTCGGGTGTCAACTTCCTGGTCGCCGAGACCGGCACCGCGGTCGTGGTGGAGTCCGAGGGCAACGGGCGGATGTGCCTGACGCTGCCCGAGACGCTCATCTCCGTGGCCGGGATCGAGAAGGTCATACCCACGTGGCAGGACCTGGAGGTGTTCCTGCAGCTGTTGCCCCGCTCCTCCACCGGGGAGCGGATGAACCCCTACACGTCCACCTGGACCGGCACGACCGCCGACGACGGACCCCGCGCCTTCCACCTGGTGCTTGTCGACGCCGGTCGCACCGACGCGCTCGCCGATCCGGTCGGCCGGCAGGTGCTCAGCTGCATCCGCTGCTCCGCCTGCCTGAACGTGTGCCCCGTGTACGAGCGGGTGGGCGGACACGCCTACGGATCCGTCTACCCCGGCCCGATCGGCGCCGTCCTCAGCCCCCAGCTGCGGGGCACGGCCTCGGAAGTGGACCGAGCCCTGCCGTACGCGTCCTCACTGTGCGGGGCGTGCTACGAGGTCTGCCCCGTCAAGATCAACATCCCTGAGGTGCTGGTGCACCTGCGGGCCCGGGTCGTCGAGGAGCGGCGTGAGCGGCTCGTGCCCGAGCCGGAGCGCCTGGCGATGGCCGCCGCACGCTGGGTGCTCTCCCGTCCGTCGCGGCTGACGGCCGCGCAGCGCGCGGGCGCCGTGGCCGCACGGCTGGTGACCCGGCACGGGCGGCTGGGCCGGCTTCCCGCCCCGCTGTCCCGGTGGACCGACACGCGCGACGCCCCCCTCCCGGCCGCTGAGACCTTCAGCGCCTGGTGGAAGCGGACGCGCCGATGACCGTACCTCGGAGGGAGGAAGCGATGAACGCGCGATCCGAAGTACTGGACCGGATCCGACGCGCCCTGGTGGACGTGCCCGCGAGCGAGCGTCCACAGGACGCCCCGGTGTCCCGGCAGTACTCCCGCGGCGGCACGCCACCGCCCGGATCAGCGGCGGCCGTGGAACTGCTCGCCGCACGACTGGCCGAGTACGGCGCGTCGGTGCACCTGGTGTCCGGGCAGGAGGTCGCAGCCTCGGTCGGGCGGTCCGTGGCCGGTCTCGGTGCCGGTTCCGTCGTGGTCCCCCGCGGCTTCCCGGCGCAGTGGCGATCGGCGCTGGACCCCGACCGTGTGCTGACCGACGTGCCCCGCCTGCCGGCCGCCGAACTGGACCGGGCCGGTGCGGTCGTGACGACGGTGGCCGCCGCCATCGCCTCGACCGGAACCCTCGTCCTGGACGGCGGCCCCGGCCAGGGCCGACGCGCCCTGACGCTGGTGCCCGACGTCCATGTGTGTGTCGTACGGGCCGGGCAGGTCGTGGCGTCCGTGCCGGAGGCGCTTGCCGCGCTGGATCCGGCACGTCCCCTCACCTTCGTCTCCGGGCCGTCGGCCACCAGTGACATCGAACTCGACCGCGTGGAGGGCGTCCACGGTCCACGCACGCTGGACGTGCTCGTCGTCGTCTGAGAGTCCCACAGTCATCCCGTCCCTGCCGGAAGGGAGTTGAGCCATGACGCCCGCCCCTCACCCAGTACCGTGCCGGCATGGAGGGCCGACGGCGACCCACTCGGTTCCCCGGCCCCAGAACCCCACCGCGTCGGCGTGCTGCACCCTGCCCGCCGAGAGGCGTGCCGTGGCGAGAGCCAGGGCGTTCGCCCGGGACCGGCTGGCGGCATGGCACCTCGTGGGCGAGACGGCCGAGGCGGCGAGCCTCGTCGTGTCGGAACTCGTCACCAACACCGTCCGGCACAGCGGAGCCCAGGACGTCACCCTGCAACTCGCCCGCTGCGTGTCACACCTGTGGATCGAAGTGGTCGACACCGGTGTGTGGCGGCACCCCAAGGGCTCCGAACAGGACGGCCTGGCCGAGGGCGGCCGTGGCTTTCGGCTGATCGAGGCACTGTCCCAGTTCTCGGGAGTGCACCCCACCCCGCACGGAACCCACGCCTGGGCGCTGCTCGACGCCTCCGCCACCGGCGCGCCCCGACCGGCCGTCAGCCGGGCGCCCCGGTACGGAGAAGGTCTGGGGGGCGCTTCCCGGGGTGCTGCTGAGCCTCGAGCGTGACCCGCACCTGTGCCCCGTCCTCGATGGACTTGATCACTATCGGGGATCTGGCGGCCAGGACCAGGCCGAGTCAAGGCCCTGCGGCTCTACGGGGACCGGGGGCTGCTGACGCCGGCCCGGATCGATCCGCGGACCGGGTTCCGTCGCTACGGCCTCGCCCAGGTCGAGCGAGCCCGTCGCATCGCGCTGCTGCGCGCGGCCCGCCGGGAGGCGGTGGCCTATGCTGCGGTGCGGTGCTGTCGGCGCCGGCGGCCGCGGGAGGTTCTGTCCGGAACGACCCCGGCCAGGTACGAGACCGCCGAGCGCGACGTGCCCGAGCAGAAGGTGCTGTTCACGCAGCGCCATCTGACCGCCGCCGGTCTGCCCGGCTTCCTCGAGGAGGCGAGCGACCTGCTGATCTCCTCCCTGCGGAAGGCGGGCGCATGCCTTCCCGGCCGGTCTTGGCCGTCTATCACGGCTGGTGAGCGAGGACTCCGACGGCCCGGTCGAGAACCTGGACGCGACGATGCGCGACCAAGCCCGCGTCTGGCTCAAGGACCTCCGACGCGAGGTCGGCATCACCATCGTGTACGTCACCCACGACTCGAGCAGTGTTCGTACACCGGAGCGCGATTCGAGTACGAACTCAGCGTCGGCGACCTGCGCGTCCACGCCGAGAGCCCCGTCCGCCACACGGACGGCGAGATCAGCCTGATCGTCCGCCCGGACGACTTGCACGCGGCAGGTCCACCCGCCTCATGCAACGAGTCGCGGCGTTCCGACGAGCGCGACGGCTCGGGCAGCGGCACGAGAAGGGCAGCGAGAACTCGTCGGAGCGTGGTTCACGGACCGGTGACCACGATCTCGCGCTTGAGGATCTTTCCGGTGGGGCCCTTCGGGAGTTCTGCCGTGAAGGAGACGATCCGGGGGTACTTGTACGCCGCCACCCGGTCCTTGACGTGGTCGCGGAGCTCCTCGGGCGTGGCCCGTGCGCCGGGCCGGAGGGTGATCACCGCTGCGATCTCCTCGCCGTGGACCGGGTGCGGCACGCCGACGACGGCCGCTTCGGCGACGGCAGGGTGTTCGTACAGCACCTCCTCGACCTCACGAGGGTAGACGTTGTAGCCGCCCCGGATGATCAGGTCCTTCTTGCGGTCGACGATGAAGTAGAAGCCGTCCTCGTCGGCACGGGCCAGGTCGCCGCTGTGGAACCAGCCGTCGCGGATCGCCTCCGCCGTGGCCTCCGGGCGGTTCCAGTAGCCGCTCATCACGTTCTCTCCGCGGATCGCGATCTCGCCGACCTCACCGTGGGGCACCGCGCCCCCGTCCTCGGCGACGAGCTTCATCTCGACTCCGCGGATGGGCTGTCCGATCGAGCCGGCCTTGCGCGGGCGGTCCGGGTGGTTGAACGCGGCGACCGGTGAGGTCTCGGAGAGTCCGTATCCCTCCAGCACGGTGGCGCCGAAGCGCCGCTCGAAGCCGTGCAGCACCTCGACCGGAAGCGAGGCGCCACCGGAGACGGCCAGGCGCAGCCGGTGGGCGTCGAAGCCCCCGGGCAGCTCGGTGTGGAGCAGCGCCGCGTACATCGTCGGCACGCCGAGGAACACCGTGACCCCGTCGCGGGCCATGATCTCCAGGGCGCGGGCCGGCTCGAATTTCGGCAGCAGAGTCAGTGTGGCGCCGGCGGCGACTGCCGTGTTGAGGGCGCAGGTCTGGCCGAAGGCGTGGAAGAGGGGCAGGCCGCCGAAGAGTACGTCGTCGGGTCCGACCTGGAGCAGCGTCTCGGCCGTGGTGGCGGTGTTGGCGGCCAGGTTGCGGTGCGAGAGTGTGGCCCCCTTCGGCGTCCCGGTCGTGCCCGAGGTGTAGAGGATCAGGGCCGGGTCGTCGTCGGTGCGTTCGACGATGCCGGACATCGGTTCGCAGGCCCGCAGCAGGTCGTCGAAGGCGAGGGGCTCGGTCACCAGGCATGCGGTTCCGGTCTCGGCGGCGGCCCTCGCCACCTCGTCCGCGAACGGGGGGAACACCAGCGCGGTCCGTGCCCCGCAGTCACGCAGGGTGAACGCCACTTCGCGGGCCTTGAGGAGCGGATTCATCGGCACCACCACGCCTCCGGCCCGCAGGATGCCGTAGTAGACGACCGGGAACAGCGGGACGTTGGGCATGGTGAGTGCGGCACGGTCACCGGGCTGGACCCCGCGGTCGCGCAGGAGGGCGGCGACTCTGGCGCTCGCGTCGTCCAGTTCGGCGTAGGTGAGGGTGCTGTCGTCGTGGCGCACGGCGATGCGGTCGCCGTGGGCCGCGGCGGAGTCCACCAGGAAGGTGGCGAGGTTGGTCATGGCTGTCTCCTTGTGTTCGTCGCGGCCTGCGACGCGGCGTTCCGGGGGCGGATCACATCGCGAGGGGTGATCCCTTCGCGAGCGCGGTCGGTGGTGGGGTGGTGGTGCGACACGGCCAGCCAGAGCCGCAGTTGATGGCTCTTGAGTGTGGGCTGTTCATGGTCTTCGAACTCCGTGCGTGCGTGCATGACCGCGTGGGTGCTGAGCAGCAGCAGATCGCCGGCCCGGAGGTCGATGTCGAGCCGGAACTCCGGTGAGCCCGCCACGTCGTCGACGAGGTCGAACAACTCGGCGTCCTCCGGTTCCAGGCGGGGCACGTGGGGGAAGCGCTGGGCGGATTCCAGGTAGCGGCGGTTGTAGAGCATGCTCAGGGCGCCGCCGTCCCGCCGGACGGCGAGCGGGGCGGCCGCGTACGGCGGCTCCCCGGGAAGCTGTTCCTCCCTGCGGTCGAAGAAGTACGTGCGGTACAGCCGCTCGGCCAGATCGGGGCGGCGGTCCAGCACCGCGTTGTGGACCGCCGCCGAGCTGACCAGGGAAGTACGTCCTCCGCTGCGGGGCGCCCGCAGGGACAGCAGCGCGAGCAGATCCGCCCTGTCGGTGTGGAACGGCAGCGCGGCGCGGGTCTGATAGCCGCGGGTCGCCGGATCGGCCAGGCTGCGGCCGGTGTCCCTGACGTGGCCCAGCATGTGCCCGTCCGCGTTCTGCGGGACGGGACGCCCGAGGTACTGACCGAGGCCCCAGAGGACCGCACTCGCGGCCGGCACGCCCAGCTGCTGGACCGGGACGCCCTGGACCAGCACGAACCCCCGGCCGTACGCCAGGTCCTCGGCGATACGTTCCAGTTCATGGACGAGCGTGGGGAGGGGGAAGTCCGCGCGTGTCACCTTCAGCAGGGTCCGGTCGCGTCTTCGCGCCTCCTTCACGGCGGAGTCGATCTCGGCCAGCTGGTGCGCCGAGAGCCGTAGGGTCCACTCGTCGCGGTGGTTCGCCATCTCTTCGCCACGCCACACCGAGGGGCCCGAACAGGGCTCGGGCAGCCCCTCACCCGCGTCCGTCGTACCGGTCATGTGCGCCTCCGTCCCCATCAGGCGTTCACCTGCCAGGGACAGTCGCCACAAGCGGGCCGGGCCGGTGAACGGCGCCATGCTAGGGTGCCCGTCCCCGCCATGCTTGCCCTGGCGTGACATGAGACTTTTCATTTCGGGACACAGACGAAAGGTCCTGGGCCCGCCCATGAAACCTCTGGTGCGCACCGCGGCCCTCAGTGGCTATGTCGACCTGTGCCGCTCGCTCGGCGTCGACCCACAGGCACTGATGAAGCGCGTGGGCCTGGACACCGCCGCGCTCGCGGTCCAGGACCGGTGGATCTCCGGCGCGGCCGCGGTCCAGGTGCTCGAACTGTCGGCAGCCGCCTCGGGGCACGAGGACTTCGGTGTACGGATGGCGCAGTTCCGGCGCTTCTCCAACCTTGGCCCCGTCAGTCTGGTGGTCCGCGAAGAACCCGACGTGCGCAGCGCAGTCGGACTGCTGATCCGGCATCAGCGCATGTACAACGAGATCCTGCACGCCCGGTTGTCCGAGAACGACGGGCTGGCGACCTTGACGGTCGACCTGCGGCTCGGCGAAACGATGGAGACCCGTCAGGCCACGGAGCTGGCCGTCGCCGCCTTCCACCGGATTCTGCGCGGCTTCCTGCGCACCGAGTGGCAGCCGCTCTCCGTCTGGTTCAGGCATCCCGCGCCGGCGGACGCCGCGACGCACCGGCGCGTGTTCGGCCCCAGCGTGGAGTTCGGCCGCGAGTTCGACGGCATCGTCTTCTACGCCGATGACCTCGATGCGCCCAACGCGATGGCGGACCCGCTGCTGAGGGAATACGCCCGCCAGTACTTCGAGGCGATCGCGGTCCCCACGGACACCACCGTCGCGGACCGGGTCCGGGAGCTGATCGAGGTCCTGCTGCCGAGCGGGCGCTGCTCGGTCGATCAGGTCGCGCGCAGCATGGGCGTCGACCGGCGCACCGTCCACCGCCATCTGGCCTCCTCGGGCGAGACGTTCTCCTCCCTCCTCAACGCCACCCGTACGCACCTCGCGGAGCAGTTCGTCGCGAACCCGCGGCGCTCACTGACGGAGATCTCCGAGCTGCTCGGTTTCTCGTCGCCGAGCTCGTTCTCCCGCTGGTTCCGTGAACAGTTCGAGTGCAGCCCGACGGCGTGGCGCCGCGGCCGCAGTAGGCAGCAATCCCCTGGCGAGGACTGATTCCGCGGGCGGAACGAGCTGGTCCCCGGTCGGGCAGGCCCACTCGGCTCGACCCGGGAGGTCCGAGGCATGTCCCCAAACGGCAAGCTATCCGTCCCCGGATGTCAAGCGGTCACCGGTACGCGCCCCTACCTTGGCAGCACTGCAGAGAAGCGGTCGACCGCCGGAGGAGAGTCGCGGTACTCCCCCTGCGTACGTCCTCCGGACCGGTCGAGCGCACCGGGGGCCGCTCTGTGCCCGCTGTCCCCGGTGACCCTCATCGTTCCTCGCCGGACATCTCACCCCTCGCGTCGCACGCGGCGCTGCGCCCGGCGGGTGATCACCGATCGCACGAAGGAGACGGACCGTGCACTTCCACGACGACTCACTTTTCCCGGAGAACCAGGAAAAGCTGGTGATCCAGGCCGCTCCCTACGGGCCGGAGTGGCTGCCCGGGGACGCGGACGACCTTCCCCTGACGATGGACGAGCACGTCCAGGCGGCCGTCGACTGCTACAACGCCGGCGCCACCGTGCTCCACATCCACGTACGTGAGCTGGACGGCAAGGGCTCCAAGCGGATGTCCATGTTCAACGAACTGCTGGGCCGGCTGCGCCAGGCCGTACCGGACATGGTCCTGCAGATCGGCGGCTCGATCTCGTTCGCCCCGGAAGACGAGGGCAGCGAGGCGAAGTGGCTGAGCTACGACACCCGCCACCTGCTGGCCGACCTCACCCCCGCACCGGACCAGGTGACGATCGCGATCAACACCAGCCAGATGAACATCGTCGAGATCATGACCGACGACGACCTGGAGGGCACCTCGATCGCGAAGCCCGAGTACTACAAGGCCTACCGCGACATGGTCGTCGAGGCGGGTCCCGAGTTCTACCTGGCGCACCTCGAGCGGCTGCACGCGAACGGAATCCAGCCACACTTCCAGCTCGCCACGCTGGCCCAGCTCGAAACCGTGGAGCGGCTCATCCGCGCCGGCATTTACACGGGCCCCCTCATCCTCAACTACGTGGCCATCGGCGGTGGTTTCGCCGGCCGCCACCCCGCCGACCTGATCGAGTTCGTCCGCCGCACACCGGACGGCGCCGTCCTCACCATCGAGAGCTCCATGCGTGCCGTCGCGCCGATGAACGCGATCGGCATCGCGCTCGGCGTCCACGTGCGCGTGGGCAACGAGGACAACCTCTGGCGGCGCAAGGGCGAGCGCATGACCACCGTCGAGCAGGTCGAGCAGATGGTGCAGATCTCCGAGGCGCTCGGCCGCGACATCGCGACCGGCGCCGAGGCCAAGAAGATCTACAAGCTCGGTGAGTACTACGCCGACGCCGACGAGACGCTCACCCGCCTCGGCATGGTGCCCAATCGCCGTCCCGGTCAGCGCGGTTTCATGCTGCGCGACGTCTGACCGCGGCCCGGAACAGTCCTCTCATCTCCCCCTCATCTCCCACGATCAACGGAGCACGTTCATGGCGTACGCCATTCGCTTCAAGGAGACCGGCGGTCCCGACGTCCTGCGCTGGGAGGAGGTCGTCGTCGGCGACCCCGGCCCGGGCGAGGTACGGATCCGGCACGAGGCCGTCGGACTCAACTTCGCCGACACCTACTTCCGCAGCGGCCTGTATCCCACCGAGCTGCCCGCCGGACTGGGCGTCGAGGCCGCGGGGGTGATCGAGGCGGTGGGTGAGGGAGTCACCCAAGTCGCCGAGGGCGACCGGGTCACGTACACCGGAAGCCCGCTCGGCGCCTACAGCACGCAGCGGGTCATGCCCGCCGGCTCGCTGATCCGGCTGCCGGACGCCATCGGCTTCGAGACCGCCGCCGCGATGACCATGCGCGGGCTCACCTCCGCGTACCTGCTGCGCAGGATCCACCCGCTGCAGGCCGGCGACACCATCCTGCTGACCGCGGCGGCGGGCGGCGTCGGCCTGATCGTCTGCCAGTGGGCCAAGCTGCTCGGGCTGACCGTCATCGGCACCGTCTCCACCGAGGAGAAGGCCGAACTCGCCCGCGCCCACGGCTGCGACCACGTCATCCACTACCGGCGCGAGAACGTGGCCGAGCGGGTGCGCGAACTGACCGACGGCGCCGGGGTCCCAGTCGCCTTCGACAGCGTCGGCCGGACCACGTACGCCGCCTCGCTGGCCTCGCTGCGGCGCCGCGGTCTGCTCGTCTGCTTCGGTACCGCCTCCGGGCCCGTTCCGCCCATCGACGCCATGCAACTGGCCGTCAGCGGCTCCCTGTTCGTCACCCGTCCGGCGCTCGCCGACTACATCGCCGACCCGGCGGAGCGGGCGGCGCTGGCGGGCGAGCTGTTCGACCACGTCGCGTCCGGCCGCATCGCCGTCGAGATCAACCAGCGCTACGCGCTCCAGGACGCCGTACAGGCACACCGCGAGCTGGAGGCGGGACGGACCACGGGATCGTCCGTCTTCGTCCTCTGATCCTCCCGCGGGATCACGCCCAGCCCCCTCTCCAGGAGGAAGCACGATGGAAAAGACTGTCGCTGAACCGCAGGGCGCTCCCGCGTCGGTGCGCGCCCACTCCCTCGGCTCGATCAAGGTCGAGCCGCTGACCTGCACCATCGGCGCCGAGCTGTCCGGTGTGAACCTCGGCGACGCCTCCCGCGACGAAGAGCTGTTCACCGAGATCAAGGACCTGCTCCTGCGGTACAAGGTGCTGTTCCTGCGGGACCAGGACATCACGCGCGCCGAACACGTGGCGTTCGCCGAGCGCTTCGGACCGCTGGAGGACCATCCGGTGGCCGGCAGCGACCCCGACCATCCCGGCCTGGTGCGGATCTACAAGGACCTGGACAGCCCGGCGGAACACTACGAGAACGCGCTCCACACCGACGGCACCTGGCGTGAGAACCCTTCCATGGGCGCCGTACTGCGCTGCGTCGAATCGCCACCGGTGGGCGGCGACACGATCTGGGTCAACATGGCCGAGGCCCACCGCCGGCTGCCGGAGCACATCAAGAACCAGATACAGGGCCTGCAGGCCCGGCACAGCATCGAGGCCACCTTCGGCGCCGTCATGCCGCAGGAGAAGCGTCACGCGCTCAAGGCGCAGTTCCCCGATGCGGAGCACCCGGTGGTGCGCACCCATCCCGAGACCGGCGAACAGATCCTCTTCGTCAACGCCTTCACCACGCACTTCGTCAACTACCACACGCCGGGGAACGTGCGCTTCGGGCAGGACTACGCCCCAGGTGCGGGCCTCCTGCTGAACTACCTGATCAGCCAGGCCGCGGTCCCCGAGTACCAGGTGCGCTGGCGCTGGACGCCGAACAGCATCGCCATCTGGGACAACCGCTCCACCCAGCACTACGCCGTCCAGGACTACTGGCCCGCCGTCCGCAAGATGGAGCGCGCCGGGATCGTCGGCGACAGACCGTTCTGATCCCTCACTCCCTTCCCGTTGTGGCCGTTCCCCCTCCCTTCCCGTTCCGGCACTTCCCTCCTTTCCGTCAAGAGCAGTTGAGGTGATGACAATGGGGTTTCTCACCACTGCGGAATCCACCCCGGGCAGAACCGGTTCCGATCCCGGTTCCGGCTCCTCGGCGTGGCCCGTGTCCCGGCGCTACGCCTGGATCGTCTTTGCACTGAGTTTCGGACTGCTGCTCTCGGACTACATGTCCCGACAGGTCCTCAACGCCGTCTTCCCCCTGCTGAAGGCCGACTGGCTGCTCTCGGACGCCCAACTGGGCTCTCTCAGCGGCATCGTGGCGCTGATGGTCGGTCTGCTCACCTTCCCTCTCTCCTTGCTGGCCGACCGATGGGGCAGGGTGAGATCCCTGGTTCTCGCGGCGACGATGTGGAGCCTGGCGACACTCGGCTGCGCGGTGGCGGCGAGCTACGGCCAGATGTTCGTCGGCCGGCTCTTCGTCGGAATCGGTGAGGCCGCGTACGGCAGTGTCGGTATCGCCGTGGTCCTCAGCGTCTTCCCGCGCACCCTGCGGGCCACGCTCTCGGGAGCCTTCATCGCCGGCGGAGCCTTCGGCTCAGTCCTGGGCATATCGATCGGCGGCGCCGTGGCCCAGGCGTACGGCTGGCGCTGGGCGTTCGGCGTGATGGGCGGCTTCGGTCTGGTGCTCGCGGCCGTCTACGCGGTCGTCGTCACGGAGAAGCGGCTGGCCCGGCAGAACGATCCGGCCAAGGACGAGACCGGCACCGACGGGCGGGAGCGTCTGCGCGTGCTCCTCCCGCGGCTGTTCTGCTCCGTCTCGGTGGTCGGCGCCTACATCGGCAGCGGTCTGCAACTGTTCATCGCGGGGGCTCTGATCGCCTGGCTGCCCAGCTACTTCAACCGCTACTACGACATGCCCACCGCGCAGGCCGGCGCGACCGCGGGGCTCTTCGCCCTGGTGATCGGAATCGGCATGATCGCCGGAGGAATCGCCTCGGACCGGATCAGCCGGAGCGCCCCGATCCGCAAGTGGGCCGTCGCCATCGGCTGCAGCGTTGGCTCGCTGATCCTGCTGATGACCGCCTTCCGTCTGCCGGCCGGGCAGGGGCAGTTGCTGGTGCTGGCGCTCGGAGCCCTGCTGTGTGCCGGTACGGCCGGGCCCGGGGCCGCCATGGTCGCGAATCTGACCCCCGCGGCCATCGCCGCGACGGCGTTCGCCACGCTCACCCTGGCCCAGAGCCTGCTCGGGCTGGCCCCCGGCCCGGCGGTCACCGGCGCGCTCGCGGACCGGCTCGGCCTGCTCGGCGCACTCCGGCTCGTCCCGCTCGTGGCGATCGCGGCCACCGTGGCCTTCCTGGTCGGCCGCCGCCATTACGACCGCGACCTGCGCCGTCTGACCGGACCCGCACGGGTGGCGGAGCCCGACGAAACGGAGGTGTCCTCATGAGCCGTCCCACCGGGACCAGCCCTACCACCGAGCCGGTCGTCGTGATCGTTCCCGGCCTGCGCGACCACGTCGAGAACCACTGGCAGACCCTGCTGGCGGCCCGGCTCTCCGAGGCCGGGCGCACGATCCGCACCGTTCCCCCGGTGACGCAGAACCAGCTCAGCCGCGGGGCCCGTGTCGCCGCACTGGCCAAGGTGGTCTCGGAGATCACCGGACCCGTCGTGCTGGTCGCCCACAGCGCCGGCGTGATCACCACCGTCCACTGGTCCCAAGAGACCGAGGCACAGGTGCAGGGGGCGCTGCTGGTGACCCCGCCGGACTTCGAGAGCCCGCTGCCGGAGGGCTATCCCACTGCCGAGGTTCTCGCCGAGAACGGCTGGACACCCGTCCCCCGCTCCCCTCTCCCCTACCCGAGCATCGTCGCGGCCAGCTCGAACGACCCCCTCGCCGCCCTCGACCGCGTCGCCGACCTGGCCCGCGACTGGTCCGGCCGCCTTGTGGAACTCGGCGAGGTCGGCCATCTCAACCCTGCTTCCGGCCACGGCCCGTGGCCAGAAGCAGAGGAACTGCTCCGCGAGCTCGAACAGAGCTGACCCCCGTGCGGCCCCCGCGAAAGGCGACAAGGCAATGATGAACACCTGCACCGACCTGCTGTGGTCTCCCGGTCGCCGCGAGTTGGAGGACTCCAACGTCGCGTGCTTCATGGAGTGGGTGAGTGAGGCGCGGGGGCTGCACTTCAGCGACTACGCCGACCTGTGGCGGTGGAGCTCCACCGATCTGCCCGGCTTCTGGTCGGCGGTCTGGGAGTTCTACGGTCTGGACGCGGTCACCGGGTACGACGAGGTGCTGGGCGATGCGTCGATGCCGGGCGCCGTGTGGTTCCCCGGCGCCCGGCTGAACTTCGCCGAGCGCTGCCTGGCCCAGGCCACGGACGCCCGCCCGGCGCTGGTCAGCCTGGCCGAGGGCGGCACGCCCGTGGAGACCTCGTGGCAGGAGCTGCGCCGCCAGGTCACGGACGTCGCCGCGGCCCTGCGCCGCATGGGCGTGGGACGCGGCGACTGCGTGGCCGGATACCTGCCCAACCTCCCGCAGACCGTGGTCGCCCTGCTGGCCACCGCAGCCGTCGGCGCCGTATGGACCGCTTGTTCCCCGGACTTCGGCACGACCAGCGTGCTCGCCCGGCTCCAGCAGGCACGGCCGGTCGTCCTCGTGGCCGCCGACGGATACCGCTACGGCGGCAGGACGTACGACAGGCGCCCGGCGGTCACCGAGCTCGTGGACGGACTGCCCACCTTGCGACACATCCTCACGGTCGACCATCTGTTCACGACCCCGACCGAACCCTGGTCGGCGCGCACCGACATCGAACAACAGGCATGGTCCGCCCTTCCGGCGGCCGAGGCACCCCTGGAATTCGCCGACGTGCCCTTCGACCACCCGCTGTGGATCCTGTGGTCGTCGGGAACCACTGGCATGCCGAAGGGGATCGTTCAGGGCCACGGCGGCATCGTCATCGAACTGCTGAAGGCACTCGGCCTGGGCGCCGACCTCCGCGCCGACGACCGTTACCTCTTCCTCACGTCCACGAGCTGGATGGTCTGGAACTTCCTCGTCGGCGGCCTGCTGCACGGCAGCACGATCGTCCTGTACGACGGCAGCCCCACCTTCCCGGACGTCAACGGGGCCTGGCGAGTCGCCGAACAGACCGGTGCCACTGTGGTCGGCGTGAGCGCGGCCTACCTCACCGCCGTGGAGAAGTCCGGCACGCACCCCGCAACCGAGTTCGATCTCAAGCGCATGCGCTCCATCCTGCAGACCGGATCGTCCTTGCCGCCCAGCACCTGGCGGTGGGTCTACGAACGGCTCGCCTCCGGCGTCTGGCTGCAGTCGATCTGCGGCGGAACGGACATCTGCTCGGTTCTCGCGGGGGGTTCAGCCCTGCTGCCCGTACGCGCGGGCCGGATCCAGGCCCCCGCGCTCGGAGTCGCGCTGGCGTCCTGGGACAGCGACGGGCACCCTCTGACAGGTGAACAGGGCGAGCTGGTGGTGACCGTCCCGCTGCCGTCCATGCCCCTCCACTTCGTCGGCGACGCCGACGACAGCCGTTACCGGGCCAGCTACTTCGACATGTATCCCGGGGTATGGCGGCACGGCGACTGGGTCACGATCGACGCGGACCTGTCGGTCGTCGTCGCCGGCCGCTCCGACTCCACCCTCAACCGCATGGGCGTACGGATGGGCTCCGCCGACATCTACGCCGTCGTCGAACAGCTCCCTGAAGTCGCGGACAGTCTCGTCCTCGGAGTGGAACAGCCGGACGGCGGCTACTTCATGCCGCTCTTCGTCGTGACCACCGACGGCATCGCACTCGACGACGGGCTGCGCGAGCGGATCGCCACTGTCATCAGACACCGCCTGTCCCCGCGCCATGTGCCGGACGTGATCGTGCCGATCCCCGCCGTTCCGCGCACGCTCACCGGTAAGAAACTCGAAGTGCCCGTCAAACGCATCCTGCAGGGTTCGCCCGTCACCGATGTCTGCAGCGAAGGCTCAGTGACGCACTACGAGATACTCGCTCGGTTCGCGGACTTCGCGGCCCGTTCGACACCGCACAGATGACGCACGGGCCTCAGCACCTCGCCGCCGATTCGGCCCCCTGCACGACCGAAACAGAGCACGCGCCAACTGTCACGCAAGAATCGCCTCGAAATCTGTCACATGCGTCCCGTGCCTGACGTTGTATCCTTCAAGCACAGCATCCTTCAGGATGTCGATACGAACGTCAGACGCAGCGCGCGGCGATACGACGCCGGGCGTGTTTTCATAGTTGAAGACGATGACGTCGAGGAATATCGGGTCCCTCAGCTTTCGGCCTTCAACAAGACCGAGGAGCGCGGATGTAATGGCCGGATACGGTGTGAACTGCGGATTATCGAGCCACTGCTTGAGCTCGTCGCGGGGCACACTGAAATCTAGGTTGATCGAATGAAGCGCGCTGATGCTGTCATCCGGCGACAAGGGCTGAGCAATTGTTCCTGTGGGACCTTCCGCCCAGCTGACATTTTGCGGGCCATGCCAGGCCATTGCGTCATCGCGCCAGAAAAAATCGAAACCCTTCTGGTCGCGGGTCCGTGCGATCATCTCGAGGGGGCCGTGGTCCGCGTCGCCGAAGTTGCTCTGAAGGAGTGAAACCTCATCGTACAGCGACCCACCTATCTTGCCGCCGTAATGCCATCCGTCCTTGAGTTTTCGCGGCTCTCCAACATCGCCATTGTCTCTCCAGAAGTGGAGGATTCCCCCGTCCTTCGCGGGGGCCACCAATTCCAGATTGCCGTAGTGGGCAGAGTCCCACGGGATGAAGTCGGAGGATTCGGTGAGGTCGTAGTCGCCCTGCAGAAGACAGGGTCTCCCACGGAATGGGCGTAGTATGTGCCCGAGTTCGGCTGGCTGGGTGATGGTAAGCCCTTCGTTCCACCCCCAATTACTGTCGGCAAAAAGATCTCCGCCACCTAGCTTGGTCCGAGCCCATGTATAAATGTGAAGAGCGCCTTGGTCCGAGACAGTCGTGATCATGACTTGGCCACGACATACCCCATTACAGGTGTCGCGCATTTCCTTCCAGCCGGCCTTGAGGAAAGGATTGAATAGCGTTGTAAGGGCGAGCCCTGCGCCCACGAAATTGCGGTCGGTGAGAATGGTGCCGCCGAACGGCTCGTTCGAGCTCGGGCCGCCGATGCGAGTCCATGGCGGGATAGTAGTATTTCCACTCGCCGGGTTCTGGCGCTTCAGCATCACAAAGCCGCCACCGGTCATTGGCGCCACGACGAAGAAATCATTTTCAAGGTGCGACTCAAGGTCGACGCCGAAAATACCTTCGGCGAACGCCGCGCCGGAATACGCGATGCCCGCAGCTCCGGACGCACCAGTCAGCACAGTACCGAAGTTCGACCAGACAAGTGCTCCACCGTTCTCGCGCGACCAATGCTCTACCGTGCCGTCCTCCCTAGTGGCCATCACTTCGAGGTTGTTCCGCGGGTCACTCATAAAGGCTATGTTGTCCGACTCGATCAGGGATGCTCCGACGTATCGGGTGCCCTTTGCGAAGAATGTCGGACCATGCCACACCAGAGCTGGAGCGTCGTTGTTCCGCCAATAATGGGCCAGGCCACCGTCTGGCCAGGGGATGACGACCTCAAAGTTTCCTGGCTCACCGGTCCGCACTTGGATGAAGAATCCACTATTTGGCGAAGCTGCTGGCCTGTCACGCCAATCCAAGGTCATTGGAAACCTCCTCGCCCGAACCGGTGGCCACTTTGGGCGTACGACGCCCAGCTGGATTCTCACGGATGACTCAGAGCCCAATAGATACCGGTTGATTAACCCTTCAGGCACTGACGGGGCACACAAATCGGGAGACCATTCCACCGCACCACCGTCCGACCTAGATCGCAAATCCGGCCCGGGCCGACCACCATCGCGTCCTGGATTGGGCAGATGCTGGGCGCGGGCCGGCGAGAAGCAGAGGGCGGTCCCATGCCGCCTCTGGGTCACCGCGCCAGACCCAGCACGACCCGGCAATCTCCCGGTCCAGGACCTCAAACCCCGTCACCGAGCCATGCGGTCCCCGCGGCCGGTCAACCGGCCAGGGGTGCTGCACCACACCGCCTGCCGCCGACCACGATCGACCGTGGGGCGATGCTCACGACAACGGAAGGCATCGCGTGGGGCCTCCCGCATGCCGGGTGGAGGCAGGTTCCGCGTGCCGGCGTCAGCGGGCACCGTAGGCTGGTCCGATGTTTGACCGTTTGGAGATCAGAGTGTTGCCGCCGGGATCCCGGTTCGCCGCACAGCTGCGGTTCTGGGTCAACGGCGAGGACCTGGTCGACAAGACGGTCGGCGAAGGCGGCCGCGGACCATACGCGGCCGATGTCCTGCCTGCCGGCCACCCCAGCCCTCTTCGGGCCACCGGCGAGGCGCGCCGTCTGGAGCTGGGCGAACCGGACTGCACCGGTGGCTGCTGCGGCTTCCTGACCGCGGTCGTGCAGCGGTCCGGCACAATCGTGCAGTGGTCCGACTGGGAGGTTCCCTCGGGGGTGGGGATGACGGAGCCCTACCCGCCGCCGGAGCTCCACTTCGACGCCCGTCAGTACGACGCCGAAGTGGCACGCGCTGAGGCGGACCGCTGGTGGCAGTCGAGCCCCTAGGGGCTGTCGTTTGGATCACGTCGGAGGGAAGGGGCGGTGCCTGATCAGCGCCGGTGAGCGGGGTCTGGTGCGTGCAGCTGCAAGGCGGAGGAGGGCGCCGATGCGGAGCATTGGCAACCGACGACAACGCGGCAGATGTGCGTGCCGGACCCCGCGTCTGCGGCGTGATCCAAACGACAGGCCCTAGCACAGCACAGCGCGACCTCGCCCGGCCGGGGACTCTTGGAGACCCTCTACCGAAAGGCCGTTCGGCCGAGGACTGCTGTCAGCGATAGGTGTGGAGCTGCCATGACAGGATCCGGCTGTGACGTGTGATGTGTGAAGACTTCGATCCCGGGGAGGAGTAGTTCGGGGCCGTTGCAGGACTACCCCTCCCCCACCGCGGTGGCCACTCCAGGGCGAGCCCGGCCTGTACGAGTTCGCCAACAGTGCTCGATGTCGATGTGCTCCCGGGGCCGCTGTTCGTCACCCACCGGCGTCCCGAGCCGGGGAAGGTCGTGTCGGCCCGGGGCTGTGCCCGGACACCGGCTCTGGCGCGCCTGTGCTGCGGCCAGGCCGTGCGCTGTTGGACACGGGCACCGCAGCCGCCGGCCCCGGGGACCGGCTGGGATCCGCACGGGCTGCGGCGCTGTGGCCCGACCCACCTCGGGGAGTGACGCGAGCCGGCTGATGCTCGTGGCCTGGGCCCGGCACCGCGGGCCTGAGCATGTCCGCCGCTGCTTCAAGTCCTCCCACCGGACGATGGCAGGCGTCACGAGCCTGGTGGCGCCCGGCGGTGAGACCCGAGGCCGCTGAGAAGGCTCTGGTGTCCTGTCTCTGGCCCACGGTGCGAAGGAGGCGTCGGTGCGCTGCCCGTCCCCGTTGCTTGGTGCTCGGCCGGTTGCCGCTGTCGGAGTCGGGCGAAGGCCACGACCTGGATCGCCTTCGCGGTGGGCAGCGGCAGGTTGTTCAGCTCGTCGTCGCTGATCGGGATGACCTGCTCCTTGGCAGCCCTTGCCGATCTCCTGGTAGGAGACCTCGCGGTCCTCGACCTCGCCGTACTTGCGGACACGGACAGGTCCCACGTCCTCCAGGGGTACTGGTGAAACCGAACGGAGTGGTCCTCGGTCGCGGAGACGACATTGATCGGCACGCTGACCCTCTCCGGATCAGAGAGCTTTCGGCTGCTCTGGGTCAGCTCGTGGAGGGGATGCCGAGCTCGGCGAGCAGGCCGCGCACACGCTGCTCGATCTCGTCCCGGATCGGACGTACGGCGTCGACGCCCTGGCCGGCGGGGTCGTCGAGCTGCCAGTCGAGGTACCGCTTGCCGGGGAAGACAGGGCAGGTGTCCCCGCAACCCATGGTGATGACCACGTCGGACGCCTGGACCGCCTCGGTGGTGAGGACTTTGGGCGTCTCGGCAGAGATGTCGATCCCGGCCTCCTTCATCGCCTCCACGACGGACGGGTTCACAGAGTCGGCGGGAGCCGATCCGGCCGAGCGCACCTCGACGCGATCGCCGGCGAGGTGGGTCAGGAAGGCGGCGGCCATCTGGGAGCGGCCGGCGTTGTGGACGCAGACGAACAGCACGGAGGGGCGCGCGGCGGCAGTGTTCAAGGCGGTGTCCTTGCGGGTGGGATCGGTGTTCAGGAGGAGGCGAGTCCGGGCTCGCCGTGGGGTACGACAACATCCGCGGTACGAGCCGGGCGTCCGTACACGAGCGTCACCGCCGCCAGCCCGAGTGCGGCGCCTAGCAGCTGAGCTGCGATGAACGGGGCGAGAGAGGTTGGGGCGATCCCGGCGAAGGTATCGGTGAAGGCGCGGCCGACGGTCACCGCGGGGTTCGCGAAGGAGGTGGAGGAGGTGAACCAGTAGGCGGCCCCGATGTAGCAGGCGACAGCGGTCGGGGCCAGGGCGGCACGCCCGATGCGCTCCAGGCCGAAGATGACGAGGACCAGTCCGGCGGTGGCGACGACCTCGCCCAGCCACAGGTGCCCTGCGGACCGGTCATGGGTGGAGAACTTCACCAGGGGCTCGGCGAACATGGCGTTGGCCAGGACGGCGCCGCCGACCGCCCCGCCCAGCTGCGCGAGCACGTACGCGAGACCCTCTCGCAGGTTCGGGCCGGTCCCACCACGGCGGCCGGCGAACCAAGCCGTCAGAGTGACCGCGGGGTTGAAGTGTGCGCCAGAGACCGGTCCGAGCAGCGTGATCAGCACGGCCAGGCCGAAGACAGTGGCGAGGGAGTTGGCGAGCAACTGCACTCCCACATCGCGCGACAGCTCGGCTGCCTGGATTCCCGAGCCCACCACGACCGCCACCAGTAGCCCCGTCCCCACGGCTTCGGCGGCCACGCGGCGGCCGAGCGGGCCGCTCACGCGCCCGCCCTGGCCGGCTGCGCCGTGCTGAGGAAGGCGGCGAGCTGGTCCAGGACGCCGGGCAGCACCCAGTAGTACACCCAGGTACCGCGGCGCTCACAGTCGATCAGACCGGCCTGACGCAGCAGCTTCAGGTGGTGGGAGATCGTCGGCTGGGAGAGGTCAAAGGCCGGAGTCAGCTCACACACGCACACCTCCCCGGACTCGCCACGCGAGGCGATCATCGACATCAGCCGCAGCCGCACCGGATCGCCCAGGGCTTTGAAGACCTTCGCCAGATCAGCGGCCTGGTCCTCGTCCAGCGGTGCGGCGGACAGGCCTGGGCAGCAGGCTGCGTCCTGGCCGATCACCTCAAGCTCTTGTTTCGACACGCCTCTATGTTGACGTTTTTCGATTCCGAGCGCAAGGTTGCATCAAGGAACGTCAATACAAGCTGTTCCGGGTCGCTGTGCGGCCCGTCACCTGGGAGTGAGTCATGAGCGAGCAGACCACGACTGACCTGCGCGAAACCGTCCGCCGGCGGTACGCGACGGCGGCCCTGAAGGTCACCGACGGCGGCACCGCCTGTTGCGGACCCGAGCCCGTCGAGGTCGACGAGAACTTCGGCTCCACCCTCTACGCCGCCGACGAGCGCGACGCCCTGCCCGCCGAAGCCGTCGCCGCCTCGCTCGGCTGCGGCAACCCGACCGCCGTCGCCGAACTCCGCGAAGGAGAACGTGTCCTTGACCTCGGCTCAGGCGGCGGCATCGACGTGCTCCTCTCCGCCCGCCGCGTCGGCCCCACCGGCAAGGCGTACGGGCTGGACATGACCGACGAAATGCTCGAACTCGCCCTGGCCAACGCCGAGAAGGCGGGCGCCGCGAACGTGGAGTTCCTCAAGGGCGCCATCGAGGAGATCCCGCTGCCCGCGAACACCATCGACGTCGTGATCTCCAACTGCGTGATCAACCTGTCCACCGACAAGCCGGCCGTGTTCGCCGAGACCTTCCGCGTACTGAAACCCGGTGGCCGGATCGGTATCTCCGACGTCGTCGCCGACGACGCCCTCACGCCCGGGCAGCGGGCCGAACGCGGAGATTACGTCGGCTGCATCGCCGGTGCGCTGTCCCTCACGGAGTACCGCACAGGTCTGGAGGCCGCCGGGTTCACCGAGGTCGAGATCACCCAGACGCATGCGGTCGCCGACGGCATGCACTCCGCGATCGTCCGCGCCATCAAGCCGCAGACGGTCACGTCCTCGTCGGCCTCCAGGCAGGCGGAGGGGGCATGCTGCGGGGTCAACGCCTGCTGCACCCCGGCCGAGAGCTCGCAGGACCCGGCCGTGACCGTGACCGAGGCCAAGACGGCCTCGGGATGCGGCTGCCAGAGCTGACAGGGCTTCTCGCCCGGAACACGGGAAGCAGCGGGTGCCCCGAGAAGGAGGAGGCAGAACCGCCGGCACCGCTGGGCTTCACGACGTCATGCTGGCGGCGGATGTCCCGTTCCAGGGTCCCCTCGTCGAGCTCGACGACGCAGGGGGCGGCGAACGGCGGCGTCTGGACGGCCTCCTGACGATCACGCCCCGCACAACGGCTCCTTGTGACGGGCGAGAACGGCACGGGCAAGACGACGCCCCTACGCGTCCTGGCGGGCCGCCTGGAACCGGACTCGGCCACCCTGCCCGGATCGGCTACCTCGCGATGGAACCGCCCGCGCGATCCACACGGCTCCCGCTGCTCGCCGCATGCGCCGCCGGAAGGACCGGGTTTGCCGGTCAGCGCCTGCGGCCGGCGCGCAGCGACTCGAGGGATGCCGTGGCGCGTCGGCGTAGCGGGCGACGCGCCCTCTCTGCCGCCGAGGCCAGCGGTCGGTGGAGCCGAACACCGGCCCTGTGCCCGGTCGGGCGCCCTCGGCGGAGAAGCCCTCGTCGATGCCGCGGGGCAGGGTCGGTCCCCGTGGCACCGGGCCACAGACCGGTACCGCCTGCCGTGACCTGTCGTGACCCGACCGTTGCGGAACTGGCATACCGAACAGTCGGTAACCCCTTACGCCAAGCCGCTACCGGCCAGTAACGTACGCGCTCCGACCGCGACACACTCCCGCGCCCGACGGGCACGCGGGGACCGCAAGCCCGTCGGGCGCAAGGAGCCGCACATGTCGTACGAGCAGTACTTCCCCGATCCGCCGCCGGCCCCCGGTCCGCTGCGGCACGAACGCCCGGGGACGACTCCCGCCCCGACCGGCGACCTGCACCGGGTCCGCGCGGCCTACCGCAGGCTGCGCCGGGTGGCCACCCTCACGGCCCTCGGCTACTTCACCCTCTTCCTCATTCTCTCGGCGTACGCGCCTGGGCTGATGACCAGCGGCAGTGGCGACGGCGGCCTCACCATCGGACTGACGCTCGGCCTGTGCCAGCTGCCGGTCGTGCTGGTGGCGATCGCCGCCTACGAGCGGATCGCGCGCCTGCGCGTCGACCCGCTCGCGTCGGCGATCCGGCAGCGCGCCGAAGAGGCAGCGGAGGCGCGCCGCGCGGCAGAGGAGGCCCGGATCCAGCAGGCTGCCGATCCGGGCCGACAGGGCTACCCCGGCCGGCCGGGCATGGCCGGATGGCAGCAGCGTCCCACCGGCCCCGCCGGGGGTGCCTGGAAATGAACGGATTCAGCTCCGACTCCCAGACGATGTCGCTGGTCGCGTTCATCGCCGTCACCACCGTCACGCTGCTGCTGTGTGTGATGACCGCACCCGACCACGACGACCTGGGCGAGTTCTACACCGGCTATCGCTCGCTGTCCCCCATGCAGAGCGGGCTCGCCATCTCCGGCGACTACATCTCCGCCGCGACCGTGCTCGGCACCATCGGTGTCGTCTCGCTCGTCGGGTACGACGGCCTGGTCCTCGCCCTGAGCACCGTGCTCTCGCTCGTTCTGATGATGTTCCTTCTGGCCGAGCCGCTGCGCAACGCAGGCCGGTTCACCATGGGTGATGTCCTCGCACGCCGTGCATCCGACCCCGTGGTCCGCATCACCGCCTGCATGGTCACCCTCACCGCGCTGCTGCCGCTGGTGATCTTCCAGCTCTCGGGCGCCGGCGATCTGCTGGCGGTCGTCCTCGGCTTCGACTCGGACGGTTTCAAGACCGGTTTCATCGTCTGCCTCGGTGTACTGATGATCGTGTACGCCGCGATCGGTGGCATGAAGGGCACCGCCTTCATCCAGATCGTCAAGACCGTCGTCCTACTGGCCGCGGCCGTCACCATCTGCGTGCTCATCCTGGACCGCTTCGACTACAGCCTGTCCGCGCTCCTGGACGCGGCCAAGAAGGGCAGCGGGGCGGGAGACGCCTACCTCTCCTCCGGGCTCCAGTTCGGCGGCGACGGACTGGACATGATCAGTGCCGAGCTGACCGTCGTGCTCGGGGCGGCGGTCCTGCCCCACATCACGATGCGCATGTTCAGCTCCCGCAGCGCCTCCGGCGCGCGGCGCTCGATGTCCTGGGCGGTCTCCACGGTCGTCGTCATGTGCCTGCTGTTCTCGGTGATCGGCTTCGGCGCCGCGGCGCTCGTCGGCCACACACAGCTCGTCGCGGCCGACCCGCAGGGAGAGACGGCGTTCTTGATGGTCAGCCAGGCCGTCATGGGCCCCGACCCGTCCATGGGGGAGACACTCCTGTTCACGACGGTGACCACGGCGATCTTCCTCACTCTGCTCGCCTCGGTCGCGGGTATCACCCTCGCCTGCGCGAACACGCTGGCGCACGACCTGATCGCCCAGGGCCTGCGCAGGACCACCCTGCCCGGTTCCACGGAGATGGCCATCGCGCGGGCCGCCGCACTGGGCGTCGGCCTCACCGCGATCGTGATCGCCGCCTACGCCCGGGACTGGAACGGCCAGCTGATGGTCACCCTCTCCTTCTGCGTCGGCGCGTCCGCCGTGGGTCCGGCCCTCGTCTACAGCCTCTTCTGGCGGCGTTACACCCGTACCGGCCTGCTCAGTACGCTCATCGCGGGCACCGTGAGCGTGCTCGTACTGATGACCGGCACCACCTTGTTCTCCGGCTCACCGCAGGCGGTCTTCCCGGACAGCGACTTCACCTGGTTCCCGTTCACCACGACAGGCCTCGTGTCGGTCCCGGTGGGCTTCCTCGCGGGTTGGCTGGGCACGATCCTGTCCCAGCGCGACGCCTCGGCGCAGCTGCGCCGTTACGAGGCGTTGGAGCCGACGATCCTGGCGGGGGCTCCGGCGCCCGACGGGCACTGACGGCTCCGCCCGGCACACCGGGGGGCGGGGGCGGGGAGAGCTTCCAGGCGCGATGGCTTTTCTGCGCAAGGTGCGGGCCGCCCAGGGCAGCCCTGGCGCGGTTGCAATCGATATGCCCGCCTGGACCAAGCACGCCAAGGTCCTGGCAGGTCTTCCTGGCACTCCCGCCCCCACCGTCGGCACCGCCCCGTACGGCGGCTACCGGAGCAGAGCGCGACCATCCTGCCCCCCCGACGAGCCGCAACCGGCCCCCGGCCTGCTGCAGACCCCCGAGTGGGCGCCCGAGACTCCCGCTCCGAGTGGAGCCGGGCTGATGCTTTCTCAGGCTGCGAGACGAAGGAAGTCGAATGCGTGCTCGGGCCGTACCGGATAGTGGTCGGCACCAGCGGTGAGATCCGCCCTTGCGGCGTAGCGAGCCCGTCCAGCAGGCGCCGGTCAGGGGAGCGCGGCGGCAGGACGGCCTCCTGTGACGCGAGGCAGGGCCAGTCTCCCTGCCTCGATGCGGCCATGTGGTCGGTGGGGGCGGCGGAGCCGCGGTGGGTGGTGCTTACAGGGCGTGGAGCTGGGTGAGGAGCTGGAGGGTGTCGGAGTTGAGCCAGTACTCGGCGAACTTGCCGTCCTTGATGCGCAGGGTGTCGGTGCCGGTGAAGGTGACGGTCGTGCCGGGCTGGGCCTTGGCGCCGGGGAACCCGCCGGCGTAGGTGCCGGTGGCCGTCCAGCGCACGCAGGCGCGGTGTCCGGCGATCAGGGGGTCGATCTGCAGGGAGAAGTGCAGGTCGGGGAAGGCGGCGCGGGTCTGGGAGATCCAGGCCACCAGGCCGTCGGCGCCTCGGATGGTGCTGCCGTCGCCGCCGTCGAGGAGGGCGGCGTGGACGGTGAAGTCCGGGGAGATGATGGCCTCCGCCTGGGTGTAGTCGCCGTTCCACAGGCGCAGCCAGGCGTCGAGCATCGCTTTCGGATTCTTGGCGGCCGTCCGGTGGTCCGGGGCGGTGACCGAGTGAGCGTCCGGGGCGGCGGAGGAGGCGGTGGTGGTGGGTGCTGCGGCCGTTGTCGCGCTGACGGCCAGGGCGGCCATGGCGGCGGGGAGAAGCAGGCGGATCCGGGTGCGGGCGGTTGCGGTCATGAGTGTTCCTCACGTGTCTGCGTGGTAGGGGGCGGTGGCCGTCGGTGGACCGTGGCGTCAGTCGGTGCAGGTGGTGCCGGGTGCGGGCAGGGCGCGGGTGACCAGGTAGCGGTTGGTGGCATCGCGCACGCACCCGGAGAGCAGGAACATGCTGTAGTCGTCGCCTTCGCGGCTGAGGACGACGCTGCCGGGCAGCTGGGCCGCCAGGGCGAGGCCTGCACTGTGCGGGGCGAGCGCCTGGTGGGTGGACTGCACGATCAGCGCGGGGGGCGCACCGTGGACGGGGGTTCCGGCCGCCACGGGGTGCGCGGGGAGGGGCCAGCCGAGGCAGCCGGTGAGCGCGGTCCAGGAGCGTACGGCGCCGCCCAGGTGCGGGGAGATCCGGGCCAGGTCCTTGCGCAGGCGGGTGAGCTGGTCGAACGTGGTGACCGGACGGGGGTTGTCCAGGCAGGCGGGGATCTGGACCTGAACGGGGTCCAGGGTGTCGTCGGGTTGGTAGGTGAAGTCGGTGGCGTCGCCGGCCTGGGCGTTGACGACGGCTTGGGCGAGGGCGGGCCAGGTGACGCCGGAGAGGGTCAGGTAGTCCTGGGTGGCGGTGCGGATGTCCTCGCCGGTCAGGGTCCGGGTGCCGTCGGCGGTGGGGATCGGGGTGCGGTTGGCGCGGGCGACGAGGGCGTCGTACTCGGCCGCGGCGTCCTTGTCGTGCAGGGCGCAGTCCGTCGAGGCGGCGCACCAGGCGGTGAAGCGGTGGAACGCCTCTTCGGCCGTGGCTGCTTCACGCCGGATGCGCTCGGTGGGTGTGGTGGTGTCGTCCAGCGCCGTGTCCAGGACCATGGTGCGCAGCCGGCCGGGGTGGAGGGCGGCGTAGGTGCGTCCCAGCAGGGTGCTGTAGTGGATGCCGTACCAGTTCAGCTGGTTCTCACCCAGGCCGGTGCGTACGGCTTCGAAGTCCCGTGCGGTGCTGGTCAGGTCGGTGTGGGCGACCAGGGGGCCGTTCTCGCGCAGGCAGTCGGCGGCGAAGGCGCGGTTGTGGGCGACGAGCGTGTCGAACTCCTGCTGGTTGCGTGGGAAGTGGGTGACGCCGGCCGGTTTGAGGGGTGTGGTGCAGCGGATCGGGGTGCTGTGGCCCACTCCGCGCGGATCGACGGCGACGAGGTCGAAGTTCCGGCTCATGGCGCCGGCGAAGGACGGGAAGCCGATCCGCATCGCGAGGCGGAGTTGTTCGATCGACGACCCGCCGGCTCCGTTGTTGAGCAGGAGCGTGCCCTGGCGGTGGGCCTGGTCGTCGGCGGGGCGGCGGACCAGGGCGAGGGTGAGGCTGCCGGCGCGGGGGTGGGCGTAGTCGACCGGGACCCGCAGCGTTCCGCACTGCATGCCCTCGAACTCCGTGTCGGAGCAGGCGCTCCAGCTGATCCGGCTCGCTGGGGTGGCCGCCTGGTCCTGGGCTGGGGCGGCGACCGCCGGGGTGGTGAGGGTGGCCGTGGCGACGAGAGCGGCGGTGAGAGTCCGCCGGATGTAGGTGCGCAGTCTGGGCATAGGGCTGTCCTCCTGGGGGTGCGCCGGCGGCGCGGGTGATGAGGGGACCGTGCGGGGACGGGGGCGCGTGGGTGCGCCGGTTTCTGCGTGGGTCGTCAGGCGTGCAGGACGACCTTTCCGGCGACGGTGCCGGACTCGGCCAGCCGCATCGCCTCCGCGGCCTGCGTCAAGGGCAGTTCGGCAGCGATCCGGGCGCTGATGTCACCGCGTCGCAGCGCTTCGAAGACCTCGGTGAGGTCGGCGCGCAGCCGGTCCTGGAAGCGACCGCGGTTCAGGGCACGGCCGGCCCAGACGTTGAAGAAGTAGGCACGGCGGCGGTTGGGCAGCATGTTCCACAGCCAGACCCGGCCGAGGAGCTTGAGGACGGGCCACTGCTTGGAGCCCTCGTCGTCGCGGGTGGAGGCGCTGCCGTAGGCGACGAGCGTGCCGCCGGGGGCGAGCAGGCGCCAGGAGTCGATGACACTGCGGCCGCCGACGTGGTCGAAGACGGCGTCCACGCCGCCGGGGGCGAGTGCGCGGACGCGGGCGGGGATGTCCTCGGTGCGGTAGTCGATCGGGGCCACCCCCTGTGCCCGCAGGGCGGCGTGATGGCGTGCGGACGCGGTGCCGATCACGTTGGCCCCGGCGGCCCGGGCGAGCTGGACCAGGACCGAGCCGACTCCCCCGTTGGCGCCGTGTACCAGGATGGTCTGCCCCGCGCGGATCCGGGCCTTGCGGTGGAGCATCTGCCAGGCCGTGATGCCGTTGATCACCACGGTCTCCGCCTCCGCCGCGCCGATTCCCTCGGGGACCGGCACCAGGTCGGCGGCGTCGACGACCACGTGGCTGGCCCAGCCGCCGACCTTCACCAGCGCGGCCACCCGGGTCCCGGCCAGATGCGCATCGACGCCCTCGCCGATCGCCGCAACAGTGCCGACCAGGTCGTAGCCGGGGACGAACGGGAAGGGCGGCTGGTCGTAGTAGCGGCCCCGGCGCATCTGCTGTTCCGCGAAGGAGACACCGGTGGCTTCCATGCGGATCACGACCTGCCCCGGGCCGGCGGCCGGCACGGCTGCCTGGCGCACCTGCAGCCCCTCCGGCTCGACCTTGCCGGGCAGCACGACCTCGACCATCTCCGCAGCGTTCATGACGACCTCCCTCGACTCCACCAGCACAGTTAGTGGCTGGCGCTTTCGTTAGAAGTTATAACGCTACCGTCGAGTGACAGTCAAGTACGTTCGTAATAGGGTCTAACTCGACAGTCGACCAGCCGCCCGCCGGCTCTGGGAGGCGGCGTGAACGACAGGGAAGGGATGCACCCATGGCCACCGCAGGGAAACAGACCCCACGCGAGCGCTACCGGGCCCAACTCCGGGCCGAGATCAAGGAACGCGCCTGGGAGCAGATCGCCGCCGCGGGGGCACCGGGACTGTCCCTGAACGCCATCGCCAAACAAATGGGCATGAGCGGCCCCGCGCTCTACCGTTACTTCGCCAGCCGGGACGAACTGATCACCGAGCTGATCCGCGACGCCTACCGCAGCCTCGCCGACACCATCCGTACCGCCGCCGCATCAGGTGCCGATCTCGCCGGAGCCGGGCGCGCCCTGCGCGCCTGGGCCCTGGAGGACCCCCAGCGCTACTTCCTCATCTACGGCACACCCGTGCCCGGCTACCACGCCCCCGACGACATCACCATGATCGCCTCACAGATCATGGACGCACTCCTGGACGCCGCCCAGTCGGCCGCCGGCCCTGCCACGACCGCAGCACAGGACGCTCCACTCGAATCCCACCTCGCTGATCACCGGCAGTGGGCACACGACCACCCCGCCTCCCCAACGGCCCTGCGCCGCGCCCTGCACTTCTGGACCCGCCTGCACGGCATCCTCTCCCTGGAACTCGCCGGCCACTTCACCGGCATGGGCTTCGACCCGGCAGAGCTGTACGAGAACGAACTACGGCACCTGACACTCTGACGCAACGACCACGGCGATCACACCGGGCCTCAGGCCGCACGTGACCAGCAAGGCAGTCACGGGACCGAGCCGCCCCACCTCGCCGCTCGTCAGGCCCCCGGCAACCGGTCCGAGCAGCCGGCACTCACTCTGCCTTCTTGGAACCGGCCCCTCACAGGGCCCCCAGACCTCGGCCTGCCGGTGCAGCTGACGCTGCGGCGGGCGGCTGCCACCGGCTCGTGGCCGACCTCCGCACCACGACACGCGGGGCCGCAACCGGAACTGGAGACAGGTCGCCACCCCCCGTGCCGCCCTGCCCGCATTCCGCGCCACGCAGTTCGTGAGCCGAGGCATCGCCTCCCGCACCTCCCCCGTTCTCGACCCCCAGAACACCGCCAGGACCGGCCGGCCAACCGGGGCGAACACCGCCGCGTTCTCACTCGCGCTGGCCGTCTCCGCCCTCGCCGGAATCCGCGCCGGGCACATCCTCGACCGACGCGGCCCGCACGCCGTGATGACCGCCGATTCTGCGCTCCGCGTGTCAGCCCGCTGGCCCTAGCCGCATCCTCCAACTTCCTGATTCCGATGACCGGTTCAGCGCCGACCGGAACGCCGATCACCGCCACCTCCTACCAGCCGCTGTTCACCGCCCCACCCGTCGGCGGGCCCCCGACCCTCAACCACCCCCCGGCCCCCACCATCCACACCCTCGTCGGCCGCCCCGCCACCACAGCCTTCGCACGACAGACCGCGACCCTCACCGACCACCCTGTCCCGGCACCATCCCCACCTCGAACTGCTGACACCCCGCCACCGTCACGAACCCCGCCCACCCCCTCACCCCGCACACGCCACATCAGACAGAGCCACCCTCCAAGGTGGGGGCGGCAGCACCACCGCGAAGCGACACTCGCCGCGGCGATGAGTTTCCGGAGCGGGGCCGGTCTGCACAGGTATGGAGACTCACACACTCGAGACAGCCGGCGCGGACCTCGTCTATGACGTGCGTGGGCCGCTGCCGGCCGCAGATGGACGCCCGCCGCTGTTCTTGATCGGACAGCCCATGGACGCTACTGGTTTCGCCGCGCTCGCCGCGCGCTTTCCCGAGCGGACCGTGGTCACCTATGACCCGCGCGGGCTCGGCCGCAGCACCCGTAGGGACGGGCGCTTCGACCACACGCCGCAGACCCAGGCCGACGACGTGCACGCCGTGATCGAGGCGCTCGGGGCCGGGCCGGTTGAGATGTTCGCCAGCAGTGGCGGAGCGATCACCGCGCTCGCGGTGGTGGCGAAGTACCCCGCAGACGTGACCACTCTGGTCGCACACGAGCCGCCGCTCATCTCCCTCACGCCGGACGGCTCGGCGGCCGTGCGGGCACGGGCCAGAGTCCGGGAGGTCTACGAGAAGCGGGGATGGGGGGCCGGTATGGCTGCGTTCGTGGCCATGACCTCGTGGAGGGGAGAGTTCACCGACGCGTACTTCGAACAGCCAGAGGCCGATCCCGCAGCGTTCGGGATGCCCACGGAAGATGACGGCTCACGTGACGATCCGCTGCTGTCCGACCGGTCATGGGCGGTCAGCAGCTACCGGCCGGATGCCGACGCGATCGCCGCTGCGCCGACCCGCATCGTGATCGCTATGGGTGAGGAGTCCGAAGGCCTGCTGACCGGACGCACCGCCGTCGCGACCGCCGACCTCCTCGGGCAGCGGGTGACCGTGTTCCCGAGCCATCACGGCGGTTTCTGCGACGGAGAGTTCGGATATCCGGGGAAACCGGACGAGTTCGCGCATCGACTGCGCCAAGTCCTTAACGGCGCCTCCTAAGCCAACCGCTGCCCGGGAGGCTTCCCCGACCCCGGGGCTCTGGCCCCGAGCACGATGAGAGTCGGGCAGGAGTGGTTGTCGCCCCGGGCGTATGTGGTCACGCTCGGGGCGGCATGCGGGAATCATCCCTGGGCGTTCCGTCGCCGGCGGAGGTCGAGCCCCTCGGGGTCCAGTTCGACGATCGCCGCCCTGGTGCCCTGGGGGCTCGCCGTGCACGGTGAACACTGGCGCCGACGACCGCGGATCACGCTGGGCGGCGGGAGCTTGCCGCGCCCCTCTTCCGGTGGGGTCCCGGACGCACTGAGCGCTTACCGGCCGGCCCTGACAAGCCGCTGGACGTGGCCGTGAGCGATGAGGCAGACGGCGAGTCCCAAGAAGCCTTCGTGGATGTCGGCGCGTCGTTCCCATCGGATCCGCGGGCTCGGAAGCCGTGGAGCCAGGAGATGGTGCGTTCGATGATCAGGCCGTAGTTCACATCCCGCCTGCCGGCGAACAGCTGCCCGAGCCGGTGGCGTTGCTTGTGGCCGTTCAGTCCAATGCGAACCCCCAGCGGAGGGCTTCGTTCTGAATATCGATCAACTCCTGAGTCAGCTCTTCTTTTCTCTCGGGAGTCAGCGCTGGTTGAGTGAGCATGCCCTGTACGAGCTTGTGCCTGATTCTCGCTTTCTTGGCACGGCTCATTCGCTCCATCGAAATGAGCATCCATTCACTCAATGCGGAAAGAACAACCGCTAGTAGCGGACATGCGATGAGGAATATCTTACCCAGCGTCTTTTCTGCGGCCTGCGTGCTTAATACGGCTGCCAGAGCCATCCCGGCACCTGCGCCACTGAGGGACGCGATGAGCTTGTCTGCCTTGAATGCGGTGGGGACAGGTGGCCCGGCCTGGGTGATACCGTTTCTCTGTGGTGGGATGGTCACTACATCACCCGGCACTTGGCGAGTCGTACCGATCGAGGTAATCTTTAAGTCGCTTCGCGTCGTCCTCATCGGTCAGGTCGAGCTCGATGGGATCGTGTCCGTGTGTGGTGACCGTTACTTTCAGGCCCGACTTATCCACGTTCACGGAATTTAGCCGCCGCATTTGCAGCCACTTTTTGATCGTGGTCACGACCAAGGGCAAGGAACCGGCGGCTGCGCCCATAACCGCGACTAATACATTCTCTTCCATTTGACCCCTTTGCCGAAGCTGGCAGCCTTCAGCCCGCCGGTGCGTGAGCGCGATCGAGGACGTTCCGCGCTGGTCAGTTCGTGCAGTGCTGTACCGGAGGCGGTGACTTGACCGCCGAGGCAAGCGACTTCAGCCGCTGCCTCTATCCTGACAGGCCGATCACGGTCTGTGCCAGTCTCCCCCACCCGGCGGCCGGACAACCTCAACCTCCAGGCCCCGTGCATGTCGGTCGATCAGCGGCCGTGCCTCCGTGCCACTCACCACCAAGCTGCTCACCGTGAGCAGGATGTCGTAGCGGTGGCGGAGCCCTCCCGGCGCATAGCCAAGCCCACGTACCGGGTGCTGACAACGTCCCGGGCGGGCACATGGACCGCATCGTCGTCTGGTCCACGGATCCCGCCCCCACACCGCCTCCACACCTCGGGGGAATCGTCGATGAGGGTGCGCCGACTGGTGGGGTGAGAGCGCGGGCCTGGCGGCGAGCACCCGGTCGCCCGCGCCGGCTGCAGAACCGTGCAGGCCGAAGTGGGCGGGCGCACGCAACTGGTCGCCGTCGCCTTCGTCCGACGTGATCACGCGGCCGGGCGGCAGCGGCAGGCCGTTGGGCAGACAAGATTCGAGGTTCACGAGCGGATGCTAAGTCCGGCTGAGCGACAGCCCGCCCTCCACCGAGCTGTGGCCCCAACTCCGTGCTGAGCATGCCGATTCCGGACTCTGGCCACTCCTGCTCGCCGCCTTGGACCCGCACGACACCGACTTCCGCCCCTGGGCCTGCGGTGAAATATTCCCCGAACGCATGTCTTCCCCGGCAGATCACCATCCCGAGGCACTCCTCGCCCGCTGGTGGCAGGACTACACCAACACCGGAGGTCCTGACGATAACGACCGGCTCAGCGCAGACGAACGCCTCGCCATCACCGCCCCCTTCGGCCAGAGCTGGCCCGGGCGCGCACCCACCCCCACGCTCGTCGACGAAGCCGACGCGATGGCCGAGCAGTACGCGCGAGCCTTCCTGGCCCAGCACCCCCATGCACGCCTCGGGCTTGTCGCAGCACCTCGTGGAGCCGACGCCCTGGCCATCACCGGCTGGGCCGGTCCCTTGAACTACGACAACGACACCGCCAAGTTCTCCGCCGTCGTCCGCGACTGGGAAGACCGCTTCGGCGCACGCCTCGTGGGCGTCGGCTTCGACACCCTGCATCTCAGCATTGCCGCACCGCCGAACCGCCTCGAGGACGCCCTGGTCATCGCCGCCGAGCACTTCGCCTGCTGCCCCGACAACATCTGGCAGGGCGACCACCCCCATCTGGCCGCGTACGCCGAGCACTTGATCGAGCTGAACTGCTGGGACTTCTGGTGGGACTGACCTCGCGTGCCGGGAGCCCGGCGAGCCGCGGAGCGCGAGCGCTGCGGGACTGCCCTCGCCGGAGCGGACTGTTCCCGGTTCCCGCCCGCGGCTCTCGGGTGGGGAGGGCGGCTCGATGAAGCGGGAGGCTAGGGAGAACGGTCTGCGCTGGATTGCCGATGCCTACGGCACCAGTTTCACCCTCGTGCTCAGTGAGGGACTCTCGCCGTACGAGCTGCTGTGTCGTGTCGGCGCCGAGGAGCGTCACATCGTCGCGCTCACCCGCTCCGCGGCGTACGAACTGCTGCTGAGGGACGAAGAGGACCACATCAGCGATCTCGACTTCCTGGACTGGGAAGACGAAGCAGCGGTAGCCCGGCTGACCAGCGCCGGCTTTCTGCCCGCCCCGCCGACCTCCATCATCCGAGCCGGCACGGTGGCCGGCTGGGCGTATGCGCTGGAGGAATACCACTGCCGTACGGGTACCTACCTCGCGGCGCTGTCCGAGCGGGGACGGGCGTTCTGCGTGCATCGCAACGCGAAGGGCTTCAGCCGGATCGGCTACGCCCGCCACGGTGATGTCGTGACGTCCTTCGAGCCGTGCCTTCCGCACTTG
The DNA here is from genome assembly GCF_040689265.1 of Streptomyces sp. NPDC052012. Taxonomy (NCBI): domain Bacteria; kingdom Bacillati; phylum Actinomycetota; class Actinomycetes; order Kitasatosporales; family Streptomycetaceae; genus Streptomyces; species Streptomyces sp. NPDC052012. Next base: position 125,499 of record NZ_JBFAXA010000017.1, read on the forward strand.
ACGAACAGCGTCCCGGCCGAAGCGGCGCTCGGCTTCGTGCACAGCGGTGACGAGTCGGCCGAGGCCGAATTCCTGCGGTTTCTCGAGGGCGAGTTCGGCATCCACCTCCCCTGGAACGAGACCGAGGAAGAGCTCCCGTCGGCCGCCTTCACGTGATGGCCCTGGACAGCCACGTCCCGCTCCCGGCCCCAGTCGCTCACAGCCTTCCGCGGGTCGTGGAGACGCTGCCCCGCTCGAGCGTCTCGGTCGCGGTGATGTCCTCCCTCTGCCTGAAGCTGCGCTTTCTCCGGACGATCGGTGTCACGCTCCCCCGCCGCACTCCGGGACCGGCCTGCCCGGCGGGGTGAAGGCGGCCAGCACCGTCGCGGTGATGTGACCGGCGGCATGTTCGGAGGTCAGACGCCCGGCACGGATCTCGTCGGCGGCGCTGTGCATAACCGAGTGCAGGACGTTGACCAGCCACGCGATCGGCAAGTCCGTACGGAAGACTCCTTCGGCCCGGCCCCGGGCGATCAGTGTCTCCACCCGGGCAGCGGGAGCGCTGTGCAGCTCACGGATGCGCCCTGGGGGCAGTTCCCTCTGAGCGGCAACCAGCAGCGCACGCGCCTGGTCCACCAGGTGCCAGCCGGCATGGATGTAACGCGTGAGGGCGAGCAGCGGGTCCCCGGTCAGGTCGACGTCCTCCAGTGCCTCGTTGCCCTGGTCGATGGCGCGGCTCATCGCCGCGTCCACGACCTCCGCCCGGGAGGCGAAGTGCGCATACAGCGTCACCCGGCCCACGCCCGCGGCGCGCGCGATCTCGCTCAGACTCGCGTCCGGATTCCGCCCCAGGCACTCGGCTGCGGCCTTGACGATCGCGTCGATGCTCCGCAGGGCGTCGGCCCGTTTAACCGTGCTCTTGCTTCCCATGCCCCACAGCCTACCCCAATAAGTCGTACAAAACTGTTTGGCTTACGCCACCTTCAGGTCTAACCTGAACAGGAGTGTACGATTTAAGGGCCGGAGGCAAGCGTCATGAGCGACAGGGAAACCACCAGCACACACGCAGCACAATCACCCCACCCACAGCGCTGGCCCATCCTGGGCCTGCTGGGACTGGCCCAGCTGATGCTGATCCTCGACATCACCGTGGTCGCCATCGCCCTGCCCCACATGGGCACCGAACTCGACCTGGACCGCGCCGCCCTGACCTGGGTGGTCAGCGGCTACGCCCTCACCTTCGGCAGCCTGATGCTGCTCGGCGGCCGGGCCGCGGACCTCTTCGGCGCCAAACGGATCGTCCTGGCCGGACTCGCCCTGTTCACCGCCGCCTCGCTGGCCGCCGGACTGGCCACCGGCGCACCCCTGCTGCTCGGCGCCCGCATAGCCCAAGGAGCAGGCGCGGCACTGCTCTCGCCCGCCGCCCTGTCCGTGGTGGTACGGCTCTTCGACGGCGAGGAACGCAATCGGGCCCTGGGCATCTGGTCTGCGCTCGGCGGCGGGGGCGCCGCCCTGGGCGTACTGCTGGGCGGGCTGATCACGGCCGGGCCAGGCTGGGCCTGGGTCTTCTTCGTCAACGTCCCCGTCGGCCTGATCGTCCTCATCGCGCTCGCCCGGATGCTGCCCGACCTGCCACGGGCGGCCACCGGCACCTTGGACGTGCCAGGCGCGGTACTGGTCGCCGCGGCGACCGCCGCCCTCATCTACGCGCTGATCCGCGCCGGGGACCACGGCTGGCTCAACGCCGTCTCCCTCAGCCTGTTCGCCGCCTCGGCAGCCGCCTACGCCGCCTTCGTCGCCTGGCAGCGCCGCACCTCCGCTCCCCTGATGGACCTGCGTCTGCTCGGCCGCCGCCCGGTGGTGACGGGCATCTTCGTCATCGCGGTGGCCACCGCGTTGATGGTGGGCGTGTTCTTCCTCGGCTCCTTCTACCTGCAGGACCACCAGGGCCACGGCGCTCTGACGACCGGGGTGCTGTTCCTGCCGGTCGCCCTGGTGACCATGGCCGCCGCCACAGGAGCCGGCCGCGTCATCGGCCGGCTCGGGGCCCGGACGCTGGCCGTGGTGGCCCTGGTCATCACGGCCGCCGGATTCCTCGTGCCCGTGCTCTGGTCAGGCACTGCTGCCATGGTCATCGGCGTAACCATCGCCGCGGCCGGCCTGGGCGCCCTTTTCGTCGTCGCCTCAGCCACCGCACTGGGCAGCGTCGCCCCTCACGAAGCCGGCGTGACCTCCGGAATCGTCAGCACCTTCCACGAATTCGGTGCCTCCGCCGGCGCTGCGGCCGTCTCCAGCGCCGCAGCCGCCAGCATCGCCGCCCACACCGGCACCAGCACGGTGTCCGGCTTCGACAACGCCTTCCTCGTCGCCCTGGGCGCGGCCGCGCTCTCCGCCGTCATCGCCGCACGGCTGATCCCGCCCGCAAAGAGGTGACAGGCACATCGCCCAGCCTGCCAAACCGACGGGACGGCCTACCTTCGGCAGCATGCCAAGGCGTCACGCTACGAGGGCAGGCCCCTCCCCCTCAAAGGGAGAACAACGGAGCTGATGCCGCTGGCCAGCCCGTGGTCTTCCCCGGCCGGGCATCCTCGGTGAAGGGGCACGCGGTGGTGCAGGTCCCCGGCTCGGCTCGACGGGCGCCTACGCGCGCCGGCTGTCCGGGTTCCTGCGCGAACTCGACCAGCGGGGCTGCGACCTCATCGTGGGGTCCCTGCCGGCGGAGGAAGGGCTGGGACTGGCGATCGCCAACCGGCTCCGTCGCGCCGCGGGGCCCCGCCTCACCGCGTGGCCGGTTTCCGACGCCGTCCCCTGCTGTTTCCGGGTGCCGGGGTCCGGCCGATCGGTGATGCGATCGGCTGAGCCCGCGCCCGTCTGGCAGGCCGGACACAGCCCGTGCCGCACCTCCTCGGCGACGTCCGTTCCCTCCCCTCCCCCGGCACACCTCACAGCCCGCAGCCCGCGCCACGTCCGCGCGGGGCACAGTGCCGGACGCGTTCCTCGTCCACGGTTACCGGGGCCCTGCGGCCACCGCAACATCGCACGGAACCGCACGTCCGGTGCGGTCAGGACGCTGCGGGGGCCGCCGCGTCCAGGCCGCGAGAGGCAATGAGCTGGGCGCTGCCGTCGGCCAGCCGGTAGGACAGACCCACCACGCCGAGGCGGCCGGCGGCCACCCGCTCGGCCACGATGCGGGAGCGTTCCAGCAGCAGGTCCACGGTGTGCTCGATGTGCCCGGCGAGGATCTCGTCGTCCTGGTCGCGCCCGGCGGCGCGGGCCGCCAGCACGCTCGGGGTCACCCTTTCCACAACGTCACGGACGAAGCCGCCGGGCACCCGGCCACCGTCGGCCGCGGCACGGGCGGCGGCGATCGCCCCGCACGAGTCGTGGCCGAGCACGACGACGAGCGGGGCGTCCAGCACACTCACGCCGTACTCGATGGACCCGAGGACCTCTGTACCGGCGACATGGCCCGCGGTGCGCACCACGAACAGGTCTCCCAGGCCGCGGTCGAAGATGATCTCGGCGGCCAGCCGGGAGTCGGAGCACCCGAACAACACGGCGAAGGGCTGCTGGGACGGTGCGATCTCGGTACGGCGGGTGGCGTCCTGGTTCGGGTGCTCGGGGATGCCGGAGACGAAGCGCCGGTTGCCGGCCATGAGCAGCTCGAAGGCGTCGCGAGGCGTCGGATTGTGGATCTCGGTCATGGCCGCAGCCTACGAACCGACACCAGCGCTCGCATCGCCTGGTCCCGCCGAAGGCCGCAGTATCGGGCCACGCTGACGGCCCTATCCCCCCAGGCGCCGGGCGAGGGCGGCCTCAATGAGGACGGTGCATGCCTAGTTGGCCTTGGGTGGCCTGCTGATGCAAGCGTGTGCGCCGTGGGTGTTCGGCCCGCTGGGGTCAAGTGGTGGCGCGGCTACCGTGGCTGCACGGCGTAGGTCAGGTGCGTCACCCGCGGCGACGACTCCGAACGGACCGGCTCCAGTGCGACCGTGGACGCATCCACGCCCTCGAACAGGCGGATTCCGCAGCCGAACAGCACGGGCGACAGCGCGATCGAGAACTCGTCGACCAGGCCGGCGTTCAGGTACTCCAGGATCGTCGCGCCGCCGCCCGCGATACGGACGTCGCGGTCGCCGGCGGCCTCGCGGGCCTGGTCGAGCGCGCTCTCGATGCCGTCGTTGACGAAGTGGAACGTGGTCCCGCCCGGCCGCGCCCAGCGGTCACGCCTGGTGTGCGTCACCACGAAGACCGGCGTGTGGAACGGCGCCTCCTCCGGCCACATCCGCTCGCCGGCGTCGAACATGCGCTTACCCATGACGCTCGCGCCGGTGCGCTCGAACGTCTCCCGCAGGATGTCGTTGTCGCGCCCCTCCTCGCCGCCCTCGCCCAGCTTCAGGTTCTCCCGGAAGAACCGCTGCGGGAAGACCCACTGCTGCAGTTCCCTCCACTGCTGCCCCATCAAGTCCCCGAGGGACTCGGGCGCGATGAATCCGTCCAGCGACATCGACACGCTGAAGAACACCTTCTGAGCCATCAGCCCTCCGCCCCCTTCCGAATGATCTCGGTGACGTAGGCCGCCAGGTTGCTCAGGCTCTGCCGGCCGCCCTCGATCGCGTGGTACTTCTCGACCGCCTCGTCGCGCAGTTCCCTGGTGGGGAACACCGTGCGCATCACGAGCCGGGTCGCCGCGTTCTCCGGGGCGAAGGTCAGGACCGACTCGAAGGCGTTCGGGTCGTCGCGGAACTCACCATGCAGCAGGGCGATCCGCTCCGGCGGGGCAATGTGCAGCCAGCGGATCCACTCGGAGTAGTCGGTTCCGTCAGGCCCGTGCAGCACGAAGTCCCACTCCCCGCCCTCGCGGAACTCGAAAGACCGCGTGGTGGTGGTGAAGCCTTCCGGACCCCACCACCGCGACAGGTGCCGGACCTCGGTGAACGCCTCGAACACCAGCTCCCGCGGGGCGTCGATGACCCGGGAGATCACGATCTCCCGGTCGGCCGTCGCCGGCTCCGTCCCCGTTTCCCTGCTTGCCCCTGCCATCGGTCATTCCTCTCGCTGTGTCTGCTTGAGGTCCTGCACGTAGGCGTCCAGCCGGTCGAAACTCTCGTTCCAGAACCGCTCGAATCCGCCGACCCACTCGTGGACCGGCCGCAGCCCGCGGGCGTCCAGGCCGTAGAGGCGCTGCTTGCCCGCCCCGCGGACCCGGACCAGCCCCACCTCCCGCAGCACCCGCAAGTGCTTGGACGCCTGCGGCTGGCTCATCCCCAGCTCCTCGGCCAGGTCGGTCACCGGCCGTTCGCCCGCCCGCAGCAGCGCCAGGATGTCCCGGCGCTGCGGCTCGGCGATCGCGTTGAACGCGTCCGACGTCGTCGCTGCTCGTGCCATGGCACCATCATATTCCCATATCGGCATACGACCAGTGGCTGGGAAGCGCGCGATGTGTACCTGGCGGCAGCTGCGCATGCAGGAACGCGAAGCGCAGACGGTCGACCTGCCCGCCCTCCTCCATGACACCGCCACCAAGCACCCCCGCGAGGTCGTCCGCACCCTGGTCGGCGCGGTCTCCGACGCCTACGGCGGACGGCAGCCCGAAGACGACGCCACCGTCCTGTGCCTGGACTGGCACGGACCCGTTGACGGAAGCCGCCGCGCCAACACCGGTGCTGCCTGAGCCGACTCGTGTCTGGATCCCCAGAGAAGTTCCCGCGCCGGAGGCAGGACCTCACGTGAGCGTGCTGGGCAGGTGTGGTTCGCGCGCTGAGCTGCGCGCGGCGGACGCTCCCGGTCTGCGCGCCGACGAGGACTCGGACGGAGCGGAGAGCCGGCAGCTGCGGGCGCTACGGACCGGCGGCCCGCAGCGCCTCCGCCGGCGCGACACCGAAGAAGGCCGTGCCGCGCCCAGGGGGTCAGCCGGCCAGGGCGGCGAGGGTGTCGTCCAGGTCGGTGGCCCTGGGCTTGTTGTGGGGAAGTTTGGCGAGGATCTTGGCCATGCCGCAGGTGTTGGTGAGGGCGGAGAAGACCAGGCCGCCGGCCACGCCCGCGGACAGCCAGCGGGCCGCGCTCCAGCGTTGTCCGGCGATGAGGCCGCTCAGGACGAGGGATCCGGCGGCGAGGCGGACCTGGCGGTCCATGGCCAAGGGGGTGCGGGTGCCAACAGGGCGGTGGGTGTCTTGGCCGAGCTGTGTCCAGGCGGTGATGCCGCCGGTGAGGGTGGCGGCGGTGATGCCGTGGTCGGCCAGGCGCCGGCAGGCGGTCGCGGAGCGGGCTCCGGAGGCGCACACGACGAGGAGGTCACCGCGGTCGGCAGCGGTCTTGAGGGCGGGCAGGGCGGTATCGAGGTGGTCGAGGGGGATGTTGTGGGCGCCGGGCAGGTGGCCGGAGGCGTATTCGCCGGGGGTGCGCACGTCGATGACGGTCAGCTCGTGCAGGCGGGCGTTGGCCTGGTCGGCGGTGAGGGTGGTGGGTGCCACGGGGATTTTCCTTTGCTCGGTCGGGGTTACCCCTTCGGTAGGATACCCGCGGGGGTATCGCGAAGGAGTGTGGGTTGTGGAACTGGCGATGGCGGCTGAGGAACTGAAGACGGTGGTCAACCGGCTGCGCCGGGCGCAGGGCCAGATCGCCGGTGTGATCAAGATGATCGAGGAGGGGCGGGACTGCGAGGACGTGGTCACGCAACTCGCAGCGGCGTCCCGGGCTTTGGACAAGGCGGGTTTCGCGATCATCGCGACCGGCCTGCAGCACTGCCTGACCGATGCGGACATGGCTGCTTCGGGTGACCGGGAGCAGATGCGTACCCGGCTGGAGAAACTGTTCCTTTCGCTCGCATGACCGGTTGTGCCGCGGCACACGGTCGCCCGGCTGCCTTGTCAGGTGAGGGCGTCGATGAGCATGAAGGCCGCCACGGCCAGCAGCACGACGGCGAAGGTGCGCTGCAGCAAGGCGCCGGTGACCTTGGCGGTCAGACGTTTGCCGTCCCAGGCGCCGAGGATCGCCGCCCCGGTGAAGGGGCCGATCAGCGCCCAGTCGACGCCTGCGGTGGCGCCGCGTGTGGCCAGGGAGGCCAGCGAGTTCACTGAGATGACCAGCAGGCTGGTGCCGACGGCGGCCTGCATCTCGAATGCCAGCACGGTGACCAGGGCCGGGACGGCGAGGAAGCCTCCACCGACGCCGAGGAGACCGGTCAACGCGCCCAGTCCAGCACCGGTGCCGGCTGCCTTGGCGGGCCTTGCACCGTCGGCCGGCGGGCCGGTGGTGGCGCGCGTGGGGCGGAGCATTCTGACGGCGGCGAGTGCGGCGACGGCCGCGAACGCCGCGGTCAGTACGGGCTGGGGCAGCCGTGACGCGGTGGCTCCGGCTGCCGCGGCGGGCAGGAGTCCGGCCGCGGCGAACAGGGCGCCGGCCCTCCAGCGGACGTTGCCGGTGCGGGCGTGCGCGTACAGGGTGGCGAGCGAGGTGACGGTGACGATGATCAGGCTGGCGGTGGTGGCGGCGGCCGGGGTGAAGCCGAGCAGGTAGATCAGTGCGGGCACCGCCAGGACGCTGCCGCCCCCGCCCAGCGCGCCGAGCGCGAGTCCGACCACGGCCCCCGCGATCAGGGCCAGGACCAGTGCACTCACGCTATGACACCGCCGCTGCCTCCCTGGCCGGTGACCGGCAGGCCCGCGCGCGCCCAGGCGGTCATGCCGCCGCTGACGTCCGTGGCCTGGACGCCGCGTCCGGCGAGCAGCTTGGCTGCCTGCTGGGAGCGGTGACCGGAGCGGCAGATCGCGACCACCAGCTCGCCCTGGGCGGCTGCCGGGAGCGGCGCCCCGGCCATCAGGCGGGAGAGCGGCAGGTGCAGCGCGCCGGGCGCGTGCCCGGCGTTCCACTCCGGTGTTTCGCGGACGTCCAGCAGAGCGGCCTTGCCGTCGCTGGTCCGCTGATGGGCCTGCTGGGGGGTGAGGCGGCCGGGACCGCGGCGAAGAAGCGAGAACATCGTCTGATCACTTTCGTACAGTGGTGCGAATGTCAGTCGGTGCCGTCGGGGCGGGTGAGGGCCAGCCCCGCCTCGGCGGCCCCGTCGAAGACGTCGTCGACGGCGACCACGTCGCGGCCGGCGGCATCGAGCAGGGAGGCTGCGATCGCGGCGCGCATCCCGCCGGCGCAGTGCACCCATACCGTCCCGTCCGGCACCTCGCCGATGCGGCCATGCAGCTCGTGGATCGGGATGTGGACCGAGCCGTCGATGCAGCCGCCCGCGCGCTCCGAGTCCCGGCGCACGTCCAGGACGACCACGTCGTCGCCGCGCTCACGGACATCGGCGAGGTCGGCGAAGCGGGCGCGAGGGAAGGAAGCGAGCTGCTCGCCCTCACGGATCCAGCCGGCCGGATCACCGGTGGCGGCGGCGGCCGGGCGGTCGATGCCCACCCGTGCCAGCTCCCGCTGCGCCTCGGCGATCTGCCCGGGCGTCTCGGCGAGCAGGGTGACAGGCTTGCCCCACGGGATCAGCCAGGCCAGGTAGGTGGCGAGCTTGCCCTCGCCCTCGAAGTTGAACGATCCGGCCACGTGCCCCTCGGCGAAGGCCATGCGGCTGCGCAGGTCCACCACCCACTCGCCCGCGGCCAGCCGGGAGGCGATTTCCTCGGCGTCCGCGCGCCCGGGTGGGGTGAGGTCGATGGGTGCGGGGCCGGCGGCGTTGGCCGGGCCCATGTGCGCGTAGTAGGCGGGCACGTCCTCCAGTCCGGTGAGCATCTGGGTGACGAAGGTGTCCACGTCCAGGGTCAGCGCGTCGTTGGTCTTGCGCTCCTGGCCGATCGTGGTCGCGTCTCCCTTCGCCTGGGAGGAGGAGCAGAAGCTGCCGAATCCATGGGTGGGCAGCACCGGCACCTCGTCGTCCAGTTCGTCGGCCAGGCGGTGGGCGGAGGCGTGTTGGGCACGGGCCAGCTGCTCGGTCAGCCTCGGTTCGACCAGGTCCGGTCGGCCTACGGCGCCGATCAGCAGCGACCCGCCGGTGAACGCCGCCACACCGCGCCCGTCCCCGGTCAGGGCGTAAGCGGTGTGGTGCGGGGTGTGCCCGGGAGTGGCGATCGCGCGCAGCACCAGGCCCTCGTCCACCGTCACCGTGTCACCGTCGGCGACGGGGGTACGGGCGAACGACACGTGCGCCCCGGCCGGCACCAGGTACTGGGCGCCGGTGACGCGGGCCAGCTCCAGGCCGCCGGTGACGTAGTCGTTGTGCACATGGGTCTCGGCCACGAACGCGATGCTCACCCCGCGGCGGGCCGCCGCGGCTATGACCTGGTCGATGTCGCGCGGCGGGTCGATGACCACCGCGGCACTGGGTCCGCCGGCCAGGTAGCTGCGGTTGCCCAGGCCCTCGAATTCCAGGGTGTCGACGAAGAACACGACTCACGACTCCTCTCGAACGATGTACCCCCGGGGGTATCTGACTCTCACCTTAACAGGAATACCCAGGGGGGTATTCCACGGCCGCAAAGCACCTCCGCTCAAGGCGTCGCCTGGCGCCTCCGGGTACCTGGGCGCGGCATGGAGGAACTAGCGGTTCCGAACCCATCCGGGAGGGTTCCGCACCATCCGGGAGTGTCCGTGTCCTCCGACGTCGGCGTCCGCGTCGACACCGCCGGCACCGCCGTGACCAAGTGCCAGGCCGGTCAGGGCTTCGGCACTCTCACCGAGATCGACATCAAAGCGCCGGTTCCGAGCCACCTTCACTCGCAGGTGGCGTGTGAGGGAGGCGTGTTCGGCCTGCCGGCTTGGCAGACGTTCCGGGGCGACGATGCTGTTGCCGCAGCGTGCGGGTTGGCATCGGTCGATGAGGGGCCCTCGGTGTCCGGGGCAGGGCTTCGGCCTTCTCTCGTACGGCAGTGAAGGCCAAGCGCATCTGGTCAGTGCCAGGCCCCAAACCGATAGCCTCGCCGCGGCTGTTGTCAGTGCTTATAGGTACGGTCTGCGCATGGTTGATCAGAGGCCTCCCGTGGCATCAATGCTCGACTTCGCGACCTGGGAGCCCGTGCTGCGGCTCCTGCTGGCCGACCACCCGCCGAGGCGTGCTGGCGCCTCTGTCCGTGTGGCGGGGCGTATTGGCCGTCGTGGCTGGAGTCTGGCCCTGAAGCGACGGATGCCGCCGCCGGGCCGAGCCGCGCAGGTGGAGGACATGCAGGAGGAGTTCGACGCCGTGAAGCGGGTGCAGAGGGCGCTCGCGGACGCCGGAGTCGACGACATCTCGTTCACGGCGGAGATCCAACCGACCGGGTCGACCGCGCTGCGCCTGCTCGGGCCCAGCCCTGCCGTGGAACCCGGCATCGGCACCCCGCACCCGGGGGCTCTCATCCTGGTCGAGGGCTCCCTTCCCGAGCCCTGGCGCCGTCTGCCTGATCCCGCACCCGGGGCCGTCCCGGCACCCTCGGCGGACCTGGCGTTGCTCGAGCGGACGCTGCGCGAGCGGTTGCCGCACGCCATCGGCGCCACGGAGGAGGAGATCGCCGCGACCGAAGCGCGCCTCGGCGTCACGCTGCCCGACGAGCTCAAGGTGCTCTACCGGGTGACACGAGCACGGTGGGAGGACCTGGGCGACGACTACGAGGCAGCGGAACGTGAATGCGAGGCGGTCGGCTGCGATCTTTTCGACCTCGACGGCCTGTACATCGCCGACGCGTCGTCCCGCCACTGTCGCTGGCAATTCGCGGCGAAGGAGGCTGTCGTCACCCCACCCGACGCCATGGTGCAGGGACTCGTCGGCTCACCCGGTTGGATCGCCTTCGGCGACAATGGCGGCGGAGACCGGCTGGCCATCGATCTGACACCCGGCCCCCGCGGACACATCGGACAGGTCATCATGCTCTCCCACGAGGAGAACACCGGCGCCGAGCTCGTTGCCGACTCCCTCACCGACCTGGTGCTGGGCCGGCCCAGCACAGAGCCCAGCAGTCCGCAGATGCAGCAGCCGGTCGTGGCCAGGGTCAACACCGCAAGCCTGAAGAGCATCCAGGCCGCCGCGCACCCGGGCCTGGAAGTCCTGTCCATCGGCGTGTGGGACGGTGCGCCGTTCCGCCTTGCCCCCATCACCGGGCTGCCCCGCCTGCGCACCCTCACCGCCTACCCCGGCACGCTGGCCGACCCCCTGGAGATCACCAAGCTCACCGGGCTGGAGTTCCTGGAGCTCGGCCCGCAAGAGTGGCGCGTCCTCCTCGACGCCGGAGCCGTCCCACGCAGCCTGTCGGCCGCCGCCATCGTGGTACACGGCACCCAGGACCCTCTGCCCATCGCGGACATCGCCAACGAAATCCTGGCCCTCTGGGACCGCCCTCAGATCACACAGACCGTCCTTGAAGGCGACCTCGGCCCCCTGGCATAGCCGACCAACAGATCGCGCAGGACGACGCGTTACCCTGCCGCTCGGCCGATCGCCGCCCGCCTTCTGGCCTCGCCTTCCTGGAGACATGTCCGCGCTGTGGGGCCGGCCTCGGCACCCGCGAGCAGCGCCGGCGCCGTGCGAACGACAAGCGGGATCTCGTCGGGCAAGCGCGCCTTCGACGCAGTCGGCGACCCACTGCACGCAGCCCCCGATGGGGCGTGGCTTCCCCATTTGACCGGCCTGCTGATGATCTTCATGACGGCCATCACGGCCAGGCTGATGGCGAAGGTCGACGCCAAGCCGCTGATCGGCGGCGGTCTGCTCGTCCTCGCCGCAGGGCTGCTGTGGCTGTCCACCGTCGAGCCCACCGGCACCTTCGCGGTCGACGTCCTGCCCGCCTCGCTGGTCGCCGCGCTCGGCATGTCGCTCGCCTACATCCCGGCCATGATGGCCGCCATGTCCGGAGCCCCGCAGGAGCAGGCCGGCCTGGCGTCCGGCAAGCCGCGCCGCAGGCCGACGCCACTGCGACGGCACAGGGCGAGCGGGCCGGCGTCTGAAATGCTGTGCCGGCGCCTGGTGGGCAGGTGGGCAATGGATTCCGCCTGTCCATCCCGACGGCCAGCTTGTACCTGAACCCCTCGTCCACCGGAGCAGCAGGGCGGCGCCGGAGGCGAACGCCGTCGACCGGGCCTCGGCGGCTACCGACGCCGGGCAGGAGCCTGGTGGCGGCGAGGGTGGCGACGCCGATCGGTACGTAGATGATGAAGATCCACGGCAAGCTCAACCATTCGGTGAAGACGCCGCCGAGGAACACGCCGGCCGTTCCGCCCGCGGGGGCGGCGCATGCAAAGACCTTTCAACCGCACGGCTGCGGCGGCCGTCGCCGAGGCAGCCGTGCGACCACGCCGGAGCCACGGGGTCGGCATGCAGCTGACTCCACCCGCCGGATCCGCTTCGACGAGCCCTCTCGCGAGATCTCACCGAGGTAGCGGAATACCCCCGGGGGGTATATGGTTGTGATCAACGTCCTGAGCGGACAACGCCAGAAGGGGGCATCACACCACGGGAGATGTCATGAGGAATCACTCCGGCCACGCCCTGACGGACCACGGCGCCCACGGCAGCCATGGCGGAGCCCGGCCCGGTGGGCTGTCGGTCTCCGACAACGGATACACCCTCGAGCTCGACTCGACGATCCTCACCGCCGGCGTGCAGCGGGTCAGCTTCCGGGTGATCGGCCCCGACGGGCAGGCGGTGACCGAGTTCGTGCCCGAGCACGAGAAGGAACTGCACTTCATCGCCGTGCGGCGCGACACAACCGGATTCCAGCACGTGCATCCGGTGAGGGACGAGAAGGGCACCTGGAGTACCGAACTGGCCCTGGAACCCGGGGGACTGGAGGTTCTTCGCCGACATCCACCCAGCCGGCCACGACGAGACCATCACGCTGGGGATCGACGCCGCCGTCGCCAGGCTCTACGACCCTCGGCCGCTGCCCGAGGCCACCGGTGTCGCCCGGATCGGCGAGTACACCGTCGTCCTCGACGGCGAACTCCTGCCCGGCCGGGCGAGCGAGCTGACCCTCACCGTCAGCCGGAACGGCCGCCCGGTCACCGACCTTCAGCCCTACCTGGCCGCGTACGGGCACCTGGTGGCGCTGCGGGTCGGCGACCTGGGCTACCTCCACGTCCACCCGGAGGGCGAGCCCGGTGACGGCACCACCGCACCGGGACCCGAGATCGCCTTCATGGCGGTCGCCCCGTCGGCGGGCACCTACCGCCTGTACCTGGACTTCCAGCACAACGGCCTCGTCCGGACGGCCGAGTTCACGGTGCGGACCGCCGCGACCACACCGCCCGCGGACGCGGCGACCCAGGCCGCGTCCGAGCACGGGAGCCACCACCACGGCCACCACGCACACCACTGAGCACGGCGCGGCCACACCCCCACACCGGAAGGAGCGTCATGCCACGGCTGACCCGACTCACGCCCGACACGGCGGCCGGCGCCTCGCGCGGACTCCTCGCCGACCTGGTCTCCCGCCATGGCGAGATCGGTGACATGGTCTCCACCATGGCGCACTCGCCGGCCGTGCTGGGCGGCTACCTCCGGCTCAGCCGGGCCATGAGGCGAGCCAAGCTGGACCGCAGGATCAGCGAACGGATCTCGATCGCCGTCCAGGTCCTGCAAGGATGCGGGCTGTGCCTCGACGCGCATGTGAGGGCCGCACGCGCCCTGGGCGTGGACGAGGAAGAGATCGAGCGAGCTCGCGTGGGCACCTCGGCCGCCCCAGCGACCGCGGCGATCGTCACCCTCGCCCTCCAGATCTACTGCGAGCCGACGTCGATCACCGACGAACAGGTCGCCGCGCTGCGTGAGCACGGCTACAGCGACCGCGCGATAGCCGATGTCGTCGGCGTCGTCGCACTCAACATCCTCACCGGCGCCTTCAACCTGCTCGCCGGCCTCACACCGAAGAGCGAAGCCGGTGCGTAGGGACAACTGCGCCTGTACCCGCGGGGCACGGCCTCCACCGGAAGCCCGTGCCCCGCCGCATGGATACGGAAGGAACCCGCCATGCGTCTGTTCAGTGTCCGCGAATACCGCCACCTGTTCGGCGCCCAGGTCATCGCCCTGTTCGGTACCGGGCTGACCACAGTGGCCCTCGGCCTGCTCGCCTACGACCTCGCCGGCCCGCGCGCCGGCATGGTCCTCGGCACCGCCCTGACCATCAGGATGGTCATTAGATCTCCTCTGTGGATAGCGCGGCCTTCAGGCCGGGGAGGAATCGAAGCTCCTTCGGAGCAGGACAGGGAAAGACGGATCGCCGCCAGGGCGATTCGGTGTCTGTGGCCACCGGCCAACATCCGTCATTGGTATGGAAGTTGATAGAGTGTGTGGTGTGACGCACCAGGTCAAGCGGGCTTTCAAGTACCGCTTCTACCCCACGGACGAGCAGGCAGCTGAGCTGTCGCGCACGTTCGGCTGCGTCCGTCTCGTCTACAACAAGGCGTTGGAGGAGCGCACGCGGGCCTGGTACGGCGAGCAGCGCCGCGTCTCCTACGTGCAGTCGTCCGCCGCGCTGACCCAGTGGAAGAAGACCGAGGAACTCGCCTTCCTGAGCGAGGTGTCCTGCGTTCCGCTTCAGCAGGCGCTGCGCCATCTTCAATCAGCGTTCTCGAACTTCTTCGCCAAGCGCGCGCAGTACCCGCGCTTCAAGTCTCGGAAGAAGTCCCGTGCCTCGGCCGAGTACACCCGCAGCGCCTTCACCTGGCGCGGCGGACAGCTCACGCTGGCGAAGATGACCGAGCCCTTGGACATCCGCTGGTCCCGTCCGCTGCCCGAAGGGGCGGAGCCGACCACGGTGACGGTCTCCTGCGACGCGGCGGGGAGGTGGTTCGTGTCGCTGCTGTGCGAGGACACGATCAGCCCGGCCCCCGATACCAGTGCGGCTGTGGGCCTGGATGCCGGGATCATCTCCCTGGTGGCCCTGTCCACCGGGGAGAAGATCGCCAACCCAAGGCACGAGGGGCGTGACCGCGCCCGCCTGGCCCGCGCGCAGCGGGAGCTGTCGCGGAAGGCGAAGGGCTCGGCGAACCGGGAGAAAGCCCGGTGCGGCGTCGCCAAGATCCATGCGCGGATCGCCGACCGGCGCCGGGACTTCCTGCACAAGCTGACCACTCGACTCGTCCGTGAGAACCAAACGGTCGTCATCGAGGATCTCACCGTCCGCAACCTGCTGAAGAACGGCCGCCTCGCGCGCGCCATCTCCGACGCGGCGTGGACGGAACTGCGCTCCATGCTGGAGTACAAGTGCGCCTGGTACGGGCGTGAACTTGTCGTGGTCGACCGCTGGTTTCCCAGCTCGAAGCTGTGCGGGGCCTGCGGCACGATCGCGGCGAAGATGCCGCTGAACGTCCGCGAGTGGACGTGCGACGCCTGCGGTGCGGTGCATGACCGCGACGTGAACGCGGCGCGCAACCTTCTGGCCGCCGGGCTGGCGGCGTCTGCCTGTGGAGACGGTGTAAGACCTCAACGGGAGTCCTCCCGGACGGGGCGGTCGTCGGTGAAGCAGGAAGCCCAGCGGGCGACCGCTGGAATCCCCCGCCTCTAGGCAGGGGAGGAAGTCAAGTACGTGGTCATAGCCCCCCCTGCCCCCTGGCCGCCGCGTACGCCGGCCGGCTCCCCAGAAGAACGTTCCTGTTCCTCCTCGACGCGGTCCGCGGTGCCGTGGTCCGGGCACTGCCGCTGGTCACCGAGGTCTGGCACATCTACCTCCTGATCGGCCTGCTCCAGGCCGCCTCCGCGGCGTTCACCCCGACCTTCCAGGCCGTCATCCCCGACATCGTCACCGACGAGTCCGCCTATACGCGTGCCCTGTCTGCCTCCCAGGTCGCCTACACCATGGAGAGCCTGCTCAGTCCCGTGCTGGCGGCCGTCGCCCTGTCGCTCATGAGCTTCAACGGGCTTTTCCTGGGCACCTCCGCCGGATTCCTCATCTCCGCCCTGCTCGTCCTGTCGACACGCATCCCCGACGCCCCGCGCAGTACCGGCACCGAGGCGTGGGACAAGGCGGCGGCAGGGATCGTCACCTTCATCCGGACGCCGCGGCTGCGCGGCATCATGGCGCTCAATCTCGTGGTCGCGGCGGCCGGGTCGATCGTCGTCGTCAACACCGTCAACTACGTCCGTGACGCACTCGGCGGCTCGCAGTCGGACGTCGCCTGGATGCTCGCCGCGTCCGGCACCGGAACCCTCCTGGCCGCCCTGGCACTCCCCCGCGTCCTCGACCGGGTCAACGCGCGCACGGTCATGATCACCGGCGCCGTAGTCCTCGTGGCCGGCACGGCCTCCGCGGTGACGCTGACCGCGGCCGGCCTCACCACGTGGACCGGTACGGCGATCATCTGGACCCTGATCGGCACCGGCATGGCACTGATCATCACCCCGACGGGCAAGGTCCTGCGCGCCTCCGTCGGACGGAACGCGCTCCCGGAGACATTCGCGGCCCAGTTCTCCCTGTCGCACCTGGCGTGGCTGATCACCTATCCCGTCGCCGGATGGCTCGGAACGAACGCCGGCTTTCCTCTCACCTGGTCCGTCCTCGCGGTCCTTGCCGGGGCGGGAGCGATCACTGCTCTCCTCCTGTGGCCGCGCCACGACGGACACGGACAAGGAATCGTCAGCAGGACCGCGACACCAGCACGGCACGCGACCGGCAAGGACGACCGGTCCACCCTGGCCAAGGCCGCGTGAAGGGCCGCCACTCGGCTGACACCGTGCGTCGGGCCCGGTACGCGTGTCCAGCCTGACCCGCCAAAAGACCAAGGGCGTCGTCCCGCTTATTGCGGGGCGGCGGCCAACGTCTGACGCCGTGGACGACCTCGGCTGGACTGTGTCGTTCCCCTCAGCCGTCGGCCAAGGTGTGCGGACCGGACTCGTCAGCGCCGCTGGTCGGTGGGCTCTTCCGCCGCGTTGGAGGTGGCCGCCAGGCTGGCGAGGAGCTTGACGCGCTCCTCGGACGTGCTGCCGGGTTCGGCGGTGTAGAGGCTCAGGTCGTGCACGGCCCGCTGGGAGACGGGCAGGTCCACCGACTGGTAGGTGAGCTCCAGCTCGCCGACCTCGGGGTGCTGGAGCCGTTTGACGCCGTCGTGGCGGATGCGGACGTCGTGCGCCGCCCACAGGGTGCGGAAGTCGCGGCTGACAGTGGACAGCTCACCGATCAGCTCGCGCAGGGTCCGGTCGTGGGGTTCACGCCCGGCCTCGGCACGCAGCAGAGCGACGGTGGCGGCGGCGCCTGATTCCCAGTCGACGAAGAAGTCTCGGGAAGAGTCGTCGAGGAAGTGGAAGCGGGCGAAGTTGGGACGGCCGCGTCTGTCGGTGGTGGGGCTGTCGAACATCGGGACGTGCAGGGCGCGGCCGAGCGTGTTGTGGGCGATGACGTCCAGGCGGCCGTTGCGGACGAAGGCGGCGGACAGGGTGATGGAGTCCAGCAGCCACTGGATGCGGGGCGGGACGTCGACGTCCCGGCGGCGTGACGGTGTGCGGCGTGCGGGCCGGGCGGCGCGGGCCAGGTCGA
The DNA here is from genome assembly GCF_040689265.1 of Streptomyces sp. NPDC052012. Taxonomy (NCBI): domain Bacteria; kingdom Bacillati; phylum Actinomycetota; class Actinomycetes; order Kitasatosporales; family Streptomycetaceae; genus Streptomyces; species Streptomyces sp. NPDC052012. The sequence goes on from NZ_JBFAXA010000017.1 coordinate 142,913, forward strand.
ACAGGTAGGTGCGTTCGTCCTCGTCGAGCTGGAGGGCCTGGGCGACAGCGGACAGGACGTCTTCGGACACGCCGCTGATGTGGCCCTTCTCCAGGCGGGTGTACCACTCGGTGCTCACCCCGGCCAGGACCGCTACCTCCTCGCGCCGCAGCCCCGGGACCCGGCGCCGGCCGCTGGTGGGCAGCACGGCCTGCTCCGGGGTGATCTTCGCTCGGCGGCTGGCGAGGAAGTCCCGGATCTCCGCGCGGTGATCGTGCTGGTCGTCCATGCCTTTCACGGTAACCACCGGTGACCGCGGAGGGAGGTCGAGCTTGTCACCGCCGTGGTCGGCACGGTCATCACCGCCCTCACCCTGATCCCCATCATCCTCATCGCCCTCCGTCAGCGCCGCCGCACGGCCACAGCTGTCTAGGCCGCAGGGGCCCGGGCGATCCGAAGACCGCCAGGCCATCGGCAAGATCCTGCTCTCCACGAGCACCTGACCCAGCCCACCTGAAGCACGCATCACCTGGAAACGGAGCACCACCCATGCGCGCGACCCTCATGTACGGCGCCGGCGACGTCCGGATCGAGAACGTCCCCGACTCCGTCATCAAGCACCCCACCGACGCCCTGGTCCGCATCACCGCCTCCTGCGTGTGCGGCAGCGACCTGTGGCCGTACGCCTCGATGAAGCCCGAGGACGGCCCGGCCCGGATGGGCCATGAGTTCATCGGCATCGTCGAGGACACGGGCTCCGATGTGACCACCGTCAGGCGCGGCGACCTCGTCGTCGCCCCGTTCGCCGTCTCCGACAACACCTGCGAGTTCTGCCGCGAGGGCCTGCACACCTCCTGCACCCACCCGCAGGCCAACTTCTGGGACGGCGAGGTCGAAGAAGGCGGCCAGGCCGAAGCCGTCCGTGTGCCGCTGGCCGACGGAACCCTCGTCAAGCTGCCCGTCGCCGCGGACTCCGCTCTCATCCCGTCCCTGCTGACCCTCTCCGACGTCCTCGGCACCGGCCACCACGCCGCCGTAGCGGGCGGCGTCAACGAGCGCACCCGCGTCACCGTGATCGGCGACGGCGCCGTCGGCCTGCTGGGAGTCCTGTCCGCCAAGCGCCTGGGCGCCGAACAGATCATCCTCATGGGCCGCCACCAGGAGCGCACCGACCTCGGCCGCGAGTTCGGCGCCACCGACGTCGTCTCCGCCCGCGGCGACGAAGGCATCGCCCAGGTGAGGGACCTGACCGGTGGGCACGGCACGCACGTCGTCCTGGAGTGCGTCGGCAACGTGCCCGCCTACCAGCAGGCCACCGGGATCGTCCGCCCTGGCGGCGTCATCAGCCGCGTCGGCGTCCCGCAGTACGAGGAGGCACCCATCGGCTTCGGCAGTCTCTTCCGCCACAACATCCGGCTCGCCGGCGGACCCGCGCCGGTCCGCGCCTACATCGAGGAACTGATGCCCGACATCCTCAACGGCACCATCGAGCCCGGAAAGGTCTTCGACACCATCACCGACCTCGACGGCGTCCCCGCCGGATACCAGGACATGGCCGACCGCAAGAGCCTCAAAGTCCTCGTCAAGCCCTGACCCCGGAACCGCTCGTGCGGAGCTGCCCCAGCCACGGGGGACCTCCCCAAGAGGGAGACGGAGAGCCGTGGATGCGCCGTGGGACGGAGCCCCCGTGACCGTTGGGGCAGCGGTGGATCGCCCTGCGGTGTTGGGGGGGTTGAGCTTGTACCCCCCCACAAACCCGATCTGCCACGCCCGGCGCAGAAACGGTCTCCTGGAACCGCGGCCCGGTCACAGCATCCACTGACCGTCGCATCTTCCCCTCCATCGATCGGATATGAGGTCTTCTCCATGGAACGCCGCAAAGCGCTCGGACTGATCGCCGGTGGTGCCGCCGCCACCGCCGCCTCCCTCACGGCCCTGCCCGCCTTCGGTGCGGAGAGCGGCCGCGTCGCAGGCGCCACAGGACAGGGCAAGCCCACGGGCCAGGGCGGCTACACCTTCGTACTGGACAGGAACGTCAAGCGGACCCCGGTGCGGTTCAACAACCGCTTCGGCATCGAGGTCGCCGCGGACCTCTACGTGCCGAAGAACGCCAGGGGCAAGCTGCCGGCACTGGCGGTCAGCGGACCGTTCGGCGCGGTGAAGGAACAGTCATCGGGGCTCTACGCCAACGAGTTCGCCCGCCGCGGCTACGTGGCCCTCGCCTTCGACCCCTCCTTCACCGGGGAGAGCGGCGGCACGGTGCGCGACGTGGGATCGCCCGAGATCTACACCGAGGACTTCAGCGCCGCCGTCGACTTCCTCGGCCTGCAGAAGATTGTCGACCGCGAGCGGATCGGCGCGCAGGCCATCTGCGGCCTGAGCGGCATGGCGCTCACCGCGGCGGCTGCGGACAGCCGTATCAAGGCGGTCGCCACGGCCTCGATGTACGACATGTCGCGCAGCATCTCCCGCGGCCACGAGGACTACTACACGCGCGAGCAGCGTCAGGAGGTCGTGGACTACGTCAGCCGGCAGCGCTGGACCGACGCCGAGAGGGGCACCTTCGCGCGGGGATCCCACGAGGTCCCCTTCGACGAGAACGGCAATGTCGCTCCGTCCCACCGCGTCCTGCCCGAGACCCTCCCGGCCGACGCCGACCCGATCACGAAGAGCTTCTTCGACTACTACCGCACCGAACGCGGCTACCACCCGCGCTCCATCAACTCCACCACCGCGTGGACCGCGACCACGCCCATGTCCTTCTTCGCCTTCCGGCAGATGACGAACCTCGGCATGGTGGCGCCCCGCAAGGCTCTCCTGGTGGCCGGCGCCGACGCACACTCCCTCTACTACTCCCAGGACGTCCAGAAGATGGCCCCCGACAGCATCGGCCTCGTGGTCGTGCCGGGCGCGGACCACGTCGACCTGTACGACCGCAAGGACCTCATCCCCTTCGACACGCTCGACGCGTTCTTCACCAAGAACCTCGCCTGACCGACAGCGCTCCTCGGCAGGCCGGTACCACCACCGGCCTGCCGGGCTCCCACCGCGGAAGCCTCGGCACCGGTCGGGACAGGCGCCGACGCAAGGTTCCGATGCCACCGACTGCTGACAGGAACGGCATGTGTCGCGGGTCACAGTCGATAGGAGGGCGGCCGGCGAGAAACGTCTGCCGCAGTTCCGTTGATCCACCAGACTTGCTCTTGTTTCCCGAAGGAGAAAGGGGCGGCAGGCATGGTGCACAGCGCGCTTCTGGTGATGGACGTCCAGCGGGACGTCGTGGCCATCGCGGACGACGGTTCCGGGTATCTGCCGCGCCTGCGCAGAGCGATCGACGGTGCCCGGGGTGCCGGCATCCCTGTGATCTACGTGATGATGGTGTTACGTCCGGGCGATCGGGAAGTCAGCGCTCGCAACAAGGTGGTGACCGAGGCCGTGCGGGCCGGCCTGTTCACCGAGGGCGCCCCTGGCACCGAGATCCATGACGACGTCGCGCCCCAGCAGGGCGACGTGGTGGTCACCAAGAGGCGGGGCAGCGCGTTCTCGGGCAGCGACCTCGACCTGGTACTCAGGGCTCGCGACATCGACAGCCTCGTTCTCACCGGCATCGCAACCAGCGCCGTCGTGCTGTCCACCCTGTGGCACGCCATCGACCTGGACTTCGGCCTGACCGTGCTGGCGGACGCCTGCCTCGACACCGACCCCGAAGTGCACACGATGCTCACCGAGAAGCTGTTCCCGCAGTGGGCAGATGTCGTCACTGTCGAGGATTGGCTCGATGCCATCGCACCGTATTGAGCAGCTACCCCAAGGCGAGGTACAGGCCTATCCGGCCTTCTGCACCGGGATGCGGCGTAGCCCGACCTCACGCGCCGGCCTCGAAGCCGGGCCCGCCTCGCTCACCCGGGTACGTCCCCTGGCGTCAGGCCGCCACGGATTCCTCGGCGACGAACTTCTCCACGAACTCCCGCGCACGGCGGTCGAAGTCCGCGTACTGGGCCTCCCGTTCGGCACCCGTGACAGCGTCGCCGACCAGGAGATTGCCTTCGGCGTCCACGCGCTGGGGGCGCTCCTCCGCGTCGGTGAGCAGGCCGACGGTGGAGCGGGAGAAGCCGCAGTAATAGGCGATGCCTTCGCTCAGGTTGGTCTCGAGGACGGTCTGCATCCCTTCCACGACCGGATCGTCGGCAGTGGCGCCGGCCAGGCCCAGCCACAGGATGCGCTTGCCGGCGAGGCGGGGCTTGCTGCGGCCGTAGGCGAACCCGTAGTTCCATACCCGGTCGATCCAGCCCTTGAGGATGGCGGGCACGCTCTGCCAGTACACCGGGAAGACGGCGACGACGGCATCCGCGTCGAGGACGCGCTGCATGTGCGCGTGCACTTCGTCCGAGTACCTCTTCTCCCGGTCGCCCCAGTCGGGCTGGTCCGCCACGTTCATCCGGGGGTCGAACCCCTCGGCGTGCAGGTCGAGCAGGTCGACGCGGTAGCCGGCGGCTTCGAGCCGGGCGGCGGCACGGCGGGCCGTGTGCGCGGTGAGGGAATCGGTGCGGTGGTGTGCGACGACGACGAGGGCGGTGGCACGGCTGTCGTGCTGCGTCACGGTGTCTCCCGGTGGTCTCGGTCGGTCCGAAGAACGCCTCCAGTACAGCCGCGTCGACGTAGATGATCCATGGGAGATGCGCTCAAGAACATAGGAGATCGTCTACGGTGTGGTCCATGGATCCTCTGAGTTCGCTACTGAGTGGCATCCGGGCGGAGGGATCGGTCGTCACCCATGCCGTACTGGCGGTGCCCTGGACCATCCGCTTCGCCGACGCCGCGCCGTTCATCATGATCAGCGTGCTGCGAGGCGGGGGCACGCTCCTGCTGCCCGACGGGACCGAGCGGGCGATCAGCGCGGGTGACACCGCCATCGTGCGCGGACCCGAACCGTTCCACCTCGCGGACGACCCCACGAGCGTGCAGAGTTGCCACGCCGCGTACGAGATCGCCTGCTTCACCGAGAGCTCCGAGTGCGCCGCCCAGGAACTCGGCGGTATCCACTGGGGCGCCGACTCGGAGCAGACGACCGCGCTGATCGTGGGCGCCTACCGCGCCTCGGGCCACCGTCACCAGCGGCTCCTGCGGGCCCTGCCGCCCGTCCTGGTGGTCGAGGAGGAGGCCGAGGTCTGTGCCTGGCTGGAGACGGCCGCCGCTGACGCCGCCCATCACTCGGCCGGTTCGCAGGCGCTGATGGACCGGCTCCTCGACTGGGCCCTGGTGTGCACACTGCGCAGCTGGTTCGACAAGGCGGGCGCCGACGCGCCCAGTTGGTACCGGGGCCTCGCCGACCCGGTCCTCGCGCCCGCCCTGCAGTCCTTCCACGACCGGCCCGCCGAACCCTGGACGGTGGCATCCCTGGCCGCGCGAGCCGGCGTCTCCCGGGCGCTGTTCGCCAAGCGCTTCACCCAGCTGATGGGCCGCCCTCCGCTCACCTACCTCACCGAATGCCGCATGGACGAGGCCGAGGCGCTGCTGTCCGACACCGACCTCGGCATCGCCCAGATCGCCAGGTCCGTCGGTTATGCCGACGCATTCGGCTTCAGCGCCGCGTTCAAACGCCTCAAAGGCCTGAGCCCCAGCACCTATCGCGCCGCGGTGGCCGCGGGGCCGGGTTCTCTCGCGTCGGGGTAACCGGCGACGCCCTGGGCGAGGAACACGATCCTCGCAGCTGCCACACCCGGCTCCCTACCGTCCAACTGCCGCCCCACGCCCCCGACCTCAACCCCGGCCGAGGGCATCTGGTCCGTCGCGCTGCGCACGACGGTCGCCATCGGGCTTTCCTGGCCCATGACTTGATCCCCGGCTTCCGACCCGGCCTCCACCCGTTCCAGTACCGCGACAACATCGGCATCGGGGTCTTCCACGAAGCCGCGTGTCGCGGTGGGCCTCAGCGCCAGTCGTCGATCACATAGGCGTCCGGGTGGCTGTAGCCAGGTTCGTTGGGCTTGTGCATGGTCACGCCTTGCAGCCAGGTACGGAAACCGCGGTCGACCATGCGCCGGTAGGCATCCTGGCGAGCCAGGTTCATGCTGGCGTCCAGTTGCCCGAGTCCCCTCTCGGCGGCCAGCTGCTCGCAGGCATTCAGCAGCCGTTCGAACCGGTCCGCGGCGTCCGGACCAGGGCGTACGGCGCCGAATTTGACGAAGCACACGTCCTCACCGGCCTCCGGCCCCGCTCCGCAGTGGCAGACAGCCAGTCCGTCGAGGCCGGAGTCAGAGCCCTCGAGGAGGATGGTGTCACCGAGCCCCTGCGCCTGTGTGGCCGTGATCTCGCGCTCCAGGTTCAGGCCCTCGTACACGGCCCCCGTCAGCGCGCGACCGAGGCCCAGTGCGTCGGGCCGCTCGACGGCGGTCAGCTCGCCGTACAGCACTCGGCCGCCGACTGCGGCGTTGACGGCGACCTGCTTCTTCATGACGGCTGTGAGGAATCGCGGCCAGAAACCGTACCGGCGATAGAACTCGATGTGCTTGGGACTGTGCGGGAACGTGAACAGGCCGAGGTGGCGGTTCTCCCAGGTGTCGAAGCATGCCATGACCGGTTCCATGAGGCGCCTGCCGATGCCCTGGTCCCACAGATCCGGACGTACGGTCAGCGGTCCGAAGTACCCGACGCTGCCCCAGTCGGCGGCGAAGTTCGATCCGACGACCTCGCCCTCGACGGTCGCTGCGAAGGCCGCGTGTGGATCTGCCGCCCAGCGGGTGCGGACATAGTCGGCGGTCCCGAAGAACGTCTCGGGCTCAGGAGCCCCGAGGAAGGTCCCGAAGGCGACCCTGAAGATCTCGTCGGCCCGATCCAGGTCCGGCTCGACCAGCGGGCGGACCACCGAGGCGGCGACACTCGTTCGCTTCGCTGCGTGCATGATCGCTCCTTCCGCCCTTGGTTCCGTGACTCCACCCACGCGTAAACGCGCGGGCTTCCTGTGTCGGTGGCTAAGCCGCCGCGCAGAGGACCAGCCCGGCCCTGTTGAGGACGTTCGTCGCGCCGACGTGGTCCGCGTTCGCCGCGAACCCGCATGCCGTGCACTGGAACTTCGCTTGGGTGACACGGTTCCCCTTCGCGACGTGCCCGCATTCGGGGCACGTGCGGGAGGTGTTGCGCGCGTCCACAGAGATCACTCGGCGACCGGCACTCTCAGCCTTGTTCGCCAGGATGTGGAGGAACTGCGCCCAACCCGCGTCGAGGATGCTCTTGTTGAGCCCGGCCTTCGCGGCAGCACCGTTCGGCAGAAAGCCGCCGGGCTGCTCGGGGTCGGGCCTGGGGGCGGGGGTCTTGGTCATGCCCGCCGTGTTCAGCCGTTCGTGCACGATCACGTCGTGGTCACGGACCAGCGCGCGGGCGGTCTTGTGGTGGAAGTCGGCGCGCTGCCGCCGGATCCTGGCGTGCAGCTTGGCGACCTTCCGGGCCGCCGCGCGGTGGCGCTTGGTGCGCTGCCGGCTCCGCTTGGGGAAGGCCGCCAGGTGCCGCTGCGCCTCGGCCAGTTGATCGGCCATCGTCTGCAGGAAGCGCGGGTTGGCGACGTGTTCGCCGTCGGATGTGGTCAGGAAATGGGCCACACCCATGTCGATGCCGGTGATCACCCCGGTGGGCACAAGCTCTTCGGCGGGCACCTCGTCGCAAGTGAGGACGACGTACCAGCGGTTCCCCTCACGCTTCACCGAGATTGTCTTGACGCCGCCCCGCACGGGCCGGTGCTGGTGCACGCGGACGTGCCCGACACCTTGAAGACGGACGCGTATCTGACGGTGGTCGGGGGTGGAGTTCCAGCGGCAGCCGTCACCGTCCCTGGGGAAGACGACGGTGTCGAAGTGCCCGACACCCTTGAAGCGCGGGTAGCCCGGCGTCTGCCCGGCCTTGACCCGCTTGAAGAAGGCTTGGAACGCCTTGTCCAATCGGCGCAAGGTGGCCTGCTGGGAGGAGAACGACCAGCGGCCCTGCCACTCCGGGGCGAACGCGCGGATCTCCTTGAGCTGCGCGGACTGGTCCCCGTACTTGACACTCGTCTTCGAGGTGTGCCGGTAGGCGTCGCGCCGCTCTTGCAGGGCCCCGTTGTACAGCGAGCAGTGGTCCCGCAGCATCTCGCCCAATGCGGCCGCCTGACGGGCCGTGGGGCGCAGGAGGAACTTGTACGCGCGGATCACGAGTCGCCGCCCCTCTTCCCCGGGCGTTCCCACTGGGTGTCGATGTACCTCTCGACCGTCGCCGCCGACACCGCGCCGGCCGACGCCGCGAAGTACGACGACGACCACAAGGTGGGCATCCGCGACTTCAGGTGCGGAAACTCCTCGCGCAGCACGCGGGAGGTGAAGCCCTTGAACTGGTTGGCCACGTACGAGGCCGACGACTTCGAGTCGTGCTTGATGAAGAGGTGGACGTGGTCGGGCATCACCTCAAGGGCGATGATCTCCCAGCCGCGTTCCTCCGCCTTCTGCCGGATCAGCTCGTCCAGTCGTTCCGCGACCCGGCCGCCGAGGACCGGACGGCGGTACTTCGGGCACCACACCACGTGGAGACCCAGGTCGTACACACCGCCGGAGAATCGGCGAACCTTCCTGGTCACAGTCACGCGATCAATATACGTGCGCTACAGGTCTAGTGCGGCGGAAAGGTGGGATCAGGTGAACAGTGCAGATCCGTGCAACCAGTTGAGGTCAGAGCAGCCCAGAGAAGCCATTCCCCACCTCGCTAAAGCGGGGCGCCCCCTGGCTTGGTCCTGATGGCACCCCGGACGTGTGCCGCCGGCGAAGCGCGAGGTCCGTCGGTACCTCCGGATCGAGCGGCGCGTTCCCCGACCGCCTGGCGGCCGTCTCCCTGCCGACGCTCGCCGAGCACGGCCCGCACGCCCTCGGCGATACCTGCGACTGCCGCTGAGAGCGTTGAACCGGTGGACGCCTTCTTCGCCGAGCTGCAGGCTCAGGCGAAGCCGACGTCGACGATCCGGTTCTCGCGCGCGGCACGGCAGCCGCGTCGGAAACGGGCGGTCCCGCGGAGCCCGTCACCGGGTTCCGCGGGCCCGCCCCACCGGTATCTCGCTGACGGTTTGCGGTGGTCAGGCGAGGTCCAGGCCGCGGCGTCCGGTGTCGTTGAGGTCCTCGGGGGTGAAGCGGCCGTTCCAGGTGCGCTCGTAGTGCTCGGCGGGGAAGTCGCTGGGGCTGGAACCGGTGACGAAGGCCTCGCGGACCTGTTCGGCGTAGCGCTCGTTGCGGGCGCACCAGGGGGCGGCGGGGATGTACATGACGTTGCCCCAGCCCTTCTGGTTCTTGACGGGGGCGACGCTGTGGATCATGTCGCAGTGCCACCACACCGAGTCGCCGGCCTTCACGTCGGGGATGGGGCTCAGGGCCCGGTACAGCGCCGGGTGCCAGCGCTTGGTGACGGGGAAGACCTGGTTGGTGCGCACCCCGCACATCGAGTCCTCGGGGACGTCGGGGAGCAGGGGGCGCAGCAGGAGGTAGGCCATGATCTCGGGGATCGGGACGGTGTGGAGCACGCCCTGGTCGGCGTCCATGTCCGACAGGGCGGTCCAGCCCTGGAAGGTGCGGAAGGCCGAGCACATGGTCGAGCCCGGGTACTGGGGGCCGGTGGTGCGGTGGGCGGCGTCCCAGGGGTCGTAGGACTCCACCGAGCCGTCGAACACGTGCCGGAACGCTTCTTGGTAGTCCTTGGTCATCCACAGGTCGAGGGTGCCGGGGTCGCAGTGGGTGCCCAGGCCGGCGGAGTCGGTGCCCGGCGGGCGGCGGCGGATGCGGTCCGGGTACAGCGCGTCGCGGTCCGGGTCGAACCACTGGGTGCCGTCCTCGGAGGTGTGGCGCCACAGCGAGTTCAGGAACGACTGCACGGTGGACATCCGCTCCGACTGGCGGGCCTGCATCTGCGCCGTCGACCAGTAGACGGGATAGATCTCCGGCTTGGATCCGACGCTGCCGAAGAAGTCGTCGCCCGGGCCGGTGTACTTCTCGAAGAAATTGTTGCGCTCGACGTAGTCCACGATGGCGGCGTCCCAGGCCAGGGCCTGCTCGCGGGGGAAGTGGCCGCGCACGACCAGGCAGCCGCGCCGGGCGAGCTTGGCGCGCTCCTCGGGCGTCACGGTGCCCGCCTGGATCGCGTCGTAGTCGATGACCGGCCAGACCTGCTCGCCGCGGGCGCGGTCGGCTTCGATCTCCTCGATGCGCGCCTCGATACGGCGCTCGGCGGCGGCGAAGACCTCTGCAACGGTGCGGCCGGAGGCTTCGATCCTGGCCCGTAGGGCGGCCTTGATCGTGCGGACGGCGGCCCCGAGATCCTCCGGGGTCTGCTGCCAGTGCGGCAGGGGCGGAAGGGTGTGCTGCGGCTCAGCGGCGAGCGCCATGACCCGACTCCTTCAGTTAGGACTCCTTACTTGAATCACGTTAGAACGACGCCAACATTTAGGCAAGGCTCCTTACTAGGATGGCGGCATGGCACCGCCGAAACCCTCCCTGGAGATGCTGCGCAGCCTGACCGACGAGAACGTGCTGCGCACCCTGATGACCCACCCCCGGCTGACACGCGCCGAGATCGCCGCACACACCGGGATCTCCAAACCCACCATCTCCGACAGCGTCCAGCGCCTCACCCACGCCGGCCTCCTCGCCGACACCGGAGAACGCACCGCCGGACGCGGCCGGCAGGGCACCTACTACGCCCTCGCCCCGGCCACCGGCACCGCCCTGGTCGCCGCCATCACCCCCTACGGCCTGCGCGCCGAAACAGTCGACGCGCACGGCACCGTCCGGGAGCAGACCCACATCCCGCTCGGACACAACGACGGGCCCGAGCCGGCCGCCGCCGCCCTCACACACGCCGCAGCCGACCTCGCCGACCGCACACCCGGGCCTGTACGCATCGCCGTGGTCAGCGCCGCCGACCCCGTCGACCGCACCACAGGCCGGCTCGTCCAGCTCCCCGACGCACCCTTCCTCGTCGGCGACCTCGACCCGCCCGCCCTACTGGCCCCCCACGTCACAGGACCCGTACTGGTCGACAACGACGTCAACTGGGCCGCCCGCGCCGAACGCGACCACGGATGCGCCGTCGGCGTGGACGACTTCGTCTACCTCCACCTCGGCCAAGGACTCGGCTGCGCCGTCGTCAACGACGGCCACGTCCGCCGCGGCCACCACGGCCTCGCCGGCGAGATCGCCCACCTCTACACCGTCGGACCCGACGGCACCGCCATGCACTTCACCGACGTCTTCGCCGCCCTCGGCCTGCGCCACGCACACTCCACCGCCATCGACACCGAAAAGCTCACCGCCCGGCTGACCGCCGCAGACGACCAGGCGGAGCGACTCACCGCGGCCGTGGCCCGAGCCGTCAGCGGAGTCCTGGCCGCAGCCGTCTCCCTGACCGACCCCAGCATGATCGTCATCGGCGGCGAATGGGGCACCCACCCGACCATCACCACCGCCGTGGCCGAACACCTCAGCCACACCCCACGCCCCCTCCCCGTCACCACCGCCACCCTCCCCTCCCCCGACCTCGACGGCGCCCGCACCAAAGCCGTGGACGAACTGCGCACCCACATCGTCCGCGCCGCCCGCCCAACCCCCGAGCAGTAACCACCCGCCCGGCACACCCCCGACACCCCGCCCATCGCCACCCACAAGGACGGAACACCCCCAAGTGAGGAGGGCAGCCACTGGAGATGAAGACGTTGACGGGGTCTGATGTGACCGGCGCCAAGCCCTCGGAACGGTCCTCGCGAACACCACGGAGGCCGCCGTCGTAACCATGCGCGGCGGCAACTGCCGGCAGGCGTCCACGGACGCCACTTCGAGGCGAGTGCGTCGTCTCCACCTCCACCATGGATGGTCAGCACTGAGGTGCTGACGTGAGCTGCCGACCGCCAGGAACCGTTCGCAGAGCTGCTGCATAACGGGTAGCGCAGCGGTCGAGTCGGCTGATGTCAGCATTCTGCCCAGCGTCGGGTTGCAGGGCCTGGCGAAAGGCGGAGTCGATGATGACGCCGTCCACACCGAACGCGGTGGCCGCCGCCAGTTCGAGGGTAGTGATGCCGGCCCCTGTACATATGGGGGCAGCCGTCATGCGCCTGACGTCTCTGGTGCGCTCGTGGAGATCGGCAAGATCGACCACGCCTGCGGTCCTCGCTGGATCGGCCGCTGTGGGCAGGTAGACCCACCCGGTCGAGACCGTAGCTGCTCACTGTTCGGTGACGGGGCGGCGGCGCTTGTCGCACGCGCCGGTGGCAGTGGCGCGGTGAGCGGCAGCGGTCGCGCCGCGCCGGACACACCCGGGCCCCAGGCGGTCGCCACGCGCAGTCACCTGTACTCGGACACCGAGCCGCTCCTGGGGTGGGACATCGACTGCGGCGGATTCCGCGTCGTGATCGACGGCGGGGGTTCCCGGGCTCGTACGGGACCACTTGGGTCGGCACCTGCGTGCCTTCCTGGCCGAACACGGCTTGACCACGGACGACATCGGAACCTGGGTGTGCCATCCGGGAGGCCCCAGGATCCTCTCCGCCGTGACCGACGCTCTCGGCCTGCCCGGCGACGCCCTGGAGTCCGCGCGGCACTCCCTCGCGACCGCGGGGAACATGTCCTCGGTCTCCGTCCTCCACATTCTCCAGAACACCTGGGAATCCCGTCGGCCCGAGCCCGGTACGTGGGGGATGCGCATGGCGATGGGCCCGGGATTCTGTTCCGAACTCGTCCTGCTGCGCTGGTGATGGGGTCCTCATGCGTGGTACACGCTTCTCGTCCTCGCCGTCGCCGCCGAGCGCGTCGCCGAACTCGTCGTGGCCCGGCGCAACGCGGCCTGGACCCTCGCCCGCGCCGGTGTGGAATACGGCCGTGGCCACTACCCGGTCATGGTCGCCCTGCACACCGGCCTGCTCGCGTGCTGTCTGCTCGAACCCGCGCTCGCCGACCGGCCGTTCCTGCCCGCCCTGGGGTGGCCCATGCTGGCGCTGGCCGCACTCGCCCAGGCCCTGCGCTGGTGATGCATCACCACCCTCGGGCCGTACTGGAACACCCGGGTCATCGTCGTTCCCGGAGCGCGCCTGGTCGGCGCCGGGCCCTACCGCTTCCTGCGCCACCCCAATTACGTGGCGGTCGTCGTGGAGGTCGCCGCTCTGCCGCTGGTGCACTCCGCCTGGCTGACCGCGACGGCGTTCACCATTGCCAACGCGGTACTGCTCACGGTCCGTGTCCGCTGCGAGAACGCCGCCCTCACCCCAGGCGGCGCCCGCGTGAGCGGCCTCCACGACCTGCTGATCGTCGGCGGCGGACCGGCCGGCCTCGCCACCGCCCTGCACGCCGCGCGTGCCGGTCTCGACACCGTCGTGGTCGAACCCCGCCGGCACCCGTCGACAAGGCGTGCGGAGAGGGCCTGATGCCCGGCGCCGTCCGCGCCCTGACCGCCCTCGGCCTGGAGATCCCCGGGCACCCCGTCACCGGCATCCGCTACGTCCAAGCACCCTGCCAGGTCCAGGCAGCGTTCCGGCACGGCCCCGGCCTCGGGGCGCGCGCGCACCCACCTGCACGGTGCCCTGCACCGGGCCGTCCAGGAGGCGGGCGTCCCTGTACTGCCTGTGCGGGTGGAGGAGGTACAGCAGGACGGCACGGGTGTGAGCGCGCCCGGCACGGGGCTGCGCGCCCGGTGGTTGGTCGCCGCCGACGGCCTGCACTCGTCCGTGCGCCGTTCCCTCGGCCTGGAGGTGAAATCCCGGGGCGCCCCCCGCTACGGACTGCGCCGCCACTACGCGGTGCCGCCCTGGTCGCCCTATGTCGAGGTGCACTGGGGAGCGCACGCGGAGGCGTACGTCACCCCGCTCAGCCCCGCACTCGTCGGCATCGCCCTGCTGACGGCCGGCGAGCCCCCTTCGCCACCCAGTTGGACGACTTCCCCGAGCTGGCGGCCCGCCTCCCCGAGGACCCGGCCGTCACCGCGGTGCGAGGCGCGGGACCGCTGCGCCAGCGAGCAAGCGCCGGCGTCCACGGGCGGTTCTGCTCGTCGGCGATGCCGCCGGATACATCGACGCGCTGACCGGTGAGGGCGTCTCCCTCGCCCTCACCGGTGCGGAAGCCCTGGTCGCCAACATGCGCCGCGGCACAGCGGGCCGCTAGGAGACCGACTGGAGCCGGGCGACCCGCCGGCACCGGCACCTGACCGAACTCCTCGTCAGGGCCCGACAGCAGCCCGCGCTCGCCCCGCACATCGTGCCCACCGCCGCACGCCTGCCACGCCTCTTCGGCTGCGGGGGTCAACAAGTCCCCGTCGCACGGCCACTCGTGCGACCCCGCGCGTTCGGAGTGGCGGTGGACAGCGGCTGCTCGGCACGGATGGTCCTTCCGGTGCGCCCCCGTAGCGGGTGCCCCACCGCTCCGCGGTGCAGGCGAATGACTGCTGCGGCGCGATGATCGGGTCCATCAGCCGGCCGGGGGCCACGGCCCTGACTGGCCACCGCTCGTGGTGCACGGCAGCTGGCTGCTTGACCAGGCGCTGCCCGGTCGGCGCCCGGACGTCTTCCTCGCCGCAGCGTTGGGGGCTGGGTCGTGAGAGGGCGGAGTCATATTCGTACCCGCACCTTGTTTCAAAGGAAAAGAAGCGGTAATTCCACTAAATGGGATAAAAGGTGCAGTTAGGGGGTCGGCCCGATGGCAACAGGGACACTTCTGGCGATCATCATTCCCCTCGTGGTGGTGATCGCCGTGGCAGCCGTGGCGGCCTCGCTGCTCATGCGCCGCCGTAAGCTCCGCGAGCGCTTCGGCCCGGAGTACGAACGAACGATGGAGGACGCCGACAGCCGCATGGCCGGCGAGCGTGAGCTCAGGGCCCGCGAGAAGCGGCATGACTCACTTGAGATCAAGCCGCTGGACAGCAGTGCCCGGGATCGGTACACCCGGGAGTGGGCCAGCGTGCAGGAAGAGTTCGTGGACCGTCCAGAGGACGCCGTACACGACGCGGACCGTCTCGTGACCTCCTTGATGCACGAGCGCGGCTACCCGACCCAGGACTTTGAGCAACAGCTCAAAGATCTCTCGGTCGAGCACAGCCGCACACTCGAGCACTACCGGGCCGCCCATGATGTCGACGCTCTCAGCGCCCGGCACGAGGCGACCACCGAACAATTGCGGGGTGCCATGGTGCACTACCGGGCCCTGTTCGACGAGCTGCTCTCCGACGGCGGCGAACGCCGCCACGCCCCGGCCTGAACGGCTCCGCGAACAGCGTGCCGCGTGATCCGGAAGGCCCAGGCCTCCAAGAGCGGAGGAGACATGGAACGCAAGGACACACCGGACACCGCCACCGCGAGCGGCCTGTCCACCGATGACCTCGCCCAACCTCGCGACACGTCCACGCAGGAGAGCTCCGCGAGTACAGCGACGGACGTGCCGACCTTCCCCGGCGAGAGCACGAGCACGCCGAGCCGTCCCGTCGAAGACGAGGGCTCGGTAGCCGCGAGCGCTGAGGACGAGCCGGTGGACACCGACACCGACACCGGCGCGCAGCAGCAAGACGCCGACGAGGGCGGCCACGACGAGGACCAGGCCCCCCAACTCCTCACCCCGGAGGATGAGGAGGGTTTCCGCACACGCTGGCAGGAGGTGCAGAACCAGTTCGTGGACGACCCACGCGAGGCCGTGCACACCGCCGACGCGCTCGTCGCCGATGTGATGCAGAAGCTGGCCACCACGTTCGCCGATCACAAACGAGAACTGGAAGGTCAGTGGAACCGCGGCGAACAGGCGAACACTGAAGACCTGCGGCAGGCCCTTCGCCATTACCGTTCGTTCTTCAACCGCCTGCTCGTCAGCTGACGCAGCACGGGGCACAGCGGAGCAGACGGCGGCGGCCGTGCCTTTCGGCCGCCGTCTCATGTGGGGATCTCCACCACCTCAGTACGCGGGCCGGAATGGACGGCACTCTCCGCAGCCACCGGAAGATGTCACGATCACGCCTTCCGGCCCTGGAATACCGACACACCGGCACTTCCCCAGCACGGCGTTGCGGTCCGCAGTAAGAGCAGCACTACTCCCCATCGGAGGCGTTCATGCTCCTCCTCGGCATCATCCTGCTGGTCGTCGGATTCATCACCGGCATATCGATCCTGTGGACGATCGGGATCATCCTCGCGGTCATCGGAGCGGTCCTGTGGATCATGGGCTCCATGGGACGCACGGTCGCCGGCCGCCGCCACTACTGGTGACCCTGCCACAGCAGACAGGACGGCACTGTCGTCCGTGCATGCTAACGCACGGCCTGCGCCTGGCCGTGTGCCGGATCGCCACGCCCAACCGCCGTGGCAATGGCAATGCCATCGACCGATCACGACCCGCAGGCCGCACGTCGCGCACGGGACCGCCCCGACGAAGAACAGCTAGAGCCAGCGGCGAAGGTTCCAAGCCCGGTGCGCCGTGGGCGCCCCCGGCCGTCAGTCCTGGACCGCGAAGCAGGACGGCACGCTGAAGAAGCGCCTGGACGTGCCGCACGCCTGGCGGCTTTTCCCGGTCCGAGGTGGGCACCGCCGCCTGGGACGCCCGGTTCATCGGTCCAGGTGGGCGAGAGGTAGGGCGCCTGGACGCGTCGCCGCGAGTGCCCCCGTAGCGGGTGCCCCACGCTTGGGGATCCAGGGCTTCGCTCTCCGCACGAGTTGAGGCGAGACGGTCCGTCTTGTCAGGGTGGGGGCATGGCTTTCCGGCTCCTGACGATCGCGCCCGGACAACGGCTCCTTGTCACTGGTGAGAACAGCGCGGGCAAGACGATGCTCCTGCGCTCCCACTGCTCGCCGCATTCGCCGCCGGACGGACCGGGCTGCCGGACGAATACGCCGAACAGCTTCTGGCTCCAGGGCTGTTCCGCGAGGAGGACCTGCACGTCCAGGTCGCCGCCCTGTCTGCGGGACAGCAGCAGTGGCGGCTGCAGATCGCGACCTTGGTGACCCGGCCCGCGAACCTCTTGGTCCTCGAGGAGCCGACCAACCACATCGCGCTCGACCTGGTCGAGGGCCTTCTGGCCGCGCTCGCAGTGTACCCGGGAACGGTGGTCGCGGTCTCGCACGACTGCACCTTCCGCCAACGCTTCGAAAGGGAGCAGTTGGAGCTGTGCGCCGGCCGCAGGTGCTGACCCGGTCGAGTCCTCCTGCGCCGCAGACGCCGACGAGGGCTTGGGGAGACCTTGCGCGAACCGGCGCAGCCGGAGAAGCCGTGCCGATGAAGGCACGGAGTGGATGCCTCCAGCAGTCCGAGTCATCCGTAAATCGCTGGCGCGGCATCCACCCGCGGTGGATGATCCGCAGGGTATGGGCCGGTGAGCCCTCTCCTCCTGTTGCGAGGCGGTTGTGATGACCGTTGGCGAGTCCAAGCCCTCCGGATCCCGGCCCGTGGTCCGCGCGGCCGCCGGAAGGCTGCGCCGCAGCCGGGAGGCGGGTGTGGCGGTCTTTCGCGGCATCCCGTTCGCCGAGCCCCCGGTCGGCGTGTTGCGCTTCGCCGCGCCGAGCGGTGCGGGGCTGGAGCGGGGTGCGGGATACCCTTTCGTACGGCCCTCCGCCCCCGCAGGGTGGGCACTTCGGCATTGACGCGCTGTCGCGGAGCTGCCGGTGACGGTGTGGATCCAGGTCGGCGCCTACGTGATCGGTATGTCCGGCCTCCTCGAGTACGACGGTGGCCGGCTCGCGCGGGACGGTGGCGTGGTGGTTGTCACTTTCAACTATTACGTGGGGATCGAGGGCTTCGCGCAGATGGAGGGGCCCCTCCCAACCGGCGTCTGCTCGACCAGGTCGCCACTCTCGAATGGGTGCGCGACAACATCCGGGCTTTCGGCGGCGACCACGACCGGGTCACGGTTTTCGGTCAGTCGGCGGGTGAGGGATCGCTCGCCGCGCTGCTCGCCGGATCTTGCCGCGGACATCACTGCCGCCTGCGCCGCCGAGCTGGGGCTGCGGCCCACGGTGCCCGACCTGTCCCGCCTTACCCCACGCCGTCTGTGCGCCGCCGGTGACACGGTCGGCGCCAAGATGGGCCAGTGGGGGCAACGCTAGGGCCGGCCCGCGCGCAGAGCGATCCCCTTCTCGCCCGTCGTCGACGGCGAGGTCCTGGCCGTCACACCGTGGCAGGCCCTGACCGACGGCGCCGGCCGCGACATCGAACTCCTCGTCGGACACACCCGCGACGAGCAGCGCCTGTTCACCGCCATCGACGGTCTGCTCGGTGAGGTGAGCCAGGAGCAGGCGGCGAACGCCCTCCAGGTATTCGCACCCGGCCCGGACGGCGCACGCCGCTACCGCGACGCCTTCCCGGCGGCGAGCCCGGACGAGCTGTACGAACTGGTCCATTCCGACTGGCTGTTCCGCATGCCGTCGCTCCACCTCGCCGAGGCCCAGACGGCTGCCGGGGGCCGCGCGCATGTCTACGAGCTGGCCTGGCCGGCCCCCGGCATGGGCGGCGCCCTCGGCGCCTGCCACGGCCTCGACGTACCACTCGTCTTCGGCAACCTGAACCGCGGCCAGCCTGCCATGCTGATCGCTGAAACACCCTCCCCGGAGGCAGAGGCCCTGCCGCCCGGATGCGCGCCGCATGGGCATCGTTCGCCGCCCACGGCGACCCCGGCTGGCCCGCGTACGACATCGGTCAACGCCTTGTTCAGCTCTTCGACACTCGGTCGGGTCACCGCCTACCCGGAAGAGCCCTCTCGCCTGATCTGGCAGAGCCACACCTTCCCCGCGCTGCCGCTGATCAGCCGGTAACTCCGACCACCCCGGTCGGCCGGGGCTACTGCTTCTGTTTCGAGCGTGGACTCGAGAATGCCTGGGCCGCGCTGGCGCCATGGATCTCGCGACCATACCCTGTCGCCGTGAACCCCGTGGCACGTCGGTCCGGTGGCGCCCGGCTGCAGACCCGATGTGGCCTGCCGTGACCCGACCGTTACTGAACTGACATACCGGACAGTCGGTAGCCCCCTTACGTACGCCGCTACCCCGGCCAGTAGCGTACGCGCTCCGACCGCGACACATCTCCCTGCGCCCGACGGGCGACAGGGCCACCGGGTCTCCGCCGACACGGTCGCCGTGCTGCGGGAGGAAGCCTTCAGTCTGCAGGCCAACGCCAAGACCATCGAGGGTGCTCAGCACCCCGACCGGACCCATTTCCACTACCTCAATGAGCAGGCACGAGACCACAGGGACGCCGGTGACCCGGTGATCAGTGTGGACAGCAAGAAGAAGGAGCTGATCGGCGCTACAAGAACGCTGGGCACGAATGGCGGCCCGCAAGGCAGCCCGTAAGGGTCAAGACGCACGACTTCCCCGGCCAGGCCGAGAAAGCGGGCGTTTACAACCGACTGCGGATGTGGGCTGTGGACGGCACCTGGGAGCAGGTGTTCACCGCCTTGGTGGCTCAGGCCGACACGGACGAGGACCTGAACTGGGCCGTCTCGGTGGACTCCACGATCGTGCGGGCTCACCAGCACGCGGCCAGGGCCCGCAAAAGGGGCCCCGGCCGGTGAGCCAGACGACCACGCCATCGGCCGGTCCCGCGGCGGACTGACCACAAAGATCCATCTTGCTGCCGACGACCGTTGCCGGCCCCCGGTCTTCCTTCTCACCGCCGGCCAGGCCGGCGACGCGCCCGCCCTCCCGGACGTGATGGCCCGACTGCGCGTTCCGCGGCACCGTGGACGGCCCCGCACGAGGCCGGGCGTGGTCCTTGCCGACAAGGCGTACCCCTCGCGCGCGATCCGCGATCACCTGCGCAGGCGCGGCATCCGCGCGGTGATCCCCGTTCCGGCGGACCAGCAAGGTCACCGAAAGCGTCGGGGAAGCCGGGGAGGCAGGCCACCTGCCTTCGATCGCGAGGCCTACAAGCAGCGCAACACGGTCGAGCGGTGCATCAACCGCCTGAAGCAATGGCGCGGCATCGCCACCCGCTACGAGAAGACCGCCACCATCTATCTGGCCGGACTCCACATCGCAGGCATCCTCTGGTCAGCACGCTGATCCAAACGAGACTGCCTACCTTTTTTGAGTTTTCCGTAAGTTCTGTGGTGTTTGGGGATGAATGGTCAGGCCGGTGTGGGCGAGTAAGGATCACGGGAGTTGCTCGCTGGAGCAGACTCGGCGGATGCCGCGTTCGGCTGCGTCAGCGACATCGGCGAGGTGGTCGCCGGCGAGGTTGGCCAACTCGCGGGTCTTGATGGCCGACCACAGCAGTTCGACCGGGTTGAGTTCGGGTGCGTAGGCCGGCAGCCGCTCGAGGGTGAGCCAGTCCTGCTCGGCCACCCAGGCCCGCATGCCCCGACTCCAGTGGGCGGACAGTCCGTCCCATACCAACACCACCGACTCACCGGCGTAGAAGGTCTTGATCTGTTCCAGCACCTCGATCAGGGAAGTGGTGTCGTAGCTGCCCGGCTTGAGGTGGAAGCACAGCCGCGGGCCGCGATCGAGGTCGGCGGCGTGATAGCCCAGCGCGGCGGCCATCCCGGCTCGTTTCCAGTTCAGCCGGTGCCGCAAGAGCGGAGTGCGGCCGCGGGGTGCGTAGCTGCGACGCACCTCGGGCAGCAGCGACACGCCTGATTCATCGAAGAACACGATCCAGGCACGTTTCTTCACCGCCCCCTTTTGATGCGCGGCCACTCCTGGGCGACCCATCGGGCGATCTCGGACTCGTCCCGCTCGATGGCCTGGCGCCTGGGCCGCTGCAGACTCCACCCCAGCCGCCCGGTCAGCAGGCGCCATACCGAGGCCCGGGCCAACCTCACCCCGGTCACCCGCTCAACCACCACGCCGACCCGTCCCAGCGTCCACAGGTCCGCCTCGAACCCGTGAGCCTGAGCGCCCTGCTCCAGCACAGTCCGAACCGCTTCGACCTGGGCGTCATCCAGCTTGGGCGGCCGACCGGTAGCCGGACGCCGCCGCAATGCCTGAACCCCGCCCTGCTCCCACAGACGTCTCCACCGGCGCACACTCTCGGGATGCATCCCCACTGCCCGGGCAACCTCGGATGAAGGACCTCTCTGCTCGAACAACTCAGCCGCACGCATGCGACGGGCCTCGGCCAACTGCGGCGGCGTCAACGGCAGAACGGAGACATCAGCAACAGCATCCTGCGGCTCGGAAGACACCCCATCATGCTCACACTGCTAAAGCCCTTGCACCCACACAACTAACGAAAAACTCAAGTAAAGGCTGGCACCAGCCGCGCGGACCGGGCGCGCGGCCGCTGGCCGGAGCCGGACGACACCGAGCATGCGGGTAAACCGCTGGTACGGGCAGACCGTCATGACGGCCTATGTCGTGCCGTCGACGCCAGGGGGTTTCCTACAGAACGCAGTCTCAGCCGCTCGGACGTCCCGGACGCGGTTGCTCCCAGCCTGATCGAGTGGCGCGCACCCACGCGTCGAATTGGGCCACGATCTCTTCATCGCTCAGTTGGTCGGTCTCAGCACTTCTGCGGAGCACGGCGATGACGCGGCGCTCCCCGTCTTCGTGGCTGATCACGCGGTGCTCAGCTAGAGACACAGGCCCTCCCTCGATGCAGGGGCTCAGCGTGCACTGCGTCCGGATGGCTGGCAAGGATGCGTGCACGCTTAAACGGGCCGCACCGCTTTCAGTAGTGAAGCAACGTAGGCGACGTACAGGCGGGTCGCCCCGTCGACGTCGTTGGTATACGCGTCGTAGGCCGGTGGTCCGTAGTGGCCCTCGCTCGCCCTCGCCGGCCTGGACCGAGCGGAGCATGATCGCGGCAGCGTACGGGGTCTCATAGTCGGCCACCGGCAGGTAGACGCCGGGCATTCCCGGAGGGCCTCTGCCCGCGAGTGGTTGACGAGGGGGCAGCGCCGTGGCGGTCACTGGGTGTCTCCTTGGGACGGGGCTGGAGATGGGGACGGAGGTCACGTGTTGGAGGAGACGGGCCCCAGCAACTGGGCGAGCTGACGGAACTTGTTCTGCTGGTCGCCACGGAGTCGGTCCTGCCCGACAGCAAAACTCCACGCGTACGAACGGAACGGTTCAGCGTTCCGGCCTGGCTGCGCATCCTCGTCGCCGGTTGGCCAGCGCTGGCCTTCCTCGGCGGCACCCTGCTCGTCCACCAGCCCACCGAGCCGGCACCGCAACCGGCGCCCGGCTGCTCCTGCTCCCACGCCGATGGTCGACCGCCCCGAGGCGCCGGACGAGGGACCGGAGATCGCCCCGGCGAGCCCGTCCCGGCTCTGCCGGTGGTCAAGCTCACCCCGGCGCAGATTCGGGTGTTCATGGCCACGCTGACCCGCGAGAAGGTCGGCGCCTCGGCCCGCTTCAAGGTTCTGCGCGTGCTCCGCAACGCCCCGGCCAGCGCCTGCCTGCGTTCGGTGCGAGCCCACCAGCTCTACGCAGCGAGGTGCTCGGGCTCCGCAGCCAGGACATCGACCTCGAAGCCGACCACTACCCCGGTCAAGCAGGTACAGCGGGTCACGGGCGTGGGCCTGGTCCTCGAAGATCTCAAGACGGCGTCCTCCACAGGCCGTGCTCCCGCTCCCGGAGTTCTGCGCTCGCGTCCTTGAGGAGCGCCGGGAGCTCCAGGAGCGGGCACGAAAGATCGCCGGTGGGCGCTAGGTACGGCACACCTGCGGGACCCTGCTCGCCTTCCTGCAGGTGCACCCCGAGGTCGCTCAGGCGATCCTCCGGCACAGCCAGATCAGCATGACCCTCGATGTCTACGCGCACGTCGTCGGCGACAGTGAACGTGAAGCGGTGGACATGCTGGCCGAGCTTCTGAAAGATCCACTCATCGGCTGATGTCTGCCGTGAATGTCAAAGACCCGCAGGCGGTATCGACTGGGGGTATTCATGCTGGTGGGGCTAACAGGATAAGGATTTGAACCTGTGGCCTCACCCTTATCAGGTCGCTCAGGGGGTTTCGGGGACATGGACCAACCACCCGCATCCTCGGCTGATCGTTCGGTGAAGTTCAGCGCTCAGTGCAGGGGCTCGCGCCTGTTGGTGTCAGCCGCTGATGTCAACCGTACGGCGCGGTCTTGCCAAGAGTGACTGCTTCAGTACCTCAGGCGGGCCTTGTCCCCGTTGATTCGCAAGAAGAAGCGATTGATCGGCTCGCCTCCAGCAACCGGCACGAGAACGAGCCCAAGATCAACAATCGGCTTGAGTGCCGCAGCTGTCCGACTCCCATCGGCGTCCGGCCCTTGCACCGCGGCCCAGGCCTCGAAGAGCGGCCGGACCGGTTCCCAGCCCGGGCCGGGGCTGAAGGCGCAGAGGTAGTGCGGCATATCTATGTCGTAGACCGCCAGGGAGCCCACGAGCTCGTCGCCGCGCATTAGGCGCCATGTGCCGCTCACTGTGCCCTCCCCTGCCGAGTGTGCCCGCACAGTACCGCGCGGTCGGCGTAGCGACTTTGGCCGGGAGCTGCTTTGGCGCGAGTGATCATGGCCCCTTACGCTTTAACTGGCTCTAACAAAAGCTGCTGATCATGAGACTGTCGGCCCTTTTGCTCGTAGGTCTGGGTATGGGAAACCGTCAGTCGCGGCCGTGGGTCGTG